>JBBRNB010000001.1:0-170082 GCA_038230535.1 Thermoanaerobaculia bacterium
ACGCACCCCGTTGGGGTGCCGAGAAACGTCCAAACTCGAGCGCCGCCCTCGGCGGCCTCGTTGCTGCGTTGCGTGAAGTTGGCCGCCGAGGGCGGCGGCCCTACACAATCCAACCCAAGGCCGATCCGCTCATCCCTATCGGCTACTTCCCCTTCGCAGGCGCGCTACCCTCACGCACCCCGTTGGGGTCCCCGTTGGGGTGCCGAGAAACGTCCAAACTCGAGCGCCGCCCTCGGCGGCCTCGTTGCTGCGTTGCGTGAAGTTGGCCGCCGAGGGCGGCGGCCCTACACAATCCAACCCAAGGCCGATCCACTCATCCCTATCGGCTACTTCCCCTTCGCAGGCGCGCTCATTTTCACGCGCGCGGCGGTCTTGCCGTCGATGTTCATCGTCACGGCGACCCGCGTTCCGACGGTGAGCTCGCTCTTCTTCGCGGTGTGGCCGTCTGCGTGAAGCCAGCTCGTCTTTGGCGTCGTGTCGATCGTCAACTCTTTGCCGTTGGTGGTCTTCATCATGAACGCGCTGTTGCCGTGAAGCATCGTCACCCTCCCCAAATAGGTGTGAATGTGACCGGCATGCGCGAACGCTGAGTTAACTGCGAAGAGGAGAAAGAGGGATATTGCGAACAGTTTCTTCATGAGAGTCGTCCTTTTCAATGGTGATGTTGTGATTCGTGAGTAGGGACCGGCGGCGTTTCACCGCCGGCGAGAAATGTGTCTTCCTGCTGCATCTGCTGCCATTCTTCAGGTGACTTCGGGTTGAGCTTTTCCATCCCGGCAACCTCCTCGGCAGTGATCTTCGGCAGGTGGCGGATGAAGTGAACGAGCGTCCAGCTCCCTTTCGCCGACTCCGCGGTGCCGTTGCCGAAGCCGGGCATGCCTGTGAGCCGGACGCCGTTTTCGATGATCGAGAACAGCTCGCCGTCGGAGAGTGACTGCGTTGCCGGGAGCGACATGTCGGGCGTCCTGGGATACATGTGAGCCCCCATCCCACCCGTCCCTTTGCCGTCGTTGCCGTGGCAGGTGGTGCAGTGGTCGGCGAAGTGCGACCTTGCTTCACCGAGAACGTCCGCTGTGAGCGGGATCGGGTTCTTCCTGTCGCGGAGATCGGACGGGACGGCCCAATGCCGTACCGCGCGCGCCACCGCCGCTTCGACCCGCGCCGGTTCGTCGTGCGTGCTGAAGCCATATCGCACCGTCATCACGCAGGCGATCGCGAGAACGAGCGCCACGATGGCAATGAGTGCGAGGAGGATCTTTTTCAGGCGCGTCATTCCCCGTGCCCCTCATGTGGCGGCGAGTGTGCCGGCATCGTATCCACGCGCCACGCGGCCGTTCCGCGCGGTTGCTGATACCAGCCCGGATCCTGGCCGTAGTCGAGTTGCTCGCGGATCTTCACCACGGTGAACATGCCGCCCATGTCGATCGGGCCAAAGGGACCGTCGCCTCCGCGCATCGGGATGCTGTTCCGGGGAACCGGCACCGTGCCCTGCATCTCCGTCATGTCGCCCATGCCGGCCGTTCCCATGACCATCGTTCCTGGAACGAGCGCGTTCAGCCGCTGCTCGGTGCTCGCCGCATCGACGCCGATCAGATTCGGCAGGCCATGACTCATCTGATTCATCGCGTGGTGCGACTTGTGGCAGTGGAATGCCCAGTCGCCCGGGTTGTCGGCCACGAACTCGATGTCGCGCGTCGTGCCGGCCGGCACGTTCACCGTATTCTCCGGAATCCAGGCCGATTGCTGGATCGGACCGGCATCGGTGCCGGTGACGAAGAAACGGTGCCCGTGGATATGCATCGGGTGTGAGTCCATCGTCAGGTTCGCGACGCGGATGCGGACGCGATCGCCGATGCGGACGAGCATCGGATCGGTGCCGGGAAAGACGCGGCTGTTGAACGTGAAGACGTTGAAGTCGAGCATGACGGTCGGATCGGGGGTGGCGGTGCCCGGCTTGATGGCCCACTCGTTGAGGAAAATCGCGAAGTCCCGATCGGCGCGGCAGACAGCGGCGTCGCGCGGATGGATGATGAAGAAACCGTGCATCCCCATCGCGATCTGCGTCATCTCGTCGAAGTGCGGGTGATACATGAGCGTCCCGGTCTGCTTCAGCGTGAACTCGTACGCAAAGGTCTCGCCCGGTGCGATTTTGGGTTGGGTGAGGCCGGTCACGCCGTCCATACCGTTCGGCAGGATGAACCCGTGCCAGTGAATGGACGTCCCCTCGGGGAGTCTGTTCGTGACGTAGATACGAACGCGGTCTCCTTCGAACGCTTCGATGGTCGGACCGGGAGTCATGCCGTTGTAGCCCCAGCAGTTGACGGTGAAGCCGTCGACGAATTCACGCTTCATTGGCTCGGCGGTGAGGTGAAACACCTTCACGCCGTTCTCCATCCGGTAGGGAAGGGAGGCGCCGTTCGGGGTGATGACCGGGGTGCGGCTGTTCGTGCGCCGCGCCGGCGCAAGTTGCGAATGCGCCGCGCCGGCGGCCGGCGGTTGTGCGGCGGCGCGGCCGCCGGGAAACAGGCTGCCGAGCGCGCCGCCGGCAGATGAAACGAGCAGTTTGCGGCGGGAAAACATCAGTGGCCTCCTTCAGGCGAGGTGGTGCTGCGATTGCCGGGAAGCGGGTCCGCCGCAGGCGGATGCGACATGTCCGTGACCACTCCGTTCACGGCACGGTCAAGCTCGTTGCGGGCGCTCCAATAGTCGCGTTGCGCGTCGGTGAAGTCGCGGCGCGCCTGCGTCTCGTTTTTCCTGGCCTGCAGAAGTTGAAAGGCGCCGGTGATCATGGCGTTGTGCTCGAGCTTCGTCAGCTCGACGATGCGTTGCCGCCTCGGCACGATCACATCGCGGTAATACTCGACGCGTGCACGTGCTTCGGCCACGGTCGCCCGAGCTGCCCGAAGGTTGGATGCCGACTCGGCCAACAACGCGTTGAGACTATGGCGGGCACGCAGATACTCCGCCTCCGCACGGGAACGCGCCGGAGCGCCGGTGTTGAAGATGGGGATCGGTATCTCGATGCCGGGGCCGGCGGTATTGGCGTCGCTGGCATCGCGCTGGTAGTGCCCGTCGATGGTGATGTCGCCAAGCGCAGCGAGGCGTGCGAGCGGCACTCGGGCACGCGCGAGCTCCACCTCGTGCCGTGCGATGGCGATGTCGAGCCGCCCTGCGGTGGCGAGCTGCTCGAGTTGCTCCTGCTCCGTCTCCGAAGGCGGAAGCGGCGGGAAGGCTTGCGGCAGGTGCCACTCGATCGACGCGTCGCGCAGCCCCATCGCCCGCGTCAGCGCTTCGCGTGAGAGGAGGAGGCGCTGTTCTTCACGCGCGGCGTCGAGCTTGGCCTCCTCGTACCGCGCCTGCTCGTTCTCGAGATCGAGATCGGTGATGTTTTGCGCGTCGTGCTGCCGCTGCGCCAGCTCGGCCGCCGTCTTCTCCGCCTCCAGGTTCAGGCGGCTCAGCGCGACGCGCTGCGATGCGGCGAGGAGATCCGTGTGGTGCGCGCGAACATCCGCGGCGAAGCGGACGACTTCCGCTGTGATGCGGAGTTTCGCGGCTTCAAATGCCGCACGGCCCAGGGTGCGGCGCCGCGGGAGCTGAATCAGATCGACGAGCGTCTCGGCCAGCCGCAGCTCGAACGGCCGGATCGGGTCGCGCGGGAAGCGGAGCTCCGCTTCGAAGAGCGGATTGCGGACGACGCTTGCCTGCCACAGATCTGCCCGCGCGATGCCGAGCTCCGCGAGCGTCGCCTGCAGCCGCGGACTGTTTGCCATCGCGACGGCAACGGCGTTGTCTGCCGTCAGCTCGTCCTGCAACAGCGTGCGGATACGTGGATCGTCCGTCGTCGATGGTTCCGCTGCCCACTCGATCGTCTGCTTCGTCCGATCGGTAACGGCCTGCCGGATGTCTCCCACGCCTGCGTCGCGGGGGACGGATGCACATGCCGGCACAAGAAACAGCACCAGCAGCAGGATTGAATGCCGCTTCATGAGGCCTCCCCCTTCCCGTGGTGGTGATGCTCCGGCGGAGGCGGTGGTTGTGGGGCATGCCGATCCGGTTGCGCGGGGTTGGCGCCGTCGGTCGAATGGCTCATACCGGCGGCTCCCTTTGCCGCTTCGGCGATGGCGTCAGGCGATGGGGCGTCGAACTCGTCGGCGCGTAGCGTGGCCGCAGGCTGGATCTGCGCGATCGATGCATTGGATGTTGGTGGCATGGCAACCACGGCCGGTGGCGTCGCTGAGCCGTGTTGCATGCCTTCCATCGAGGCTGGCGCCACTGCTGGCATCGACGCGTGATCCATCCCCGCCATGCTGTGACTGGCGGCAGCGGATTGTCCGTGCTGCATGCCGCTCATTGAGCCTTGGTCCATCTCCGCCATGTCGTGCCTGGGAGCGGCGGATTTGCCCGACTGCATCTTCGAGTGCTCCATCGCGCTCATCTGCCCGTGATCCTGAGTGCGTGTCTGCGGGTGGTCCATCCGCTTCATCGCGTCGTGATCCATGCCTGTCTTCGTCGTGTGGTCCATGCCGGACATTGCTGTCTGGTCCGCCGCGCTGGCTGAGGTTCCGTCTTGCGCCTGCGTCGCGGCTTCGGCGATATGTCCGCCATGTTCTCCGGAGGCGGCTGGTATGCCTTTCTTCGTTGCCTCGTCGTAGGCGGCCGCGCTTCTGGACGCCATCGTCTGCCTGCCGCCGCAGGCGAACAGCGTCATCGGCATTGTCATGAGCAACACGGTGCGGCACGCAAGGGTTCGAACTTGATACTGCATTTGCAGGTCTCCGTCTCGCGGAACGTCCCGAGCCTTGCGCGTGCGCATGCCGAGGCGATCACTTCATTTGGAAAGGAGTGAGCGGAGGGCGCGCGAGACCGATGGCAGCGGCAGGGAACGGATCCCCGGGCGTATGCGGCCCGCGCGAAGGCAGGATCAAATCAGGAGTATGCCGGCCAGCAGATGAAGTCCAACGTCCTGGTCGCAGCGGAGCGCGCCGAGCGAGATGAAGCTGCGGTATGCGGTGGTGCAGACCGGCGCTGCGGCGAGGCACACATAGGACGTCGCCGAAAGGCGAAACGAGCGCGGGAGCCCGGCCGCGATTCGTTTCACCGGCTCCTGTTTTTGACTCGCGGGAACCGATTGCTGTGCACCGTCGTGGTGGTCGTGATGTTCGCCGCGAAGGAAGTCAACCGCGAGACTGCACAGCGGCATCGCTTTGTGGATGTAGCCATGAAACGGAAGGACGCAGCAGCCGAACACGAAAACCACAGCGCCAAGGAGCGGGACGGTCGCTCCGATGATCCAGGCGGCGGCGATGGCTGTGCGTTTCATCGTAGATCGTTACCAGTGTGCAAGTCGTGGTCTGTAACCCGAAGGCGACTGTGTCCCTTCCCTCAGATCTTCGCACGTCGCAGACGTAGCGCGTTTGCGATCACCGACACAGAACTGAAACTCATGGCGGCCGCGGCGATCATCGGGCTGAGAAGAATTCCGAAGAAGGGGTAAAGCACGCCCGCCGCGACCGGCACTCCGACAGCGTTGTAGACGAAAGCGAAGAAGAGATTCTGCCGAATGTTCGACATGGTCGCGTTACTGAGGCGCCGTGCGCGGACGATGCCGCGCAGATCGCCCTTCACGAGCGTCACGCCAGCACTCTCTATGGCGACATCTGTTCCGGTTCCCATCGCGATCCCGACTTCGGCCTGCGCCAGCGCCGGAGCGTCGTTGATGCCGTCGCCCGCCATCGCAACGATGTGCCCTTCCCGCTGCAGCCGCTTCACGGCCTCCGCTTTCTGGTCGGGCAATACCTCGGCGATCACTTCATCGATGCCGAGCTTCGCTGCCACGGCCTTTGCCGTCGTCTGGCTGTCGCCGGTCAACATGACGATGCGTAGCCCTTCACCATGCAGCTCCCGGATGGCGTCGTTCGTCGTCTCCTTCACCGGATCGGCGACGCCGATCAGACCGGCCGGTTTGCCATCGATGACGACGAACATCACCGTCTGTCCGTCCGTGCGAAGCGACTCCGCTCGTTCGACTAGCTCCCCCGCGTCGATGCCGAGCTCCGTCAAGAGCGCTCGATTGCCGAGCGCCACATGCTTCCCGTCGACAACGCCGCGAACACCCTTGCCTGTGATGGACGCGAACTCGGAGGCCGCGCGCACGGTCGCGCTGCGCCCCTCGGCTCCGCTGATGATCGCTGCGGCGAGCGGATGCTCGCTCGCACGCTCGACGCTTGCTGCAAGGCGCAATAGCTCGTTCTCCTCGATTCCCGCCGCGGCGACGACGGAGGCCAACTGTGGCTTCCCGAGCGTCAGCGTGCCGGTCTTGTCGATGACGAGCGTGTCGACCTTACGCAGCACTTCGATCGCTTCCGCATTGCGGAAGAGCACCCCGGCCGTCGCGCCCTTGCCTGCAGCAACCATGATGGACATCGGTGTGGCCAGGCCGAGCGCGCACGGGCAGGCGATGATGAGGACTGCGACGGCATTCACGATCGCGTAAACGAGCCGCGGTTGTGGTCCGACGAACGCCCACACCGCGAATGTCACGAGCGCGATGGCGATGACGGCCGGGACAAACCACGCGGCCACCTGATCGACGAGCTTCTGGATCGGCGCGCGGCTTCGCTGCGCCTGCGCCACCATGTTCACGATCTGCGCGAGCAGCGTGTCGGAGCCGACGCGCTCGGCGCGCATGACGAGCGAGCCAGTGGCATTCACCGTCGCTCCGATCACGCGGTCACCGGCGTGTTTCTCGACGGGCAGAGGCTCGCCAGTCACCATCGACTCATCAACATTGCTCGCACCGTCGACGACTACGCCGTCGACCGGCACTTTCTCGCCGGGCCTTATGCGCAACAAATCGCTCACACGGACCTGATCGAGTGCAACATCCTGCTCGCTTCCGTCGGCCGCGACGCGGCGTGCGGTCTTGGGCGCAAGACCAAGCAGCATGCGGATCGCAGCACCGGTGCGGCTGCGGGCGCGCAGCTCCATCACCTGACCCAGGAGCACGAGGGTCACGATCGCAGCGGCGGCCTCGTAGTAGACACCGACGTTTCCTGCATGATCCCGGAACGACGCCGGAAAAAGCTGCGGGGCCAGCGTCGCGATGAGGCTGTAAAGAAAGGCCACCGAAACGCCCAGGCCGATGAGGGTGAACATGTTGAGGTGCAGGAACACCAGCGAGTTCCAGGCGCGGACGAAGAACGGCCATCCGCCCCACAGCACCACCGGCGCAGATAGCGCCAGTTCGATCCACGACACCCACGGCATGAGTGCATGCGGAATCAGGTCGACACCCGGCAGATGTCGCAGCATGACGAAGGCAACGAGGGGCACAGTGAGCGCTGTGCTGATCCAGAAGCGCAGCGTCATGTCGTGCAACTCGGGGTTGTCGTCCTCGAGCTGAATCGTGCGCGGTTCCAGCGCCATGCCGCAGATGGGGCAAGCGCCCGGCGCGTCGCGCACGATCTCTGGATGCATCGGGCAGGTCCACTCGATGGTCGTCGCGGGCGGGCTGACCGCTTCCGGCTCCAGCGCCATGCCGCACTTCGGGCATGCGCCGGGATGATCCTGCCTAACACCGGGGTCCATCGGGCAAACGTACGTCTGCCGGGCAGGCGGAGTAGCGACGGCAACGAGCTGCTGTGCTTTAGCGGTGTACGCGCCAGGGTTTGCGTCGAACTTGGTCTTGCAGGACAACGAACAGAAGTAGCTCGTTTCGCCGCCAAGCTCCGAAAAACCGGCGGCTCGCGCCGGATCGATCGTCATGCCGCAGACAGGGTCTAGCGCCGTCGCAGCGAGAGGGAGGTAGTTCTGATTATTCATGGGGTCGCCTTAAACAATAGTGCGCTATTTCAGCCTGTCGAGCACCGTGGAAGATTCCAGGTTCTAACGCTCAGCGTGCACGAACGTCTCCACTCTCCCGGCACGCGATCATCAAACTTGCATTTGCAGCCGATTGTTTGGTCTGCGGCGTGAGACTTGCAGCAATGAAATGCGAACCTCCGAACGCAGACACCGAGGCGAGGATGTGAGTGATGTCACATCTGCAGAGTGTCCGCGCTCACTGCCGGATGGTCATCGACATACGGAAACTGCGGTAGAAATTCGAGAAAACCATGCAACCGTTCGCCACATCGATCATGAAGCGCGTCGCGACTGCGATCGCCATGGTGCTGTTCATCGCGGCTCTTCCGGCCGCGGGCGTGTGCTGTGTGGCAAAGCCGGCCTGCAATATGGCGGGGATGCAGGCATCGATGCCGTGCTGTGCAGAAACGTGCATGATAACGAGCCCGAATCCCGGTCGCGGCCGTGACGCGACCCTCACCACTGCTCCATCGGGCCTGAGTGGACGAGACTCCGCGGTCATGAACTCCGCGCCCGTCCTCCCGGCAAACGTTGCCTCCGTAGTCATCCCGACCGAACACGCTGCAAGCGGGTTCGCGGTGCCTGACCCCGTCCTCCTCAACAGACAATTCCGCATTTGATCCGGCGGCTCCTCGCCCGCTGACGTTCCACACGAACGCTCGCGTGACGGCTGTGCTTTCACGCCCCGTAATCGAATTGAGGAGACCGGACGTGCTTACCCCAAGATATGTGCTCGTCGTGGGCTGCCTGCTGCTCGGCACCATTTTGTCCGCGCAGACCACCCGACTCGCACCGGCCGATCCGGTCGCCGACCGGCTGGTCGCGGAGGCTCTCCGGCACACGCCGGAGGTCGACGAGGCGCGCGCGGGGCTGGAAGCGGCGCAACGTCGCGTCGAACCGGCACGAACACTGCCTGATCCGAGCGCATCGTTCACCTTCCAGAACGAGGGCCGTGCGATCTCGCTCGGCAAGGCCCAAGGAAGTTTCGCCGGTCTGATGCTCAGTCAGCCGCTCCCGTGGCCCGGGAAGCTGTCGCTGGCGGGCAGGACCGCCGCAAGCGAAGCCCGCGAGATCGAAGTAGGAACGCTGAACCGGACCGCTCTCACGATCGAGGCGCGGATTCGGAACGCCTGGTACGACATTCTGGTGGCCCGAGCAGTCGATCGTCTGACTGAGGAAAGGCGTGCAACGGCTCGTCAGGTGGAGTCGACGGCGCGCGATAGATACGTTGCCGGTCTCGCCGTCCAGCAGGATGTGCTGCGGGCACAGATCGAGCTGGCGCGAATTGACGAGCTGAAGGCGACTCAGCGGGCCGCAATCGCCAGCCGCCTCGCGGAGCTCAATCGGCTCCTCGGCCGGTCCCAGGATGCGGCACTCGAAACTCCCAACGAGCTTCCCGCTGTCATGCCGGTTCCAGCCGCGACGACCGTTGTAGCGAGCGTCCTGGCTCGAAGCCCCGAAGCGGCCGCTGCACGACAGGGCATCGAGACCGGACGGCTGAGAGTGGACATCGCCAGGAAAAACTTCCTGCCCGATTTCGTCATGAGCGCGGGCTCGATGTACCGCGGTAACTTAGACATGGGCCCGATGTGGCAGGTCGGTCTGGGCGTCTCGCTGCCCGTATGGGTCAACAGGCGACAGCGTAACCAGCTCGCAGAAGCGCAGGCCCGCGTTTCCGGGCAGACGTCGCAGACGGATGTCGTCGGCCGGGAGTTGGAACTGCGCACGCGCGAACGCCTCGCGCAGCTCGAGACGGCGAACGACGTGGCGAAGCTCTATAGCGAAACGATCGTTCCGCTCGATCAGCTCTCCTACGAGTCGGCGCTCATCAGCTATCAGAACAGCAAGGTGCCGTTCATCACCGTCTTCGATGCGGTGAACGCGCTCTACAGCGATCGGGCGAGCTATCTCGGCCGGCTTGCCGAGGCCGCGAAGTGGCGCGTTGCGATCGACGAAGCCTCACTGGAGCCGACTTCAATGGGTAGTGCGCCGTCGTCTGGCGGTGGATCGGCGGCCACGGGCATGACGTCGTCATCGGGCGCACCGGCGGCGGCTTCCGGCTCAGCCAAGACCTCAATGTGAACATCAGAATCAAAAAAGGTTGACTACATGAAAACGAAACTTCCCTGGATTCTCACGATTCTTCTGGCGATCACTGTCGTCGTTGTCGTTGTTGCGCGTCCCAACACGAAACCGTCCGCGGCGAGTACCACGAGTGCAGGCGAGAGGAAGCCTCTCTATTGGATCGACGCGATGAACCCAACCCACAAGTTCGACAAGCCGGGGAAAGCACCCGACGGGATGGATCTCGTTCCAGTCTACCCGGAGGGCGATGCCACTGCAGCGCTCAAAGACTCGGGGCAGAAGAAGAAGATCCTCTATTGGGTCGACCCGATGCATCCCGTTTACAAATCGGACAAACCCGGCAAAGCGCCCGACTGCGGAATGGAGCTCGTCCCGGTATACGCCGAAGGGACATCATCAGCACCATCGACGGTGAACGGGTATGCGAACGTCAAACTTACCTCAGACCGCCAGCAGCTCATCGGCGTGCAGACTGGCATGACGGAGATACGTACGCTGGGGCCTTCCGTCCGCACCGTAGGCCGCGTCGCTGTCGACGAAACACGTCTCTACAAGATCTCTACGAAGTTCGATGGCTACATCGAAAAGCTGTATGTGAACGTGACCGGCCAGCAGATAAGCAAAGGACAAGCGCTTTTCTCGGTCTACAGCCCCGACCTTCTCGCGACGCAGCAGGATTATCTCCTGGCGACGCGCGCAGCGAAACAAGCGCCGTCTCTGCTCGCCGCGGCCCGCCAGCGTCTACTCCTCTGGGATGTCACACCGGCAGAGATCCAGGAACTGGAGCGCACCGGGAAAGCGCGAAAGTCCATCACCATCTACTCGCCAGCCAGCGGGTTCGTCCTGAACAAGATCGCCGTCGAAGGAGCAAAGATAACCGCGGGGGAGCCACTCTTCGAGATTGCCAATCTGAACCGCGTCTGGATACAGGCCGATGTCTATGAGTCCGAGCTGCAGTTCATCCGCCTCGGTGCGACTGCGACGACCACGCTCTCTTACATCCCGGGCCGAACCTGGACCGGACGGGTCACCTTCATCGCCCCGACCGTTGATCCGATGACCCGCACGGTCAAGGTGCGCAGCGAATTCGAGAATGCCGACGGCGCCCTCAAGCCCGACATGTTCGGCGATGTCGTGATCCAGCAGCCAGCGCGGCAGGTCGTCGTCGTTCCGGATTCCGCGGTCCTGCAGACCGGCACACGCTCGGTCGTCTTCATCGTAAAGAGCGACGGCACATTCGAGCCGCGGGAAATCGCCGTCGGAACGAAGTCAGAGCAGTTCTACGAAGTTCGCAGTGGTCTTGCGGCAGGGGAGAGAGTCGCGACGCAAGCGAACTTCCTCATCGATTCCGAGTCGCGTTTGAAAGCAGCGCTCGCGCAGATGAGCGGGCACTGAAGGCAGAAAGCAGAAGGCAGAAGGCAGAAGGAAGAAGGCAGAAAGCAGAAGGCTGGAGGCAGAAAGTGAAGGCTGAATGCTGAAGGCGAAGGAAGAAATGACTGACCTCAGGGATAGGACTCGTGATTTCGCGTTGCGCGTGATTCGGCTCTGCGCTGCGTTGCCGTCGAATCGTACGAACGACGTGATCGCGCGACAACTGCTCAAGTCCGGCACCTCGCCAGGCGCGCACTTTCGCGAAGCGCTCCGCGCTCGCTCGAAAGCTGAATACGTCGCGAAGATGAATGGCGGCCTGATGGAGCTCGAGGAAACGCTTTACTGGCTCGAAATTGTCGAAGGAGCAAATCTCATGACCTCGAAGAAGCTCGAATCGATCAGAACCGAGACAGGTGAGCTGATCGCGATCTTTGTCTCATTAATCAAGAAATGGAGAGGAAAGTGAGGCGAGAGCATTTCTGCTTTCTGCCTTCTGCTTTCTGATTTCGGAAGATGATCGAAAAACTCATCCACATCTGCGCCACCAACAAGTTCATGACCCTTACGATCATGGCCGGGCTGGTGTTCGCCGGCCTGTGGTCGATGCAACGCATCGCCGTCGATGCGCTGCCTGATCTCTCCGACACACAGGTCATCATCTATTCGAAGTGGGACCGAAGCCCTGACATCATTGAGGATCAGGTCACTTATCCGATCATCACTTCACTTCTAGGCGCGCCGAAGGTCAAGAGCATCCGCGGGTTTTCCGATTTCGGCTATTCGTATGTGTATGTGATTTTTGACGAAGGAACGGATCTCTATTGGGCACGCAGCCGCGTGCTCGAGTACCTCTCTAAAGTTCAATCATCGCTCCCACAAGGAGTGAAGACGGAGCTTGGCCCCGACGCGACCGGCGTCGGATGGGTGTTCCAGTACGCGCTGGTCGACAAGAGCGGCAAACACTCGCTCGCGGATCTCCGCTCATTGCAGGACTGGACGATCCGGTACCAGTTGCAATCCGTGCCCGGCGTCGCGGAGGTCGCCTCGCTCGGCGGGTTCGTAAGGCAGTACCAGATCACCGTCGATCCCAACAAACTTGCCGCGTACCGCATCCCGATCATGGAGGTGATGGAGGCGGTACGGGGATCAAACAACGAAGTCGGCGCCCGGCTCGTTGAGTGGAGCGGGGCCGAGTACATGGTTCGCGCCCGCGGGTACGTGAAGAACATCGCCGATCTCGAACAGATCGTGGTGAAGACCGACGAGCGCGGTACGCCGGTGCTCCTTCGCGATGTCGCGAATATTCAGCTAGGACCGGAGTTGCGCCGCGGCGTCGCAGAGCTCAACGGCGAGGGGGAAACCGCGGCCGGAGTCGTGATCATGCGGCAGAGCGAGAACGCGCTCGACGTCATCAACCGGGTCAAGGTCCGACTGGCCGCGATTGAAAAGACGCTGCCGGAAGGCGTGAAGATCGTCACAACCTACGATCGCTCCGAGCTGATCGAGCGCTCCATCGGCACGTTGAAGCACGAGCTGCTGATCGAGATGATCATCGTCTCGCTCATCATCCTGATCTTCCTTTGGCATGTGCCGAGCGCGTTGATCCCCATCGTCACCATTCCTGCTGCGGTCATCCTGGCGTTTATCCCGATGAAGATCTTCGGGCTGAACGCGAACATCATGTCCCTCGGCGGGATCGCTGTCGCTATCGGTGCGCTCGTCGATGCCGCGGTCGTCGTCGTTGAAAACGCCCATAAGAAGCTGGAGGCGTGGGAGGCAGGGGGACGTAAAGGCGATTATAAAGAGCTGCTGATCCACGCGGTGCAGGAGGTAGGGCGGCCCAGCTTCTATTCATTGCTCGTCATCGCGCTCTCGTTTATGCCCATCTTTGCCCTCGAAGCGCAGGAAGGACGCCTCTTCCGGCCTCTGGCCTTCACCAAGAACTTCGCGATGGCGATTTCAGCGGTTCTCGCCGTAACCCTGGCCCCGGCGATGATGCTGCTCGTCGTCCGGATGAAGCGATTCGAGTTCCGTCCGAAATGGCTCCGGAACGTGGTGAATGCGGTGGTCGTTGGGAAGATTCATTCGGAAGACAAGCACCCCATCTCGAAGATCCTCTTCAAGCTCTACACACGGCCGGCGAAGTTCGTCCTCAAGCATCCACGCCTCGTCATCGGTACGGCGGTGCTCATCGTTCTCGTCACGATCCCCGTCTACAAGAAGCTCGGCAGGGAGTTCATGCCGCCGCTCAACGAGGGCTCGATCCTCTACATGCCCTCGACGCTCCCCGGCATCTCGGTCGCGCAGGCCGAAGCGCTCCTCCAACGGCAGGATCAACTGCTGAGAGAGTTCCCCGAAGTCGAGCGCGTATTCGGCAAAGCGGGAAGGGCGGAAACGTCCACCGATCCGGCACCGTTTTCGATGATGGAAACGATCGTGGTTTTGAAGCCGTCCTCCGGGTGGCGCACGCGCGCGCGGTGGTATTCGAAATGGCCGGACTTCACGAAGCCAGTCTTCCGTCCGTTCTGGCCGGAGACGATCTCCTGGGACGAGCTCGTGAATGACATGAACACGAAGCTCACGTTGCCCGGACAAACGAACGCCTGGACGATGCCGATCAAGAACCGCATCGACATGCTCACCACCGGCATTCGCACGCCGGTCGGCATCAAGGTCTATGGCGCAGACCTCAAGGAGATCGAAGCGATCGGTCAGCACCTCGAAGGAATCCTGCAGAAAGTGCCGGGCACCCGCAGCGTTTATGGCGAGCGAGTCGCGGGCGGGTACTTCGTCGACTTCGATCTCAATCGCGCGACGATCGCTCGCTACGGGCTCCGCATCGGGGATGTGCAAAACGTGATCATGACCGCCATCGGAGGCGAGAACGTCTCGACGACGGTCGAAGGGCGTGAACGCTACCCGATCAACATCCGCTATCCGCGAGAAATGCGCGATGACGTCGACAAAATGGCCCGTACGCTCGTCTCCATTCCGGCCGCCTCGGGCGCCATGGGCGGCAGCGCGCAGATCCCGCTCGGCCAGCTCGCCACGATCAAGCTCGTCGAGGGGCCGTCGATGATCCGCGATGAAGACGGCCGGCTCTCGGGCTACGTGTACGTGGACGTCGACACCGAAAAGCGGGACATCGGCGGCTACGTCGACGAGGCGAAGAAGGCCGTTGATGCAGGGCTGAAACTCAAGCCCGGCTACCTGCTGGCGTGGAGCGGCCAGTATGAAGCGATGGCACGCGTGAAGGAGAAGATGAAAGTCGTCCTCCCGCTCACGCTCTTCGTCGTCTTCATGTTGATCTACCTCAACACGAAGTCGTTCCCCAAGACTGCCATCGTGCTTCTGGCCGTGCCGTTCTCCGCCGTCGGCGCGATCTGGTTCCTCTACTTCCTCGGCTACAACATGTCGATCGGCGTCTGGGTCGGGCTCATCGCCCTGCTCGGGCTCGACGCCGAGACCGGCATCTTCATGCTGCTCTATCTCGACCTCGCGCATGACGAGCGTGTCGCGGCTGGAACGCTCAACACGCGTGAAGATCTCAATGAAGCCATCCTTCACGGAGCCGTGCAGCGCGTGCGTCCGAAGGTGATGACCGTCGCCTGCGCCTTCTTCGGCCTCTTGCCGATCATGTGGTCGACAGGAGCGGGAGGGGACGTCATGAAGCGCATCGCCGCGCCGATGATCGGCGGCCTCTTCACATCGTTCCTGATGGAGCTTCTCGTCTACCCGGCGATCTACCTGCTCTGGCGGGAGCGCGATCTGCCGCACCCGGAGCATGCGGACGACGAGCAGCCGAAGCACCACTGGTGGCAACGGCCTGTGATCGTGACCGGCCTGACCGGCCTGGCCGTGGCGCTCGTCCTCAACGGCTCGATGCACGCCACCCGGATGCTCCTCAAAGATCAAACCGCCCAGCACCCGACAACCGTGTTGAGTCCATGCGAGACAAGGTGCCTGAACGATATCGAGGGAGCGCTCCGCGCGCTCGGGGCATGTCCCGGCGAGTGGTCGCGGCCGTCGGACGAGCTGGCGCATCAAGGTCAGATCGGAGCAGGGACCAGGAATGACTGAAAGACAGAAGATACGCGTCGCTATCAACGGCTTTGGAGTGATCGGCAAGCGCGTGGCCGAGGCGGTGATGCGCCAGGAGGACATGTCGCTGGCCGGCGTGTCCGACGTCGTGACGGATTGGCGGGCGCGGATGGCCAATCGGAACGGCTTTGGTCTGTTCGGCGCGACAGGGGAGCACGCGAGCGCGATGCGTGCCGCTGGACTCGACGTCGCGGGAACTTTAGACAATTTGCTTGCTCGGTCAGACGTTGTCGTGGACTGCACTCCGAAGCGTGTCGCCGGGAAGAACATCGAGAGCTACCGCGCACGCGGCCTGAAGTTCATCGTTCAGGGAGGCGAGAAACACGAGGCCACAGGACATTCCTTTGTCGCCGAAGCAAACTATGCCAGCGCGTTGAACCGGAACGCGACGCGGGTGGTGTCATGCAACACGACCTCCATCGTGCGGACCCTGACCGCTCTCAAACGGGCCGGGCTGCTTCAACGTGCCCGAGGCACGCTGCTGCGGCGCGCGACCGACCCCTGGGAAAGCCACGAGAGCGGAATCATGAACACATTGGTTCCCGAACCGGAGATTCCGAGCCACCAGGGTCCCGACGCACAGAGCGTCGACCCTGATCTCGACGTCATCACCATGGCGGTCAAAGTTCCCGAGACGCTGGGACATCTGCACTACTGGTCGGTGCAGATGACGCGACGCGCAAGCAAGGACGAGGTGCTCGATGCCTTCCGCGGTTCTTCCCGAATCGCGCTGATCCGCGCAAGCGACGGACTGGTGGCTCTCAACACGGTGAAAGAGCTCATGGCCGATCGCGGGCGGCCGCACGACAGCCTCTACGAAGTGGCGTTGTGGGCCGGCATGCTCCGCGTCCAGGGCGATGAGCTCTTCTACGCGTACATGGTCGACAACCAGGCCATCGTGATCCCGGAGAACATCGATGCCATCCGAGCGCTGAGCGGAACCGTGAAGAGCGCGAATGAGTCGATCGCCATGACGAATACCGCGCTTGGCATCGAGACCGTGCTCGTGTGACAGCAGTGCAGGAGGCGTGATGAAGACGAGCGTGATCGAAGCGGGTGCGATGCCGTCCACGGACGTCCAACCGGCTATGTCGGAGGGGATGGCGCGGGAGATGGGTCATGGCGGGAATCAGGATCTCCCGGCCATGGTCCGCGACATGCGCAACCGTTTCTGGATCTGCCTGGCGTTCAGCGTGCCGATTTTCGTCTACTCGCCGATGGGAAAGCTCTTCCCGCCGCCCGCTCCGCCATTCGACCTGGCGCTCAACCGGTGGCTGTTCTTCCTCGCGAGCTCCGCCATCCTGTATCCGATATGGCCGTTCGTCGTTGCCGCCTGGCGCGCGGTCAAGACCGGTACGCTGAACATGGCGGTGCTGATCATCCTGAGCGTCGGAACCGGGTACCTCTTCAGCGTCGGTGCCACCTTTCTGTTCAAGAGCGGCCAGTTCTTCGAAGCTGCTGCCGTGCTGCTGGTTTTCATCCTGCTCGGGCACTGGCTGGAAATGCGTGCCCGTGCTGGTGCGTCGTCGGCCATTCGTGCGCTGATGGACCTCGCTCCGGCCAAGGCCTCGGTTGTCCGCAGTGGCGCCGAGGTCGAAGTGTCCACGGCTGAAGTGGTCGCGGGCGACATCCTCGTGATCAGGCCCGGCAACAAAATCCCGGTCGATGGCACGGTCGAATCGGGAGAATCGCTGGTCGACGAGTCGATGTTGACAGGCGAATCGATGCCTGTCCAGAAGGGCCCCGGTGCGACGGTCATCGGCGCGACGATCAACACCAGCGGCACGTTTCGCTATAAGGCAACAAAGGTCGGCGCGGACACGGCGCTCGCGCAGATCGTGAAACTGGTCCGGGAGGCGCAGAGCTCGAAAGCGCCAGCGCAGCTTCTGGCGGACAGGGCCGCGCAGTGGCTGGTAGTCGCTGCGATTGTCGTTGGGCTTGTGACGTTTGGCGTGTGGTTCTGGTGGGTCGGACAGCCGCTGCTATTCGCGCTGACGCTGACCATCACCGTCTTTGTCATCGCCTGCCCCGATGCGTTGGGTCTGGCCACGCCGATGGCGGTGATGGTGGGGACGGGCCTGGGCGCCATGAACGGCATCTTGTTCAAGAACGCCTCGGCTCTCGAGGACGCCACGAAACTCAATGTCATCATTTTCGACAAGACCGGCACGCTCACCCTCGGTAAGCCGGAAGTGGTTGAAATTGTGCTGGCCGAAGGAATCACGGAAGAGTCCGTGCTGCTCGCGGCCGCCGCCGTCGAACAGGGGTCTGCCCATCCTCTCGCTCAGGCCATCCTACGCCGCGCTTCGAAACTGACTGTCATCGCGGCAACTGGTTTCAAGAGTCTCGATGGCCTGGGCGCGCAGGCCGAGACCTCTGACGGTACGGTGTTCCTTGGCAACCGTCTGCTGATGGATACGCAAAAGCTCGCACTCGGGCCACTGGAAGCTCGAGCGTCCCGACTGCAAAGCGAAGGCCGAACCGTCGTTCACGTCGCCCAGAAGGGACGTGTGGCCGGGCTCATCGCGATCGCCGACGCCGTCAGGCCGACCGCCAGGGCCGCCGTCAAGAAGCTGCGCGAGCGCGGAATCGAGGTAGTGATGCTGACCGGCGATAACGCCGGCACCGCCAAACACATCGCCGCCGACCTCGGCATCGACAGCGTGCTGGCCGACGTGCTGCCCGGCCAGAAGGCTGCAAAAGTGAAAGAGCTGCAGGCTACGGGCAAGAGAGTCGGGATGGTCGGCGATGGTGTCAACGACGCGCCAGCGCTGACCCAGGCGGATGTCGGCTTTGCCATCGGCGCCGGTACAGACGTGGCTATGGAAAGCGCCGACGTCGTGCTGATGAAGAGCGACCCTTACGACATCGTCACCGCGATCGAACTGTCGAAGGCCACCTTGCGCAAGATGCACCAGAACCTGTGGTGGGCGGCCGGCTACAACGTGATCGCGTTCCCTCTGGCGGCAGGCCTCTTCTACCCATTCACGCTGTCGCCCGAGATCGCGGCGCTGTCGATGTCAGGCAGTTCGGCGGTGGTGGCGATCAACGCGTTGCTGCTCAAGCGCACCAAAGTCGCCGGCATCAGTCCTCCGGCGATTCCATTCGGTCGATCATGAGGGTCGTCCCGGTAAGACGCGTTTCATTTCTTCTGCATCTTCATGATTGCCACGACGAGGAAGACAATGAGCAGTATGCCGACCGCCCACCAGATGCCCATGCCGCCACCCATGCCGCCACCCATTCCATTCATTTCATCTCCTTGCCGCCTCGATGCTTCCTGCCGGCAGTCTCGTCGGGTCCGTCCGTGACGTGCCGTGCCGGTAGCCGTGGTGTGTCAACGTCGTCTCCGTCACGTTAGGTGTGGCTCCGCGCCCTTGGGATGTTGATCCCGAGCCGATGGAAGAGACGCGAGATAAAGTTTTACGGGGCCTCAGGCGGTAGCCGATGACTCTATTTCTCCGCGAATCCGACGCCGCACGATCCAGTCCCTTGACCGAGGATGTCCTACTTACAATCCGAATGCCCGCAGGCGCACTTACCTTCGGACTTCTTCGTGTCACAGCACGAATCGGAACAGCACCCGCCCTTCGTTTCTGCATCCGGGCCGGTGCACTTACATACGTCGTTTTTACATTTCATGATTTTCTCCTGTACCTGACTCTCTCTGCAAGGTATGAGCCGCTCGAACTCTTACTATCGAATCCGCCAACGTTCACCCGATCATGGCGACTACGAACGCGCCGGGAGGGTTTTCGGGGCCAGATCAGGCGGTCGAATCCTGGCCCGAAATCCGACACTTCAGAGAGCGTCCGCGGTCCACACTGGACGTACTGTGCTCCCTCGATAGTGCTGTTCCGGCGAGCGTTAGTGCTGATGCTCCGCGGCAGGCGGCGTGGGAGTCTTTTCGCTCTCCTTCATCATGGGGCAGTTGGCCATCGAATCGGCCATCCCTTTCATCATGCCGCTCTTCATGTGCTCCATCATGTGTTCCATCATCTTCGGGTGCATCTCCATCATCTCCTTGTGCATCATGGCGTTTTGCGCCACGAGCTCATTGATGACGGCTGCGATCTTGTCGCTCTTCGCCGCGCCTTTCGTCTTGTTCATCTCGTCGACCAGCCCTTGAAGCTTGGCCTCCATCTCCGCCATGTGTTTCTGCATGGCCTCGTGCTGCTGCATCATCGCCGCGCAGTCAGGCATCGCGGCTGGTTGAGGAGCGGGCGGCATCTGAGCGAAGAGAGCGGGCACACAGAGGAGTGCCATCGCGAATCCACAAATCATCCGTTTCATCATGAATCTCCAATCAGGCACGTTTTGGTAGCGTGCACCATGTTGTCGCGTGGCCGGCTTCCGCCACGGCAATCTGAGCAAGGTGCATGACCCGTTCCCGAACGGTTGTAGCAAGGTGGGATGCCGTGCCTTCACACCCACGGGGTTGGTGCGAGGCTGCTCTACGGCATCATCCCGCTCGCGCCGTCCATCATCGATCCCATGACGGTGTACGTATCGTTCGTGACGTTGTCCACGACCGACGCAATCACCATCACCATCCCGGCCGACCCGTTCGTGAGACGTACGCGAAGCTGCAGCGCACTACCGTCGCCGAAGCGGCTCGTGACGCCGGACAGAACATCGCCGAACTGGTGCGATGAGAAGGATCGAATCGAGAACGGAAGCGATACCGCGCTGCCGCCCGCTGCCAGCCCGTCGGCATCCAGGATCTCGACCGTCCCGGTGATGGCCGTGCTCCCCGAATTCGTCACCATGACGTTCACCCGGGCACGCGGCTGTGGCTGCAAGCCGAGGACGTACATCTGGTAGCGGTCGTCGTCGTCCATCATTCGATGAAGCGCTGGACTACGTTGGCGCTACTCGTGTTCGTCCTCAACTTCGGTTGGGAAATGATGCAATCGGGTTGGTTCGCCAGCATGAAGGGTCTGCCGTTCTGGAGCGCGACCCTTCTTTGCCTGCACGCCAGCGCGGGTGATCTCTTCATCACGGCCGTGGCCTTCGTCGTAGCGGCGCTCGTGGCGAGAAACGTGGTCTGGCCCGTGGGTCCGCGTGCCGGGGTCGCGGCGACGGCCTTTGTCGTGATCGGTCTGGCGATCACGGCTGGGTACGAGGTCTTCGCAATCGCGACGGGGAGGTGGCGATACGATGCGCGAATGCCGACGATCTTCGGCATCGGCATTCTGCCGCTGGTGCAGTGGCTCGTCGTCCCGCTGGCTGAGCTTCTCTTGTTCCGCCTGCTTTGGCGCGGCGTCCTCACGTCAACACGGAACGCGCGACCGCGTTCAGCCGAAGGTGATGACCGTCGCGAACCTTCCTTCTCTTCGTTCCGAGGGAGGATGCAGCCGCGCGGGTTACCGCGCGGCTTTGGCGATTTTGCCGGTTCGGATGCAGCGGGTGCAGACATTCATCCGCTTCACTGCCGAGCCGACCATGACACGGACACGCTGCAGATTCGGCAGCCAGCGCCGGCTCGAAACGTTGTGGGCGTGGCTGACCCGGTTACCGAACACGGGGGCCTTGCCGCAGACTTCACACATCTTTGCCATCGATAGACTCCTCAAATAACGTCGGGGGGCCGGATTGTAGCGGGCGACCCGATTCCGCGCAACTTTCTGGTGCGAAACGGCCTCGTGTTTGCCTAATCCTCCGATAAATCTAAAGCCTGTAGAGTTGACACTCACCTGCAAACGTTGTAATTTCGACCGACTTTTCCACATCTGGAGCCAGTCTGAGAAGTGAGTGGTGTGATGGACGGGGTGAGCGGTGTTCTTCTCAAAGAGCAAAAATGTCGTCGGTCTGGATATCGGCTCCTCAGCCGTAAAACTGGTTGAGCTGAAGGAGAAGAAGGGCGGCGCGTTCCAGCTGGTAAAGCTCGGAATCGAGCACCTTTCTCCGGAGGCAATCGTCGACGGATCGATCATGGATTCGTCGCTGGTCGTGGAGACGATCTCGCGGCTGAACACGAGCAAAAACGTCAAGAATTCCAACTACGCCACCTCCCTCTCCGGCCACTCGGTGATCATCAAGAAGATCACCCTCCCGGCCATGTCGCCGGAGGAGCTGGCCGAGTCGATCCAGTGGGAGGCCGAGCAGTACATCCCCTTTGATATCAACGATGTAAACCTCGACTACGTCCCGCTGAACACGCCCGGTTCCGGCGACAACATCGACGTCATCCTGGTGGCCGTGAAGAAGGAAAAGATCAACGACTACACCTCGGTGATCAGCCAGACAGGCAAGGTGCCGGTGCTTGTCGACGTCGACGCCTTCGCTCTTCAGAACGCGTACGAGATGAACTACGCGATCGACGAAGGGAAGGTTCTGGCCCTGGTGAACGTCGGCGCCTCGGTGACGAACGTCAACGTTCTCTCCGGCGCCACGTCGCTCTTCTGGCGCGACATCACCTTCGGCGGGAACCAGTACACGGACGCGATCCAGCGCGAGCTGAGCCTCTCGTTCGAGCAGGCCGAGGAGCTGAAGAAGGGCCACCAGACGGGCGACTACAGCATCCAGCAGGTCATCCCCATCCTCAACTCCGTGAGCGAAGACTTCGCGGGCGAGCTGCGGAAAACGCTCGACTTCTTCACCGCCACATCGGGAGCCGACCGTGTCGACGAGATCGTCATGGCCGGTGGAGGCTCGGGTGTTCTGAACCTCGACGCCATTCTCCGCGACAAGTTTGGCATCCCCGTGATGATCATGGATCCCTTCCAGAAGATCACCGTGGACGAGAAAGAATTCAACCCCGAGGAGCTGGCCGAGATCGGGCCGAGCATGGCTATCGCTGTCGGTCTGGCCATACGGAAGCTGGGGGACGCTTGATCAAGATTAACTTAGTGCGGGAGGGGCGTGCGGTCCGGGGAGCGGGAGTAGTCAGTGCTCCCACATCCGCGGCCGGCCCGACCGACAAAAACAACTTAATCCTCGGCGTCTTGGTGGTCCTCGGAGTGCTGTTCGCAGGCGGCTGGTGGTACCTCGACTACCGCACCCTCACCGAGAAGCAGGATACGGTGCTCCAGAAACAGAACGAGGCGCAGAGCCTCGACAAGATCATCAAAGAGGTCGATGACTTCAAGAGGCAGCAGGAAAGCCTGCAGAAGAGGATCGACCTGATCAACCAGCTCAAACAGAACCAGAAGGGGCCGGTGCGGCTGATGGATAGGGTCAGCCAGGACCTGCCGGACCTGGTGTGGATCGACAAGATGAGCGTTGCCGGCGGCGTGGTGACGATCGACGGCCGCGGGCTGAATCCGAACGCGATCGCGAACTTTGTCGAGAACATCAAGAACGATCCGATGTTCGAAGAACCGGACCTCGGCAACCTCGTGCAGATCTCCGCGGCGCCGCTGGTCTACGGCTACACGATGAAATTCCACTTCAGCTATGTGCCGAAAACGGATACGGCGGCCGGCGCGGCCGCGCCAGGTACCGCAACCGGCACGACAGGGACGTCAGGGACGGCAGGAACGCTGCCGCCATCGACGCCGGCGAGACGGTAGGAGGGTTGATGGCGGTTTCACTCGACGGGAAACCTTGGTACTTCGGTCTGATCCTCGGGCTGGTGCTGGCCGTTGCCATCATCTGGGGCGTGAACTACGCCTTCATCAGCGGAGTCGACCAACAGATCGTAGGCGCCGACGCCCAGCTCAAGGATCTCGAATCGAAGATCCAACAGGGCCGCGCGGCGCAGCGCAAGCTCCCGCAGTTCCGGGAGGAAGTGAATCGTCTCAAGGTCGAGCTGAAGAAGCTGCGCAGCATCCTGCCGTCGACTCGGAACACCGAGGAGATCATCAAGAAGATCAAAGCGCTGGTCGATGCCGGGAACTTCGTGCTGCGGAAGCTGACGTTCCCGCCGCTGGCGGCCGCGCAGGGGAGCGATCCGTACGCGGAGTGGCCGATCTCCGTCTCGGTCGACGGGCGGTACCATAACCTGGCGACGCTCTTCAATCATCTGAGCAACTTCACGCGCATCATCAACGTCGAGTCGATCTCGATCAGCGCTCTGCCCTTACAGGCCGAGCACACGATCACGGCGGATTTCGTAGCCAAGACCTTCGTCTACGTTGAGCCGAAGGAGCCGGAGCCGGCGCCGCCGGCGAAGGGCAGGAAATGAGAGTGAGCCGGTTCGCGCTGTCTCTTCTGATCGTCGTCGCGGCGATGGCTACGCTGTTCGCGCAGTCGCCTGCCAGCAGGGGGTCCGCCCCAGCGGCATCGACCAATACGACCGTCACTCAGAATCCGGAGCAGGCCATGCAGCAGAGCCTGCAGGAGATCCTCGAAGAGCCGAGCGCTCCTGACGCGTATCATTACGACCCACAGGGACGCCGCGATCCGTTCCAGTCGTTGATCGGACCGACGCCACGTCTTCAGCCCGGCCAGAGGCCGCCCGGGCCGCCCGGATTCCTGATCGACGAGATCAGGATTCAGGGGGTGGTGAAGACGCGGCTGCAGGGCCTCGTGGCCATGATCAACGGCCCGGACAACAAGGGCTATCTCGTGAAGATCGGGGACAAGGTCCTCGACGGTGAAGTCATTCGTATTACTCCGAATTCAATCGTCTTCCGGCAGGAGGTCAACGACCCCACCCGGATCGAGCGATTCCGCGAAGTGGTGAAGGAACTTACCTCCGAACAGAGGAAGTAAGAGTAGGGTGCTGGGTTGTGCAGGACGGTGTGTGGAGGGCTGTGAGATGGTGAACGTGAGAAGTACGACAAGAGCCAGGCTGATCCTGTTGGTGATTGCAGGCACGCTGGTGGCGGGCGTCAGCAGCGCGCACGCATCCCTTTGGAAGCACAGCCCGGCGGCGAAAGCTCCATCCGGGGCTGCTGCTCCAACCACCCCCGCCGGCATGTCGCTCACAGCGGTCGACATCGAGACCTCTCCGTCGCCGCGCCTCGTTTTGCGCACTACGGCCAGCCCGGTTTACACCTCCTACAGCCCGATGCCCGACCTGTTCGTGATCGACCTTACCGGCGCTTCGAAAGCATCGGCGCTCGTGATCCCAACCGGCCTGCCTTCATCGGTCTCCTCGGTTACCGTCGAAGATGTCACGGAGATGGGGGCGCGCCTCACGCGCGTAACCGTCCACCTGACTCAATCTGCCGCGATCGAAGCATCCGCCGATGGGAACAACCTCTTCATCAGCCTGCCGGCAGGCGCCGAAGCTGCTGTCGCCGATGCCGCTCCTCCGGTCAGCAACCCGGCCCCTCCGCAGCCCGCCGAACCTGCTCCGCTGGAGGTGAAGACGGAACCGCTGCCCGAGCGGGTGAAGAGTGAGCCGGCTGCGGACACGGTCAAGGCTCCCGCAGAGCCAGTTGTCATCACGGAAACGTTGCCGCCTGCGAACAGGGCCAAAATCCTCAGGAAGATCGAGACCAGCGGCACCGGCGCGGCCATGGACGTGCGCCTGACCACCGACGGCGACGTCGCCTTTAACGCGTTCAAGCTCGAGAAGCCGTCGCGCGTAGTCATCGATCTCAACGGCGTCAGCGACAAGCTGGCGAAGAACGTCATCAACGTCTCGGATCCGAAGGTGAAACGGATCCGTGTATCGCAGTTCAAGAGCGCGCCGGAAGCGGTGACGCGAGTCGTCCTCGATGTCGATGAAAAGACCACGTATCGCGTGACCAAGGCAGGGGACGGACTCCACATCACGTTTGGTGACTCGCCGGTGATGGCCGCGACGCCAGCGCCGGCGCCGATGCCGAAGCAGGAACAGAACAGGGTGGCAGTCGCTCCGATCGTCTCTTCGTCAACGAGCGTACCGGTGAAGCCGCCGGCCGCCGCGGACATCCCGGCGCAAGTGCCGGCCATCGCGGAGAACGCCACGTGGAAGATGCCCGAGCCCGAGCACAAGCCGGCAACATCGGTGATCAACGCTCCACAGTCACAGACACCGCCGCCGGCATCGAAGAAGCGCGGCAAGAGCTCGACGACATCCAGAGAGAGCACACCTCCCGCGCTCGATCCTGCTCCGGCTGCCGAGAACGTCTTCAGCGATCCGCAGGCCGCGGCACCGTCGAGCGCTCCAAACGGAACGGTGCTGTCGACCGGAGCCGGAGGCAGGACACTCGGCAGCGGCGAGAAGGTTTATACCGGTGAGCCACTCTCGCTGAACCTCAAAGATGCCGATATCAAGGACGTTCTTCGGACGTTCGCGCAGCTCACGGGCCTCAACATGGCCATCGACCAGTCGGTCGCCGGCTCGGTGACGGTCGATTTCGTCGATGTGCCGTGGGATCAGGCGCTCGAGATCATCCTGCGCCAGAACTCCCTCGCCTACGTACTCGAGGGGAACGTCATGCGCGTCGGAACCGCGCAGCGCCTCTCCGAGGAGGCCGAATCGAACCGTAAGCTGACCGAGCAGGAAAGGCTGAACGTCCCTCTGAGCACGGTCGGGTTCAAGTTGTCGTACGCGCGGGCCCTCGACGTCTCCGTCCTGCTGAGAGACATGGCTTCTCCGCGCGCCCGGGTCATCGTCGATGCGCGTACGAATCAGTTGATCATCAGCGAGATCCCGGCATACCTGCAGACGATGCGGAACCTGATCGAGTCGGTCGACGTGCCGACGCGCCAGGTCGTGATCGAGGCGCGCATCGTCGAGACGACGAAGCTCTTCATCCAGCAGTACGGTTTCAACTGGGGCTTCAAGGGATCGGCGGATCCCTCCCTCGGTACCGGCACCGGACTGGTCTTCCCGAACCGGGTGGACGTCGTCGGTGGTCCGTTCGAGTTCGGACCTGGCAACCCGGTGGTCTCGTTCTCACTGCAGAACGTCCTCGGTACCTTCAACCTCGACCTGGCCCTCTCGGCTGCTGAGACCGAGGGTCTCGTGCGGGTCATCTCCGCTCCGCGGATCATGACGCAGGACAACACTCAGGCCGAGATCCAGAGCGGCTTCCAGATCCCGTATCAGACGCGGGTCAACTTCACGACGACCGTCTCGTACGTCGATGCCACGCTGCGGCTCACGGTCACGCCCCAGATTACGGAGGCCGGCACGGTCATCATGGATATCTCGGTTCAGAAGAACGAGCCGGACACCGGTCTCAATATCGTCGGCGGCGCCGGTACACCGCTGTCGACACGGCGGGCGCAGACGAAGCTCATGGTGCGCGACGGCGGTACGTCGGTCATCGCCGGCATCTACCAGGTCAAGGAAAACAACAGCCAGTCGCGGTTGCCTTTCCTGCACCAGATTCCGGTGCTGGGATCGCTGTTCCGCACGCATGACTACAACTCGACGCACGACGAGCTGTTGATCTTCATCACACCCCGTATCGTGAAGGCGTCGTAAAGTCGTAATAAAATAGCGAGTCGTTGTTCGCAGCGTATGAATTCTGAGAGTTGGAGGGATGTATGAGCATTAAGAGAATCGCATTGATTGCCGCGATTGCGCTGCCGGGCGTTGCAATCCTTTCGTGCAATTCGGTTGCGCGCGAGAGCGGGTCGGTGGAGCTTATCGTCTCCGGCACCCAGACCATCAATCAGATCGATCTTCAGGCCGGGGCCGCCGGCTGTGCGACCTCGCTGGGAACCGTGCAGATGAGGGCGCTGCTTCTGCAGAACCAGGCCGATCCCAAGCATCCGGTGCAGAACAAACTGAACGACGTCAAGCTCGACCGCTACCAGGTGACGTATCAGCGCACCGACGGTGGCAAGCTCATTCCACCGACGTTCGTCCGCGCCACGGCGCAGATCCTGACCGCGGGCGGCGCGGCTCCGACCCAACTGAGCGACTTCGTGGCGTTCGAGACGAACGCATTCAACCTGGCGCCGTTCGCGGCGCTCCTGCCGCAGAACGGCAGCCGTGATCCTGAAACTGGACTCAACTACGTGAAGCTGGACATCATTCTCACGATTTACGGTACGACACTGGCCGGTGAGCGTGTGCAGGGCTCTGCCAGATTTCCGGTGAACTTCTGCTTCAACTGCGGCGGCTGTTTCTAGCGTTTCGCGCCGGCGCCGTGCCGGGTTCGTGTGGGTGGGATGAGGAGTTGACGGGGGAAGACATGAAGCAAACAAGACAGCGATTCATCTTTCTGGCGCTCACGGCGCTGCTGGCGCTTTTCGCGGGATGCAAAGGCGAGTCGCCGACGGCGCCTCCTCCGCTCACCGGAACGAACGGTGGTGGCGGCACGGGCAGTGGCACGGGCGGCACGCAGCCTCCGATCGGGGCGGTCATCGTCCTTTCCACAAGCAACCCGACGCCGTTTACGAGCTCCACTGTGACGATCACGGCGAACGTCACGGTAAACAACGCGGCTGTCCCGAACGGTACGGCCGTCGAATTTGCGACTACGACGGCTAACGCGAACTTTACGGACACGAGCGACAACCCGACCACTCTGCTCAGAACCACCACGAGCGGCATTGCCAAGGCCACGCTCACCTCGTCGGTGGCCGGCCCGGTGGTCGTCAGAGTCACCGTCAACAACGTGACGAAGAGCGTTACCGTCACGTTCCAGGATCCCACGATCCCGACCATACCGCCTTCCACGGCTCCGACGATCGGCAGCGTCAATCCTTCGTCCGGACTGCCAACAGGCAACCAGCAGATCATCATCACCGGCACGAATTTCCGTGTCCCCGTGCGCGTGCTCTTCGATCCGGGTAGTGGCGCGGCGATCAAGGAGGGGTTTGTCACAAACGTCACCTCGACGCAGATCACCGTCATCACCCCCGCCTTTGACCTCGGCGTGAGTCAGCAGCTCGTGGTGGGAATCACAGTCGTCGTCGAAGCCGGCGCTCCGACCGAGCTGCGCGCTACGAAGGCTTCGGCATTCACGTACACGGCGGCGGTATTGACGCCCGTGGTTCGAGCGGTCAGCCCGAACTCCGGTCCGATCGACGGTGGTACGCGCGTCACCCTCACCGGCGACGCATTCGAAGCTCCCTTGCAGGTCTTCTTCGGGGCTGCCCAGGCGCAGGTGCTCGACGTCTCGTTCCACACGGTCGACGTGATTGCGCCAACAGCGCGCGATACAAACCCCAACGGCTCCGGAGCGGTTACCGGACCGGTCGACATCAAGGTCCTCAACGTCAACTCCGGCAAATCGGTCGTCGCTGCCGGGGCGTTCCGCTATGTGAACAAGGCACAGATCACGGCGATCGCGCCGAATCAGGGTCCATTCAGCGGTGGCACGCGCTTCACGCTCAGCGGAACCGGCTTCAATGCGCCGGTGGTGGTGGTCCTTGACGGCGTCGGCGCGTCGATCATCTCGGTCTCCGCGTCGGAGATCGTAGGCATTTCGAACGGCCTCGCCGTGGCGGGATGCTCCGATTCCACGGGGCCGGTCACCATGACCAACGTCGACAACGGCGACGGAGCCACCGGGCCGAGTTGGATCTATCGCGTAGCGAAACCGGCCATCGTCAGCGTTATCGGTGTCAATCCGTTGCCGGGAAGCACGATTCAGGTGACGGTTGCCAATGCGTTTGGCATTCCGCGCATCTCAATCGGTGGAACAGGAGCCGCCATCACCGCCCAGGTGAATAACGGTGACGGTACGACGACGTTCACGGTGCAGGTGCCGATAACCCTGAAATTCGACCCGCTCGCATGCGGTGCCGGCGGGTCAGCCCAGTTGCCGACGTCATTCGACGTGACCTACTTGAGTTTAACGACCACCTGCACCGACACACTCGTCAAAGGGTTGACGATCGTGCCGCCGGCCGGACCGATCTTCACTCTCATCGGAGCGGTGGTGCCGTTCCAGGGAACGATCACGCCGGGCGCCGGCGGCAACCCGGCCACTGTCAGCGTAAGTCCGGGGAGCGAGACGGTCACGGTGGTCGATACCGGCAGCAATGGAGCCCCGCTCACGATCACCGGAATCTCCCAGGTTGGCGGAGGCGGGACAGGTTGCGCTCGTTTTGCGATATTGTCATCGCAGCTTCCTCCGACGTCGCTGAACCAGTGCGAATCGCTGCCACTGACAATCAAGTACAACGCTCCGATCGTGGCAACCCCGACAGCCGATATCTGCACGGTCACGATCCAGACGAACGCCGGAAACAAGAGCTTCACGTTGAATGGGTCATCCCAGTAGCTGCGAATAAACGCAATAATGGTGAACCGCCCCCGCTCGCGGGGCGGTTCGTTTCTGCGGCCGAGGTTGCGTCGCCCCCAGTTGTTGAGCAGAATTCGAAATTCAGCACATGGCTCAACCCGGCATCAATGCCAAAATCGAGGAACTCCAATTCCGGATCAAAACTGATCCGAAGAGTAGGCTCTTCTTTCCGCTCGCCGAGGAACTGCGCAAGAACGGGCGGCTCCCGGAAGCGGAACAGGTCCTTCGAACGGGCCTCGTCGTTCACGCTACCTACCTCTCCGCATGGGTCAGCCTGGGGCGTGTGTTGCGCGAGCAGCAGAAGAATGCGGAAGCGGTCGACGCTCTGAACACAGCGATGCAGGTCGATCCTGGGAACGTCGTCGCGGCCAGGTTGCTGGCGGACGCGTATCTCGACCTCGGCGAGAGAGTGGAAGCGATCAAGAAGTACAAGCTCGTCCACGCGCTGATGCCGTCGGACGAGGAGCTGGAAGCGAAGATCGAACAGCTCGACCGCGATCTTCAGGCAGCCGCCCCCGAGCCGTTTGCGCCGGCCGGCAGCCATCCGGAGTCACCGTTCGCTGAAGCGGAACCCGAGTACGAGCCACAACCGGTGCCTGTGCCGGTGCCGGAAGCGGAGCCCGAGTACCATCCACAACCGATGCCGGTGCCGGAATCCGAGCCCGAGCCTCAAAAAGAACCCGAGCCTGAGCCAGCATTCGCCGCTACCGCGGACGTGCCGTTCGCACCCTTGCCCAGGGACAATCCATTCGACGAACCGCTGCCGGTCACTCCCACGATGGAGACGCCATTCGAAACAGGCGACGAGGTCCCGATGGCGGTCGAGCACGCCGAGAGCCCGTTCGACGAGACAGCCGGCTTTACCGCGGCCGCCCTCGAGATCGAGAAACTCGATGAGATCCAGGTCGAGGAGGCACCGTTCGCCGCCGAGCCCCCAGCGGCGCCGGCGGAAGAGCATTGGGAGATCGAGCCAGTCGCTGTCTTCGCTCCAGAAGAACCGGAACCGGGACCGCAACCGGAGCTGTCACCGGAGCCGGAGGCGGCCGCGCAGGATGACGACATTACGGCCACGACGACGATGGCCGATCTCTATGTTCGCCAGGGCCTCATCGGAGAGGCGCGCAAGATCTATGAGCACATACTGCAGCGCGATCCGTACGATTTGGACGTGCGCACGAAGCTCGAAGACATGGATGCCCGGTATGCCGTGCCGCCGCCCGGTCACGGGGCTGCCGAGTTGCCTGTTGATCATGCTTCGGAGCCGGTTGATGACCTCGAGGCCGAATCAACGCAGGTAACCTGGCGGCCTGGCACATCGTCAACCGAGACGGTGAAAGCACTCTGGCAGCCGTCAACCGAAGACGAGGCAACGTGGCAACCTGAAGACCAGGCAACCCCGGAAGAGAAGCTCCCGCAACCTGGTAACCCGGCGACCCTGCGCCACCACGCGCGAGTCGTCGCGCTCGAGCAGTGGCTGGCGAAGGTTTCCCGGCGGGAGCCGCGCGGTGCATAACAGCGTCTTCCGCGATGCTCTCGAGGCGCTGTGCGGCCGCGTCGACGGCACGCTTGCCGTGAGTCTCATCGCGCTCGACGGCATTGCGATCGAGACGGTCAACGGCGATTCGGTGCCTCTGGATGTCATGGGCGCCGAGCTCGGCGGCTTCATCAAGTCGGTGCGCCTATCCAACACCGACCTCAATATTGGGGACGTTCTGCAGCTTTCACTCGTTACCGAGAAGTACATCACCTTGCTCTCGGCGGTCACGCCGGAGTACTTTCTGCTGCTCGTGTTGCGTCCGGACGGCAATTACGGCCGCGCGCGGCACGAGCTTGCCAAGGCGAAATACGCCCTTCGCGAAGAGCTGGTCTGAGGTAGCCGAATTGAACTTTAAAGAGATTCTCGAACTGATCGACAAAGTTGCGGACCGCGGGATCGGCGGCGTGGAGATCGAACAGGCAGGCCTGAAGATCCGTGTCGACGGCAAGTCAGCGGAGCCGCCGCAGGTCATCCACTCCTACGCCGGAGATCGCCCTCCCGCACCTCCCGCAGCCGCGCCGCCCCCCGCTCCCGCGCTTCCGCCCACAGCAGCGGAGAAAGCGGCCACCGCCAAAGCGGATCAGGATGCCGCCGAGGTGGGGATGCACATCATCACCTCGCCGATCGTCGGTACGTTCTATCGCTCAGCCAATCCTGAGTCCGAGCCGCTCGTCAGCGTCGGCGACCGCATCGCCAAGGCGCAGGTGCTCTGCATCATCGAGGCGATGAAGCTGATGAACGAGATCGAGTCGGACGTCGACGGCGTTGTGACCGCGATCTATCCGCAGAACGGGCAGCCGGTTGAATACGGCGAGAAGCTATACGCAGTGAAGCTCTCTTCGTAGCCTATGCCTGCCATCACGAAAGTCCTGATCGCCAACCGAGGCGAGATCGCCTTGCGCGTCATTCTGGCGTGCAAGGAGATGGGCCTGAAGACGGTCGCCGTCCACTCCGAGGCAGACCGCGATGCCCTTCACGTCCGTTACGCTGACGATGACGTCTGCATCGGTCCTGCGGCGTCGCGGCAGAGTTACCTGAACATCTCCTCGATCATTGCCGCGGCGGAGATCACCGGCGCCGATGCCGTCCATCCCGGCTACGGTTTCCTGGCCGAGAACGCGCATTTCGCCGAGATCGCAGGCGAGTGCGGACTGACGTTCATCGGACCCACGCCGGAGTCGATTCGCCTCATGGGCAACAAAGCCGTTGCGCGAGACACGGCCAAAAAGGCGGGCGTGCCCATTCTCCCCGGCAGCGACGGACCGGTCCGGACGGCCGACGAGGCGCGAGAGATCGCTCAGACCATCGGGTTCCCGGTGATCCTCAAAGCGTCGGCGGGTGGCGGCGGACGCGGCATGCGCATCTGCGGCGATGAAACGGTGCTCCAGAGCGCGTTCGACACCGCACGGAGCGAGGCGGAGCGTGCCTTCGGTTCAGCCGACGTCTACATCGAGAAGTACCTCGAGCATCCGCGCCACATCGAGATCCAGGTCTTCGGCGACACGGAAGGCCGCGTGGTACACCTCGGTGAGCGGGAGTGCTCGATCCAGCGCAGGCACCAGAAGCTGATCGAGGAGTCACCATCGCCCGTACTGACGAAAGAGCTCCGGCAGGCCATGGGCGACGCGGCGATCAAGCTTTGCAAGTCCGTCGACTATGTGAACGCCGGCACGATCGAGTTCCTCTTTCAGGACGGCGAGTTTTACTTCATGGAGATGAACACGCGTATCCAGGTCGAGCACGCGGTCACTGAGGAAGTGACCGGCATCGACCTGGTCAAGGAGCAGATTCGCGTGGCCTCGGGGTTGCCGCTCTCAGTGCCTCACGGCGACTTCTACCTTCGCGGCCATGCCATGGAGTTCCGCGTCAATGCCGAGGATCCCGTCACCTTCGCGCCGAACCCGGGAAAGATCCGCGAGTTCCACCTGCCTGGCGGCCCAGGCGTGCGGGTCGACACCGCGGCGTACCGCGACTACGTGATCCCGCCGCACTACGACTCGCTCATCGCCAAGCTGGTCATCCGAGGCAAGGATCGCGCCGAGGTGCTGGCGCGTGCCCGCCGCTCCCTCGAACAATTCATCATCGAGGGAGTGAAGACCTCCATCCCCCTCCACCGTGCCATCGTCAACAACGACCGCTTCATCCGCGGCGACTTCTCCACGAGGTTCATGGAAGAGTTCGAGTGGAGGATGGAGTAGGTCGGTGGATCAGACGATCAGTGGATCGGTAGATCAGTGGATCAGACGATCAGTGGATCAGACGATCAGACGATCAGTGGATCAGTGGATCAGTGGATCAGTGGATCAGACGATCAGTGGATCAGTGGATCAGTGGATCAGTGGATCAGTAGATCAGTGGATCAGTAGATCAGTGGATCAGACGATCAGTGGATCAGTAGATCAGTGGATCAGGACTAAAGCGTATGGTTCTGATCTACTGATCCACTAATCGACTAATCGACTAATCGACTAATCGACGAATCGACGAATCGACGAATCTACTAATCCACTAATCTACTAATCCACCAATCCTCTCACATGAAAATCTACCTTGTCGGCTTCATGGGCGCAGGCAAGACGACCGCCGGCCGTGAGTTGGCGGCCCGGATCGGCGCCCCCTTTTTCGACCTCGATGAACTGATTGAGGCGGCGGAGAAGATGTCGATCAAGGATGTGTTCGCACAGCATGGCGAGGGGTATTTCCGCAAGCGTGAACGGGACATCCTGCGTTCGACGCGTCACCTCGACAGCGCCGTCGTGGCCACTGGCGGCGGGACGTTCACGTTCGACGAAAATATTCAGTTCATCCAGTCCGAGGGGCTTTCGGTGTACCTTTCGGCATCGTATGCGTTGCTGCGCGGCCGCATCGAAGACAAAGCAGCCGAACGGCCACTCTTTCGCGATGATGTTGCCGCTCACGATCTGTACAACAGCCGCATCCGCTACTACCGAATGTCCGACATCACCATCGAGATCCGCGAGGATGAGACGACGAATGAGATCGTCGAACGTCTTCTGCTCGAATTGCCGAAGGGTTTCCTCGACCCCGCGGGGCGTATGCCATGGAGAGGAGCGGCCACGTGAGAGCGCTCGTCGTCAGTGACCTGCACTCGAACGCCGAGGCGCTGCGCGTGGTCATGAACCGCGTGCGCCGCAAGAAGTTCGATCAGGTGATCTGCCTCGGCGACTTCGTGGGCTACGGCGCGCAGCCGAATCAGGTCCTCGACACGATGCGGACGTTGAAGGAGCAGAAGCTCTACATCCGCGGTAACCACGACCGCGTCGCTGCCGGCCTGGATCACGCGGAAGGGTTCAACAACGCAGCCAAAGCCGCTGTGCTCTGGACTCGTGATCACCTCTCCGCGCGCAACCGCCACTTCCTGGAAAAGCTCCCACTCGGTCCGATCGAGCAGGAAGGAGTGCTGATCTGTCACGGCGCCCCTCACAACGAGGATGAATACGTCTTTCACGAAGGCCATGCCCGCGAAGTCTTCGAGGGCAGCACCGCGCCGTTCATCCTCTATGGCCACACGCACCTGCCGGTGATCTTCTCCATCGACCGCGATCACCGGGTGCATGGCGCGGCCGTGCGCGGTGACGTCGTCGTCCGCCTCGACAGCGAACATCGCTACCTGATCAACCCCGGCTCGGTCGGACAGCCTCGCGACCGGAACCCCGCGTCGTCCTTCATCATCTTCGATTCGAAGAAGTTGACCGTGCAGTTCTTCCGCGTGGCGTACGACGTCGGGAAAACACAAGCCTCGATCCTCAAGGCTGGCTTGCCGGAGATCCTGGCCCAGCGGCTGACGTACGGAACGTAAGCCTGGAGCCTCCGAGCCGCTGCGAGCATGCTAAGAAGCAGACCAGGCTCTTTAACCACTCATCCGGCGGCGAGACGCCGCCGAGCCAGCCGGCGGGACGCCAGCGTTCCGGCGTCCGCGCGTAACTGTTGGAACACCGGCGTCTAGCTGGCTGGCTGGGTGCCGTCCCGGCGCCAGAGATGATCACGGCTCCTGCATCCTCGATCGACTGACCTGCGTACGGGACGCCGTGTCCTCGCCGGAGGAGGGCAGTGGCCAGGCAGGTGCTCATGCTCGCGGGTAAACTGCTGAAAAGACACGAACAACGCTCAGCCGTTCCATGGCATGGCAGCCGCAATCTGACTTGCCGGGAACACAAAGAGGAAACCGCATGCGCAAGTCCACACTTCTTCTTCTCGCAGCAATCGCAGCCGTCGCTGTACCGTCGTTTGCACGCGACCGCAGTCATTCCTACATCACCTTCGACGAAGGCGGCTCGACTATCCGGCAGTCGGAGGACGGTACGGACGTCGATACGCGCGTCAACATGCCTGTTTTCCCAGGTGACCAGGTGACAACCGGCCGCCGGGGCCGGCTCGAGATCCGCATGGCGGACGGAAACGTCATCGCTCTCGACCGATCCACCTCCGTGGAGCTCAAATCGATCCTCGACTCCTACGACGGCGACTCCGAGCAGACGGTCGTCGAGCTTCACTATGGTCACGTCGCTATTCAGCGTAGCGACGACACGCGCCAGCTACTCCGTCTCGACACCGGGAATGCCAGCTATGCCGCCAGCGACGTGGCCATCTACGCCGTGGAAGCGGATTCGAAGAACCACGACCGTGTGATCGTGTTCGACGGGGCGATGGAGGTCCGTACGCCGGCGCGCACAATACGCCTCCGCGACGGCGAAGAGGCGCATGTCGATGACGGCGGTATCTACGACCTCGTCAACTCGCATGGCACCGTGGACGAGTTCGAGCGCTGGTTCATCCAGCGCGCGTCGCGTTACAGCACTGCCAGCGGCCGTTATCTCGACCGTTCGCTTGCCTACTCGGAAGCCGACCTCGGGCTGAATGGTTCCTGGTACTTCGCCGCCAATTTCGGTGGATGGGCCTGGCGCCCGCACGTCGGGGCGGGCTGGCGTCCTTACAACAACGGTTACTGGCGTCACAGCCCCGGCGGCGTCCTCGTATGGGTCTCCTACGACCCATGGGGATGGGTGCCCTATCACTACGGCCGTTGGGCGTTTGCCGGCAACGGCTGGGTGTGGTTGCCAGGCGCTGCCTATGCACCGGCCTGGGTATACTGGATGTACGGACCGAGCTACATCGGCTGGGCGCCGATGGGCTGGTACGACTGCTACAGCCCGTACTACGACTGGGCCTACCGGCCGTATGCACGCGCCGGCTTCGAGTTCGGCGGCGGCTGGTCGGGAAGCGTCCGGCCGGGCGAAGTGGACCTCCGTCCATGGACGTTCGTCACCCCGAACCAGTTGATGAACCGTCATGTCGACCAGGCATCGCTGGCGGCTGATGCGGTCCGCGAGCGGCTGCGCCGCGACGGTAATGCGGGGCTGGTCAGCAGCTCGCCTGCACGCTTCTCCAGAAACGAAATCAAGGATCCGAACGCGGCGGTCGGCAACGTCTTCCGCCGCGGAATCGGTAGTGGTACCGGCAGAGAGGGTTCCGGGTCCGCGACGGATATGACACCGTTTTTCCGTCGCGACCCGGAGCTTTCCAATACGATCCGCGAGCGCGTTGTTCACGCCATGCCGGTTGAAGGGGCGGTGATCGTTCCCGCCACCGGCCGTACAGCCGGTTCACCCTCGGGCGTGCCGTCTCCCGGCACGAGCGGGACGGTGGAAGGCCGAGTGAATCGGGGAGCTGATGGCGCGCTGCCGCGGACGGAATCGCCATTCATCACCCGGGACGGCCGGACGGCCGCGCCCGATCCAGCAGGCGTGTTGCGCCGGGGCGATACGCCGAGTGCAACGCCAGGTGGAGCAACGTCCAGCCCGAACGGCGGTGCCAGCGACTGGCGCCGTGGCCGTGCGGCAGACCCTGGACTTCGCCGCGGCGACGCTCCGCAGACACCGGCAGTCGACACATCCCACCCAGCGTCCGGCGGCGATACCAAGTCCGGTACGCCGGCGCCCACTGGCGATTGGCGCGGCCGTGCCGTCGGGCGTCACAATGACCCCAACGCGTCGACGCCGGCGCCATCCGGCGGATCGAACAGCCGCGATGTTCCGCGCCGCATCATCGACGGCACCGGCGGCGCTCACATTTCCCGCGGTGGTTCCCCGGCGAGCTCAAACGATTCCAAGCCGCGTGACCGCTCGTCCGGCTCCGATACGCGCTCTTCGGGTGGCAGCACCGAACGCTCGGCCCCGCCGCGTACGGAACAGCACTCCTCCCCGCCGCCGTCAACAGAGCGCTCGTCGCCTCCGCCGGAGCGTTCGTCGCCTCCACCATCGCGCGACAGCGGATCGCACGAGTCGCACAATGAAGGCGGGGGAAAAGAGAAGAAGGATTAGTTTTTCCGGCGGACGTTGCCGGGAGTCGGGCGTCGGAGCTGTTGGTCTCGGGTTCCGCCCTCCTGGGCCCGATCGCCGGCAGCCCGACATCCGACGGGGTCGGGAGTCGGGAGCCGGCGCTGGCGGTGTTGGGTAGCTGCCCATCCGGCCCCCGATAACCGGCAACCGACTTCCCTCCCACACCCGGATACAATCCCCGTTAATGACCGTTGCCCTCTTCTTTGCCCTCTACTGTCTGGAAGCGGGGCTCTTTTTCATCGTCGTGCCGTGGACTCGGGTCTGGAGCATGAACCCCATTCTGCATGCCGACCCGGCCCTGATGTTGTTGGCCGGCAATCCGTTCGTGCGCGGCTTCGTATCCGGCTTCGGGGTAGCACACCTTCTGATCGGCGTGAAGGACGTGATGCGCTTCCTCTCCGCGCGTCAGGGCGGGCATGCGGAGTAGCGTGACCATCCTGCGCAAGAGGCTCAGCTCGTATGTTGTTCCGCTGAGCCTGAGCGCCATTTTCCTGGCGGCGTACTTCGTATTCAAACACTTCCGCAAGAAGCCGCTGGACTTTGGCCCTTTCGACGATATCCGGCCGGTCCTCTCCGAGTGGTTGTACTTCCTTGGATGGGTCACACTCATCATCTTCGTCGTTCGTGTCATCGACGCATTCGTCTTCGATCTGGTCATGTCGCGGCGGCGCAATGTTGTCGCTCCGCAACTGCTGCGGCAGATCGTCGCCATCGTTCTCTATCTGCCTCTGATTGCCGCGGCACTCAAGAACATTCTCCACTTCAACGTTACGACATCTGCACTCACGGGCGGTGCCGTTGTCGCCGCCGTGATCGGTCTGGCCCTTCAGGACACGCTTGGGAACCTGTTCAGCGGTGTCGCCTTACACCTGGAAGGGGGCTTCGAGGTGGGAGACGTGATCCACTCCGGCGACCACATCGGTGTCGTCGAGAGCGTGAGCTGGCGGGCTACGCGGATGCGCGGCTTCAATAACCAGATCATCGTGCTTCCCAACTCGGTCCTCGCCCGCGAGCGGCTGGAAGTTTTCCCGCGCGCCCAGCTCAACGCCCGAGCGTTGCAACTGGCGGTCGACTACAACATCCCGCCGGCGACGGTGATCGGCATCCTTAGTCAGGCGGCGGCTCACGTCGATGGCGTGGCCCGCGACGTGCCGTGCTTCGCGCGTATCGGCACGTTCGCGGACTCGTCGGTCATCTACGAGGTCAAGTACCACACGCGCGACTACGGCAGTCGTGATCGGATCGATGCCGACATCCGCAAGGCGGTCTGGTACGCCTTGCACCGCAACAAGATCGCTTTCGCCACGCCGGTGCGCGCGTTTCAGACCTATACGCCTCCCGAGGTAGGTCATGGTGTTTCCGCCGGGGAGGTGCTGGGCAGGCTTCGGGAAGCCGACATTCTCTCGCCGCTCTCCGAGGAAGCGAGAGAGACCATCGCCAGCGGCACACGCGTCCATTTCTATTCGAAAGGCGAGACGATCCTCCGTCACGGTGCGGCCGGCGATTCGATGTTCGTCGTCCACGCCGGCACGGCCTCGGTACGCCTGCCGGACGACTCTGACCAGGCTTGGCACGAGGTGGCCCAACTCGGCCCAGGCACGGTCTTCGGCGAAATGGCCCTCCTCACCGGCGAGCCCCGTACCGCCGACGTCGTAGCCCTCACCGATGTGACCGCGCTCGAGATCGGCAAAGACTCCCTCCAGCCCATCCTCACCGACCACCCCGACCTCTGCGAAGCAATCACCGCGAAAGTGGACCAACGCCAGGACCACCTCGACGCCATCCGCAGTGGCGAGCCGGAAGAGGAGGAGACGTCGATCGGGTCAAGGGTGAGGGCGTGGTTCGGGTTGTGAGGGCGTAGAGCTGGTCGACGGAATCGCCAAATGCCGGTAAGGTGATGACGTGCCGCTCTCGTCTGAAGACATCAGGACAGCCTTCGATGCTCTATCGACAGAGTTTGAGCGAGACGACGAGCGCGCGGAGATTGTTGTCGTTGGCGGGGCGGCGGTGGTCTTGATCTTCCAATCGCGTGAAACCACGAAAGACGTGGACGCCTACTTTCTGACGCCGGAAGCATCCCGTATCCGTGCGGCTGCGGCCCGCGTAGCCCACCGTCTCGACTTGCCTGAAGATTGGCTCAACGATGGCGCGAAGGGCTTTCTGGTCAGAGTGACTACGGGGGAGATTCTCTACGAATCTCGATCTCTTGTTGTGCGCGCAGCCTCATTCCCTCAATTGCTGGCGATGAAACTCGCCGCCTGGCGCGATGCAGTCGACCGCGATGATGCAAGACTCTTGATGTCAAGAATGTCAGGACGGCCCGAGGATGTTTGGGAGATCGTGAAGCCGCTGGTACCGCCGCATCAGATCGGCAAAGCGTGGTACGCGTTCCAGGATTTGTGGGAGGCGACTCATGGAGCTACGTGACCTGGTCCGGGCGATTCTGTCCGGAGACTTACTAGCTGCGCGTCAATGGGTCGCAGATGCGCACCGTGCGCGGATTCGATGGGAGGGGATGGTCAGGCCTGCAGGGCTCGACGAACGTGAGATGACCGTTGCCGCCGGTATCGCTGAACTGCTGGCGGCGCGAGCCGGCGCGGTGCCTCCGTCGTGGACGATGTCGATTGGTCGCCGATCCGAGCCCCTCTTCCTCGACCCTGGGCTGGAAGCCATGCCTCGAACACGCGCGCACGCGCTGACCGATGGCCCGGAGCCGCTTCGCAGACGGAACCTGTTCGCGTCGCCAGATTTTCTGGATGTGAGATAGCGGGCGAGCCTCATGAAGCGCCTTCTCATCGTTGAAGACAAAGAGTCGCTCGCGCTGATGCTGCGCGAGACCGTGGAGTCCGAGGGGCTCGATGCGGATCTTGCGCGTGATGGGCAGGAGGCGGTGAGGAAGCTGGCGTCGGGGCAGCGCTACTTTGCCGTCCTCACCGATCTGCGGATGCCTGGCGCTGACGGGATCGCCGTATTGCGGCAGGTGAAAGAGAACGATCCCGATTGTCCGGTGATCGTGATGACGGCATTTGCCACGATCGAGAACGCGGTCGAGGCGATGAAGCTTGGCGCGTACGACTTTGTTCAAAAGCCAGTCGACGTCGATCACCTGCTGCTGCTGCTGCGGCGCTGCCGTGAGAATCGCGAGCTCCGCTACGAGAACATCCTGCTCAAGGACGAGTTCCGGCAGCGCTACCGGCTGCCGGCGATCGTTGGCGAGTCGCCGAGGATCGTCGAGGTGTCGAACGCCATCCAGCGCGTGGCCCCGACCGACTCGACGGTGCTGCTGCAAGGTGAGTCGGGCACGGGCAAGGAGCTCTTCGCGCGGGCCATCCACCAGCTTTCGCCGCGCCGCGACCGGCCTTTCGTGGCCATCAACTGCGCGGCGATCCCGGAGACACTGATCGAGAATGAGCTCTTCGGCCACGAGAAAGGCTCATTCACTGGAGCGACAGGGCGGCAGCTCGGCAAGTTCGAGCTGGCGGACAGCGGGACGATCTTTCTCGACGAGATCGGGGAGCTCGGGCTCGGTGTGCAGTCGAAGATCCTGCGAGTGATTCAGGAGAGGCGCTTCGACAGGATCGGAGGCATATCGACGCAGGAGGTCGACGTGCGCATCATCTGCGCCACGAACCGCGGCCTGGCTGACGAGGTGAGGGAGGGGCGCTTCCGCGAGGACCTCTTCTTCCGGATCAACGTTTTCCCCGTCACGGTGCCGCCGCTTCGGGCGAGGCGGGAGGACATCGACGCGTTGAGCGACTTCTTCCTCCTGAAGTTCGCGCGCGAGCTGAAGAAGCCGTCGCTTCGCATCGGTCCGGATGCGCGCGCAGCACTTCATGGTTACGACTGGCCGGGTAATATCCGGGAGCTGGAGAATTGTATCGAGCGCGCCGCGATCCTCTGCGACGGCGCTACGATCGAGCGCCGCGACCTCCACCTCGGCGATGCCTCGACGGACGCGCTACGCGATGCCCTCGATCTCTCCGGAACATTGGCCGAGGCGGCCGAACGTACTACGAGAGTCGTTGAACGGCTGAAGATCGCGGACGCGTTGTTACGCGGTTCCCGAACCGAAGCGGCCGAGGTTCTCGGGATTTCTGTTCGGACGTTGGCGGCGAAGATGAAGGAGCACGAGATCGAGGAGTAGTGGGCACGCTTCGCCCTACACTCGCGACTCATTTCGCGCGAAGCGCTTTGGAGTGCGGTAGCGCCAGCTACCGCTTTTTGAGATTCGATGACAGGGTACGATTGATCGCGAGGCCGCCTCCCTCCCAAAGCGGTGGCTGCGGCCACCGCACTCCAAAGCGCTTCGCGCGAAATGAGTGGTCTGTTCGCGCGTCGTAAACTCAGGCGATGCAGATACCCACCACCCGCGACGTCATCGAACATCTCAACGAGCGCTTCGCAGCTCGCGGTTTGCCGTATCGCATCGACGAGATCACCGTCCTGCCGTACGTTTCGCCGATGTGGCTCGCCAACTGGTCGGTGCCTCAGCTCGACGATGCACCGGAACGCGAGGTGATCGACGAAGAGATCGCCGAAGCACGGTGGAAGTGGCCACAGGTGCTGGACGAAGCGTGGGAGACCAATCCTCCGAAAGCGACGTGAGTCGGGGGGGCGGGGGTCGGGTGTCGGAGAAGTGCGTTGAAACGTCCGACCCCCGACCCCCGGCTACTTCACATCCACTTCGCCAGCCAGGCCCACAGCTCTTCGTACCAGTGACGGCTGTCTTCCGGATTGAGAATCCAGTGATTCGCGTCCGGCCAGACCAGCAGCTTGCTGGGAATCTGGCGGCGCTGCAGGATCGACCAGTTCTCGAGCGTCTCGTTCATCGGTACGCGGAAATCGTGCTCGCCGACGGAGAGGAGCATCGGCGTCTGGAACTTCGCGGCGTAGCGGATTGGATTCTGTTCGCGCCAGACGATGCCCTGCTCCCAGACCGGGCCGAGGTTCGTCAGCTCGCGGTGGTAGATCCCGTCGCTCGTGCCCCACTGCGATTCGAGGTTGATCTCGCCGGCATGGCTGACCAGGCACTTGTAGCGTGTCGTCGTCGCTTCCAGCCAGTTGGCCAGATGGCCGCCATAACTCGCGCCGCCCGCGGCCATGCGCGTGCCGTCGATGAAGGGGAACTGCTTCACCGCCTCATCGGCGGCTTCGTTGAGCTCCTCGCCAGGACCTTTCAGCGGATCGCCTTGAATGTCCTGACCGAACTTCTCGCCGAAGCCGGTCGAGCCGGTGTAGTTCGTCAGCAGGACGACGTAGCCGGGTTTCGCCAGGAGGTGATAGTTCCATCGCAGCGAGATCTCGTCGCGCCACATGCTGGCCGCGCCGCCATGGATGACGACGAAGAGGGGATACTTCTTCGACTCGTCGAATGCGGGCGGCAGCACGATCATGTTGTGGATCTTCCTGCCACGTTTACTCGTGAACCAGAAATGCCGCGGCGAGAGCCAGTCGAGCTGGGAGGCGTTGACGACGTTGACCTGCGTGAGGTTCCGATGTCCGTTGGTTGCCGGATAGACCCGCACCACCTCGGGCGGCTCAATCGAGCTTCCCCAGCGTGCCACCAGCGTCGGTGCGTTCTGCGATGCCGACAGATTGGAATAGACCCCTCGGGGTGGATCGACGACGAGCGAGATGTTGCTGCCGTCAGTGCCGCAGTAGTAGATCTTCTCCAGGCCGGCATCCTCGGCGGTGAAATAGACGAACTTCGAATCGTTGGTGATGGCGAATGAGCCGACGGACCGATCGAACGGCGGCGCCGTCACGACGATACGGTTCTCCATCGACGGCCAGTCGAAACGGATCAAACGCTCGTGGTTGTAGCTTTTCAGGTTGTTTGCCGAGAAGACCGCGAAGAGCATCTTGCCGTCGGGGCTGAAGCGGGGACGGACGTAGCTGCCGTCGGCATGCGCGACCACCTTCGGCTCCTCCGCAACCGTTGCCGGGATGCGATAGATGTCGGTGCCGTACTCCGCATATGCCGAGGTGTTGCGGGCGGTCGTCGCGACGAAGACGATCGAGGAGCCGTCCGGCGACCAGGTGGCGTCAATCTCGTCCCGCGAGCCCTCCGTCGTTCGCCCGGCGAAACCAGGCTGTTTGACGAGCTGCGTAGGCGCGAGAAGGTCGCGCGGTTTCGCTCCAGGCTCGAGGTTCTGGACGAGGACGTGAATCTGCATGTCGTCGAGCCAGCGGTCCCAGTTGCGCACCGGGAACGACTCGTACGTGCGCACCTTGTACTTGAGGTCTTTGCGTTCCTTTGCAATCTTGCGGTTCGCGTCGTCATCGAGCGCGCCGGGATAAACGACGCTGGTATAGAGGATGGCCTTTCCGTCGGGACGAAACTGCGGCGAGCGCGCGCCGGTGGAGATCGACGTGACGCGTTCCGCTTCACCGCCGCCGGCGATATCCAGGATGTAGATCTGCGATGCGTCGTCGCCCTCGCGCTTCGCGCTGAAAGCGATGCGCCGGCTGTCCGGCGACCAGGTCGGGTCGTTTTCGGCGGACTTGGAGAAGGTGATGCGGCGCGGCGTCCCCTTCTCGTCCGTTGAGACGAGCCACAGATCAGACCAGACATCCTTTTCGTCGTATGCCGGTTCGGTGATCGGGTAGATGACCCATTTGCCGTCCGGGCTCGGGACCGGCGCTCCGACGCGCTTCATCATCCAGAGCGCCTCGTGCGCCGGCGCTTTCTTGGCGGGGATTTTGATGATGCGCGGCTGCGCGACGAGCGGCGTAACGGCGAGCGCACCGGCGATGACGGTGCGGAGAATTGATTTCAGCATGCAGGAATCTCCTCGGTAGCGGAGATTACCTCAAAGGTAAGTGAGTAGCGCCGCCGGCGCTACTGGCACTACGAGAGTGTTACTTCGCCGCAACCTTCTTCGCGTCGTTCGCGGCACCGACAGTCTCGGCATTGACGACTGAGGCGCTCGTTCCCGGCTGGAAGACGGCGATGAGGTCGATGCCTCTGGCGATTCTGGCGAAGCCGACGCAACGGTTGTCGGGTTGCGAATCGGCGGTGTCGATCACGATTGCAGGCTCGGTGTAGCTGCCCGCCGCGCGGCAATAGGAGACCGTTCCAAGATGCCGTGGTACGCCCCCCTCGGCGCGGGCGGGCTGCAGTAGCGCGAAAGCTTTCGGAGCCGGCAGCGTGATGATCACGGCGTTTTTCTGCCCGATCAGGTGGGTGGATGCGAACACACCGCCTAACGCGAACCTGGCCACCTGCATGACCGTTTCTGGCGCCAGATCGCGGTCGAGAGTGGCCGTGATGTTGCCGATGTTCGTGTGGAGCACGAGCGTCTTGCTGTCGAACAGCGCCGCTGACGTGTGCGCCAGCTCCTCGGATGCCGGTACGACGATCTCAGGATCGTCCAGCCCGAGGAACACCGAGGCCATCGAATCGGCGTTTCCCTTCGTCGGATTGTCGTAGGTGCTGATGAGCGAGTACTTGTGTGAGTGGAGAATCTGGACTCCGCCGGCGCTCGAGAACTCGTCGACGTGGGTCAGGCCGATACCGGCCGGCGGGTTCTCAGCCTTGGCCAGGAAGACGGTCTTGCCGGTGGTCATGTCACGCATCTCCAGCGAGCGCGCAAAGGGATGGAGATGCACGGCCGCGTAGTGAAGGCGCGTATCGAACTGCAGGTTCATGAACCAGGTGATGTCGCTGTGATTCACCTGCTTGCCGGGCGGGACGATCCAGTGGCCTGTCATCTTCCGGCCCTGCGGATCGACGTAGTCGGCTGAGCCGCTCGATGCCTGCGGCGCGCGCGAGCCGACCAGGCAGCTCGTGGTCTGACTCATGTCGCCCTGATGGCCCGCATCGGTCGTAACGCTCGACGTCGACGGCATCGACATCATCGAATGGGACAGGGCCAGGGGATTGTCGTCGAGCTGTACCATCCCCGAGGCGCCTACGTTGAAGAGCGGCTTGATGGGAGTGGTCAGATCGCGTGCACGGACGAAGTCGATCGTGACCCGATGACGCACTTTGATGTCTTTCGGATGCTCGATGTTCAGGTTGAGCACCTGCGTGAAGAGCAGCAGCGGCTCGTTGGAGGCCATGGGAAAACCATAGCCGGCGGGCAGTTTGGCCGCGAGCATGCCCTGAGAAAGGGTCATCAGGCGCGAGGCGGTAGGGCGGCGGAAGCCGAAGAGAGCCTGGTGTTTGTTGGGCTCCAGGTCGACGTTCACGTGACACATCAGTTCGGGGAGCTGCGGCGAGGTGCCGTCTGCGTCGACCATTTCCGTGCGGATGCCGGTGACCCAGAGCAGCTCCGCGGTGCCGTTCGGGTCGCCGAGGTAGATCCGCTCCACGCTGGAGGGTCCTTCCATCGAGTGATAGATCTTGTCGATGGTGTAGACGGGTGAGATGAACTGTCTGGACTGTTCGACGGGAGCAGCGAACGCTGTGAACGGGAGAATCGCGATGATGGCGAGGAGAAGACGGTTCATGGTGACGGAAAGAGTAGCACCTGCGCGGCCCGAAGGAGGATTTGGGCCACCGTAGCACCTGCCGTATCGAGGAGCACGTCATGCCACGTCCCGGTGCGCGAGGGGACGAAAGATTGATGGATTTCATCGATCGACGCCACGCATGCAGCGAACACGATGGCCCCGACCGCCCAGCGCAAGGTCCATGAGGTTCTGTCGCCGCGAAGTGCCCGGAACATCAGCGCTCCGAGGATGCCGTACTCCGTCAGATGAGCGCTCTTCCTGATGATGAAGTTCAACGTGTCGACCGTTGACGGCGCTGCGGGATGTCCGATGAGCCACGCAACGATCTTTGCCAGCACGCCGCCTGTGTTCGCTCCGGAGAAGGTGTCGGTCGAAGCGAGCAGGATGACGCTGGCCCAGGCGATCGTCGGGAGCCAGTAGATGATCAGGCGGCGCATGTGCTTGGGTCCTCCTTATAATCCCATTCGTGCTCGAGTCGAAGACGCGCGTCCGGTTTACTCTCTTTCAACCAGGATTTACGCCACAGCAGTTGACGCTGCCGGCGGAGAACATCTCGCTTGGCAGGGCTTCCGACTGCACGATCCCGATCAAGGACCGATTCCTTTCTCGCCGGCACGCCGAGATCCTCAACGAGCGCGGCACCTGGTACGTTCGCGACTGCGGCAGTGTGAACGGCACCATGCTCAACGGCGTGAAGCTGCTGGAAGTGGCTCCGCTGCATCCGGGCGACCGCATCGGGCTGGGCGACAGCGAAGTAGTCTTTCATTCCGACGAAGCGACCTCGCAGTTCATCGCCGTCGACAATGATTCGTGCGCCACGAACCTGGCCATCGCCGTCGATGACGGCGAGAAGGAGCGAAGCAGCGAGAAGACGCAGATCCTGTCGATGCTGGCGCTGGAGTTCCTGGCAGACCGGCCGATGTCGGAACTGTTCGATTTCATCCTCGACCGCCTCGTATTTCTGCTCCGCCCGACGCGCGCTGCGATCGCTCTTCTCGGCGAGGACCGTATCTCCTTCGCGAACGTCAAGTTGCGCCGTCTCGACCCCTCGGAGTCGAACGACCTGACGATCAGCCGCACACTGCTTCGCGAGGTCGTGGAAGGACGCAAGGTGGTCTCGTACTTCGACACGGATCAAAACGACGGCCAGAACGACAAGTTCGCCCGCGCGGAGTCGATCATCGCTCAGCGCATCCGTTCCGCTGTCTGCGCGCCGCTCCTGGTTGCCGACGTCGTGCTGGGCGTCCTCTACATCGATTTCACCTCCGGGCGTGGCGTCGTGGCTGAGGATGACGTGCGCCTCCTCGCGCAGATCGCCCGGTTTGCCGCGGTCACGCTCGAGCGGACGCGCTTACGTGAGGAAGCCTTCGCAAAAGCGAAGATCGATGAAGAGCTGCGCACCGCCTACAAGATTCAGCAGCGCCTCCTTCCGGAGGCGCTTCCGGAGATCGAAGGCTACCGCTTCGCCGGCGCGAACCGGCCGTGCAAGACGGTCAGCGGTGACTACTACGACGTCGTCGTCCGGCCCGATGGCAGGATCTACTTCGTCATCGCCGACGTCAGCGGAAAGGGGATCACCGCGGCGCTGGTGATGTCGAGCGTGGCCACGGCCTTTGCCATCTTCACCCGCGCCGACCCGACACCGGCCGATCTGCTCCGCGACATGAACGCAACCCTGGCGCCAAAGACGGCACCCTCGAAATTCGTGACCATGGTCGCGGGAGTGCTCGATCCGGCCACTGGCGTCGTCTCCTTCGCCAACGCCGGCCACGTCCCGCCGCTGCTGGTGTCGAAAGCCGGCGTCGAAGCAATGCGCTCGACCGACATCGTCGTCGGAATCCTCCCGAATGCGCAGTATCGAAACCAGACCCTGACTCTCGGCCCCGGCGACTCGCTGGTCCTCTTCACCGACGGCGTGACGGAAGCCGAGAACCTCGCCGAGGAGCAACTCGGTCTCGATCCGATCTCGGAGATGCTGCTGTCGATGCACAATACGGAGCCAGTAGCCATCCTGGAGAGGATCGCCACCCACGTCCACGAGTACATCGGCGACGTGCCTGCCGGGGACGACGTGACGATGCTGGCGATGACGCGCTGCGCGTAGGCATCTGAAGTGGGGCCGGCAACGCCGCTGTCTGACTTCAACTCGTAGGCACAGACTGATCGACTACCCGGGCTGCGGACCTGCTTGAAAGTGGACGCACGAGGAATTAGGATCGAGTTGTGACCACAAACGCTCAGAAGCTATTTGAGGATGCTTTGGCACTCACCGCGACCGACCGCGCCGAACTGGCTGCGCAGTTGCTCGCCAGCCTGGAGGACGCTGAGGCTGACGTCGAGAAGGCTTGGGCTGCCGAGATCGGGCGGCGCGCCGCAGAGGCACGCCAAAGCCCGAACGATGACGAGGATTGGCGCGCGGCGCTCGACGACATTCAGCGGGAAGTGCTGTCCCGTTGAGGCGCGTTCGCCTGCGGGCGAGAGCCAGGCGTGAGCTGTCCGAAGCAATCGCGTGGTACGGTGAACGCAGTGAGGAAGTAGCACAACGATTTGCGAACGAAGTTCGGCAAACGCTCGAACACTTGGAGCAGTTCCCATCAACAGGGGCATTCGTTCCCAGCCTCGCCGATCCGGACGTTCGCCGTCTCCCGGTTCACAATTTCCCGTATCACGTTGTATTCATTCGACTGGCAGATCACATTTCGGTTCTGGCGATCGCACATGACCGGCGTCGCCCTGGATACTGGAACGGGTAGTCGAGTCAAACACCCGGATCAGGTGAGTTCGCAATGACAGGCGATTCGGCTGGGTGCAGGCTGTTTTCTAACAGGAGAATCGAAGGCCTGGCCCCAAGACCTTACTCTCGCGCTTCGCCCTCGCTTAGCCGGCTTCTGGCAGTTAGCCGGCGATCGGGGATACACCGCGCAACACGTAGGTCATACTGACGTAGTTCGGCCCGAGTTTCGTAATTTCTGATTTGTAAATACGTCCGCGGGACTCCACATCGAAGACAGACTCTATTGCGGGTCGCGCGATATGAAAACCAAAATCTACCTGAAGGTTAAGCCCGGACACGGCGACATCACCGATTGCTGCCTTATTGAATAGCAACCTGCGTGATACGTGACGCCGGTATGAACCGGCGGGTAGTTCGTGAGTGGCCTCCGTTGCGAGCCGTTCAACAATCGCCCCCTCAACAAGCGGCCTGATGAAATCGTCAATCGACGAATGTCTATCGCCGTCCACCATAACGGCGCCATTCAATGGTACCGTGCTAGTCGGAATAGCGCCAGCAGGCGCGATGAAAACTAGATTCGCCTTATAGTCCCCGCGATCGCGGCCCAGCACATGGATGTATTCCAGCTGTGGCCAAATGGGTGCCGTATCTGAAGCGCGCAGAAGCGAGATGCGTTTGTCTGGTTTTGCTTGCGCTTTCGCGTCACGGGTGAAGCCGCGCGCCACGAGATATCCTTTGGACGCGGATAGCGCTTTCAGTTTCTCGGATAATATGATGACATCGTTCTTCCCGGCGGGCTTGTGCTGCCAGTTTTTGCACTCAAAGAGCACGATTGTGTCGTAGCCGGATCCGAGCTCGACCTTGACGTACACATCTACTTCATGGCGGACGCCTTCGATGACGAATACTTTCCTAGTTTCGACCCGGTAGTTCGCGCTCTGAACCGCTGGATTCATCGCCAGCAGAGCGGTCTCGATACCCTTCACAGCTTCCTCAAGTACGTTGCCGATATCCTTGGCTACTTGCGCCCATGGTCAAGACTATCTCCGAACCAGTCACCGCGCCAATATCCGTGGTAGAGGGGCACTTTGCGCTGCGCGCGTGTCTGCGTTCACATTCCTGCGACTTAAGTATGGTCTGGCGGTTCGATGCCAAGGTCACGACAGATCTTTCGCACGAGCTCATCTCGGATCTCCGGATGACGAGGGACGGCGGAACGGCGGTTCAGGGAGCGATTGATGAACCAGGAGTGGCGGCTCCCCTCGCGGTCGAGCTCACAGCCGTGCGCGCTGAGCCAGCGGTCGAGCGCGCGCCGCTTCATACGGCGATGCGGACTTCCTCGAAGTGATCGGACGCCGCAGATCGCGCGTCGGCGCGGTTGGACTCGAGCGCCTCATGCAGCGTAATCCGCAACGTTTCGAGGAGTGCATCCCGTGTCGGTTCCTGGCAGTTCACGCCGGGCACTTCCGCGATCCAGCCGATCCAGCAGTCACCATCCTGCTTGACGATTGCCGTGTATTCGCTCATCACAAATCCATCCTACCACCCGTAACGGGAGCTACTGAATCAATGTCATCTGCGTACATCTGCGTCATCTGCGGATGAAATCTCAGGGAGGGCCGATCCGCAGATGACGCAGATGTACGCAGATGGAGTTCCCGCGATTGCACGCTTTGAGTTCGGAATCCCGATCTCATGCGAACTAGTTGTCGCTGATAGCGGCCAAGGATCGCCCGGTCACCGCGGCTTCTTCCGACTCCTCCGGCCTGGCCGTCCGAGCTCCTTCCGCCGGGGGCGATCGATGCTCTTGACGCGCTCGGCTACAGGGCTCTCCGGATCGCTCGCCTCGGGGGATTTCTTCAACCGGTGAAATCCTGCCACGAAGCTCTTCCTCCGGGCGGTCTCTTCCTTCTCCTCGATCGACCGGCTGATTTCCCTGTACTCGATCATTTCTTTTGCCACCGACTTCACCAGTTGCTCCTGCGCGATCGACTCTTCGATCGGGGCAGGCTCTCCTCTCGGGCGGAGGGGAGAAGGCGATCGATTTTAGGTTGTTGCCACAAAAGCACATTCACATCGATGCCCCTCTGCACGAAGGGGGGAGGACGATGATGCGCTGCGCGTGAGCCCCGTAGCGCCGGCGGCCCCGCCGGCTGGATCGCCAGCGGCCCGCTGGCGACTTGAAGAAACCGCCGCCGAGCCGGCGGCGGCCCGGCCGGCGAGCCGCCGGCGCTACGATCGGTACCCTTACAATGTCTCGTGCCTTTCCACATCCGGCTTGCCGCTGTTCCGTGGGCGGTGATGTGCATCGTGCTCGTGGCGGTGGCGGTGGTGGTCATGAGGCGGCAGCACGCCTCGCGCGTGGCCCGGCTCTTCTGTCTGATGTTGTTCTTCGTGGCCGGCTGGTTCCTCGGATTTTGGGCGATGTTCTCGACGACGTCCGTCACCCTGGCGGCGATGTTCGGCCGGCTGGCCATGGCCTCGGTGGCCTTCCTGCCGGCGGCGATTTATGACTTCACCGCCACGTCGATCCGCAGCTACATCCGGCGGCGCGCCATCGTCCTGATCGCCTGGTTTGCCGCCCTGGTCTTCGCCTTCCTCATCCTGGCCACGGACTTCGTCATCGCCGGCACGCGGCAGTTTGCCTGGGGCATCTATCCCCGTGTCGGAGCGGGCGGTGTGCTCTTCTTCATCTTTTTCTTCGTCGTCCTGGCACTGCAGATGTTCGAGTACGCGTCCGAGTACCGGCTTACTCATGACGAGCGGCGCCGCCGCCGAATCCTCAATCTGATGGCCAGTTTCGGCATCGTCTATCTGGCGGTGGCCGACTTCACGCCGATGTTCGGCATCGGCCACAGGCCCTTGGCTTACGTGCCTGTGTTCGCGTTCGTGGCGTTCGTATGGCGGTCGATCCGGAGTCATCGCTTCCAGACCATCACCGCCGCACGTGCCGGGAGTGAGATTCTCGACACGATGGCTGACGCTCTTTTCGTGATCGACGCCCAGGACCAGGTGCGCGTCACCAACGAGGCCGTGCGCAAGCTGTTCGGTTACACGGAGCCGGAGATCGCCGGTAAGTCCATCTACGCGCTCGAATACGCCGGCCCGGAGTCGGGCGTCTCTTCAGTGCTGGGCGAGATGTTGAAGCGCGCGCCGATTCACGATGAAGAGAGCATCTTCCGATCGAAAGCCGGGGAGCCGATCGACGTCAGCATCTCCATCTCGCCATTAAATGAGCGGGAGACGGTAGGAGGCGCGGTCGTTATTGTCCGCGACATGCGCGAGCGCAAGCGCGCGGAGCAGGAGATGCGCGATTTCACCCTCCAATTGCAACAGAGCAATCGCGAGCTCGAAGACTTCGCGTACGTGGCGTCACACGACCTTCAGGAGCCGTTGCGGAAGATACAGGCCTTCGGCGACCGGCTGAAAGGGCGCTACGCAGAGGCGCTGACGGGTGAAGGGCTCGACTATCTCGACCGGATGCAAAAGGCGGCGGGGCGGATGCAGGCATTGATCAACGACCTGCTGGCCTTCTCTCGCGTCACCACGAAGGCGCAGCCCTTCGCGCCGGTGGATCTCCAGACGATTGCCCACGAGGTCGTCCACGACCTCGAGGTGCGCATCCACCAGGCCGGCGGAGAGGTGGTCGTCGGGGCGCTGCCGGCCATCGACGCGGACGCCCTGCAGATGCGCCAGCTCCTGCAGAACCTGGTCGGCAACGGCCTGAAGTTCCACAGGCCGGACGTGCCGCCGCGTGTCGAAGTGTCCGGAAGTGCGTCCAACGGGACCGCGCAGATCGTAGTTACCGACAACGGCATCGGGTTCGAGGAGAAGTATGCCGATCGTATCTTCACCATGTTCGAACGGCTTCACGGGCGGGGAGTCTACGAAGGTACCGGCATCGGACTGGCGATCTGCCGCAAAATAGCGCACCGTCACGGCGGCGATGTTCGGGCGCAAAGTACCCCGGGTGAGGGATCGCGGTTTGTTGTTACCCTGCCGGTGAAGCACGGTGGAGCAGTGGAGGGGTTGGCCGGTAGATCAGTTGATCAGTAGATTAGTAGATCAGGAGACCAGTGCATCAGAGTGGATCAGAGTTTGATCATCTGATCGTAAACTAGTGGCTCAGAACTAGAACCGTAAGATCGTGCCCCTTCCGTTCCTGATCCACTGATCCACTGATCCACCGATCACTGACCCACTGATCCACCGATCACTGACCCACTGACCCACTGACCCACTGACCCACTGACCCACTGATCCACTGATCCACTGACCCACTGACCCACTGACCCACTGACCCACTGACCCACTGACCCACTGACCCACTGACCCACTGACCCACTGACCCACTGATCCACCGATCCACGACAAGCCTGCGAGGCGAACAAAAGGAGAACATGGCCGCACACGCGCAACCGATCGTCATCCTTCTTGCCGACGACGACGAAGAAGACCGCATGCTGTCGTCTGACGCGCTCGTGGAGAGCCGCGTCGTCAACGATCTTCGTTTCGTCGAGGATGGAGAGGAGCTGCTCGACTATCTCTACCACCGCGGCCGCTACGCCGAGCCGGGCTCGGCGCCAGCGCCAGGCCTGATCCTGCTCGATCTGAACATGCCGAAGAAAGATGGGCGTGAAGCGTTGCGCGAGATCAAAGCCGATCCCCAGCTCCGCCGCATCCCGGTGATCGTCCTGACCACTTCGAAGGCCGAGGAGGACATCTACCGGACGTACGACCTCGGGGCGAACTCCTTCATCACCAAGCCGGTCCACTTCAACGACCTCGTCGAGGTGATGAAAGAGATTGGCCGCTACTGGATCGAGATCGTGGAGCTGCCGTCGGGAGAGCCTCCTCGTTGATCGGCTCCCGCGAGATCCGCGTCCTGCTGGTCGAGGACGATGAAGACGACTACGTCCTGACCCGGGACCTTCTCGCGGAAAGCCGCCGAACCCGTTTCGCACTCGAATGGGTGACGTCGTTCGGCGATGCCGTCGGCGCCATCAGCAAGGGTGAACATGACGTCTATCTCGTCGACTACCGCCTCGGCGAGCACGATGGCCTGGAAGTCCTGCGCGAGGCACACGCTGCCGGCTGCATCCGTCCGATCATCCTGCTCACAGGCGAGGGCGACGGCGATGTCGACATCGCCGCCATGAAAGCTGGCGCGGCCGACTATCTCGTCAAGGGGCAGATCGACGCGCAGATCCTGGAGAGGTCGATCCGGTATTCGCTCGAACAGAACCGCACGCTGGAGGCGCTCCGCGAAAGCGAGGAGCGTTATGCCCTCTCCGCGCGCGGCGCGAACGACGGACTCTGGGTATGGGATCTGGGTGCCGGCACCGTCTACTACTCGGATCGCTGGAAAGAGATGCTCGGATTCTCGGAGAACGAGATCACCTGCTCACCCGAGGAGTGGTTCTCGCGCGTTCACCCGGACGACGTGGCCATGCTGCGGGCGGACATCGACGCGCATCGTGATGGCGCCACCCCGAGCATCGAGCACGAGCACCGCATGCGCGGCAAGGGTGGGGCGTACCGATGGATGCTCGCCCGTGGCGTGGCCGTACGTGACGCCGCCGGGAGCGCCACCCGAATCGCCGGATCACAGACGGACATCACCGAGCGCAAGCTGGCAACCGACCGGCTCACGCATGACGCCTTCCACGACGCGCTGACCGGGCTGCCGAATCGCGCGCTCTTCATGGACCGGCTTGGCAGCGTGATGGAGCGCTCGCGGCGTCATTCCGGCCATCAGTTCGCCGTCCTCTTTCTCGACCTGGACCGCTTCAAGGTCGTGAACGACAGCCTTGGACACGCGCTCGGGGATCTGCTGCTCATCAGCGTCGCCGAACGGCTGCGCGCCGCGTTGCGCGCGGCCGATACCGTGGCCCGTCTTGGCGGCGACGAGTTCACCATCCTCCTCGAGACTGATCACCTGGCCGATGCTCTACGAACGGCCGAACGCATCCAGGAAGCGCTGCGTCTCCCCTTTCGCGTCGGCGAGCACGAGATCTTCACCACCGCCAGCATCGGCGTCGCACTCAGCGCTACGGGTTACGAGCGGCCAAACGACGTGCTGCGCGATGCCGACATCGCCATGTACCGCGCCAAGTCGCGGGGCAGGGGAATCCACGAGGTGTTCGACAAGACGATGCACGACCGTGCCGTCAAGCTGCTGATGTTCGAAACGGAGCTGCGGCATTCGATCGAGCGCGGCGAGCTGCGAGTCCATTACCAGCCGATCGTGTCGCTCACCTCGGCCAAGGTAATCGGATTCGAGGCGCTGCTCCGCTGGCAGAGAGGCGAGGAGCTCATCGCGGCGGACGAGATCGTTCCGATCGCCGAGGAGACCGGGCTGATTCTGCCCATCGGCCAATGGGTGCTGCGCGAAGCCCTGCGCCAGCTCGCCGAATGGCAGAAAAAGTACCCGGACAACGAATCGCTGCACATGCACGTGAACCTCTCGGCGAAGCAATTCCTCCAGCCGAACCTGCTGGAACTGATCGCCGCGGCACTGGCGGAAAGCGATGTCGATGCTGAGCGCCTGCATCTCGAAGTGACCGAGAGCGTGGTCATCGACAACGCCGCCGCTGCCGCGGAATTGCTCGAACGGTTACGTGCCACGGGTGTCGGCATCAGCCTCGACGACTTCGGCACCGGCTATTCATCGCTCAGCTCCCTCCGCCAGTTCCCGTTCGATACGCTCAAGATCGATCGCTCGTTCATCTCCACGAATGGCGATCGCCGCAACGACGAGATCGTCCGGACCATCGGCAACCTGGCCCGCATCCTCGGCATGGACGTCACCGTCGAAGGTCTCGAGAGTGCCGATCAGGTGCAACGCATGCGCGACATGGGCATCGACTACGCGCAAGGGTTCTATTTTTCCCCGCCAGTGGACGCGGGGAAGGCGTTGGCGTTTTTGGTGACGTAGGTTTGCGGGGTTGGTGGGTGGTCGATCAAGTTTGTGCGACTTAGTCCCGTGCTGACCACCCACGAGGGTTCGGCCCAGCGCGGCTGGGCCCTACAGTCGACGGCCGCCGCGAGAACTCCCGGATTACCGGGATGCCATTCGTGTAGGGCCCAGCTGCGCTGGGCCGAACCCCAGTGGGTGGGCGGCGCGCGAACTGAGTCTCAAAACTCGATCGACCATTCGTTGCGAAGCACGACCGCAATCACGAGAGCCCGCAACCCGGCGACCAAGACGTCCCGTTACAAAACCAACAACACCCGTTCACCCTGCAACCTATTACGAATGCCTTCGTAACAGACGCGCAATGCGAACGAAGGCTAACTCTGCAACCTCCGCTGCGTCATACCGGTTCGTGAATCGCCTCCTCGTTCTCCTACTCACCTCCACGGCTTTGTTCTTTGCAGTGGCGCCGTCCGCACGCGCTGCCGACGCTCCTGCCTCTCTGACGATTCATCGGGCTGCGGGACCGATCACCATCGACGGCGATCTATCCGATCCGGGATGGCAGGGTGCGCTCAAGTCCGAAACGTGGTTTGAGACAAACCCTGGCGACAACACGGTGCCGAAGGTGAAAACGGTCGGTTACATTACGTACGACGATCGCTTCTTCTACGCCGCCATCCATTCGTTCGACAACCCGGCCGACATCCGCGCGCAACTTGGGGATCACGATGGGTTGAGCGGAAACAGCGACGACTTCGCCGGCGTCATGCTGGACACGCGCAACGACGGAAAGACCGGCATGGAGTTCTTCGTCAACGCCGCCGGGACGCAATTCGACGCCTCGCAGGACGACGCCAGCGGCAACGAGGACTCGTCGCCCGATCTGTTCTGGGACTCGGCGGTGAAGAAGACCGCCGACGGCTGGATCATGGAGCTGCGCATCCCTTTCTCATCGCTGCGTTACCAGCAGAAAAGCCCACAGGTCTGGGGCGTGCTGCTCTATCGCAACATGCCGCGCGAACGGCGCTACCAGATCTTCGACCACCAACTGCCGCGGGGATCGAACTGCTTCGTCTGTAACTTCAACAAGGTATCGGGATTTGAAGGGCTGCCCACCGGCGGACATATCGTGGTGGCGCCGTACGTTACGGCGCGCGAGAACGGTGCGCTTCGCGGCAACGGCGACCATCACCTTCTCAACCGGCCGGCCAAGGGCGACGGCGGCATCGACGTGAAATACACGCCGAACGAGCACACGGCGGTCGATGCCACCATCAACCCCGACTTCTCGCAGGTGGAGTCGGATGTGGCCCAGATCTCCACCAACCAACGCTTCGCCATCTTCTTCCCGGAGAAGCGGCCCTTCTTCCTCGAGCGTGTCGAGCTCTTCTCGACGCCGATTCAGGCTGTCTACACGCGGACGATCACTTCGCCGCGATGGGGTCTGAGGGATTCAGGGAACAACGGCCACAATAGCTACACGTTGCTGGTCTCGCAGGACCGCGGCGGCGGGTCGGTGATCATCCCGTCGGCGACCGGTTCGAGCTTCGCCAATCAGGATTTTGGCGCAACCGATGCCATCGGCCGCTGGCGTCACGACTTCGGCGGCAAGTCGTTCGCCAGCTTCCTGTTCACCGACCGCGAATACGAAGGGGGCGGTCACAACCGGGTCCTGGGTCCCGACTTCCAATGGAAGCCGAACGACACCGACACGCTCACCGGCCAGTTCCTGGTCAGCCAGAGCCGTACGCCCGTCCGCCCCGGCCTGGCCAGCGAGTGGGACGGCCGCAAGCTGTCGTCATTCGGCAGCGACATCTGGTGGTCGCATTCGAATGCGAAGGTCGATTTCTACACGGAGCTCAAGGACTACGGCAATGATTTCCGTGCGGATCAGGGATTCGTTCCGCAGGCCGGCTACCGCTCGAACTACGGCGAAGCGGGCTACACCTTCCGTCCCAAGGGCTTCTTCAGCCGCGTGCGCACCTTCGGCCAGGCGGAGTACGACTCGGAGCAGGACGGCTCGATGCTCTACCGCATGCGCGCGGCCGGCTTCGGGACCGATGGCAAGTTCCGCTCATTTACCCAGATCCGGCTGGTGAACGAGAGTTTCCGCAACAACGGCAAGGTTCTGAGCCGCAATCAGATCACCTACGTCGAGCAGTTCGCCGTCAGCCGGGTCATCCCGCAACTGGCCTTCTCAGGGTGGGTCGGTCAGGACATCGACTTTTTCAATAATCGAGTCGGTCATGGCGCGCTGGTCAACTTCTCCGCGCAGGTCCGGCCAACCTCCCGGCTGACCTTGACATCCACAGACGTTCTTCAATGGCTGCGCGAGCGTTCCGATACCGGCGCGGAAGGCCGCCTCTTCACCGCCCAGGTCGAGCGCCTGCGGGCCCAGTACATGTTCTCGCCGCGTCTGTTCCTCCGCGCCGTGGTGCAGAACCAGCGCACCAGTTCCAACCCGTTGATCTATGGCGTCGATCTCCCGCTCCGCAGCGGCACTCTGTCATCACAGGTCCTTCTCGCCTACAAGTTGAATTGGCAGAGCGTTCTTTACGCCGGCTACGGCGACATCCGCGACGTGAACGAAGAAGTCGACAACACGAATCCAGCTAACCGCATCTATCGGCGCAGCTTCCTTCTCTCGAACCGGCAGCTCTTCTTCAAGCTGAGCTACGCGTTTCAGAGGTAGGGGGTGGGATGCGGAGTGTGGGGAGTGAGGTGCGGGAGATGGCGGTGGCGTCCGTCATCATCCCCTCACTCCCCACGCGCGCTTTGTCGCCTCGACTCCACACGCTACGACGATCATATATTGCGGGATTGCCGGAACGCGAAACCGCGACTCTGATTCCCCTCCGGCAGAGATGAGCAGGAAATAGACGATAGTCGCCACGATGAGGGCGGCCATTCCGCGGTCGCGCCGCCAGAGAGTGATTGCGCCGATGACGGCGAAGACGAAGAGGGCCGCGGTGAAGGCGTCGAGCCCTAGGTGCACGATGGTCGCCGGAAAGCGGCTGACGGCCTCCAGCCCTTCCCACCGGCTGTCGAAGACATTCACCAGCAGCCCGCGCAGCGTGAGCATCGCCGCCGCGCGCGGATGCTGGCGCAATACGCGCCAGGCGATCTGTGAGTAGTACTGGCTGCGCACCGCGTCCGTCAGCTCTTCGGCGTCGGCGATGTGCAGCTTCGTCTCGATTTCGGCGTCGGCATCGGCTTCCAATCCCTTCATCTCGTCGGTGAGATCGGCATCGAAGTCGCCGTCGTCTTCGATGGCCAGCGCTCCGGCGGCGCGGTAGGTGAGGAGGTTGATTCCACTGATCGACGAGATCGTGAAGACGCCGGTGTGGTGGAGGTTACGCAGTTCCCAGCCAAGCGGCAGCAGAAGCGCCAGCGCCACATACACGGCGATCGTGCGCAGCCGGACGCGTTGCAATCCGAGACAGAGCGCCACCGCCACGAAGTAGATGATCGCTACTGGGCGAATGAGCACGAGGACGCCGGTGAGCAGCCCCGCCACTGGCAGCCTTCTCGTATACAGAACCATCACGAATACGACGAAGAGGAGGGCGGTGAAGAGCGTCTCGGTCAGGATCTTGTTTGCGTAATGCAGCGTCGGCGTATCGATCGCGAAGAGGATCGCCGCGCTCAGGGCGATGAAGCGGCTGCCCAAACGGCGCATGACCAGGACATAGATGGCTACGGCCAGAGCAGCGTTCAGCAGATGTTGGAAAACGATGACCGGCACGACGCGCAGACCGAAGGCCGCGAGCAGGAGCGGATAGCCGGGCGTCCGCAGCGTCTCGATGACCCCGTTGCCCGTGGTGAACCCGAGCCCGCGCAGGAGATTACCCGCGGGAGCGAGGTAGGTGTACGAGTCGGGGAAGAAGTAGTCCGCGGCCGCACAGGCGAAATAGAGGAAGTTCGTCGCCAGCGAGACCGCGGCGATGATGGCCATGTCGACTCGTTCGCGGATGCGCTGCTCCATCGACCGGCATTATGCATTTCGTTTGTAGCGCCGCCGGCTCGGCGGCTGGCCCGCCGGCGGCTCGCCGGCGGTTTTCCGCGACGACATCGCCGCCGGGCCGGCAGCGGTCCAGCCGGCGAGGCCGCCGGCTTCACGAGCTCGCCGAGGATTGGCGGCAGGTTCAGCCCGGAGAGTGTGGGAACGATGGTCGGCAGAGCTCTGATGGCGGCGGCCAGCGTTCTCCGTTGGCGATGAATGTTGACGCGGAAGCGCCAGGCACGGTCGTCGACCTCGGTTGCAGTGGCCAGCGGCAACGAAAAATCGACGGCGCCGTCTTCCATGATCCGCTCGCGGACGCGCGCAGTCATGAATGTACTGAAGATCCCGGCGACCTCATCCCCGGAGAGAGGTGCTCCGTCGCCACGCACAAGGCGTCCACCAACGCGGAAGACGGGCTGCACGCCGGCGATGACGAGCAGATCGCTCGCCCCTCGACGTGCCGCGTCAATGAGCAGTGCCTCCAGAGGATTGCCGCCCGGCACTTGCGCCGCCGGCCAGGGCGATTGGTCTGCGCTCACCGAAGTCTCGCGTTCGTTGAGCTCGTTTTCATTGAGCTCGCGAACGAGCCGGTAGAGCTCGGGATCAGGTAGGAGTCGTGACATGTCGTGCAGGTGTACGAACGAAGTGCGCCAGAAGTAACGGGGGGTGGGAGTCGATTGCTGAGTGAGTTAGGCAGACGGGTGTCAGCCGCGTTAGAATTGGGGACGATGGGTGACGATCCGCTGGCGATTTCCTTCGATGAGTTTAAGCTCTACTACGAATCCGCAGAGCGGGTCACGGATCGCAGGCTCGAGGCAAATCGTTGGAACTACTCTGCATGCGCTGCAGTACTGGTTGGCATTGCTGCCATCGTGAAGTGGGGCATCGTATCGAGCGAGCTTCGCTGGCTCGGAGTTGGCGCGGTTCTTCTCCTGTGCATCATGGCCATCCTGTTCTGCCAGCTTTGGCTTGCTCAGATTCGCGACTTCAAGCGTCTAAACGACGCCAAGTTTGAGATATTGAATAGCATGGCGCCATTGCTCGACTTCGATGCTTCCAAGCCCGGTAGCGTCCGTTCCTATCGACCCCTCGAACGAGAGTGGGAACGTCTGAAGAAGGAGGGTGCGGTCGACAACGTGCAACCACTGAACATTCTCGCGCTCAGATCCTCACACATGGAGCAATTCATTCCGCGCGCATTTCAGTTGGTGTTCGTGGCTGTGGTCGGCGCTCTTGTGTTTCTGATTGCTTCGACGCCGGCGTTGCCGACTAAGCCTCCCAGGGCGGTTGGTCAGACTCGTGGGGCGCCATAGTGGACTACATCTACGTTATCTCGCCCGTTGCTGCTGATCCCGATTTCGCGGCCAAACGCGACATTATTTCGGCTATCCTGCAAACGGAGGGAGTCCAGCCGATCTTTCCGCTCGATCGTGGCGTCGGCGTGGCGCTTGAACGAGCAAGTGAAGACATTCGCAAGGCAAAATTCATACTTGCCGACCTCAGTTACGAACGCCCTAGTTGCTACTTCGAACTTGGGTTGGCTGAGGCTACGGGTGTTGACGTTGGAATCATCGCCAGGGTTGGCACGACGATTCATCAAGTTGGCTATGCCTCTCGTGTCAGTTTCTATCACGATCTCGAAGACTATGGGCGACTGGTCGGGCGTTTGCTCGAGTCAATATTCGCGAGCGTTGGGTCGTCGGCCCGAGATGGCAAGCAGTGAATAGCCGCTGATCTAACCAACTGACGGGCACTCAACGCGGAAACCTACATTCGTTGTGGCTGCGGGACGGTTCAAACAATCAGTTCGCCGGAATGCCCCACCCACCCGTCCCGTTCCTCTTTTCCAATGCGCAAGTTATTTGCGACGGGGCTCCTCGCGCTCGCCTGCATCGCCCGAGCCGATGAGACTGCCTACCGGACCGTACAGTCGGGATGGGACTCCAGTAACACGCCGCTGTTTGACCGTGGCATCTACGGGCAGCGGCAGATCATCGCCATCCTCGATACCGGTCTCGATTGGGACAGTTGCTACTTCGCCGAGCCGGACGGATCGCGACCGCCGGTCAACACCGGCTCGCCGGCTGGCGGGTTGAATTCGTCGAATATCGACAAGAGCCGGCGCAAAGTCATCGCCTACGACTTCCTCTACTCCTGCGATCAGTTCCCCGGTGCATTCGGTTGCGACGATCCGACCGACCCGATTGCTTACGACAACGCGCGGCACGGCACGCTGGCCGCGTCGGTAGCCGCCGGCGACGCAGGGACTCCGCTGATCCACGATGATCCCGCTGATGGCATCGCTCCCGGCGCGAAGCTGATCGTGCAGGATGGCGGCTACATCGGCGGCGACGCCTGCGGCCAGCGACCGGGATTCGGCTGTCCCGTCAACCTGACGCCGATTCTCGATCAGGCCTACAAGCAGGGCGCCCGCATCCATTCGAACTCGTGGGGCGATTTTCAGGGCTTTCCGCCGCCGTTTCCGACGCCGGCCGCGAACTACTCCGCCGGTGCGCGCGACATCGACGCGTTCGTCTGGTCACACCCAGATCTGCTGGTCGTCTTCGATACCGGCAACTACGCCACCAACAATCCGCCGCCGGCAAGCTCGCTGGCCGCGCCCGGCTGCGCAAAGAACACGCTGCAGGTCGGAGGGACGCGGTACACGGCATTTCATCCTTACGATGATGTCGTGACGCCGTTCTCGCTCCTCGGCCCGACGCGCGACGGCCGCATCAAGCCTGACGTCGTCGCGCCGTCGTATGTGCTGGCCGGGGACAGCGACGGCAACATCACGTCGCACGATTGCATCGCCACCCGGCAATCGGGGACCTCCTGGTCCGCCCCCTCGGTCGCCGGCGAGGCGGCACTGGTGAGGCAGTACTACACCGACGGTTTCTATCCGACTGGTGTGGCAGCGCCATCCAACGCATTCGTGCCGAGCGCGGCGCTGCTGAAGGCGACGCTGGTCGCCGCGGCGCGCCCGGTGCAGAACGACTGGATCTACAACTCCGGCGTCACGCCTGCGCAGCCCGCGCCGTCGTATGAACAGGGTTTCGGATTCCCGGTGCTCGACGATGCGCTCTACTTTCCCGGCGACCAGGCGCGCACGCGAATCGTCGATGTGCCGCTGGCACAGGGTCTGGCGCAAGGCGAGACCGCGACGTTGCGACTCACCGTGTCAGCAAATACACCGCTCAAGGTCGTGCTGGTCTGGACCGACCCTGCCGGTACGCCGCGCGGCGTCTCTGATTCGACGCCCGAACTGGTCAATGATCTCGATCTGCGGGTGATCGATCCGACAGGCTCGACGCTGCTCGGCAACGAGTCACTCCATCCCGGCCAGCCCGATCGCCTCAATAACGTAGAAGCAGTGCCGGTCGGCCAGCCGTTCGCGGGCGTCTACACGATCTCGGTGACCGCGCCACACCTGGGCTTCGGTACGCGGCAGAGCTATGCCCTCGTGATCACTGGCGATCTGACCGATTCGATTCCAGCCATGCCTTCGCCCAGCCGCGCGCGCGCCGTGCGGCATTGATGGTTTGAAGGACCGGCTCGCAAGTGAACGCGCATTTGGATAGCATGCGGCCGGTGGGCATGAGCTATCCAATGATACCGCTCGACTTCGAGCGGCTCTCGCCCGAGGAGTCGCGCACACGCGTCCTGGCCTTCTTGGAAACGATGCTCAAGAGGCGCTCGGTACGCGATTTCTCGCCCGACCCGGTGCCGCAGGATCTCGTCGATGCCGCCATCGCCGTTGCCGCGAACGCCCCCTCGGGCGCGAACCGCCAGCCGTGGCGCTTCATCCTTGTTCGGGACCCCCAAGTCAAGCGGCGGATCCGGGAAGCAGCCGAGGAGGAGGAGCGTGAATTCTACGAGCGGCGTGGAACGTCCGAGTGGCTGAACGACTTGGCGCCGCTCGGCACAGACTGGCGTAAGCCGTTTCTCGAGACGGCACCCTACCTGATCGTGGTTTTCCGAGCCGACTATGAGCCCGTCAATCTCGAGGACGGCACCGAACACCGCCACAAGAACTACTACGTTCAGGAGTCCGTCGGTATCGCTGTCGGGATGTTGCTCACTGCCCTCCACCTCGCAGGCCTCGTTACGTTGACCCACACTCCAAGCCCGATGGGTTTCCTGGGCGAGCTCCTCGACCGCCCCAAGCACGAACGGGCATTCCTGCTGATCCCGGTCGGCTATCCTGCGCCCGGAGCGCAGGTGCCCGATATTCGAAAGAAGAGCTTCGACGATTTGTGTCAGCTCGTCTGAAGGACCGGCGGCAGAAGGCGAGCGCCATTTATCGCTCGCGCACTACGTGGTAGTGACGCGCTAGAATCGCGCGCCATGCTTTCCCGCGAATACCTCCGCGAACACACGGATACCTATCGCGCCGCGATGAAAAACCGCGGTGCCACCGTCGATCTCGACCGATTCCTCGAGCTCGACTCCGAGCGCCGCCGCACCATCGCCCAGGTCGAGGCGCTCAAGGCGCAGCGCAACGCGGCAACGCAGGAGATCGCCAACCTCAAGAAGAACAAGCAGGATGCCACCGCGCAGATCGACGCGATGAAGGGTGCGGGCGACGAGATCAAGCAACTCGACGAGCGTCTGGCCGGGATCGAGATCGAGCTGCGCAACGTCGAGCTCCACTTCCCGAACGTCCCGCACCAGTCTGTTCCCGTAGGTCCGGACGAAACGCATAACCGTGTCGAGCGCTCCTGGGGTGAGAAGCCGTCGTTTGCCTTCACTCCCAAAGAGCATGGGGAGATCGGCGAGGCGCTCGGCATCCTCGACTTCGATCGTGCTTCGAAGATCACCGGCGCCCGCTTCTCCATCCTCTCCGGCGCGGGGGCGAAGCTCAACCGCGCGCTCATCAACTTCATGCTCGACGTCCACGAGCGCCAGCAGTATGTCGAAATCGTCCCTCCATTCATCGTCAATGCAGGCTCGCTCATCGGCACAGGACAACTGCCGAAGTTCGAGGAGGATCTGTTCAAGCTGACCGATCGTGACTACTACCTGATCCCGACAGCCGAGGTCCCGGTCACGAATCTTCATCGCGACGAGATTCTCGACGGTGCCACGCTGCCGCGTTCGTACACCGCGTATTCGCCATGCTTCCGGAGTGAGGCGGGGTCGTACGGCAAGGACACGCGAGGACTCATCCGTCAGCACCAGTTCGAGAAAGTGGAAATCGTGAAATTCACGACGCCCGAGACATCGTGGGATGAGCACGAAAGGCTCACCGCCGACGCAGAGGCGGTGCTGCAGGAGTTGGGGCTCCACTACCGCGTCCTGACGCTCTGCACCGGCGACATGAGCTTCACCACGGCCAAGACCTACGACATCGAGGTGTGGCTGCCGGGGCAGCAGACCTACCGCGAGATCAGCTCCTGCTCGAACTTCCTCGACTTCCAGGCACGCCGCGCGAACATCCGCTACCGCAACGCAGAGAAGAAGACCGGCTACGTCCACACCCTCAACGGCTCCGGCCTTGCCGTCGGCCGCACAATCGTGGCCATCCTCGAGAACTACCAGAACGAGGACGGATCGGTGCGCGTGCCGCTGGCGCTGCTGCCTTACCTGAAGGGTGTGGAGACCATCACCAAATAGACTCGTAGGGTGAACCTGATACGCGACAAGGTTGACGCGATGGGCGAGTAGGGCTGAAACGATCAGTGTGTAAGGTTGAAGGGACGTATGGATAGGGTTGAAGCTACGGGCGAGCAAGGTTGAGACGATCCGTGCATGGGGTTGGAGGAACGCATCGATAGGGTTGAATCGATGGGCGAGCAAGGTTGAGACGATCCGTGCATGGGGTTGGAGGAACGCATCGATAGGGTTGAATCGATGGGCGAGAAGGGTCGAAACGATCCGTGCATGGGGTTGAACGATCCATGCGTAAGGTTGAAGCGACCCCTGCTCGAGGTTGAAACGAGGGGTGGATAGGGTTGAAGTGATCGATGCCAAAGGTGGAATCGATCCCTGCGTAGGGTCGAAACGAGACGCGGATGAGGTTGAGGCAACCGATGGATAGGGTTGAAGCGACGCCAGGTTAGGGTTGAAATGACGGCTCGTAAGGTTGAAAGGGTCCCGGCAAGAGTTGAAGCGACGCCTGGATGAGGTTGAAGCGATCAGCGGGCAAGGTTGAAGGAATGCACCTTTGAATCTCTGCCCTCCACCGGACCGGTTGTACGTAGAATCTCGGGCATGAAACGATTCGTTGTCTCGCTCGTTCTGCTCGCCGCCTGCACGACGACCTCGGTACCGCCCCCCGCCGCGCCCACCGCACCCGCCCGTGTAGGACCGCCGCCCTCGGCGGTCATCGGCGAGCGAGATGTCGCCGGGCGGGATCAGGCCGCCGAGGGCGGCGGCTCACACACTGAGAGTGCGAAGCCGGCGAGCATCGAATCAAAGACCGCGAAGCTCCAGAAGCTCGATGGGTACATCCCGCTGTATTGGGACGCGGAGGGCGGCAAGCTCTTCATGCAGATCTCGCGGTTCGGTGAGGAGCTGCTCTACCAATCCTCCCTGCCGGCCGGCGTCGGCTCGAATCCGATCGGGCTCGATCGCGGCCTTCTGGGACAGACGCACATCGTCACCTTCGACCGCATAGGACCGAAGGTGTTGATGACGGCGGTCAACTACCGCTTCCGCGCGATCAGCAATGACGAAGCGGAGCGGCACACGGTCGCTGACTCGTTCGCCCGCTCCGTCATGTGGTCGTTCAAAGTGGAGGCGAGCGACGCCTCATCCGTCCTGGTCGACGCCACTGACTTTTTTCTCAGCGACCAGCAAGGCGTCACACGCTCGCTGCGTCAGACGCAGCAGGGGAGCTACTCGCTCGACAAGAACCGCAGCGCCATCTATCTGCCCCGAACGAAGGCGTTCCCGCGCAACACAGAAGTGGAGGCTATCCTGACGTTCCAGACCGGCGAACGGCCCGGTCCGTTCGTCAGCGGTGTCACACCGATTCCAGACAGCGTCACCGTGCGCGAGCATCACTCGCTCGTCGCTCTGCCGCCGCCCGGCTATACGCCCCGGCGTGCCGATCCGCGCGTCGGTGTCTTCAGCGTCGACTTCTTCGACTACGCCAGCCCGTTCACCGGACCGATCGAGAAGCAGTGGATTGCCAGGCATCGGCTTGTGAAGAAGGATCCGAGCGCCGCCGTCTCCGAGCCAGTCGAGCCGATCGTCTACTACGTCGATGCCGGCGCGCCGGAGCCGATCCGCAGCGCGCTACTGGAAGGCACTTCGTGGTGGAGCGCCGCATTCGAGGCCGCAGGCTTCCGCAACGCCTTTCAGGTGAAGGTGCTCCCTCCCGGCGCCGACCCGATGGACCTCCGCTACAACATGATCAACTGGGTCCATCGCGCGCAGCGAGGCTGGTCGTACGGCGCCGCGGTGATCGATCCGCGCACCGGGGAGATCATCAAGGGGAACGTCACGCTTGGCTCCCTCCGCATCCGCCAGGACGTGATGATCGCTGAAGGGCTGATCCCGCAGTTCGACGAATTGCACGATCAGGCGCTCTCCGCGCTCGATCCCACCACATCTCCTTCGATGATGGCGCTGGCGCGCATCCGGCAGCTCGCCGCGCACGAGACCGGCCACACGCTCGGCCTCGATCACAACATGGCCGCCTCGAGTTACGGCCGGGCGTCGGTGATGGACTATCCGTCGCCATACGTGAAGATCACCGGCGGCAGGCTCGACCTCTCCGACGCGTATGCCAAAGGCATCGGCTCCTACGACAAGTGGGTGATCCGCTACGCATATGCCCAGTTTGCGCCGGGCGCGAACGAAGAGCAGGAGCTGGATCACATCGTGCGCGAGGCGCCGCTCTTCATCACCGATCCTGAGTCGCGTCCCGTGAGCGCCGCGCATCCACAGGCGTCAGTTTGGGACACCCCGGGCAACGCCGTGGAGATGCTTCGCCATGAAATCGAAGTACGGCGCATCGCTCTCTCGCAGTTCGGCCTCCGGAACATCCCGATGGGAACACCACTCTCGCAACTCGAAGAGATGCTCGTGCCGCTGTACCTTCATCACCGGTATCAACTCGAAGCGGCGGCGAAGTCGATCGGCGGGCTCGATTACACCTACAGCGTGAAGGAAGAGGGTGGATTGGTGCCGGCGCCAACGCGCCGCATTCTTCCCGCCGCCGCGCAGCGCGACGCTCTCGAGGCCGTACTCTCGACGCTCGATCCATCCTTCCTGGAGATCCCTCCGCGCATCCTGGGGATCATTCCGCCGCGCGGCAACGTCAGCGTCACCAGCAACACAGAGCTGTTCGAGCATCGCACCACGCCGGCATTCGATCCGGTCAGCGCTGCGATGGCGTCGGCCGACATCACGCTGGCTGCGCTCCTCGATGCGCGCCGCGCTGCCCGGCTCGTCCAGTTTCACGCGGAAGATTCAGCCAATCCCGACTTCAACGAAGTCATCCGAGACGTCGTCGCCGCCGTCACACGGCGTGCGAGCGGATACCGAGGGGCCATCACGCGGGCAACGGCACGGATCGCCGCAACGCGGCTCATGGATCTGGCCGCGAACCGCGACGCCGATCCGCAGGTGCGCGCGGAAGCGAGCGAAGGACTACGCCGTTTCGCGGCGACGCTTCGCGATGAGGGAATTCGTGACGATGCCGAGGTTGCGCACAGGCATTCATTGCGTGAAGACATCGTCCGTTTTCTCGATCGTCCGGATCAGCCGAGAACGCAACCGAAGTTGCCTGAGGTTCCGCCGGGTCCGCCGATTGGGGGAGATTGAGGGTGAGTGGGTTGTGGAGGTCGGGGCAGGATTGGGGACACCAAAACTGAATGTGTTGAATGTTGAACATTCAATATCCGACTCTCCCCCACGTAGATTGCCCCCGTGATTTTCACAGTCGGTCTCTGCCTCCGATTCGCGTCATTGTTCGCTGGTTTCCCAGCGTCCGCGCGCGTTGCGTGGGTGCAGGATTCCGCACCGGAGGCGACTACGGGGAACCGCCTATCGCTCCTCTTCTTCGAGATCGAACAGGTCGTTGGCCCGTACCGGCTCATGTGCCAGTCGCCGGCATGCCGCGACGATGGCGGCGATGCAGCGGCGGGTCGGTTCCATCCGTCCCATCCGGATCCGTAAAAGGTGCTGGCGGCTGTACCCCGATTCGCGAGCGAGGTGCGCCGGTTTGATCACGCGGCTTTTCAGGTACTGCTCGAGTCGTGTCGGCATGTGCAATATAGTGCATATTAAGCCGATGCATGATGGGTGTCAATCAATACGGGCGGACGATGGAGCAAAAAGACCATCAATTTTGGCATCTGAAGCGCGAAATCCTGCCTTCGTGCCTTCGTTCCCGAGCAATCATCGCCCCATGTTCCTTTTGCCTGTCAACTTTCTTTGTTCTACCAGGGGTGGAAATCCTTGGTTTCGTCACTCCTTGTGTGAGTCTGTGTCGGCATCGATGGCTTCGCACCCGTCGTGGCCGGCAAGTTTGAGGGATGTGCAAACCCTCTGAGGCCTCGGGCGGGGCAACTGTAGTTAGTTGCTTAGATTGTCGAATGCTAGTAACTTATACGTTACTAATTCGCCATGCTCGGAGAAACCGTACGATCCACCAGGATTAAGCGAGGCTTCACCCAAGCCCGCCTGGCCCGCCTTGCGGACGTTAGCCGCCGTCACCTCGCCGCGCTCGAAAAGGGGGCGAATGTCACCATTCTCGTCCTTCGCAAGGTGGCTGCCGTCCTCGACCTTGGAGAGATCGACCTCGGCGAGTTGGTCGTCAAGACCTCTTCATCGCCGGCAAGCTCCGTAAACATCCCTCTGCTGGCCGACACCATCCGCGAGGCCCACGCTGATGTCTTTCGCGCGCAGTCGCTCCTGGCTCGAGCCGAGACGATTCTCGGAAACGATGACGGCGCCGGCGGGGCCGCCTTTCTGCTGCACTTTCCAAAGTTGCCGCCGCAACTGCTCGATATCCGCCGCCGTCGCGGGCCGGCAGGTGCCGTCGCCGATAAGCGGGGCCCAACGGGCGTTCCAATCGCCGGAGAGATTCGTCAGGGTGAACAGGTGGTTACCCTCTCCGGCGAGACCGCGCCGCTCCCTCCGTCGATCGTCGAGAAAGGCGAAGTGGTCTTCCGAGCCCGCGGAGACAAAATGCAGGAACAAGGCATCGATGACGGCGACCTCCTCGTCGTCGAGCTTCGCCAGACCGGCCGGGCATCCTCGGGCGAGCTTGTGATCGGCAAAGTCGGCGAGATTCTTTACGTCGGCCGCTGGTGGCAGAAGAACGGCCAGAAAGCGATCATGATCGACGGTCTCTCCGAACTGACCACCGGCAGTGCCTCGAAGCGTTCGCTGAAGGTGCTCGCGGCGATCAACGCAATCGTAAGGCAGAAGTGATCATCCGGGAGTCGGGGTCGGGTGTGTGGTAGATAAACCCGGCGATTGTCTCCGATTCGTTTCCTGGACCCCGACCCCCGACTCCCTAAGAATTGTTCCTGTGACTTTGACTACGATCTCGCGCCAACTCTCTGGCACTTTGGAGGAAACATGCAACGCTCTGCCTTTGCGGTCATCGTCCTGGCCGTTCTCGTGATGGGATGCGGGTCATCCCAGACCGTGGCTCCCGCTCCCGCTGCGAATGCGCCTGCCGCCCCTGTTGCAAAGACTGCCTTTTTCACTCCTCATGGTTTCGATCTCGCGGCGATGGACACGGGCGTGAAGGCCTGCGAAGACTTTTACCGCTTCGCCGTCGGCAAGTGGCGCGAGACGCACCCGCTACCGGCGCAGTACTCGCGTTACGGCCGCTTCGAGGAGCTCGCCGAGCGCAACCGCGATGTCCTGCACGAGATCCTCGAGCAGGATGCGGCCATGAAGAATCCCAGGCCCGGCAGTGCCGAACAGAAGGCCGGCGACTTCTACGCCACCTGCATGAACGAGCCGGCCATCGAAGCGGCGGGTGTCACACCGATCCAGCCGGATCTCGACCGCGTCAAGGCCATCAGCGACCGGGCTTCCCTGATCGCCGAGCTCAACCGTCTTCACACTGCCGGTTACGGGCCGCTCTTCCGCATCGGTGCCCAGAACGATCGGAAGAACAGCAAGATGATCATCGCGTCGCTCGGCTCCGGTGCGCTGGGACTTCCGGACCGCGACTACTACCTTCGCGACGATGAACGCTTCAAGACGATCCGCAATCAGTACGTCGATCACGTCGCGAAGATGCTGACGCTTGCCGGCGAGGATGCCGGTCAGTCGAAGACAGACGCGCAGTGGATCCTGGAGCTGGAGACGAAGCTCGCCTCCGCTCAACTCACGCGCGTCGAGATGCGCAGTCCCGAGAATACTTATCACCCGACAGCCGTGGCAGAACTGGCGTCGATGGCGCCGGCGGTGGACTGGCCGGACTACCTCCATCATCTCGGAGTCAACGCGACGACGCTCAACGTCTCGCAGCCGAAATACATCCAGACAGTCAACCAACTTCTGAACGACGTGCCGCTCGATCACTGGAAGGCGCTCATGCGCTGGCAGATTGTCGACGCCGCTGCGCCGACGCTGTCGAGCGCCTTTGTCAGTGAAGACTTCAACTTCGGCGGCCGTACTCTTTCGGGAACCAAGGAGCAGCAGGAGCGCTGGAAGCGTTGCGTCCGCGCCACCGATGCCAGCCTCGGCCAGCTTCTCGGTCAGGAGTACGTTCGCCGCAACTTCACGCCGGAAGCGAAAGCGAAAATGAGCTCGCTCATCGATAACCTCGTAGCGGCACTGCGGGAGGACGTCCCCACGTTGTCGTGGATGGGACCGGAGACCAGGGCCGCCGCGCTAGGCAAGCTCGCTGCCTTCCGGCGGCGCATCGGCTATCCAGACAAGTGGCGCGACTATTCGGCGCTCACGGTCAACCGCACTTCGTTCGCCGCCAACGCACAGGCGGCCAGGGCGTGGGCCTATCACCGCAACGTCGAGCGCATCGGCCATCCGGACGATCCGAACGAATGGGGTGGCTTTACACCGCCGACCGTCAATGCCAGTTATAACCCCTCGCAGAACAACATCACCTTTCCTGCAGGCATCCTGCAGCCTCCGTTCTTCGACCCGAATGCAGACGACGCCTACAACTATGGAGGCATCGGAACGGTCATCGGCCACGAAATGACGCACGGCTTCGATGACGAGGGGGCGAAATACGACGCTGATGGCAATCTCCGCAACTGGTTCACCCCCGCGGACCTGAAGAACTTTCAAGCGCGCACGGACTGTGTTGCCAGCGAGTACAGCGAGTTCAACGTTGCGCCCGGAATCAACATCAACGGCAAGCTGGTGAACGGCGAGTCGGTGGCAGACCTCGGCGGCGCCACGATCGCCCTCCGCGCCTACGAGAAGTCGCAGGAAGGAAAGCCGCGCAACACCATCGACGGCTTCTCGCCGGAGCAGCGCTTCTTCCTGGGTTTCGCGCAGGTCTGGGGCGAGAACATGTCGCCGCAGGAAGCGACACGCCGCGCGCTGACTGACCCGCACGCGCAGGGACCGTTCCGCGTAAACGGGACCGTGCAGAACATGCCCGAGTTCTGGAAAGCGTACGGCTGCAACGAGGGCCAGCCGATGGTCCGGGATGCATCGAAGAGGTGCGCTATCTGGTGAGGTTCTTGCTCAATCTTGTGTAGGGCCGCCGCCCTCGGCGGCCAGTTTTTTATGTCGCGTAAAGATGGCCCGCCGAGGGCGGCGGCCCTACGCGCGGCGTCAAACCATCTCATCCACTGCCGCGCGAATGTCATCCATGCACATCTGCATCCGCTCCATGTGCGTGCGATGCGACACCACGCAGATGCGGATGACGAAGAAGCCGGCTACGACCGCGCCGGTGAGCATGACCCGCTGCCTGGCGTTGATCCGTGCGACGAGATCACGGTTGAGCGCCTCGAGATCGGCGCCGGGCCTCACCAGGCGGAACGCCACGATCGAAAGCTGTGGCTCTGCGACGATCTCGATCCCCTCGATCTTGTGCAGCTCCGCGGCAGCCCAGGAGGTCAGGTCGAGCTTCTCGTCGAGCTGAAGGCAAAACGGCTCGATGCCGAAAAGCTTGAGAGGAAGCCAGACCCGCAGCCCGCGGAAATCGCGGGACAGCTCCGGCGAGACCTCGCAAAAATCGATCAGCTCCGTGCTCTCCTGAAACTGAGGCAGATACTCCGCGTGCATGCTGTACGCACGGCGCAGCACGGTGGCATCGCGTACGACCAGCGCGCCGGTGCCAAACGGGAGAAACAGCGTCTTGTGCGGATCGAGGATGATGGAATCAGCCTCGCTGATGCCTTGCATCGCCACGCGGCCGCGCTCCGTCAGCATGAAGAACGCGCCGTAGGCGCCATCGACATGAAACCACACCGACTCCTGCCGCGCCAGGCGTGCCAGCGCCGCCAGATCGTCGACCGCGCCGGTCGGCGTAGTCCCGGCGCTACCGCACAGCATGAACGGCGTGTAACCGTTCGCTCGGTCGCGGGCAATTGCGCCGGCCAGCAAATCGACGCGTACCCGAAACATCCCGTCGCTCGGAATCTCGCGGATGTTCGCCGTCGGAAAGCCGGCCAGGATCGCCGCCTTCTGAAACGCGTGATGGGTCTGATCGCCACAATAGAGCGTCGCGCGGAGAAAATCGTCGCCCAGGATCGATCGGCGTGCCGCGATGATCGCCGTGAGGTTTGCCAGCGAGCCGCCGCTCGTCAGAACACCACCGCAGCCCTCTCCATATCCGACGATCTCGCAGAACCAGCGAACCACGTTGGCTTCGAGTTGCACCAGCAGCGGTGCCGCTGCGCAGACGCCAACGTACCGGTTCACGGCGTCGGCGATCAGGTCGGCTACCGCCGCGTGAAAGATTCCCCCCCCCGGGATGAAGGCGAGATAGCCCGGACCGGCAGCATTGAACGTGCGGGAAATCGCCTCGTCGAAGAGAAAGTCGAGGAGCTGCCCGTACGGTACGCCCTGCCGCGGCAGTGGCTCGATCAGGGTTCGCGCCAGATCGGTCGCCCCCTCGACGTTTGACGCCGGCTGAGTAGGCAGCGATTCGATGTGCGCGACGATACGGGTCATCGCGTCATCGACGAGACGCCGCATTTCTTCGCCGTCAGGCTCCAGCGGGTAAATGGTCATGATCGGGATTCTAATGTCTGGTAGAGAGGGTCATGGAAGTGGGTGCGCCGGTTTCAATAGTGGAATCAAGGCGGTGATCTGACAGACTGCGGTTCCCCGATCCCCTCTCTGACCGGTTGCGGCCTTACTTTTGCAAATGGTACCCTGTGAATCGTACTGTTTCGGAGGTCTTTGCATGCGTTTACGTCTTTTGGTGCTCGTTGTGCCGCTACTTTTCGCTCATGCTGCCTCGGCAAAAGAGATCTGGCTCAGCATCGGCGGCACCACGGCTGGTGGCACCTTCCGCACCGACGCGCGCATCTTCAACCCGTCGACGACGAAGGACATCCAGATCCAGGCCTACTACCTGCCTGTCGGCAACGTCGACAACTCGGGCGTGCAGGCGCTTGCGCCGATCACGGTTCTGAAGAGGCAGCAGGTCGTCTACAACGACGTTGTGACCTCTCTTTTTCACAGCAGCGGCCTCGGTGCGATCCGCCTCAAGTCTGACGACGACTTCATCGCCACGCAGAAGATCTATGCCGTCACGAGCACCGGAACCCTCGGACAGTTCGTCGCCGGCGTCGATGTGACAGCCGCCAAGCCGAAGGGAGTCATCATCCAGTTGCAGGCGGCCGGCGTGTTCAGAACGAACGTCGGCGCCGCGAATCCGAACGGAATGACCGCGAACGTGACCTGGAGGTTGTACGACAAGAACAACGCCCTGGTCGGGAACGCGAAGACGATCGTCATGCCTCCGTACGGAGTCATCGCTCCCAACGGACTGGCCGGCTATACCGATTCGGTCGGAAGCGCTGACCTTACTGATGCTTGGCTTAGCTACACCTCCGACCAGCCGATCGTCGCCTACGGTTCCGTCATCGACGGTGGGACAACTGACCCGACCTACATCCCTGCCGCCGAGGACACCGGCGTCGCGGTTACGAATCCGGCGGGAAACAACTTCACCGTCACGGAGCGCAGCTCGACCATCACCATTTCGCCGGCGATTACCTCAGGCGTGCTCAAACCCGGCGACGTGATCACGTTCAGCGTCACCGCGCACGACGCGACCCACGGTTTTCGAGTGGTGGATCCGGATGGTGGCGTTGTCCTCGACCTGACCGTCCCGCCGGACGCCGCGCCCATCGTGCGAACGATCACTGTATCGACGGAAGGGACGTACCTTTACTACTGCACGAACACCACCTGCAGTCCCGGCCATCTGGCGATGCAGGGCACCTTCCCTGTCGGCAACGCAAGCAGTCATCAGCCGCCGGGCTATTAGGGCGGTTGCGGGGTGGCGGGGTCTCGCGTTGGCGTGGGTTGCTGAGTTGCCAGCTTGCCGAGAACGAAGTATCTACCCAGCAACCCAGCAACCCTTTTTCTGGTACTCTTTGCAATTGCAGATAACGTGGCGGGTGTGATGGAACTTCTGCAATTTGCCAGGAGCAGACGGGGAGGGGAGCTGATCGGGATTGTGATCCTGGCGGCTGGGATTTGCCTCGCCCTTGCGCTTCTGACCTACCACCCCGACGACTCCTCGGCGTTCTATACGTCCACGAACAGCGTCGTCGCCAATTGGATCGGCTACTACGGCGCGACCATCGCTTGGCTCTTCGTCGGCTTTTTCGGATTCGCCTCACTCCTCTTTCCGGGCTCGCTGCTGGTCGTAGGCTGGAACCGCCTCTGCGCCCGGGAGATCGAGTACCTGCAGACAAAGACCATCGGTTTCATCATTCTCATCGTCGCCGCGCCGCCGCTTTGTGATCTGGCCTTTGGCAAAGTCTGGCTGCGCGGGGCATTGATCCCGTCCGGTGGTTACCTCGGTCAGGAGCTGAATCGGGCTGCCTCGGCGAACCTGAACGGGATCGGCGCCGCCATCGTCCTCGCCACGGCGATGCTGATCGGGTTGTTGCTGGCCACGCGAGTCAGTCTGGCAGCGATCTTTGTCGCCTTGCATCACAAGCTGCTCGGCCTCAGCCGTTCCTTCTCGCTGCACTGGGCGCGATTCACCGAGCGCCGCCGCAAGGAAAAGATGAAGACCGCCGTCGTACGCAAGCACCTCGACAAGGAGTCGCCGTCGCTGCGTCTCGTGCCGAACGGAAACGACGGATCATCTGCGGCTGGCGGGCCGATGGTGCGCGAAGTGAAAGGACCCGGGCGATTCCAGATTCGCAAGGTGACCAAGGCCGACCTGCGCAAAGCCGCCGAGGAGCTTTCGAAGCAGGAGACGCCCGACCCGTTCGCGTTGTGGGCGGCGGCGAAGGCGGACACGGTCGACGTTGTGCCGTTCTCGCGGCCGGTCGCGGTCGAAGACGACGGCGAATTCGAAGATCCGCTTTTCCTCGACGAGCCTCCGGCCGTGCGTGCGCCTCGGCCCAAGGCACTGCTGCCGCGGCCGGTGCAGCGCAAAGCGAAGGAAGCGCCGACGAGGCGCGAGACCCGTCTCACGCACGATCTTCTTCCTCCTGTCGATCTGCTCACAGACGGGCCGAAGCAGGACGTCATCAATGACGACGTCCACAAGCGGTTTCTCGACATCGGGCGCCTGATCGAAGAACGCTGCCGCGAATTCTCCGTCGACGGAGAGGTCACGGCCTACCACCCCGGTCCGGTCGTAACCACCTTCGAGTTCAAACCGTCGGCCGGAGTGAAGTACGCCAAAGTCGTCAACCTCGGTGACGATCTCGCGCTGGCCCTGAAGGCCGAGTCGATCCGCATCGAGCGTATCAGCGGCTCGTCGACCGTAGGCATCGAAGTGCCGAACAAGCGCCGCGAGCTGATCACGTTGCGCGACATCATCGACACCGATGCCTTCACCCAGCAATCGTCGCTCCTTACCTTGGCGCTCGGCAAAGACATCCACGGCGACGCCATCGTCACTGACCTTGCCCGCATGCCGCATCTGCTCGTCGCCGGCGCTACAGGAGCAGGCAAATCGGTCGGTCTCAATTCGATGATCGTCTCGCTGCTTTACAAGGCGCTGCCGAAGCAGCTTCGGATGCTGATGATCGATCCGAAGATGGTCGAGCTGAAGATGTACGAGGACATCCCGCACCTTCTCCATCCCATCGTCACCGACCCGAAACTCGCCTCCGTCGCGTTGATCTGGGCCGTCAACGAGATGGAAAACCGCTACCGCTGCCTGTCGGAATGCGGCGTGCGTAACATTGATCAGTACAACAGCCTGCTCAAAGACGTCGATGGTTACCGGCGCGCCATGAAGATGCCGGAAGGTGAGCCGGTGAAGGTGCCGGAACCGCTGGTCTACATCGTCATCATCATCGACGAGTTCGCGGATCTGATGATGGTGGCCTCGAAAGACGTGGAAGACTCGGTGACGCGGCTGGCGCAGAAGGCGCGTGCGGTCGGCATCCATCTCATCATCGCCACGCAGCGGCCGTCGGTCGACGTGATCACTGGTGTCATCAAGGCGAACTTCCCGTCGCGCATCAGCTACCAGGTGGCCTCGAAGATCGATTCGCGCACCATCCTCGATACGCAGGGAGCGGAGAAGCTCCTCGGTAATGGCGACATGCTCTTCCTTCCGCCGGGCACGGCGCGCATCCGCCGCATCCATGGCGCGTATGTGTCGGAGAAAGAGATCGTCCAGATCGTCGACTTCGTCAAAGCGAACCAGGGAGAGCCGAAGTTCCTCGAGGAGATCACCAAGATCGTTGACGAAAAGAACGGCGCCGACGGCATCGAATACCTCGATGATCCCAAGTACGACGACGCCGTGCGGGTCGTGCTCACGACCGGACAGGCCAGCGCCTCCTACATCCAGCGCCGCCTCAAGCTCGGTTACTCCCGCGCCGCCCGTCTGATCGAGATCATGGAAGCAAACGGTGTCGTGGGCCCATCGCAGGGATCAAAGCCGCGCGAGATCCTTGTGCGCGCTGATGACTACCCGCCGGCGAGCGGGCAGACGATCTGAGTTTTGTCACCCGGCTGCACGCTCGTATACTCGGACGATGAGAACGTTGTCGCGCATTACGGTGGATCCGGAAGTGATGGGCGGACGGCCGTGCCTCCGGGGGATTCGCATTACGGTCGGTACGATTGTAGGCTTGTTGGCTTCCGGCCACACACGCCAGGAGATCCTCGGTCTATATCCGTATCTCGAGCCGGATGACATTACTGAGGCGCTGGCATACGCAGCGTGGAGATCGGACGAGTTCGAGGTTCCGATCTCGACGTGAAGATCCTGATCGACATGTGTCTCAGCCCAACATGGATTGGGTATTTCGCGAGTCAAGACTTAGAGGCAGAGCACTGGTCAACGGTCGGTGACCCAAAGGCTTCGGATCGGTCGATCATGGATTTTGCCTGTGCTCAAGACTTGGTTCTCTTCACGCACGATCTCGATTTCGGCAGCATTCTGGCAGCGACACACGCAATGGGTCCGAGCGTCATTCAGGTTCGAACAGAAGATCCGGTTCCTGAGGCGGTCGGCGTCCTGGTCGCGTCAGCTATTGTCGAACATGATGCTCTCTTGCGCCGCGGTGCTCTGATCACGGTCGAGCCTGACCGCATGCGTGTTCGGATACTGCCGATAGTCCCAAACCCGAGAGAGTAATGACCACCTACCTCCCTCCCCGCCGAGGCCGCGGCCGCCCGCGCCGTGTGGAGGCGGACGAAGACATTCTCGATGCCGCGCTCGATCTGCTGCGCGGGGGCGGGTATCGGGAGTTGAGCCTTGATGAGGTGGCGCGTCGTGCGGGGACCGCGAAGTCTTCGATCTACCGACGGTGGCCTTCGAAGGCGGCGCTGGTGGCGGAGATCGTTCGTCGCGAGGCACCCGCTCGGCATGACGTTTCCGACCGCGACGCCGCGGTGGATGCATTCGATGCGCTGATGAACGGCGCGCTCGGGGGAGTGGTAGCCTCGCTGGCCGGCGAGGCGCAGGAGAGTGCCGAGACGCGAGCGATCGTCATCGCACTGCTCGCTCCATACCGTCAACCGGGCCGCGACGATCGCGATCCGCTTCTCGGCGGCATCCTCTTCCGCCGCCTGCTGGGCACGTAGAAAGCGCGTCCGGAATGCGGCGCGTGGTGTAGGGCCGCCGCCCTTGGAGGCCATCTTCGCGCGGCTCACGCACTCGGCCGCGTAAGGCGGCAGCCCTACACGAGAAGGCTTTCCAGCGGCCGTTCCCTGTCTCCCGCCGTGCGCAAAATATTTCCCATCCTTGGGGTGGCAACAACCGCGCTTTCGTCACGCTAGAAGAGAGGGCGCCCTCCCGAATAACACGCCCGGCGCGTCGCCGGGTCTCTCACAGGAGGGTTTATGCGTCGTGTCTCCAAAACTGTAGCTGTTGCTTCGCTTCTTATCGCGCTCACCACCTCGAACATCTACGCCATTCCCGCAAAAGGCGGTTTCGCGCCATCGGTCGGAACGAAGATCATCAAGATCATCCGCCATATCGTCGGGCTGGATGAGCTGTCGTGGCCACATCCGTAGTTAAGGCGCGTTCGTTACAGGAAGACTCTTCACAAAGGCGTGGACGGTGCGCACGGTTTCGGCCGTCACATCGTCCACGTCGATGGCGTCGCGAAGGCGAACGACAGCGGCGATGGCTTGTTCATCGAGACCCGCTGCGGTGAATTCTTCGATGATGTTCTGCGTAAGGGCGCGTGCCTCAGCTTCTTCGCCCCGGTCGATGAGAACCTCGACGATCCGAAGTTCGCAGAGCCCGGCTTCATCGACCATTCCGGCCGCGGTGAACGCAAGTCGGGCCTGGCGCAGTCGCGCGAGACCGGCGGTAATCTGACCGCGGCCGATCAGGACGATACCAGCGCCAAACTCAGTTCGGGGTACCTCAGCCGTAAAGCCGAGGTCCGTGAACTTCGCGACGGCTTCCGAGAAGTGGATATTCGCGCCGGCGAAGTCACCGAGGTTAGTCGCGCAATGACCCAGGTTGTTGTGTATGCGGGCCTCCGATTCGAGATCCTCTGCGCCGATCGCGTCCCGTAACAAATCCTCGAGGAGGCTAGCGGCCTCGGCGTGGCGGGCCCCTTTATACAATGTGTTTGCTTCCGACAACCCAGCCTGCACATATCGCCCGATGTCGTTGTAATCGCGAAACATCTGCCGGCACTCGGACAGCATCGCGTGAGCTTCGTCGAAGCGTTCCTGTTGTGCCAGGATCATTCCTTTGACGAGCCGCACGACCGCGCGATCGTGTTCGAGGCTGGCGAAGCCGGCAAGAGCCTCTTCGCCGCGCTCTGCTGCTTCCAGCGCTTCGTCGTAACAGGCTAGATAGCGGAGCGTGCTGGCGCGGTCCTTCCACGCATTCGCGCGCAGTTGAGCGAGGATGACCGGTGGATACTGGTTGGGAGGTAATGATTCGGCGATCGACGCCGACAGATTCGCAATCGCCATCGCTTCCCTTGGATTGCGGTGAAGGCGCCGGCGCACCTCCTCGCTCATCTGCTCCAGCGCGGCGTTGTTGCGCAACTCCGGCGTCTCGGCCAGGCGCGGCCACTCGCCGGGAGGCGTATCGTGCAGATGCCGGATCACCACATCGGCGGTGGCGTCTCGTTCCCGCTCCAACCGAGCCGCCGTGGCCGTGAACTCGCGCTTACGATTGCGGCGGGCGGCATCGAGCGCCACGACGTTGCCGGTGAAACGCTCCCGGCAACTGGCGCATTCAGCGAGATGGGCCAGATCGTCAGAGTGCTTCATTTCTTTTTCCCCTGTCCTGAATCGCCGAAGAGCTCTTCCGCGCGGCGCAGGCATTTGGTCACGAGCTTCTGCATGTACTTCGACGTCACGCCGAGGTGATCGGCGATCTCCTTGATGCTGTAACCCTCGAGGTAGCGGAGCTTGAGGATGTTTTGATAGCGCGGCGGCAAGCCGGCCAACGCCTCGCCCGCGGCGATTCGAGCTACAAGCGTATTCAGAATGTTCGTCGTTGACGGATCCGGCCGCTCAGCGGCCACCGCTACATCGAGTTGTTCGGTGTTCCGCCCGAGCTTGCGCCAGTAATAGCGGCTGGCATTGCAGATCGCTCCTACCAGCCACCCGTTCAGATCGCGGATCTCGTCCTTTCTCTTTAGATAAGAGAGGAAGACCTCGTGTGCCAGACCCTCTGCATCGACTGCCGGAACCTGAAACTTGCGCACAGCCATCGTCACAAGCCGGTCGATGTTCGTTTCGTACAGTCGGGCGAAATGCTCCTCGTCGATGTTGCCGCGCGGTTGATCGGGCTGTGGTTCATTGGCTGCTTCGGGCGGCATACGCGGAGTCTCGAACATCGCTGGAACCGGCGCGTCGGGAGGCTTCGGACTGTTTGGATGCGCTGACGATAACACGCCAGAAGGGTAGCCGAAAGAGTGGTCCTGCCTGCTGGAGCTTCCTTCGAGTCCTGTGCAAAATATTTCCCATGGACGGGGTAGCAAAAACCGCACTTCCGTCACGCTTAGAAGTGAGGGCGCCCTCCCGAAAACCCCGCCCGGCGCGTCGTCGGGTCTTTTAACCAGGAGGGCTTATGCGTCGTGTATCCAAAGGTCTCGCTGCTGCTTCGCTCGTCGTTGTCCTAACCGCCTCGAATGTCTATGCGGCTCCACCGAAAAGCGGCCCGGAGCCGTCGATCGGCTCGAGGATCGTCAAGATCCTCCGCCACATCGTCGGATTGGATGACTGGTCGTGGCCAAAGCCGTGAAGCGTCAACTGGCGCGAGCCTGATCGCTCACGAGGCTCTGAACAAAGGCGTGGACGGTGCGCACGGTTTCGGCCGTGGCACCGTCTGCCTCGAGCGAAGCGCGCAGGCTGTCCGCTGCTTCGATCGCGCGCCCGTCGAGCCCGGCGGCGGTGAGGTCATCGACGGCCAGCGCCGCCAATGCCCGGGCCTGGTCTGCGTCGCCGCAGTCGATCAGCGTTTCTACGAGCCGAAGGGCGCAGAGTCCTGCCTCCTCCTGCATGTGAAGGCTTGCGAATGCATGACGCGCATCGTGTAGACGGCGCAGACCCAGGTCGGTCTGACCCTTACCGATGAGCACCAGGCCGGCTCCTCGCTCGGTACGAGCAACCTCGGCCAGGAATCCGAGATCGGTGAACTTCGCGATCGACTGGGAGAAATGAACGTTCGCCCCTGCGTAGTCTTCGAGGTATGTCGAGCAGTATCCGAGGTTGTTGTGCAAGCGGGCCTGAGTCTCGACGTCTCCTGTGTTGATTGCGATGTCGAGCAGTTCTCGAAATGAACGTTGGGCATCCTCATACCGCTCTTGTCTGCCGAGCAGATTTCCATGGACGAGACCGGCCTGAAGAAATCGCGGCGAATCGTTGACTTCGGCGAAGACGGCGCTCGCCGATGTAATCAGCGGTTCCGCATCCTTGAAGAGATTCATCTGTGCCAGGATCATCGCCTTCACCAGCCAGACGATGGCGCGGTCGTGGACGGCGCCGGGAAACTCGCTGAGCCGCGTCTCCGCCGTTTCGATCGAGTCGTACGCTTCGTCGAGGCGGCCCAGGAAGCGGAGCGCATTGGCTCGATCGCGCAACGCCGTCGAACGGATCTGGGCCATGACCATCGGTGGGTAGGTATTGGCGGAAAGCGACTCGGCGATGGAAGTGGCGACGTTGGCGATGGCCAGAGCTTCGACGGGACGCCGCTCGATCCGCTTGCGCACTTCCTCGCTCATCTGCTCGAGCGCGGCGTTGTTTCGCAAGGCCGGCGATTCCGCCAGCCGTGGCCACTCGTTCACGGGCGTATCGGAAAGATGATGCTCCACGGTTTTCGCGCAGCCGTCGCGCTCGCGCTCCAGCTGTGCCGCCGTGGCGGCGAACTCGCGCGCGCCTTCGCGGCGCCGCGCCACATCGAATGGCAGCACGTTTTCAGTGAACCGCTGACGGCACGCAGGGCAGCCGGCGATGTGCCGGAGATCGTCGGAGTGATTCATGGTTTCTTCCTGGCCGGAGGAGCGTTGAAGGTCTGTTCCGCACGGCGCAAACATTTTGCAACGAGTTTTTGTGTGTACTTCGCCGTCACACCGAGGTGATCGGCGATCTCGCGAATACTGTAACCCTCAAAGTAGCGCAGCCGGAGGATCTCCCGATAGCGTGGAGGCAGCGCATCGAGCGCCGCGCGCGCGGCCATCTGCGCCGGCAGCAGTTCCAGGATGTCCGCCGATGCCGGATCCGGACGAAGCATCGCCAGCGTCTGATCGAGTTGCTCGGTCCGCCGTCCATTCTGTCGCCAGAAGTAACGACAGGCGTGGCAGATCGCGCCGATCAGCCAGGAGTGCAGATCCCGAATCTCACTCTTCCGTTTCAAGTACGAGAAGAAGACCTCATGTGCCAACGCCTCGGCGTCGACTTCAGGGACTTGAAACTTGCGCATGGCAATCGTTACCAGGAGGCTCAGGTTGTCCTCATACATCCGGTCGAACTCGACCTCGTCGATGTCGCAGTGCTGCGCGATCGGTGCGAAGCCGGCTATCCCCGGATCGAATGTCTCAGCCACAAACGAAGTCATGGTCATACGCACGCAGGAGATGGATGGAATGCCGCAACTAACACGACCGAAGGATAGAGCGAAAGAAGGTGAAGTCAAAAGGAGAAAGAAGAAGAGCGACGCGGATGGGTGACTGTTTCAGCCAATCTGACGCCGATACGAGTCAGTTCCGGGCGTTTCATATGATGCGCGGCGTGAACGGCTCCGACTTTGTCATCGATCCGCGCGAGACCGGCTTCGTCCGGCTCGACTTGGCGGAGCTCTTCGGCAACCGCCATCGCGTCGTGTTGGAGGTCGGTTCGGGGAAGGGACGCTTTCTCATCTCAGGCGCGACGGAACAGCCGGATGTGAACTTCATCGGCATCGAGAAGTCGCTGCACTATCACCGAGTCATCCGCGACCGGGTGATGAAACGCGGCCTGCGCAACATCCGCCTCATCAATCACGACGCCTTCCTGGTCCTGCGCGACATGCTCGCAGACGCCTCGATCGACGAGATTCACGTCTACTTCCCCGACCCGTGGCCTCGAAAGCGCGAGCAGAAACGCCGCATCATCCGAGCCGAGGTGCTGACCGAGATAAGGCGGGCGCTTGCTCCGGATGGGAGGGGCATCCTCGTCACCGACCATCGCGACTATTTCGAAGACGCCGCACCGGTCGTCGAGCAGTTCTTTCGTAGCGAGCGCCGCGTTCCAGGCATTGACGACCCGCCGCGTACGAATTACGAGGCCAAGTATCGCCAGGAAGGGCGGGAGATCTTCGAGGTGAGGTTCTGGAACTGGTCGCCTGGTAGAGAATAATAGCTGCTGAAGACGGTTCGTCTCTGGTCCTTACGAACGGCCACATCGCGACGTGCCAAACGCAGCACACGAGATGTGAAAAACAGCACGCGAGGTGTCAAACACATAGCGTGAGTAGTCAAACCACACGGAGAGGGGCCGAGTCTTCTCGCTCGAGAGGCACCATGGTCCCGACCATGGTCCCGTCCGATGGCCTCGGTTGTCTCTTTCGAGCAACATTCTTTGTTCTGTCTCCTGCGATCTCTGCTTCCTCGCTACAATCAAGGCGTGCGCATCCTAGGTGTCGACCCCGGCTCGGTCACCACAGGTTTTGGAGTCATCGACCAGATCCGAGGACGGTTGACTCTGATCGAGCAGGGAACCATTGGTACGGTGCGCGGGTCGGAGCTGGCGGACCGCCTCTGCCGCATTCACGACCAGATGGTGACCGTCATCGGCCGTTGCGCACCCGACGCGGTCGCGGTGGAGGCGCCATTCGGGGGGCTCAACGTCAAGAGTCTGATCCAGCTCGCGCACGCTCGTGGCGTCATCCTGCTGGCGGCACGTTCTGCAAAGCTGGAGGTCTTCGAGTACTCGCCGAGAAGCGTCAAGAGCGCGGTGGTCGGATACGGTGCGGCGGAGAAGGAGCAGGTGGCGAAGATGGTGCGCATGCTCCTTCCGGGCTGTGCGAAGCTGGTCATGTCGATGGACGCCTCCGACGCCCTGGCCGTCGCCATCTGTCACGCGCACACCGCGGGAACCGCGGAGAGGTTGCGGATCGCTCGATGAGCTCTTCGCTCCCTCAGGAAGAGACGGTCGAGGCGAACGCACAGGCGGGTATTCCGCGCGGGCGATTCGAGCGGACCTTCAGTGCGCTGCGTTATCGCGACTTCCGGTTGCTCTGGTTCGGCGCATTCGCCTCGACCACAGGCACTTTCATGCAAACGCTGGCGCAGGGCTGGCTCGTCTATACGATGACCGGCTCGGCGTTGCTGCTGGGGGTGGACGGCTTCCTGGCCACCGGTCCGATGCTGCTCTTCTCGCTCTTCGGCGGCGTCATCGCCGACCGCATCGAGCGCCGCAAGATCATGCTGCTCTCGCAGGTCATGCAGATGTCATTCGCCTTCATCCTGACGGGGCTCATCTACTTTCACGCGGTCAAGGTATGGCACATCTTCATCCTGTCGTTTCTGACTGGAAGCGCGCAATCGATCAGCGGCCCGGCCTACGCCTCGCTCCTGCCGTTGCTCGTCAAGCGCGACGACATGGCCAACGCGGTGGCGATGAACTCGATGCAGTTCAACCTCGCGCGCGTCATCGGCCCGGCGCTGGGCGGTGTGGTCTTCGCGATGTGGGGGGCGACGGCCTGCTTCGGCATCAACGGCTTGTCCTTTGTTGCCGTCATCATCGCCCTCTCGATCATCAGGATGCCGCCGGTACACGCCGACGCCACTTCGACCTCGATGATGGCGCAACTGAAGGAAGGCTTCGCATTCGTGGCGTCGAAGCGTTCGCTGCTCCTGTTGACCTTCCTCTCCTTCGCCGGCACGTTCCTGGGGATGCCGCTATTCACGATGATGCCGGTCGTCGCCAAGAGCATCTTCAATCTCGGCCCGCAAGGTCTGTCGCTCCTGCAGGCCGACTACGGCGTCGGCTCTGTCATCGGCGCGCTCTTCGTCGCCGGCAGCAGTTACGCGGCGAAGAAAGGCCGCCTTGCCCTGGCACTGCAGCTCGTCTTCGCAGCGACTCTGGTCGCCTTCGGCGTCTCGCGACACCTCGCCGCCAGCCTCGTCATCGCCTTCATCGCAGGCTCCGCCATCGTCGGCGTCATCTCCCTCTACAGCTCGCTCGTACAGCTTTCGACCACCGACGCCATGCGCGGCCGTGTCATGTCGATCTTCATGCTCGCCTTCCGCGGCGGCATGCCGCTCGGCAACCTCCTGGCCGGCTTCATGGCTCAACGCTGGTCGATCAGCACCGCGCTGGAGGTGAACGGGGTCGCGCTGGCGGTGGTTGCGCTGGTGTTCATTCTCAAGAGGACGGATCTGGATGAGGGGTTGGCGGCGGTGTGAAGGTTGTGCGATTCGGGATTGTGATTCGTTATATCGCGGCCACTTCGAAGAAAGCCTAACGGCCTGTCTCGTCTGGTTCGTGGCCTAAGCCTAAGAGACAACGAACCTTGGAGATTGCTGCGAGTTGGCCACGTATTCGATCTCGGGTGCGCCTATCGGGCGACCATACGTCCTCCACAGCACAGTGACCGGACGCGCCGGATCTTTGTTCTGTCCGCGGCTCTCTAAAGACCCTCAGATGGAACTCGAGTGCGCGCAAACGGGTGACATCGAGATCCAGAACTATGCGAGTCTTCGGTTCCAGGAAACTGTTCGCCTCTTCGGGAGTCGTCAATGAAGAGTCCCAGACGGAAAGCGATCCCGGATCTCCGGTTTCCACCCGCCGCCTTTCCTCTGAGCTCAGGACGAAGTCACCGGCATCGGGTGCCATGCCATCAAGGCTGAATTCCTGGTCGATCTTGCGCGGCGACAGACGCATGACTACACCTTCCACAACCTCGGAGCGTGAGTCGAGCATCCAGACGGCGCCCGAGCCTTAGAACAGCCCGCTGATTCGCGCGAACAGATTTGCCAGACTTGAGTCGGCGCGAAGCCCTTCCTCGTCTTCGGATGCGTTGGATACTGTATCCGTATAGAACCAGCCAAATGTGGCGTTTGGCGCAATCAGGATCTCGAGGTACGCGCCACGGCGGTTCCACGACATACGAAGCTCACCCTCGTCAGTCGGGCGCGTATTCGGTGGCATCGCGTCAGGAACGGCGCGCTCGATCTCGAGCCACAGACACTCCGCCGCTGTGATCACGCTCTCTGTATTGATGTTCCGTTCGCGCAACGAGCCTAGATACTTCAGCCAGAGCTGACTGGCTGGCGACGTCAGCAGTGTTACGTCACGAGTATTAAGGCCCACGATGCTCCCGGCCACTGGATCAAGAGTCATAGTTTGTTTCTTGCCGGACACTCTCACCTCCAACGTGCATGGCCGGACGCCCCTACAAACCGGTATTCTGCCATGGCTATGCCGTGAATGATCGCTGATTTGGGCTGGACCCGCCCCATCCCTCCTGGCCGCTTCCTGCCGCGCCCGTACTCCGATATAGAATCCCCGCCCGCGTCACGCACCGGCCGGACGCGGCAAACGAACTGATGGCCAAACCAAGAGAACAGACCTCTGCGACGATCGACCCTGTGGCTGCTTGCGCGCCGGAGTGGACTGACATTCTCCGGCAGATGATCCTCATCCGGCGCTTCGAGGAGGCGACGGAGAAGGAGTTCCGCAAGGGGAGGATCGGTGGATACCTCCACGTCTACAGCGGGCAGGAGGCGGTGGCCAGCGGGATCATCACGGCGCTGCAGAAGCGCGACGTCCTCTTCACCGGCTATCGCGATCATGCCCACGCGCTGGCCCTCGGCGTGGAGCCTCGGCGCGTCATGGCCGAGCTCTTCGGCAAGTCGGCCGGCATTTCCAAAGGCAAGGGCGGCTCGATGCATCTGTTCGATGTCGAGCACGGCTTCTACGGTGGATACGGCATCGTTGGCGGGCATCTGACACTCGCTGCCGGAGCTGCCTACGCGCTGCGCTACCAGGAGAGCGAGCGCATCGCGGTCTGCTACTTCGGCGACGGCGCCATGAACATCGGCTCGTTCCACGAGGCAATGAACATGGCCGGACTCTGGGGCAAGGCGGGGATGTGCCCGATCCTCTTCATCATCGAGAACAACGGCTACGCGATGGGTACGTCAGTTGAGCGTCATTCCGCGCTGACCGACCTCGCGCAGCGGGTCCGCGCCTACAACATCCCGACTGAGAAGGTGGATGGACAGGATGTCTTCGCAGTCCGCGGCGTGGCTGACCGTGTCGTCCGCCAGATCCGTGACACCGGCCGCCCTTACTGCATCGAGGCGGTTACGTATCGTTTCTCCGGACATGGAGCAGCCGACGTCCAGCAGCCGTACCGCAGCAAGGACGAAGTCGAAGAGCACCGTCATCGCGATCCGATCGGCATTCTCCGCAACCGCCTCGGCGAGGTCTGCGGTCTCACCGACGACGATTTACAGAAGATCGAAGATTGGGCGGCGGGAGAAGTAGCCGCCGCCATCCAGTTCGCGGAAGAGAGCCCGGTTCCTGATGCCGCGGAGCTGTGGACCGACGTCGTTGCTGAGCATGGACCTTCGCGGGAGAACGAGTAACGCGATGAGCGAGAAGACCTACCGCGAAGCCATCCGCGACGCCATGATGGAAGAGATGGATCGGGACTCGAACGTCCTGATCATGGGCGAGGACATCGGCGTCTATGAAGGGACGTTCCGCATCACCGCCGGAATGCTGAAGAAGTACGGCCCGAAGCGCGTCATCGACACGCCGATCGCCGAGGCAGGGATGGCGGGGACGGCGGTCGGGATGGCCATGCTCGGGCTGCGGCCGATCGTGGAGATGATGACGATGAACTTCGCCATCGTTGCCGCGGATCAGATTCTCAACCACGCCGCGAAGGTGCGCTACTTCTCCGGCGGTCAGGTCGACGTGCCGGTAGTCATCCGCGGACCGCAGGGCGCGGGTGTGCAACTCTCCGCGCAGCATTCGCAGACCTTCGAATCGTTCTATGCGCACTTTCCCGGGCTCAAAGTCGTCGCACCGGCCACGCCGGCCGATGCGAAGGGACTGCTGAAGACGTCGATTCGCGGACGCGATCCGGTCATCTTTCTCGAGAGCGCGGCGCTGTACGGCATGAAGGGTGAGGTGCCGGATGATGCCGGCTTCACCGTCCCCTTCGGCGTCTCACGTGTCGCGCGCGAGGGGAGCGACGTCACGATCGTGTCGTACAGCCGCATGCTGCAAATGTCGCTCATTGCCGCGGAGAAGCTTTCGCAGGATGAAGGGATCGAGTGTGAGGTGATCGATCTCCGTACACTACGCCCGCTCGATCTGGAGCCGGCATACGCCTCGGTCACAAAGACGCACCGTTGTGTGGTCGTGCAGGAGCAGTGGAAGCCGTTCGGCGCCGCGGCGGAGATCGCCGCCAGCATCACCGAGACGGTTTTCGACGAGCTCGATGCGCCGGTGGCCCGCGTCACGGGTGAAGATGTGCCGATGCCGTACGCGCGCAATCTGGAAGTCCTGGCCACCCCGCATGAGCAGCACGTGATCGCCGCGGTGAAGAAAGTGATGTACGTGAATGGCTGACATCATCATGCCCAAGATGGGCGATGCGATGACCGAGGGGAAGGTCGTCCGTTGGTACAAGAAGGCCGGCGACGTCGTGAAGAAGGGCGAGCCGCTGCTGGAGATCGAGACTGACAAGGTCAACCTCGATCTCGAAGCGGAGCAGGATGGCTCGCTCGGCGATGTCATGGCCGAAGCAGGACAGATGGTGGAAGTCGGTGGAGCTCTGGCGACGATTCTCGGAGCAGGAGAAAAACCCAGTGCCCGTGTGGCGCCGGCTCCCTCACCTGCTGCCGCCGAAACACAAACCCCGGCAAGGCGCGCCATCGACAAGAAGGATTCGATCAAGAAGTCGACCGGCGACTACGCCGATTCGATCGACATGAAGGCGCCGCGGATCGATCGCACCGCCGCGACGACGGCTGTTTCCCCGGCACCGCCGCCAGGCGACGGAGCACGGCGACGCTCCTCGCCGCTGGCCCGAAAGATGGCGCGCGAGTTGGGCGTCACTCTCGAACAGGTGCAGGGAAGCGGGCCGGGCGGGCGCATCGTGGCCAGCGATATCAAGAACTACCGGCCTGCCTCGCCAGCGGAGCAGAAAGCAAAGGCACCGTCGCTGCCTCCGATCGAGAAGCTCGAGACGAAAGAGATCCCGCTTTCAGCGATGCGCCGAACGATTGCCAAGCGGCTTGCCGAATCGACGGGGCCGATCCCGCATTTCTATCTGACCGCGGACTATGACGTCACCCACCTTCTCTCGCTGCGTGAGCAACTGAACGAGATCGAGGGGATCAAGACCAGCGTGAACGACTTCATCGTCCGTGCGGCGGCGCTTGCCTTGCGCCACCATCCGAGCGTGAACGCGTCGTGGGGCGATGAGGCCATCACCCAGCACGGCGAGATCCACATCGGCATCGCGGTGTCGACTCCCGAGGGACTGATCACGCCGGTCGTGCGGAATGCTGATGAGAAGTCGATCGCCGAGATCTCTTCCGAAGTCCGTTCGCTGGCAGACAAGGCCAAGAACCGCAAGCTGACGCCGAACGACTACCAGGGCTCGACGTTCACGATCTCGAACCTCGGCGCGTGGGGGATCGAGGAATTCACGGCCATCATCAATCCGCCGAACGTAGCCATCCTGGCCATCGGTGCCGCCAGCGCGCAACCAGTCGTAATCGATCGTCAGGTCGTCATCCGCGACCGGATGAAGGTGACTATGTCGTGCGATCACCGAGTGGTCGACGGCTCGCTAGGTGCAGAGTACCTGCGGACGCTGCGCAGCTACCTCGAGCAGCCGCTTCGGTTGATTTTGTAACCCCCTTGACTCGATCATCCCGCCGAGGGCGGCGGCCCTACACAACTTCGAATCGCGGTCCGTTGCAATCAACCTCGGCTGCTACCTGTTACACTACGCGGCACCCTGCCATGGAGCTTCTTGGGATCCTCATCGCGATCATCGTGATCTGGTTTGTCCTGAAGCTGGCGATGGTGGCGATAAGGCTGATCCTCTTTGTGATCGCCGTTGTTCTCATCGCCGGGGCGCTTTACTACGTGTTCATGAGGTGAATCGTTTGAGCGATCGGAAATACAGACACCAGGGCTACCAGGACGGCGGCGGCTATTCGAAATCTTCGAGCAGTTCGCGGCCGCCCCGGACACCATACGAGCCGCAGAATCAGCGGCTCGAAGGAGCGCCCCGCGGACGGACCGCCGGCGGCTTCGGCCCCGAGGTCTTCAAGTGCAATGCGTGCGGGACGCAGCGGATCGGGCTCGAACAGCCGGCATCCGAGGAGACCTGCGTCAAATGCGGCGCCGACCTGCACACCTGCGGTAATTGCCGCGCCTTCGATACCACAACGCTTTGGGAGTGCCGCGAGAACATCCCCGCTCGCGTGGCCGGTAAACACGTCCGCAACGAGTGTGCCCTCTTCCAACCCAAAGTCGTCCGCGATCTGACTGCCGACAAAGCCCGCCAGCCCCAAACGCCGGATGACGCGCGCAAAGCGTTCGACGCGCTGTTCAAGAAGTAGTTGGTGTGTGCCTGGTTGCTTGCGGGCCGCTGTGTTGCCAGGTTGCTGAGCTCCCAGGTAACCCTGTCACCAATCGTCCCAGCGACAGTAACCACTCATGCGCGTCGCAATCAACGTAGTCCTCGCCGCCATCTCCGGCATCCTCTTCGCCTGTTCTTTTCCGAACGTGGCGATGGGCTGGCTGATGTTCATCGCGTTCTTGCCGCTCTTCGTGGCGCTTACGCGTGCACGCGGCGCCGGAGAGGCATTCCTCCTGGGCTGGCTGGCTCAGACGGTCGCCTGGCTGATGATGGTGCCGTGGGTCGTCCGCGTGATGTCGCACTACGGCGGGCTGCCGTACGCCACGGGCGTGGTGATCTTCGTGGCGATGTGCGCGTACCTCGGCGTGTACGGCGGGGCCTTCTCTCTTCTGTTTCACCGCATCGCCCCATCGACCCGGTTTCGGCGGTGGCTGCTTGTGCCGCTGGCGTGGGTGGTGGTCGAGTATGCGCGCACGTACCTCATGACCGGCTTCCCCTGGAATCTGATCGCCGCATCGATCGTCGACTACGCGCCGCTCGTACAGTTCGACCGTGTCGCCGGTCCGTACGCGTTGGGCGTATTGATACTTCTGCCATCGACGCTCGTTGCCTGGTTGGGACGACGTTGGGGTGTCGGGGATCGGGCGTCGGGGGTCGGAGATTCAAGACCCAACTCCGGCCCCCGACTCCCGACCCTCGACATCCGCACCCTCCTCCCCATCGCTGGAGTCATCATCGTCACCTTCGTCTGGTGGGTCACCGGGCTCGTGGCGGCAAGGATGCTGGTGCGACCAACCGGTACGCCGCTCGCGCGTGCGGCACTGCTGCAGCCGAACATCTCGCAGGAAATGCGGTGGGATACCGACAACCTCGTGCTGATCTTTCGACGGATGATGGCGATGACGGAAGAGGCGGCGTCGCATGGAGTGCAGGTCGTCATCTGGCCGGAGTCGACGGTGCCGCTGTCGTATGCGACCACCGACTTCTATCGCCAGGCCATCGAGTCGATCTCGAAGGCCCGAAATGTCGACGTCATCCTCGGCTCAGTAGCTGAGGACCCGAAGCAGCCGGAAAAGCTATGGAACGCGGCGTTCCTGGTCAGCGACGGGCGGACGATCGGTCATTACGACAAAATCCACCTCGTGCCGTTCGGCGAATACGTGCCGTTGCGGCAGATGCTGTTCTTCGCGCACGCTCTCGTACACGCCGTCGGTCAGTTCGAGCTCGGGACGAAGGACACGCCGCTCGAAGGCCGTTTCCACTACGGACCAGCCATCTGTTACGAGGTGGTCTTCCCGCAGATTCCGCGCACGCAGGTGGTACACGGCGCGAACGTGCTCGTGACGATTACGAATGACGCCTGGTACGACGGGACTTCCGCCCCCCGGCAACATCTGAATCAGGCCAGACTGCGCGCCGTGGAGACCGATCGCTATCTCCTTCGCGCTGGCACGACCGGGATCTCCGCCGTCGTCGATCCAACCGGCCATCTCGTGCAGCAACTCGAGATGGGCAGGCAGGGGATCATCTATGCCGATTTCCAGCCACGGACGTCGATCACGCCGTATGTCCGCTTCGGCGATTGGTTCGCATGGCTCGCCATCGCGCTGGTGGTGGTCGGATTGGTTCGGCGGGGAGGGTGGAGTTGATCAGTGGATCAGTGGGTCAGTGGGTCAGTGGATTAGTCGATCGGCTGATCAGTGGACTAGCCGATCAGTGCATAAGGAACGGCGAGCGGTCGAGCCGGGCAAGAGCCCGATCAGTGGATCAGTAGACCAGTGGATCAGAAATCAAAGCGAGACTCACTCTGATCCACTGCTCGACTAATCCACTGATCCACCCATGATCTACTCACGAAAGACCAATCCACCGACCGGCTACGGCACGGATCGACTAACCTACCGGCATGAAAGACGACACACTCTCCAAAATCTCCGACCTCAAAGACCGTCAGCAATTGGTCCGGAGCTATCTTTGACCTCGACTCCGCGCGCAAGACGCTCGACGAGATCGAGCGCGAGATGTCCGCTCCCGGTTTCTGGGACAAGCCCGAGACGGCTCAGGAAGTAGGGCGGAAGCGCGCCCGCGTAGAGAAGCGCATCGCATCCGGCGAAGCGATTGTTACGAAGGACAGCGAGCTCGACGTGCTGTTGGAGTTGCAGCGCGAGGGGGAGCAGGTCGACGGCGACATCGAGCTGCTCCTGTCTCAGCTCGAGGCCGAGGTCACCGCTATCGAGATGACGATGAAGCTATCCGGGGAGCACGATGACCGGGATGTCATCCTGGCCATCCATCCCGGCGCCGGCGGGACGGAGTCGCAGGACTGGGCCGAGATGCTGCTGCGGATGTACCTTCGTTACGCCGAGCGGAAGGGGTGGTCGACCGAGATCGTCGACTATCAGGCCGGCGAAGAAGCGGGATTGAAAAGTGTCACCGTGATGGTGCGCGGCGATTACGCGTACGGCTACATGAAGTCGGAGCATGGCGTTCACCGCCTCGTGCGCATATCGCCGTTCGACGCCGCCAAGCGCCGTCACACATCGTTCGCCTCGGTCTACGTCTATCCCGACATCGACGAAGAGATCGAGATCGAGATCAACGACAAAGACCTCCGCGTAGACACGTACCGATCCAGCGGCGCGGGCGGACAGCATGTCAACGTTACCGATTCCGCGGTGCGGATCACGCACTTGCCATCCGGCATCGTCGTGACCTGCCAGAACGAGCGAAGCCAGCACAAGAACCGCGACGTGGCCATGAAGCTGCTTCGTTCAAAGCTTTACCAGCTCGAGGTCGAGAAGCGCCAGGAGGACCAGGAGAAGCTGGAAGGGGAGAAGAAGGACATCGCCTTCGGCTCTCAGATCCGCTCCTACGTGATGCAGCCGTACCAGATGATCAAAGACCTCCGCACCGGCTACGAAGCCGGCGACGTCCAACGCGTCATGGACGGCGATCTCGACGGCTTCGCGGAGGCGTATCTGGCTGCCGGGGCGAGAAAGACGGCGGGTGAGTAGGGTGTCGGGTGTCGGGAATGGGAATTAGTCACCCGCGCGTGGCAAGCTTTTCGCCGCTGCCTCCCGCGCGGACGGGCGTGGCGCACTACGCGTCGATGCTTCTCCCAGCACTCCGCCAATACGCTGACGTACTCGAGATCTCCGACCCCCGACCCCCGACCCCCGACCCCCGCGTAAACCTCTATCACCTCGGCAACAACCCTCACCACGCCTGGATCTACCAAGAAGCGATGCGCACACCGGGCGTGGTGGTGCTGCATGACCTCGTGCTTCATCACCTCATCGTCGAGATGACGCTGGCGCGTGGCGATGTCGGCGGATACGTTGCGGCTCTCGAGGCGAATCATGGCGAAGCTGGGGCCGCGTGGGCGCGAGGGCGCGCAGCGGGGCTGCACAGCGAGATGGGAAACTTCCTGATGCCGGCGTCAGTCGACGTCGCCAACCGCTCGCGCGCCGTGATCGTCCACAACCGCTATGCGGCCGGCCGGCTGCGATCGTTCGGCGTCACGACGCCGATCCATGTCGTGCCTCATCCATTCGAGCCGCAGCCATCGGCGCGAGGGCGGAGGGATGATGTCCGGGCGCGGCATGGCTTCGCGGCGGATGATCGCGTCATCGGACTCTTCGGATTTCTGACCTCGGCTAAGCGCGCCGAGGTGGTGCTCGCGGCATTTGCGCGGGCGCGAGCGAGTGAGCGCCGGTTGCGTCTCTTGATCGTCGGTGAGCCGGCGCCGAACGTCGATGTTGATGCACTTCGTGGCGACGGCATCACCTTCACCGGCTATGTGCCCGACGAAGAGTTTGCTGCCTGCTTCGCTGCTGTTGACCGGCTCGTCAATCTGCGATACCCGAGCGCAGGGGAGACGTCGGGGACATTGATCCGAGCCTTCGAAGCTGGAAAGCTGGTCGCGGTCAGCGACTATGCGCAGTTCGCTGAGTTTCCTGACGACTGCGTGGTGAAGATTCCATTCGGAGACGGTGAAGTGGCTTCGCTGTCTGATTTCTTCGTACGCGAGTTGGCCGATCCCGCGGCCGCGCAGGCCGCGTGGTTGCAAGAGAACGCTTCGATGGAACTGACGGTCCGAGGCTATCTCGCCGCGCTGGAAGACACATCGCGTGTGCCGGGCGCGCCGGTTGCGCGAACGATGCCGCTCTTTCCTGCCCTCGAGGCCACGCTCAGGGGTGATGTCGTCACTCTTCGCAACAAAGGAGACTCAACGCTCCGCACGCGAAGCTACGGACAACCGGGATACCGGCTGATGATGCTGGTCTTCGACGGTGATGCCGTCATCGATGACCGCTGGATCGAATTGCCGCGCGACCTTCGTCCCGGCGATGCGGCAGAGGTCGCGCTCCCGCACATAGCCGGCACGCTCCGGCTCTACCACGCCATCGAAGGGATTCCGATCGTTGTGCCGGAGCCCTTCGCGGAGTTTGCGCGGGCGCCGGCGTCGGGCAAAGGCGGAATGTGACGCTCCAACCCCCGACCCCCGACTCCCGACACCCGCGGTTCGATGATTCAGCCCTGATCCGTCTCCGCTCCATTCTCGGCTCGCGCCCGGCGGTCGAGATCGAGGCACCGAAGCTACGCCGTGCCGCGGTGTTGATCCCGCTCATTCCGGCAGAGGGTGGCTGGAGTCTTCTCTTCTCGCTGCGATCGAAGAACCTTGCCGCACACAGCGGCCAGATTGCGTTTCCCGGCGGAAGTGTCGAGCACGGAGAGGCTCTCGAAGCGGCCGCCATACGCGAGGCGCACGAAGAGGTCGGCATCGCCGCGGAGCGTGTCGAGCTGATCGGACGGCTCGACGATCTCGTCACCAACAGCGGCTTCCTCGCCGCAGCGTTCGTCGGAGTCGTCGACCAGCGCATCGATTACGTTCTGCAGGCCGCGGAAGTCGACGAGGTATTCGAGGTGCCGATCGAGGCATTGATGAAGTCTGATCAGCCCGTAGTGCGTTACTTCACCTTCCGTGACAAACGCTACCCCGCCTACTACTACCGATACGAGCGGCACGAGATCTGGGGGTTGACAGGAAGAATACTCAAGCACTTCCTCGATTTTGTCTGGAGGAGTGTTTGAAAGCGCGCAAGTCCTCTCTCAGTGCGGCACCGGGATGTTCCAGAAGAACTGAGCGATACGAACGAGCAGCGGGTCAGGGACCTCCTTGCCGGCTTCATTCAGCCGCTTCACCTCTTCGTTGATGCGATCGAGCTCTTTCCCGTCAAGCCAGAAGCCGCGGCAGGCAGTGCAGTAGTCGAGAATGATCGCCGTATCGACGTTGAAGTCGACCTTGCTCATGGAAGTGTTGTCGTGCGGGCAGGCAATCGGCCCATGATCGTCCTCGTGCTGAAACGAATCGAGATCGACTGTGGAGAACTCGAGATCACCAGGCGTGGAATCGGCGACCTGGTTCAGTTGTCCGTGCTCAAGAAACATCCCTCCGCAGACGGGGCAGGTTTTCACTGACGTCTGCGCGAAAGATTTGAATTCCAGAGCCGCGCCGTCGCGTGGACAGTTCATTAGTGCCTCCTCGGCCATCACTAACTCCGGCCGGGCATAGTATGGGCCTCACCCCTCACTACTTCGCCATCCTGGTCAGCTCCTTGAATGCCGGATCGTCCTTCATCGAGGCAAAGACGTAGTCTACGCGGGCCTCCCACATCTCCATGGCCCGCACGTCGTCGAAGCGCTCGTACTGGTAGAAGTGGCGCTTGAGCAGTTCCATCGCCTTTCCCTTGTTGCCGAGCAGTGCGTAGATCGCGGCGAGGTTGTAGGAGGCGGCAAGCTCGCCTTCGTTCTCCTTCGCGATTCGAAGGGCCTCTTCCTTGCGGCCGCTGTCGACCAGATAGGTTGCGGCGAAGATGAGGTTGAACGGATCGTGCGGATCGAGCGCCAGCGCTTTCTGCACGTACTGATCGGCCTTGGCTCTCTGGCGTTCGGAGTTCCAGTAGACAGCCATGTTGCGGTAGGTGAGGGCGAGCGGATAGGAGGCGACGGACTGCTCGAAGAGGGCCAGGCCTTTCGCAGAGTCGCCCATGTGGATGGTGATCTTTCCCAGTCCGTGCAGAGCAACCGCGCGGGATAGGGGATCGGGCTGCATTTCGAGGATGTGATTGAAGGTTGCCGTGGCCAGAGTCCACTCCCCCGTGTGGTGGCGGTAGAGCTCACCGAGGAAGCGGGGAGGGACAGGATCGGCCGGATCGATGGCTGCGGCAGCGCGGTAGAGAGCGCGAGCCCTCGGATAGTCAGCCGCGAGCTCGGCGCGAAAGGCCTCGGTCATGGCCTTCGTGATCCGGGCATTCATCGCCGGAGAGAGGTCGGGATCGGCGCTCCGCAGATCCGCATCCTTGACGACGATTCCGAGACGCTTCAGTTCTTTTTGCGCCTCACGTCCCTGCTTCGGCAACAGGCAGCGCTGCTCCCACACCTTCTGGTCGGCCGCGATGGCAGCATCCTTGTCGGTGGATGCCTGGTTCTTCGCCGTTTCCAGCAGCGCGTCCGCCGCAGTCTCGCGCTTGTAGAGCTCGTGATGGATCATGTTCTCGACGCTGCTCACCGTGATGTAACGGCCGGCCGGGTCGACGTGATCAAGCACCTTATCGCCGGCGACGAGCAGGACAGCCGGCCGCTTCGCGACCCCGAACTTCGTCAGGGTGGCCGTGTCATCAGGCTTGACGAGCTGCAACCCCACGCATTGCGCAGAGTAGAGGATCAGCGGCCTGGAGGAGTTCAGCTCCGCGGCATCGGCGTCGCTCGCCTCGGCTGGGAACCACATCACGACAAGCGGCGTCGTCAACGGCTTGTCCTGCGGCCCGATGGACTTCCACGGAACGACATACGCGTCCGGCTTCGGCTGCTGGCTGCTGCCCGGCAGCGGGTTCATCGTGTAGTTCGGCTTGATTCCGCCGATCCCACCGCCGCCGCCTCCTCCACAGGTAGCAAGCAAGGGGCGGGTGATGAGGGCGAGGGTTGCGAGAGCGAGGAGGAGTTTGCGCATTTGTTAGTTGTCCTTAGCTGATCGGCTGGCAAATCTTAACGAATGAACAGGTCTGTGAGGTTTCTCATTCGCATTGCAGCGGTTGGAGGACGCCGTCCGTCTCCTACCTCGACCCCCAGCTACCCCATCTTCTGCTCCATCGCAGCGATCTTTGCCGTCAGCGCGTCGAGGCGCTGCAGCAACTCCTCGTGCCGCACGACGTCCACGGGCGGCGTTTTCGCCTTGATGCTGAAGGCCCCGCCCGGTTCGAGGATGCAGCTCTCGACGTCGTGAATGCCGTCAAAGCCCTGCCGGCGAATGACGCTCTGCAGCTCCGCGGTCGTGATCAGTTCCCGCGCCAGCTCCTTCTTGCTCACATGCCCTTCCTTGATGAGGACGGCCGGCTTACCTTCCAGCATCTGGTCGAGCCGGCGATGGCGGAAGAGGAATCGGACGACGATGTAGTTCGTCACCAGCAGCGTAAGGGCGCCGATCATCCCGCCGGCGACGGAGTTGTCTTCGCCGATGATGGCGTTCTGTACCGTGTTCGACAACGACAGCAGCACGACGAGGTCGAACGGATTGAGCTGCGCCAACTCCCGTTTGCCGAAGATGCGCAACAGTACGACCAGGAAGGCATAGATGAGAATCGGCCGGATGATCTTTTCGAGGATGGGGATCGGCAGCGTGAAGAGGTGTGTGGTGATTTCGTGCATGGAACTATGATGCACCTTCGATGAGTCTCGACGATCCTTTTGACCAGGTAGCGGAGTTCCACCGCCGTTTCGGGCATCCGGTCGCCGGCCGCCCGCAACTCTTGAAATCCCCCCGCGCGGACGGCCGTGTGGCGTGGATGCGCGAGGAGATCGACGAGTTCGTCGAGGCTACCGACGTCGTCGATCAGGCCGACGCCATGATCGACCTGATCTACTTCGCGCTCGGTACGCTCGTGGAGATGGGTGTCCGCCCTGGCCCTCTCTTCGACATCGTCCACGCCGCCAACATGGCCAAGCTCTGGCCCGACGGCGCGCCACGCGTGCGCGAGGACGGCAAGACGATCAAGCCGCCCACGTGGCGCGATCCCGCGGAGGCGCTGCGCGCCGAGATCGAGAGGCAGTCACGGTAGGTTTTGAGCCGGAAGCCACGCATATCACTTTCAGGGCCTGCCCTTGAAAATGGGCGGTATCCCCAATCGAGAGCCGTTCTCCCCTCCGCGAGCACAAGGTGCCGAAGGCGGATGAGGGGTTTCTCTCCTTCAGCGTGATTGCAAAAGGGCTAGTATACGTTTCATAAGGACATTTACGTGGTTTCGGCTGGCGTGATGTTGAGCCAGGATACATGTTTTGGCGGGGGTGGCAGACGCTCGGGATCGTTCCTTGGACGACCACTCGGTCGAGACACAAGAGTACGCTTGGGATGTTGCTCCGGTGGCGTTCGATCAAGTTCGCGATCGTTCGACGACACCGCCGATCACGGCCTCACGGGGACTTACCTCTTTGGTTCGAGGCTCTGCCAGGGTAGGGAAATTTCCCATCAGGTCACTCCATAGGAAAGAACTGACGCCTCGGGAGGCTGCATGTCAAACGGCCCCGCAGTTGATCAACCCATCCCAGTCCAACTCGCTATCCAGGGAGGCGGTGCGAAATTGGCCGCGCTGCTTGCGGTCATGGAGGCGGTCCAGGACGCTCAGAAGAACGAGAAGATACGTGTGACGCGAATCGCCGGCACCTCTGCGGGTGCGATCGCAGGTGCCCTGCTGGCCTCCGAAATCCCGATCCCTCAGATCCGGCAGGCCTTGCAGGCGATTACCCCGACGGAGCGTGCCTCGATGTTTCCCGCGATCGGCACGCTGAGCGCGGCTCTGAGCCTGATGTGTAACCGGCCCCTTTGGTCGTCCGACCGACTCCGCAAGTTGCTCGTGAGGTTGCTCTCCCTGAATGAATGCAACGTCAGAACGCTAAGGGATATCCGGGAGAAGGGCGGGATCGAGCTTCTGATCATCTCGTCGGACCTGCGCAATGCCCAACAGCATGTGTTTCGCGACCCGTCAGACAACCTAGTGAATGCGCTCATCGAATCTGCGGCCATCCCGTATTTCTATCGCACATGGCCGAATCAGGATGGCATGACCTTGGTGGATGGAGGTATCTGCCAGAACCTGCCCTCAGAGGAGCTTCACAGGCGAGAGCAGGAGCATCCGGGAGGCGGCGCGATCATCGGCATCACATTCGCAGAGATGGCCGTCAACGAAGCGCCCACGAATCTCGCCTCGTTCTCCAAGGCTCTTCTTGAAACGGCGATGAACAGCGCTATTCTGCGCGCGCGCGAATATGTGAAATGGCTCCTTCCCGTGCGGACAAAAATCGGCACGTTTGACTTCGAGATGGCTTTCACGCAGGGCCTGGGCGATTCCTATATCGTGGTCCGAAACGAAGCTGAGAAAGATCTTGCGCAGATCATCGACGACGAGCAGCGCGAGAAACTGGCTCTTGAAACGACGCCTCCCATCGAGCACAAGGTTCGGATTGAGCTCTGGAAGCAGACGGGCGAGTGGATGAAGGCTCAGTTGCGGGAGATTTACGCGAATCAACACGCCTCTAGGGTTTTCAAGTATCACCACTCAAGCATGATCGTGCAGGCGAATTGTCTTGTCGAAGATAACGGCATGTTTAGCAAGCTGCCTGACTCCGTGGAGAACAGGCTGATGTTTTCTCCCGAAGGCGAGCCTGTCTTTTGTTTGAGGATGGGGGTGGATTCAAAGTCGAACAACGATACGAACCTCATCGAAGACCCCTACTGGTCGATCGTCGACCGGCACGGCATTCAGGCCAACGCGATTCCGATGCCGATCTCCACCGTGGTCGCGGGGAAACGTGAGTTTCTTCTCTTCTTGTCACCCCCACTCTCGCAGGAAACGGACAAGACGCCCTATTCGATCCGCGTGACCGACTGGGTGCGCGACGCGATGGGACCATTGCGTGACAAGGGAATGGATGAGATCGTTCTCAACAACGATCGGGCTGGGGGAACGATCCCCAGGGTTGACCTTGTCTTATTTGTGCCGGACGCATTTGGAGCTGAGCTATTCGTCCATGAAGGTAGCAACGTGCCCGGCCGACTCATGACCGAGGAGGAGAAACTAGCGTATCCTCCTCCTCCTGGCTTCCGGTGTCTGGGATGGATTGGGAATGACGTTCCCGGCAGTTCCGGTTTCAAGGTTCGGGTGCGGGTTAAGGAAGCGCCAGACGGGCCAAAGTCCGCAGGGTCTTGAGCTTGACAACAACTACTCCACGAAGCTATATTGCTCTTCCGGAAGTACTCGAACGATGGATTCGTATACCACTTCTCTCTAGCAACGCTCTTCATTCTCGCAATCTGGCTTGCGTATACCGCTGAGCCAATTGCGGTTTGGACCATTTCAGTCGGCGCCTGTCTACCTGTGCGCGGGGGAGAAGGACTCTCGATCGAGAGACTGAAGCGATTCGATACCCCTGATGAGACGCGGACGTTCGAACTGGGGGCGTTTCGAGATGGTGCGCGTTGGTGGGATGACTATCGGCCGCGCGACGTACGAGCCGCTGGTCGCAGCATGTCGGGGCGAAAACACGTGAGCTAATGTGCGAAGTCGAGCATGTCGGGATGGTCGTCTCCGGACGCGCAACGGCAGCGATGCGCGACGGGCGCGTGATCGAGATGCGCGCGGGCGACGTTTTCTACATCGCGCCGGGACACGATAGCTGGGTAGCCGGCGACGAGCCGTACGTCTCGCTGCACTTTGCGGGCAGTGACGAGTATGCGAACGCAAAGAAGTGACTGCGTCAGCGAACGAGAGCTTCTAACACCGCGCCGTGGAGCAGTCCGTTCGTTGACAGGCCGCTTCCGCCGTCGGCACGGTTCGCGCCAGCCAGATTCGTAAAACGTCCTCCAGCTTCTTCGACGATCACCTGCACGGCGGCCATGTCCCAGTGCGCGACCTCCGGCTCGACCGCAATCTCGGCCGCCCCTTCGGCGACGAGCATGTGCGACCAGAAGTCGCCGAATCCGCGCGTCCGCGCGCATCGGCGGGCCAGATCGAGAAAGCGTGCGCCGAGGCCGAAGCGCTCGAAGCCAGGAACATCGTCGTAGCAGAGCTGTGCGCCGCTGATCTCAGCGATCTCTGAGACGTGGATCGCACGCCCATTGCAGAACGCACCGTCACCACGCGACGCCCACCACCGGCGTCCGAACGCGGGAGCGGAGATGACGCCAACCGTTCCTTCGAGCGCGATCAGCGTCGCGAAGACGGGGATTCCTCGGACGTAGTTCTTCGTAGCGTCGATCGGATCGATGATCCACCGCCGCCCGTTGCCGGCCTGCACACCAAACTCCTCGCCGAGAATGCCGTCATACGGCCGCTCGCTTGCGAGACGCTCGCGGATCATTCGCTCCACCGCTTCATCCGCCTCGGAGACCGGCGTCCGATCGCTCTTCGTCCGCACCGCCAGCGTTGAGGACTGGAAGTGGTGCATCGTGATCGCGTCGGCCGCATCTGCGAGAGAGAGCGCGAGCCGGAGGTCGTCGTTCATGGCGTGCGAATCCTAATCTTGCTCGCACCAAATGCTGCCTGATTTCCGCGCGAAGCGCTTTGGAGTGCGGTGGCCGCAGCCACCGCTTTGGGAGTGCGGGGGCCTCGTGAATGAACCTCAGAAAGCGGCGGCTGCGGACGCCGCACTCCAAAGCGCTTCGCGCGAAATGAAACTTACTCCGTCCGTAGAATCGAGTCACCCGTTCCGTTGTCGGTCGATGAGGTGAAGATGGTTACCGCTCCGCTGCCGCTGATCACCTGGAAGTCGGCTTCGACGGCGTGCAGATCGCCGAAGGTGGTGCGGGCGGCGCCGAGGATGTCGGCGGTGATGCCGTTGATCTGCATGAACTGGAAAGCGGCGAGGTTGTAGTCCTTCGATGCGGTGGCTGAGCCTTGAACAGTCGTGCCAGCGGGGAAGGTGAAACGGATGGTGACGCGAACGGTCACGTTGTTTCCGCTCGTCTCGACGAGTCCGAAATTCGTTCGGAAGGTTGCCGGGCGCGCCGCGACGACTGTTGCCACTGCCGAGTCTTCGAGGGCCGCGATGGCGCGGATCGAGCCGATCTTGAGAGCCGCGGAGGTGGCCAGCGCCGGGACCGCCGTGCCGTACGTTGCCGGATTGCCTCCCACTGTCGCGTACGTGCGGCTGGTGACGGCGAATGTTCCCGTGGTGGGAGTAAAGAGAAGGTAGCCGGAGATAGAGGACAGGCCGAAGAGTGATCCGATCGCATCGGCGATGATGTTGGACTGATGCGCGCCGAGCGTGACCAGGCGGTCGGAAGTCGTGCCGGCCGAGGAGACGAAGCGAAGAGTTCCGCTGGCTGATGAAGAGCCTGTGTTCGTGATGGCTACATCGGTGCGGAAGAAGGTGCCGTTCGCTCCGTGGAGTACGCCGGCAACCGGAATGACGGTCGGATCGCCCTGGAAGTAACCAAACTGGCGGCTCCAGTCGACGACGCTCCAGTTGTCGCCGCTCAGATTGTCGACAGGCGTGGCGAAGGCGAGAAAACGCCCTGCCGAGGATGCGCTGTTGGTCATGATCGCGGAAACGGCGCCGCTGGGAACGGAACTGTTGACCTGTGCGAGCGCGAAAGGCCCGACCGTGTCCGATCTCGTTCCTGCGCTGGTGCCGTCGGCAGCGAAGAACTCGGTCTGGATCGTCGCACCGGCGCCTGAGGTTTCCTGATAGAAGAGGTTGGTGTGCGAGGTCGCATCCTGGCGCAATCCGCTCAGTACCAGGTGGTCCCCCGGGGCGACCGAGCGATCCGATCGGAACGTCGGGATGGACGTGCCGTACGTTCCCGACGGGCTGCTGGAGTTGAAAATATTCGTATTGAGCCCGAGCTTGTCGGCATCGCGCGAGCGGATCTGCAGACTCCCGACCTGCCCCTCGGTTCCGAACACGTTCTTCACCACATCGGCGAGCGCGATGCTCACGCTCGTTGCCAGCGACGGCACCGCCGTCGTCTTCGCCGAACCGGCACCGCCGCCTACCGGCGTGTAGAAGAGCCGCAGGTCGCTGACCAGCCGGTTGCCGGTCGGATTGAGGACTGAGATATCCGAAATGAATGTGCCGACCGTGCTGGTGACATGCCCAACGCCTGCGATGAAGAGCGCGACCTCGCCGGCCGTGAGCGCGGGTGGCGCCCCCGCGGACACAGTGAGCTTCACCGTGTCGACGACGGTGACGGTGCTGACTGACGGCGGCGGGGTTGTGTCCAACGGCAGGACGGTCTTCGCAGAGGCCCCGCTTAGATAGACGAGAGAGATCGTGCCCGCCAGCGAGCCGGAGAGAGCGCTGGAATCGGGCCGCTTGGAACGGTCGATCCGGAAGGTGAAGGCCGCGGTGCTGTGCGGAGGAATGGTGACGACGTCGCTCTGCGGGATGATCCAGGGGACGTCGGAGACGAGAACGCCGGTGAGCGTTCCGTTCCCGCTGTTGGTGAAGCTGACCGTTCCCGCGGGCGACGTCCCTGCATCCTCGGCGACATCGACACGGTTGCTCGCCGGTTGTGCGCTGACCGCCTGGGCAGGAGGAGCGGCGGATAGCAATTTGATCGGGATCTGCAGTCCTTGCGTGACACCGTTTCCGAACGGCGTCGATACTCCCTCCAGCACTCCAGCGTTGCTCTGTGCCACGCCGGTGATGGTTACCACCTGACTCGCACCCGGTGCCAGGGTGAAGAACCCCGGCGATTGCGTGAAGAAGGATTTGTCCTGTGAGAGTTGCACGGCCGCGGACGAACCGCCTGCGTTGGAGAGAGTGTATGACGTCGTCGCTCCGCCGCTTCCTTGCGCCTGGATCATTGCGGTGGGAAACGAGCTGACGACGACCGATGGAGCGGTGATGACGGTGACGGTGACCGATGACGTTGCTGTCTGCGTACTGGCCAGCGCAGAAAGCGTGTACGTCGTCGTGACCGCCGGCGAGACCGAAACCGTCCCGGAAAGCGCCTGCGAGCCGGCGCCTTGATCGATGAGTACCGAGGTGGCGTTACGCGTGACCCACGAAAGCGTGGCCTGCTGGCCGGCGCGGATGGTGGAGGGGGCGGCGGCGAATGAAGCAACCGTTGGAGGCGTCGCGCCAACTGTCACGGTGACGGGGTCGGAGTAGACCTCTTGCCCGCCGGTGCCGTCGTTGAAGACGCCGAGACGGTATTGGTAGGTGCCGGGGGCGAGGTTGTTGTTGACGTACGTCTTGGGATCGCTCGCACATGATGGAACGGCGTCGAGGAAGGTGAATTGTCCGCCGTTGACTGCCCGGAAGATGTCGATATCAAAAGCGCGTGTGTCTGTGTAGGAGAAGGTGAGCGTCGCGCTCGATGCTCCGGTGACGACCGAGGGGATGGGGGGCTTGTTCGGAAGTGTGGTGAAGGTGTCGACGGCGAAGTAGAAGTCTGTCTCGTAGCAATGATCGCTCTGCAGGCGTACGAAGAACTCGTACGCGGAGTTGGGCGTGGGCAGTGCGGCGGTGTACGACGTCGCAGTGGTTGTGTCGATCGCCGTGTAGCTGTTGTGATAGTCGCAAAAGCCCGCGTCGGTCTCCCGCATGATCTCGTAGACCGCGTTCGCAGGCGCGTTGGCCGGTGGGTTCCACGCAAATTTGAAGGCATTCCCGCTGACGGAAATGCTGCGAAAGTTCGGGATGGTTGCGCTTGGCGGGCACTGCGCGCTCGCGAATCGGGCGAAGAGGAAAACAAACGCGGCCAGTGCGAAGCGGAAGCGGTGGGTCATGGGGTCCCTCCCGGGATGTCGATGATCGTAGTGCAAATGGTGGTTCAGAGCGAAATGGTGCGTTGATCGGTTGATCGATGGATCAATTGATCAATTGATCAGTGGATCAGTGGATCAGTGGGTCAGTAGACCAGGGAGAGCAAGGTCAGGCCAACACTCCTGATCTTCTGATCTACAAATCCACTGATCTGCTGATCACAAATCCTACCGAGGGATGATCTACTGCTGACATGAGGCGAATCGGCATCCTCCTGGTTCTTGTCGCGGCGGCCGCGAGTGCGCAACAGCCTGTCTTTCGCTGGGGTGGCGATGCCGAGGGAGGGGCGCCGTTCGTCGAAGCGGATCCGAGCGATCCGTCAAAGTTGCGCGGGTTCGATGTCGAGGTCGCGGAGCAGATCGCGAAAGGGCTTGGGCGGACGCCGGAGTTCATACAGGTGGGATTCAACGACATCGATCAGTCGGTGCAGCGCGGGGACTTCGAGATCGGCATGAGCGGGGTGGAAGACACACCGGCGAGGCGGAAGATGCTGGCGGCAACGATCCCGTACTTCGAGTTTCACGAGGTACTGACCGTGCGTGCCGAGGATCACGGAAAGTTCGCGGCGTTTGCTGCCTTGCGCGGGCGGCGCGTCGGTACGCTCGGTGGGACGATCGCCTATGAGAGCGTCCTGGCCGCGGAAAAGAGCGACGGTGTGATCTGCGTCTCCTACGACGACGATGTTCATCCGTACGCCGATCTTCGCGCCGGCCGGTTGGATGCTGTGTTGCTCGACAACATCATCGCCGCGCGTTCGATGCGGCGTGTGCCGGGGCTTTACACGGAGCCGCAGCCGCTCGCAACCAGCCACTACATCGGCGTCCTGGCAGTTGGGAACACTGTTCTGCGCGACCGGATCAATGACGTTCTTCGCGCGCGGATGCGCGATGGGACGCTGGAGCGGATCTATCGCAAGTGGGGAATCTGGGATTCGTATCAGCCGGCGTTTTTCGCGGAGGTGTTGAAGTCGGATGGTGGTGCGAAGAAGGCCGCAGAGGGCGGCGGCCCTACACGCTCTGCACAAAGTTCCGGGGCGAATCTCGACATCGTGTTTCGGTACATTCCGGCGCTGTTGCGGGCGTCGCTCATCACCATCGTGCTGTCGTGCGCGGCGATGGCGCTGGCTGTTTTGGCCGGGGTGCTGATCGCCAGCGGACGCGTCTACGGCAGCACGCCGGTGCGGGCGCTCCTGACGGTTTATGTCGAGGTCGTGCGCGGCACGCCTGTGTTGCTGCAGCTTTTTGTCCTCTACTACGGCCTCTCTGCCGTGATCCGGCTCCCTGCGTTCCTGGCCGCACTCCTCGGCCTGGGCTTGAACTACGCGGCGTACGAAAGCGAGATTTATCGCGGCGCGCTGGAGGCGGTGTCGCGCGGGCAGCTCGAGGCGGCGCGGACTCTGGGTCTGACGGAGTCGCAGGTCTTGCGGCTGGTGCGCGGGCCGCAGGCGTTCCGGATCGCGCTGGCGCCGATGACGAATGACTTCGTGGCGCTGCTGAAAGATTCGTCGCTTGTGTCGGTCATCACAGTCATCGAGCTGACAAAACAGACTTCGATCTTCGCCGCGAACATCGGGAGCTGGGTGATTCCAGGCATCCTCTGCGCGTCGCTCTATCTCGTTTTGTCGCTGCCGCTATCGCGTTTGGCTGGGAGATTGGAGAATCGTTGGAAGGCGGCGACAGAATGAGCGAGATCCTGACCATCTCCAACCTCAGGCTCCGCCGCGGTGAGCGGGAGATCCTGCGCGGCGTCACCGCCTCGGTGGCGGCAGGAGAGTTGGTTGCGCTGATGGGCCTTTCCGGCGGCGGCAAGACGACGGTCCTTCGCTGCGTGGCCGCGCTGGAGACGTTTGAGGATGGTGTCATCGACGTCGGCGGTGTGATACTCCGTCCCGGTCCTCAGCCGCCGCGCGCGACGATGCGCGAGTTGCGGACGCGGGTGGGGATGGTGTTCCAACTCCATTGCCTTTTCGAACATCTTTCCGCTATGGACAACATCACCCTGGCGCCGGTGCAGGTGTCTCACGTGCCCCGCGCCGAGGCGGAACGGCGCGCACTCGATCTTCTCGAGACCATGGGTGTCGCGCATCGCCGCAACGCTCTTCCCCGCGAGCTCTCAGGAGGCGAGGCCCAGCGTGTTGCCATCGCACGGGCCATGGCCATGGAGCCGCCACTGCTGCTGATGGACGAGCCGACTGCCTCGCTCGACCCGGCACGCCGAGGAGAGCTGGGAGAAACGCTCGTGCAGCTCACTCGGACCGGCCGGACTCTCGTGGTCACCACACACGACGACGACTTCGCCCGCGACTTCGCTACCCGCGTCGTCATCCTGGCCGAGGGGGAGGTTGTGGAGGAAGGCGACCCGCGGAAGGTGCTGACGAACCCGCAGCATGAGGCGACGAAGAGGTTGTTACAGTCAGCGAGGAACAGACCTGATGCTTAAACCAGGACAGAATGCATTGACGGAAGACGAGATCGACGAGATCGTCATCGCGCAGATCGATGACTCTGACGCTTGGGAGGATGAGATTACGGTGACGCCGGTCTCCCGAGCCTCGGTGGATTGACGCCCCGCGTGATAACTGCCTCCTCGTTTGTGACCAAAATCACAAGCCTTCTCCTCACCGCTTGAAAAACAGCGCAACGCTCATTCCCAGACCGATCACGACGACGGCGCGGCGGACGAAGATGCGGCCCAGTCTTTGCGCCATGCGGGCGCCGAGGTAGCCGCCGATGACCGCGGCGACGGCCATGATGGCGCCGTCCTTCCAGAGTACGGCGCCGGAGAAGGCGAAGTAGAGTGCGGCGATGCCGCTGATGCTGATTGCCAGCAGGTTCTTCAGGCCGTTCATCTCGTGCATGTCGGTCAGGCCGATGAGTCCGAGCGCGGCCAGCATCAGGATTCCCATGCCGCCGCCGAAATAGCCGCCGTAGATGCCGACGAGGAACTGGAAAACGAAGACGAAGGTCACCCAGCCGGCGGACGGTTTCTCGTGCGCCCGGGCAACGATGCCGAGGCGGTGTGTGATCACCTCCTGACCGGCCAGGAGCAGGGTGGCGCCGAGGATCAGGAACGGCACGAGACCGGAGAACGTCTTCGTGGAAGTGTGCATCAGCAGCACGGCCCCCAGCGCTCCTCCGGTGAACGCGGGGATTGTGAGCAGCAGCAGCCAGCGGCGGATCCTGGCCAGATCCTGCCGGAAGCCGATCATGGCGGAGAACGAGCCTGGCCACAAGGCGAAACAGTTGGTGGCGTTGGCCATGATCGGGTTCACGCCGATCCAGACCAGGGCCGGAAACGAGATCAGCGTTCCGCCGCCGGCGATGGCGTTGATCGCGCCGGCCGCGAGCGCGGCGACTGCGATGACGGCGTCGTGAAGCAGCGGTTCCGTCACGAGGCCACGGGTGGAATCTCGATCTCGAGCACGTCCCGCAACGACTCGGCGATTCGGATGATCAGCGCGTAATCCGGCCCCTCCACCATCACGCGCACTTTGTTCTCGGTGCCTGAATAGCGAACGAGGATGCGGCCCTGTTCGTCGATCTCGGCCTTCGCGGCGGCGAGCGCGGCCTGGTATTTCGGCAGCGATTCCAGCGGCGGTTTCGAGCCAACTGGCTGGTTGATGAGAACTTGCGGCGTCCGTGTGAACGTGGAGAGCCGGGAGAAAGGCCGCCCGGCCTGGGCCAGCAGTTCGCCGAATACGAGCGCTGTGTGGATGCCGTCGCCGGTGGTGTGGACGGTCAGATCGATGATGTGTCCCGACTGTTCGCCGCCCAGGCTCGCGCCACGCTCCATCATCATCTCCAGGACGTACTTGTCGCCGACGTTGGCGCGGCAGAGCTCGATGCCGTCGGCGCGAAGTTGCCGCTCGAAGCCTAAGTTCGACATGACCGTCGTAACGACGCAGCCACTTTTCAGCGTGCCGTCGCGTTTCAGCCGCTGCGCCCAGAGATAGATAACCTCGTCACCGTCGCGTATCTCTCCGGCGTCGTCGACGAAAATGGCCCGGTCGGCGTCTCCGTCGAAGGCCACGCCGAAATCGCCTCTTTCTTTGACCACGGCGTTGCATAGCCTCTCGGGATTGGTCGCTCCGCATCGATCATTGATGTTGCGGCCGTTCGGCTGGTCATTGATCACAACGACATCGGCGCCGGCGCGGCGAAAGACTTCCGGCGCGATGCGGAAGGCAGCGCCGTTGCCTGCGTCGAGCACGACCTTGCGGCCGCGAAGCGCGTCGGGAGCAACGCCGCCGTCGAGAAAGCGCTCGTAACGCTCGATCAGTTCGTCGTTATCGCGCAGGTCGATGTGAGGAACCGTTACATCGTTGCGGCGGATGGCCCGAAACTCCTCTTCGATCAGCTCTTCGACCGAGTCGGGGATTTTCATCCCGTCGTGACCGAATATCTTCACGCCGTTGTCTTCGTAGGGATTGTGCGAGGCGGAGATGGAGATGCCGGCCGCGGCGTCCGAGGTGCGGCAGAGGTAGGCAACGGCCGGGGTCGGCACGATGCCGATGAAGATCGCTTTTCCGCCGTGGTACTCGATTCCGGCGGTCAGAGCACGCGCGATTTCCGGGCCGGACTCGCGTGTGTCCATACCGAGGAGAATGGTCGGGGGCTGGCTCCCGACTCCCGACAACCGATGCGCCAGCGCCTCTCCCAGGGCGAACATCGTCGGAACATCCAGTGGGTACTGGTGGGCTTTGCCGCGGATGCCGTCGGTGCCGAAGAGGGTCCTCATCGATTGTTTTTACCTTTAGGTTTTTTCTCCGGCACGGTGTCGCCGGTTGTCTCGGTCGTTGTGGTGACGGGTGGGGCCGGGCCGATCTCCGGAGTGACTGGTACCGTCGCCTGCGTCGCCAGCGGCTCGATGATGCGGATCAGCGAGGAGTCGGAGACGACCATCACGGTCTGTACGAACGTGTCGGTCCGGCCGGTCATGATAATCCGTTCGGTTGCCACTTCGGTGACGTTCCTGATCTGTGACGCGGGGCCGGATATGAGCGCGTGGTCGGGGACGAGCGTCGGGTCGCCCGTAGAGTAGCCGGGCGGCGGCTGGCCGATGAGGAAGGGCCGGATGGGCACCTCTTTCTGGCGGAGGGCTTCGACGTGAAAACGGAGTTTGGTCGGCTCCATGGAGACGACATCGATCTGCGGCGGGACGCTCATGGCCTGTGGGCTGAGCGTGATAACTGCGTCTCCCGGAGTGACCCAGCTCACATCGAGGGTGACCTCGAGGTTCTGCGACGAGAGGGCGCGAAGGTTGGAGACCCGGCCGCGGAGGCGGACGCTGACGGTGTCCGGGACCGGCGTGGTGATGGTGAGGTCGCGAGGCATGCGCACGAGCGAGACCGGCGCGGCAAAAGACCTCTCCGACACAGGCTCCCGCCGTGGCGCCGAGACCACGAACCAGACGGTGAACGCCAGGAAGACGCTCAGGACTTTGAGCGGGAGGTTGGTGGTCAGCTTCACTTTCTCGCCCTCAGCCGCTCCTGCATCAGTTGCAGTAGTCGATCGCGGTCGAGGTGCTCGTGAAGCAGGCCCTCGCTGGCGGCGGCGATCGATCCATTCTCCTCCGAAATGACGAGGACGAGGGCATCGCTGTCTTCCGAGAGACCGAGCGCTGCGCGGTGGCGTGTGCCGTGCCCGAGCGTCGGGTCCGTGGACGTTGTCAGCGGCAGAAAGGCGCCGGCGGCGACGATGCGGTTACCGCGGATGATGGTGGCGCCGTCGTGGAGCGGTCCGCCGGGAACGAAGATGCTGATGAGCAACTCCGCCGAGACGATGGCGTCGACCGGCTTGGCCGACTCCGCATACATCCGCAAGCTCTGCGCGCGCTCGATGGCGATGAGCGCTCCGATCCGCTGCGCCGAGAGGACCGTCGCCGCGCCGAGAATGGCGTCGAAGGGCACCGGCGAGGCCACGCTGGCGACGAGCGATAGCAGCGGATTGGTAGCCATCCGTGCCAGCGCACGCCGGATCTCGGCCTGGAAGAGAACGATCACAGCGAATGGCAGATAGAAGAGGATCTGTTTCGAGATCGCCTCGAGCGCCGGCAGGTCGAACGCGCGGGCCACGAAAAACGAGCTCCCCAGGACCACCAATCCGATCGACACCTGCATCGCCCTCGTTCCTCGGATCAGAGCGAGGATGCTGTAGATCACGAACGCGACAATGGTGATGTCGAGGCCGTCCCGCCACGTGAACTGGAGGGAGAGAATGCGGTCGTACCAGTTCATGGTATTGCCTCTTCGAGGCGACAACGCGCCGAAGGCGCAGATAACGCCCCGAAGGCGCAGACAACGCGGCAACGCACACAACGCGGACAATGCGCGACGAAGGAGCGCACTATCGCTTCTCCTCGATCGCCATCCACACTTTCAGGAAATCGACTGTCGCTCGCACGTCATGGACTCGTACGATCGAGGCTCCCGCGCGTTGGGCCGCGGCGACGGCGGCCAGGGAGCCGAGGGCGCGGTCGGCCCCGGAGGCGCGTCCGGTGAGGGCGCCGATGAACGCTTTTCTGGAGGCCCCGATGACCAGTGGGCCCAGGGCAGTCAGTTCGTGCGCGCGGGCCAGGAGCTCCAGGTTCTGATCGAACGTTTTCGCGAAGCCGATTCCCGGGTCGACGAGGATCTTTCCGCGCTCGATGCCGGCGGCGAGTGCGTCCTCAATCATGAACGACAGCTCTCGGGCGACGTCCGTCACGACGTCGTTGTAGACGGTGAATTGCTGCATCGTCGACGGCTCGCCGCGCATGTGCATCAGGATGACCGGCACTCCGCTCCTGGCCACGAACGCCGGCATGCCGGCCGAGTAGCGCATGGCGCTCACGTCATTGACGATGTTCGCACCCGCGCGGATGGCCTCTTCGGCGACTGCTGCTTTGCGGGTGTCGATCGAGATGGTGATCGCGCTCCGGCGGCGGATCTGTTGGATGACCGGCAAGACGCGGTCGATCTCGACCTGCGCCGCCAAGGGCTCGGCGCCGGGCCGCGTCGACTCACCGCCGATGTCGATGATCGCGGCGCCGTCCTCCTCCATCTGCAGCGCGGCGTGTACGGCTCTCGACAGGTCGAAGTGGACGCCACCGTCGGAGAAGGAGTCGGGGGTGACGTTGAGGATGCCCATGACGGCGGGGGCCCGGCCACCAAAAGCAAATGTTGAATGTTGAATGTCGAATGTCGAATGTTGAATGACCACGGCGCGGCCCCTTCATTCAACATTGAACATTGAACATTCAACATTCAACATTTGGTCTCTTTCATCGTGCAGCTTCCGGCAACCGAAAACATCACGAGTCCCTTTCGCGCCGGATCCGCGCACCCAACGGATTCAACCGCTCCTCGATCCGCTCGTACCCACGATCGATCTGATGGATATTGTGGATCACGCTCTCGCCTTTCGCGCACAGCGCAGCCAGCAAAAGCGCCATGCCTGCGCGAATGTCAGGGCTGGTGATTTCGGCGCCGCTGAGCCGGTTCCCGCCGACGATGATGGCGCGGTGCGGATCGCAGAGGATGATCCGTGCCCCCATCTGAATCAGCTTGTCGGTGAAGAAGAGGCGTGACTCGAACATCTTCTCGAAGATCATCACAGTCCCCTCCGACTGGGTGGCGATGATGATCATGATCGACAGAAGATCGGCGGGGAAGAGAGGCCAGGGGCCGTCGTCGATCTTCGGCACGGCTGCGCCGATGTCGTACCGGACGCGCAGGTGCTGGTCTTTCGGAATCCGGATGTCCTGTCCTTCCACTTTGATCTCGAGGCCGAGCTTTTCGAGCATGAGGCGGACGGCGTACATGTGGTGCGGCACAGCATCTTCGATGACCAGCTCACTGTGCGTTACCGCGGCCAGGCCGATGTAGGAGCCGACTTCGATGTGGTCGCTGGGGATGTGAAACTCGCCGCCGTGCAGCGATTCGACGCCGTGGATGCGCAGCGAGTTCGTGGCGATGCCCTCGATCTGCGCGCCGAGGAGGTTGAGGAAGCGGCAGAGATCCTGAACGTGTGGTTCCGCCGCGGCGTTGTAGATGACCGTATCACCCTCGGCGAGTACAGCTGCCATGATGGCGTTCTCCGTCGCCGTCACGGATGCCTCGTCGAGGAACATGTTCGAGCCTCGCAGCGAGCGCACGGACATTCTGTACTCCTGCGCCGAGACTTCAATCTGCGCTCCGAGCGATTCGAGTGCCAGGAGGTGGGTGTCGACGCGCCGCCGGCCGATGGCGTCGCCGCCCGGCTTGGCGATGCTGGCCGCACCGCAGCGGGCCAGCAGCGGGCCGGCCAGGAGGATCGAGGCGCGAATCTTCCGCGAAAGATCGGGATCGGGGCTGGACGAACATTCCCCTTTGACGTGAATGCGTACGACGTTGGCCTCGAGCCGGCCGACCGTTGCGCCGATGCCTTCCATGATCTGGAGCATGACGCGAACGTCCTGAATGTCCGGAAGGTTGCGCAGGACGATGACGTCATCGGTGAGGAGGCACGCCGCCAGAATCGGCAGCGCCGCGTTCTTGTTCCCTCCCGGCCGGATACGTCCTTCCAGACGCCGGCCGCCTTCGACGATGAAGCGTTCCATCATGCGACCGGGATTGTATGTTGTTGCTGGGTTGTGAGGTCGTGCGGTGGCGGTTGGAGGAGATCCAGCCTCGAATGTTGAATGTTGAATGTGCCGCCGCCCGCCGCTTCTCATTCAACATTGAACATTCAACATTGAACATTCCGTTCTCTGGGTCACAACCAGGGTCACAACCGCGAGACCCCGCGACCGTGAAACCGCGTTACCATGACCCACGTGATCGTCGCTCCCCTCAGCTCCGGCAGCGCGGGCAACTCCTACTACTTCGAGAGCGACGGCACTTCCATCCTGGTCGACGCCGGCATCGGTCCGCGCGAGACGCGCAAGCGCCTGGAGCAGGTCGGTAAAACGATCGAGAGCGTGCAGGCCATCATCATCACGCACGAGCACTACGACCATATTCGCGGCGCCGGGTCGATCGGACGCAAGTACGGTATCCCGATCTACCTGACGCAGGGGACGCTCGACGCCAGCAACATCGACCGCGAGAAGATCAGGACGATCGTCTTTCCGAACGATTCGACGTTCGTCATCGGGGAGCTGAACATTCATGCGCGGCGCACGCTGCACGATGCCACCGACCCCGCCTGCTTCGTGATCGAAGCCCGCGACGGGACGCGCGTCGGCGTGGCCAGCGACCTAGGGCATGCCGATGCGCCGGTGATCCGTCACCTCTCCGATTGCGACGGACTGTTCTTCGAGGCCAACCATGACCTCGACATGCTGCGGATGGGCAGCTACCCGTGGTCGCTCAAACGCAGGATCATGTCGCGCTTCGGCCACCTGTCGAACGACGATTCGATGACTGCCGTGCAACGGATGATCGGTGCCGACCTGAAGAACCTCTGCCTCATTCACCTGTCGGAACGGAACAATCACGAGTCGATCGTCCGGGACATGGCCACGCGCCTCCTGAGCCGCCTGGGCGTGACCAAACAGCTCGAGTTGTCGATCGCCAGGCAGTTCGAAGCGACAGGCGTGTACGAGATCTCGAGACGGCGGCCGGCGAGGCCGAGGTTACCGGCGCTGAATACGCAACTGGCGCTGTTCTAGGCGGCGTTCGGGAAATCCAACCAGATCGCCGCTTCCTGGACATCGTTCATTGCCAGATCGACATCGCGAACCGGGACGATGACATCATCGATGAGGACCGGCTGGCGGTTGATTGGGTCGCCGTCGTCATCGATGCCTTAGTTTTCCTCGTCAATCGAGTCGCCGGCATCGTGAATTGGGACGTTTTCCTCGTGAATTGGGACATTTTCATCATGAATGGGCAATTTTTGCCCATTCACGATGTCGTTGTCCCAGTGAATTGACAATTTTTGCCCATTCACGATGTCGTCGTCGCGGTGAATTGACAATTTTTGCCCATTCACGATGTCGTTGTCGCGGTGAATGGGCAATTTTTGCCCATTCACGATGTCGTTGTCGCAGTGAATGGGCAATTTTTGCCCATTCATGATGTCGTTGTCCCCATTCACGCCGTCGTCGTCCCCATTCACGGTGTCGTTGTCCCGAATGATGCCCACTTTCTTCTCATTCATCGGGTCCTGGACCATGTTCGCGAGGACGCGGAGGCTCTCGATGGCCGGAACGACGCGGCGTGAGACATCGCGCTACCTTTGTGGCACAAACACTCCTGTCTCTGCCTCTTTCCTCTCGCGCTGCATATACTCCAACCGTGCCTACCCCTCGCGAAACCTACGATGAACGACTGACCCGGCATCGCGTCGAAGCCGGCGCATTGCGCAGGAACGAGCGCAGCCTGTCGATCTCCCGGATCGTTCTCTTCATCGCCGCCGTCGTCATCGCCATCGTTCACTTCAGCCAGTGGATCGGGCTGCCGATTCTCGGTTTCGCTGTGGTGCTGATCGTTCATGACCACGTGATCAAGCGCCGGCGCCGTGCCGAAGCGGCGGCGCGATTCTGCGAACGCGGCATCGAGCGGCTGAGCGGCCAGTGGCAGGGGAAGGGCTTCGACGGCATCACGTTCGCCGAGGAGCACCATCCCTTTGCCGCCGACCTCGATCTGTTTGGGAAGGGATCGCTCTTCGAACTGCTCTGCATCGCTGCGACCGCCGCTGGACGGACGACGCTGTCGCGCTGGCTGCTGCATCCTGGCGATGTTGCTGCGGCGGAAGTGCGCGAGAGGCAGATTGCGGTCGATGAGCTGCGTGACCGCGTCGGCCTGCGCGAAGAGGTCTTCGTTGCTGCGGCGGAGGTGGCGAGCGAGGTGGAGGAGGCAAAGCTCGACGAATGGTCGGGTGGCGGTTCGTCGCTCGGCGGAGGGGAACGAATCGCTGCGGCCGTCATCACGGCGCTGACGATCGTTGCCTCCATCATCAGCATGCCGGCGTTCGTCTCCCGGCTGGTGAATGCCACGAATCCGGGGACGATGGCGGTTCATTCACCGCTGGAGACGCTGCCGATGATCGTGATGATCATCGTCGTAACCCTTTTTTCGCGGCGGTTGGTTTCGCGTGTGGCCGATGTCGTCGGTGCGGTCGAGCGGCGGGAGCCTGCTCTGGCCTTGCTGGCCGGTGTGCTCTCCGTGATCGAACGCCAGTCGTTCGCTACCCCGGTCCTCGTCGCATTGCACGCCACCCTCGAGCGCGACGGCGTTCCCGCATCGCGTCAGATCGAACGCCTGCGCAAGCTCGTGGCCTTGCTCGAAGCGCGGCGCAACCAGTTCTTCGCCCCGTTCGCCCTGCTGTTTCTCTGGACCACTCATATCGCCTTTGCCATCGAGCGTTGGCGTGCCGAGTCAGGCGCCGAGATCGTCCAGTGGATCTCAGTGATTGCTGAGATGGAGGCGCTTCTCTCGCTGAGCTCCTTCGCTTTCGAGCATCCGTCGTTCGTGATGCCGGAAGTCGTAGTGGGCGAGGCGATCTTCGATGGCGACGCTGTCGGCCATCCGCTCATCCCCGACGACCGGCGTGTCGCGAATGACGTCCACATCGGCGGCGAGCTACGGCTTCTCATCGTCAGCGGCTCGAATATGTCGGGCAAGAGCACGCTGCTGCGCGCGATCGGCGTCAACACCCTTCTCGCGCTCGCCGGCGCTCCAGTGTGCGCGTCGCGTCTGCGTGTGAGCCCGATGGCGGCCGGCGCATCGATCAGCCTCAACGACTCGCTGCAGGAGGGGGCATCTCGTTTCTACGCCGAGATCCTCCGCATCCGCGACATTCTCCAGATGACGCCGCCACTGCTCTTCCTCCTCGACGAAGTCCTGGGCGGAACAAACTCGCATGACCGCCGCATAGGCGCCGAAGCCATCATCCGCAGTCTGGTCAAGCGGGGAGCAATCGGTCTCGCGACGACCCACGATCTTGCTCTCGCGCAGATCGCTGACGAGCTCGCGCCAGGCGCAGCCAACGTTCACTTCGAAGACCAGATCAAAGACGGACGTGTCACCTTCGACTATCGGATGCAGCCCGGCGTGGTGAAGAAGAGCAACGCCCTGGAGCTGATGCGTGCGGTTGGGATCGAAGTGTGAGCTAAAGACACCTAACGAATCTTGCCTTCTCGCGCGAGAATCTGATAGTATTCTTTACGGAGGTACGCAGACGTGAAGCTAAAACGTTATATTCTCCTGATCGTTGGCGCGTTTCTGGGTCTGTCGGCGCGCATGGCGAACGCGCAATCATGCTCCGCGTGTGGGTGGAACGGGGCATCGGCCCAGTGCTATTCGGTCCCCACAGGCATCGTAGGAAACACGGGCTGCGCTAACAGATATGATGGTGGCTGCGATTATTGGGGTGGGTCTTGCAGCAATGGACAACAGGGACCTCCGACGGCGGGGGCTTGGTGCACCTTTAATCCCACGGATAGTTCGTGCCAAGGCGATGTTTTCAACAAGAACTATCAGATCGCCTGCCTTCCTAGCTTGAAGGACGAGCTCTTTGGCAGTATCCCGGTGCCAGGCCGGAGCATTCGCCTCATCCGCACACCCGCCGGCGCCCTTGTCCGATTTGAGCATGCGCTGTAGTTCATTTAGATGATTACTGCTGCACTGGCGCTTCTTGTAGTTGCCAGCTTGGATGGGGCGCAGTCTGTGCCTGTCATTCCACCGGTGGGTGCTCCGCTCCCGGAACGGGTCGAAATCGAATGGCTTGGGCCAGATTCGAGGTCGTTGGCGCTGGAAACGCTTCCAATATTGAATCAAACGATCCGCCTGCGCACACCGCCACCTGGCACAGAATCGGTTCGCGTGGTCGGACCCGATGTCGTCAGCCAGCCGCTCTTGTTGAAAGACAACCAAGCTGGAATACGGCTCTCAAGAGCGGGAAAGCTCCGCGTGACCGGAATCCCACACGAAGTGACGGCTGTACGCGTGTTCTTGAAGCTGGAGAGCTCTGATCTGGAGTTCTCGCGCGACTTCAAGACGGTCAGTGCGCCTGAGTTGGAGTTTGCCGTTCCGCTTGGGACCTATTCGGCCGCGGTCGACCTCGGCACTGAGCGTGCGCCGATGGTCATCTCTGCAATCGCAATCAGCGTCCGCTCCGCCGCGCGTCTGAATGTAAAGGAAACTACGGGCAGGTCGCTGACTCTTCAGGTGATGACAAAGGAAGACAGGAAACCGCTCGCAGGTGCATCAATCCTGGGGAATCCGACCGCAGAGCTACTACCCGTCTTTTGGCATGCTCTCGCGGCGCGGTGCCGAATGTCGGACCCATCCGGCGTCCTCTCGTGCGGGATGGTACCCCTGACCTTGCGTAGTTTGGACGTCGTTGCACCCCGACGGCGACGCAGCCACGTATCAATTGCTGCGCCTGGCTCAGAAAGTGATCCGAAGCAGCCCGTTCGTGTCGTGTTGGCTCACTTCCAGGATGTCACGATCACCCCATTGTTGGCTAAGGACTATCCGGCGGCAGTCGCCGGAGCACTGACCGCTATTCTCACGCGGTGTGACCGACCTCCATGTGATGAAGCGAAGGGCGCTCGAATGGAGATCGGATCACGGAGAAGCGTGCGCGTTCTGCAAGTTGAGCCCGGTCTTTATCGCACGTGGCTCGTGGGAGCCGCGGTCCGTTCCAGCACCATTCCCGTTGTCGTGTCAGACGACTCCGATGCCCCGGACACGGTGGACGTTTCCCCAAAGCTTCAACTGTGGCATATCGGCGGAGTGACGCGGCTGCCGGATGGTGTTGGAGTCCCTGCGAGAATCTGGCTTGGCATCGTGCTGGGCGATCCGCCTCAGGGAGAATCGGCGGGCATCATCAACACCAGCTCGGCCGGAGCGTACGAGACTCTTTTGTTGGCTCCTGCGGGAGCGTGGCTTTCGGCTCATGCTGCGTCAGAGAAACCTCCGGCAGAAGGAGAAACTGCCCCTCCGGGGATCACATTGTCAGAAGAGAATGACCGAATCGTGTTGGATGTCGAGCTGTCCACGTCGGGTGGCGTCGTCAAACTGGTCGATAAAGAGACCAAGGCTCCGGTTCCTGACTGCAACGTCATGTTTTTCCATTGGGGTCTCGCGTCAGGCGGAGCTCGACTCCTCAAGAGCGACACGAGTGGGGTCGTCCACTGGCTGGGCATCTCGAAGGGTACATACATCGCACGTGCCGCGTGTGAGGGTTACAGACCGGCGTCGACAGAGAAGATCGAGCTTTCTCCAAGCTCGGATGAGACTACTCTGGAATTGGAACCTGCCGGGGAGATCCGGTTGCGCGTTCACGACGAAAACGGCGACCCGCTTCCTGGCGCGCTTGTGTTTCTCGAGCAGTCGGCTTTTGAGAATGTAACCTTCCCGTTTCAGATCTCCGCTGAGCAACTGGGCGCTACGGACTATGACGGTCAGATTTCCGTTCCTCAGCGGCCTCGACCCGGTTTCTATGTTGTGGCCGCTGGCTACGCGCTCCATGTGGCCCGCCTCGTGCCCTGCCCAATTAAGACCGGGTGCGTCGAAGACGTGTCCCTGACGAGGCCCGTGGTTTTTCCCGGAATCAGAGTGAGAAACCAGGATGGAGAGCCTCAGTCCGCGGCCTGGCTGGTCTTTTCCAAAGACGGCGTGCCGATTCCGGTGTCGATTCAAACCGAACTTTTGAGGGTCAACCAAGTCGATCCGAACCTGTACACCATCATTCGAGAGGGGCTCGATACGATTCACATGCTTCCAGGACTCTTCGAGCCCGGAATCTACGATGTAGAGTACACAAGGTCTCGCCGGGGATCGCCGCCGGAGCGTATACCGCTAGTCTGGATGGCCTTACCGGCGACGCACCGAGTCGATCTCACGTTGCCACTGCAGCCTGCGAATTGATCGCAATCGCGCGCCTCACCGCGCGACAGAATCGTCATAACGCGGCGCGAAGCTCAGAGCTCAACCGACAACGCGCGAAGCCCAACAATCAGGCGTCTACTGCGGCCATACTCGGATAACGGTCGCCGGCCGCGGCGCCCTTCGGTGCCACTTCATCGATGCGGGCAATGTCGCCCGGCGTCAGCTCGATTTCAGTCGCGGCGATGTTCTCCTCCAGGTGCCCGACGCTCCTGCTTCCCGGGATCGGGACGATGTCATTGCCGCGCGAGAGTACCCACGCGATCGCGAGTTGGGCGGGGGTGATGCCTTTCTCTTTGGCGATCTCGTCGATGCGCTTTACCAGATCGAGATTACGGTCGAAGTTCTCTCCCTGGAAGCGGGGCGAAACCCGCCGGTAGTCGTTCGTCTCAAAGTCGTCGATGGTCTTGAAACGGCCGGAGAGGAAGCCGCGGCCGATCGGGGAGTAGGCGACGAACCCAATTCCAAGCTCACGTACGGTGGGCAGAATCTCGTCCTCGGGGTCACGGCTCCAGAGCGAATACTCGGTCTGCAAGGCGGTTATGGGATGCACCGCGTGCGCGCGCCGGATCGTTTGTGGCGCCGCTTCGGACAGGCCGAGGTGACGGACCTTGCCGGCGCGGACCAGGTCGGCCATTGCCCCGACCGTTTCCTCGATCGGCGTGGTGCGGTCGACGCGGTGTTGGTAGTAGAGATCGATGTGATCGACACCGAGCCGTTTCAGCGACGCATCGCAGCACTCCCGTACGTAGTCAGCCTTGCCGCTGATGCCGAGGAAGGCGCCGTCATCGCCGCGCATGTTGCCGAATTTGGTTGCAAGGACGACCTTGTCACGGCGGCCGCGGATGGCGCGGCCGACCAACTCCTCGTTAGTGAACGGGCCGTACATGTCGGCCGTATCGAGGAAATTACAGCCGAGGTCGAGGGCGCGATGGATCGTGGCGATCGACTCGGTGTCGTCATGCGAACCGTAGAACTCCGACATCCCCATACAGCCCAGGCCGATGGAGGAGACGGTGAGAGAGTTGCCTGGCGTTCTTGTTTTCAATGGTTTCGATCCTGATTCCATGGTTCCATCACGACTGGTTGTTTTTCGGTCTCTGCGTTGATGCGGCCGGTACGGACGCCGGTGTGACGGCGGCTCTCCTGCGTTTCACGTTTCGCGGGACGTTCTTTTGTTTCCACTCGGGACATGGGAGCCTCCTGCTGCCGTTGCAGCAAACGGAGTGCCGTCATCGGCTTGGCGAGGACCATCACGGCTTCGCCCCACCCGGTTTGCTGATATCGGAGGTCTGGAGCTCCCACGGTCCGATGCCGGTCATCTGCATCTCGGTCGCCTCGGGGAAGAAGAGGTAGTGCATGACGCGCGGCGGATTGACGTAGAAGCTGCCGGCGCGATATCGAGTCACGGAACCGGCGTTGGCGATGGATCCGAAGCTGAGGTCGACCTCGCCGGAAAGGATGGTCACGCGCTCCTGGCGCGGATGCCAATGCGGCGGGATCGCGGAGCCGGCAGGAACGCGCACGCGCATCGTGAACATCCCCTCCGCTCGCGGATTGCCTTCGAGCACGGCCATCTTCGATCCCGGTGGAAGCGCCGGCGGACCGGCACTCCAGACGATCGCTTCGGGAGTAAACCCGATAGGTGGTTCCGGCTTTGGTGGCGTCTGAGCGACGAGGTCAGCAGTCGAAGCGATGAGTACGGCGATGACGATCTTGCGCATGAGGTAATCATAGCGAGGGGCGGGGGGGGGCCTGTCATCCTGAGACTGCCGCAGCCGCGTGGGTGGAGGCGTGGTGGAGCGGCGGAGGACGTCGAAGGCCCCCCCCCAATACAGGCGGGGAGTGAGGGGGACTTCGCATCAGTGACGCGGACGCTGGAAGCCACCGCACTACCGGCTACAAGGGAGGGGGTCCTTCGGCGTCCTCCGCCGCTTCACCTGCCCGCCACCCACGCGGCTACGGCAGCCTCAGAGAGTGTGCACAAATCGCGTATTTTCCGCTGCAGTGTAGGGCCGCCGCCCCGGCGGCCGGCGCCGCACGCGGCGCGATAGTTCGAAGCAAACACACGGCCTCACGGCCGTTGGCCGCCGGGGCGGCGGCCCTACACTGTCGCGCCGGCGGTCTCAGGATGACAGGGAGCACCGGACGCGCGATCTTTGCACAGGCTCTCAGGATGACGGGGTGGTTGACAGGGAACTGGAAGCGAATCCGTTTCTCCTCTCACGAACGCCGTCCATGACTGGAAGAGCTGGTTCCGGATGGAGGCTCCGCACCTGTCGTCAACTTCATCGACATCGAACGCGATCGTTGCTTCCGCGACATCGTGCATCGCAAGTTTGGGTATTAACATACTTGACGCACACGCCGAGAGAGGGCTACCCTTCCGGTGGAGGTGAACGAGTAGGATGGCCGGAATGCGCGAGTTTTGGCGGCAGGTATGGCTGCGTGGCCGATTGGCTTTCGGCGTTGCTGCATTCTGGATCTCCCAGCAGATCATCGGCTGGTTTGCTGGGAAGGTCGGCGATACCGTTGCTGCGAAACCGGGGGTCAAGCGCATGGCTGGGCTGACCGTGCTGTGGCTGGATCGCCATCCAGAAGCATACGTAATCGCCGCGTTGCTTTGTTTGATGTGTTGGATCATGTGGCGCGCTCATAGGGAAATAATGGCCTCGCCTACCCCAGCGGTGGTGGCGAGTTCATCTGTCGGGTCGATCGCGCCGGTTGTTGAACCGATCGCTGAACGGATCGTCCTGGATATTGATGCGGCAGTCTTGATCGGCATCAAGAACAGCACTCAAACGATCGCGGAGAAACAGCGGCTTTGGAAGCCTTACGTTGGGAAATGGATCAGAGTTAGTGGGCCGGTAGCTGATGTCAGCGAAACGAAAATGTTTCTTGTTAACTACACCACGCCCATAATGCACCAATACGAACTGGTCCTAAAATTCGACGCTCCATGGAGCGATCGTTTTTCGATTATCCCGAAAGGCTCAAACGTCACCGTCCTAGGGCGCATAGAAGATTTCATGGCGGCATTGGTCGTTATCAGCAGATGCGAGTTGATAAGCGACACAACAACCCAGTCTCGGCGTCACGAGGAGGTCGCTCGACTAACCACTCAAGCGCCTGACTTCTCTGAGATCATTTCGACCTTTGATGCGCGCGTCTGTAACGTGGTCGAGCGAAACGGTGGATATACGCCGAGTGGGATTCAACGCTGACCGCTGAGCAGTTCGATACCTTCGTTCCGGCTGTCGTCGTGTCGTTCAGAAATGACTCGCCGTCGCCACTCCCCAGAGTTCGCGCTGAAATCACCTATGTTGATGCGACCATGAAGCCGCTTCGTGTTGGTTGCGGTACATGGCTTGGGGAGTCGCTCGACCGGGCGTACTTCGGAGCAGGAGAGACTAGAGAACTCATTATTGCGGTCTATGACGACTCCGCCATGTTCTCGGTGAGGGATAACCGTCGAGAACCTGGAATCGTTAGCGGATGTACGAAGAGTCCTTTGTCGTTCATCTTTTTTATCGCCATAGTGAAGCTATGGGTAAATGATTCTGACGAGCAATCGATCGGGACGATAGAAGAGCGAATCAGCGTCGGCGTGAAGCACGGTAAACCGACTGTGGAGATAATCGGGCCACCCGGCGAGATTCTAGGAACGGAGCCACACGAATGACAGCTACTCGCGTCCCTGCGGTACGCCTTCCGTTCGTCTGGCGCGCCTCTTCGGCTCATGCTTCGGCACCTCCCGCTTATCGACGCGGAACAGCGCGTCCGCGAACCGCTCGAAACGCATGTACTCCTCGGACGGCTTCTCGGCGGGCGGTGGCGATGATGGTTGCCGCTTGCTCATGCGCTGCGATGATACGCCTACTCACGACCGGGGAACAGGTACGCGCGGCGGAAGCCGGGGTGAGTCGCCTCCATATGCTCGGACCAGACTCCCGCGAAGTCCATCAGTTCCTGATGCAGACATGCGTCAATGGTCGTCCCGTCCCTGCTGGCGATTGTCTCCAGCGTGCAGACGATGAATGCGGGCAGCCTGAGCGTCACGGCGCGGAGGGCGAGCAACGGTGGCAGGATGGTCGCCGCGTCGCTGCCAAGGGCATCCTGCACGTCCGCGAGAGTCCATCGGCGGAGGGCGATGCATGCGAGCTGTCGCCACATGAACCGCCATGCACCGCCCGACCGGTAGTCCTCGCGCCGGTCATCCTCGGCTTCCCGTTTGAGCGTGGCCGGAGAGATTCCGAGGAGTCGTGCGCCCTCGGAAAGGCCATACGACTCGGCAGGCTGGAGAAAAAGAGTCTTGATCCGTTGTTCCAAGTCCGTGCACATGATCATGGATGGAGTTTACGCCAATGATCATGTGCAATCAACCCGATGAAGAAACCCGCCGCGTTGAAGTCGATCGGAGAGCGAGTCGTGAAGCTGCGGCGCGATCGCGGCATGACTCAGGAACAGCTCGCCGAGAGCGCAGGCGTCTCGCGGAACCACATAGCCGATATCGAACTCGGGACGCGGAACACAGGCGTCTGGAGTTTCGTCCTGTTGGCCCGCGCGCTTGGCGTGACAGTCTCCGAACTGTTCCGGGGACTACCTTCCTAGGCGTGAAGTCTTCCGTTTCCCACGGCGCTGGCGCTTCACGCCTCGGCTGCTATGAGTTCCTTGTAGGTCAAGCGAGCGGTCGGAACCATCGCGGAAGCGGTCAGGAATCGCCCGCCGTCGTCGTCCTTCCGCTCGTTGAAGCGGAACGTCTGTTCGTCAACGTACGCGCCGAGGTGGAACGGTTCGACGGAAACATACGTGCCGGAGAGAGTGCGCTGCAACAGTGCCCAGAAGTTCTCTACACCATTGCAGTGGACGTTGCCGCGCACGTATTCGACCTGATGATTTACGAATTCGTGCTCAAACACGGCGTCAACCTGCGGGCTGTCCGAGCCTTCGTCGCTCATCAGCTTCGCGCCAGCCTCGGCGTTCTCCTGCAAGTAACCGAGGCGAGTGTCAAGGGTCAGATCGTTGATGACTTGCGCGCGGACTTCACCACCACGCTGCAACACGGCCTGAACAATCGTCTTGCCAATCCCGCCGCGCTTGTTCGGGGTGTTGGCGTCACGAATCGCTTGCCTTTTCGATTCGTGCATGTTCTTGAACAGGCCACCGATAAAACACTCGTCAGTCTCCACGATGCCAGCCAACTTCTTGTCAAACGACTTCACCTTTACGGCGGCGCGGATGCGGTGAAGCATGAACCACGCGGTTTTCTGGGTCACGCCGATCGCCCGATGAACCTCGTACGACGACACACCGTTCTTGCAGTTCATCAGCATCCACATGGTCATGTACCACTTGCCGAGGCTGATCGGCGAATCCTCGAAAATCGTTCCGACACGGACGGAGAATTGCTTCTTGCAGCCCTTGCACCGCCACACCTTGCGCGTAGCGATGAAGCTAGGCTCCGGGGTGTCGCACAGCGGGCAGCGGACTCCATCCGGCCAACGGCGCGCTGTGGCGTACTCAAAGGCTGCATCGGCATCGGCGAAGTAGACGACGGCCTCCTGAAGAGTCCTCGGAACGTAGATGCCATCAGGACGGGCAACAGGCTGTTTTCTCTTAGGCATGCAAGCAATATAGCTCCTCGGAGCCTGTGTGTCAAGTATGTTAATACCCAAGTTTGGCATCGTGCGCCGGGACGGCGACATCGTCGATGACCTCCATGTCGCAGTTGATTGCGTCGCCGTCCTCATCAATCGGCAATTTTTACCTGTGGTTTGGGACGCTGACCCCATCTTTTGGGACGATTTCATCATGAATGGACAACTTTTGCCCATTCATGATGTCATCGTCCTAATTCACTGACAATTTTTGCCCATTCACCATGTCGTCGTCCTGATTCACTGACAACTTTTGCCCATTCACCATGTCGTTGTCCTGATTCACTGACGACTTTTGCCCATTCACGATGTCATCGTCCTGATTCACTGACAACTTCTGCCCATTCACGATGTCCGCGTCCCAATTGATGATCAATTTGTCCTCATCGGTCATGAAATCGACGCCACGCGGGGTGACGCAAAAGAAATTCGACGAAACCAGGAATTAGCGTCTAACCATTTCCGGTTCATAGTCCGATTTTGCCAGAAGAGACTATCGAATGACGAACGTAAACCGCAGGCCCTCATCCCGAAAGGACGCGAAAAACTCGCGGCGGGCCAGGTTGCGTTCGCGCGCGGCGGCGCGGGGGCAGCGTCAATTGTGGCGCGATCCGATGCGCCGCATGCGGAGCGCCATCCAATCGTCGTTCCGGCTGATCGAGACTTGCAGCAGCATCATCGACGACACCGCGCGGTTGGCGGCGGCCCGTCCGATTCGTGCGACACGCAGGCTGCAGCGCGTTGCCGGCCTGCTCGCACACGCAGTAACGCACCTCGCGCGCGCCGCTCATGGTCTGCAGGCTACCGCCGAGAGCGCCGCGCTGACACCGGAGACCGCCTCCGAAGCACCGGGTTTGCTGATCGAGAGCACGCTGCTGTGGGTTGATGCCGCGGAACAGTTGAATGCTGTTTCCGAGCGTTTCGACGAAGCGTTCGCCACTCTGCTCGCATCGGTCGAGAGCGGAGCCGTTCCGATCGATTTCGCGGAGCTTTCTCGAGATTCCAGGCCGGCCGTCGCCGCGCAGCGAATCAATCCGGTGCGTCTGTTCCTGGCCTGGAATCGGTCGCACAAGAGTGATTGCGCTCGATTTTTCCTCAAAAGGCGCAGACGGTTCGCTCCCGCGGCCGTCGCCGAAGCGGCAAAAAAGGTCTTCCGAGGCCGTGCTCCTCCTCTCGTCTCGATCTGCTCGCTCTGATCACAGCAGTTGAGACTGAGAAAATAGGAGAACAAGATGTCCTCGAAGAATGAAGTACCGCAAAACGAAGTACAGCAAGATGCAGCACAGGTGACACCGGTGTTCAATGCCTACACGGTTGGTGCGCAAGCGCTTATCGTGCAGGCACGCGACATGCGCCTGCTTGTTCCGAAGTTCATCCTCCCGGCGACTAAGGCCGACGGGCGGAGATTGGCCAATGCGGCCAATCTGCCGCCGCAGTTCGTCGAGCTGACGGCTGTGGCGATGACGAACAGCGCGTCGCTGGCGCGCCCGGGAGCGGCAGATCCGCTTCAGACGCGCGATCTGATGAGCTACGCCGAGGCCTATGCGCCGTTTGCCGATGAACTGGAGGCATTCGCGCAATTCGTCCGTCACAGTGTCGCCGTGGCGAAGAACAAGGTCGGACGTGACGCGCTCGTCACGTACGCCCTGGCCAAACGTCTGGCCAAACTTCCGGAGACTGTCGATCTGGCGCCGCATGTCGTTGACATGACCCGCGCCCTCGGCAAGCGCGGACGGAAGGCCAAGACGCAGAAGGCCCCGGTCCCGGCAACCCCGGTTTCAGCCTCGCCAGTGGCGACCTCACCGGCGAAGACGAACTGAACCGGTTCGTGCAGTAAGCAGTAAGCCCCGCGCGGGCGCGTCCGAAGACGCGCCCGCGCATTTTGTTTGCGCTTGCAAAGGCAACCTCGGTGAACACCCCACGCTGTGCGTGCATGCGAGCCGCCGGAGCTACGAGAGCAGATAGAATGCGCGCCCGATGCTGCGGCTCTCATTTCAGGACCTCATTCTCCGGCTCCAGAACTTCTGGGCTGAACGCGGCTGCATGATCGAGTCGCCGCTCGATCTCGAGGTCGGTGCCGGGACGATGCACCCGGCCACCTTCCTCCGCGTTCTCGGGCCGGAGCCGTGGAACGTCGGCTACGTTCAGCCGTCGCGGCGGCCGGCGGACGGCCGCTATGGCGACAATCCGTTCCGGCTCGGGAAGCACTACCAGTTTCAGGTCATCCTCAAGCCATCGCCGCTGGACGTACAGGAGTTGTACCTCGATTCGTTGCGCGCCCTCGGGCTCGATCTCACGCGCCACGACATCCGTTTCGAGGAGGACAACTGGGAGGCGCCGACCCTCGGCGCGTGGGGCGTGGGATGGCAGATCCTCCTCGACGGGATGGAGATCTCCCAGTTCACCTACTTCCAGCAGGCTGGCGGCATCGATCTGGCTCCGATCTCGGCCGAGATCACCTACGGGCTGGAACGGATCACCATGTTCCTCTCGCGCCGGGCCTCGGTGTACGACATCGAATGGGGCGCCGGCTTCGACTACGGGCCGGTACGGAAGCAGGACGAATTCGAATTCTCGAAGTACTACTTCGAGACAGCGGACATCGACATGCACTGGAAGCTCTTCGACATGTACGAAGGTGAGGCGCGCCGCTGCCTGGAAGCGAAGATCGTCCTCCCGGCTTACGATTGGACGCTCAAGTGCTCGCACGTCTTCAACACCCTCGATGCCCGCGGCGCGGTCTCCGTGACGGAGCGCGTTGGCATCACCAAACGCGTACGCGAGCTCGCCGTCGGCTGTGCCCACCAATACCTTGCCTCGCGCGAAGCACTCGGATTTCCGCTGCTGAAGGCATCCAATGGCTGAATACTTTTTCGAGCTGCTGACGGAAGAGATCCCCGCGTGGATGCACGCCGCCGCGCAGGCGACGCTGCTGCAGCAACTCACGAAACTGACCGAGGACCTCGGCGAGCCTCCCGACGACCGTAACCCGGTGATCGTCAACAGCACTCCGCGCCGCATCATCTTCTTCCTCTCGCGCATCCCGCTTCGCGAGAGCGGCCGCGAGGAAGAGGTGAAAGGTCCGCCAGTGAAAATAGCCTACGACGCCGGCGGAAAGCCTACCCAGGCGCTGACTGGGTTCCTCAAGAAGAACAACGCAACGATCGACGACCTCATCACGGGCGGCGACTACATCCGCGTCAAGCGCGCGATCAAGGGCCGCTCCGCAGGCGAGATTCTGCAGCAGCGGGTGCCGCAGATCATCGAGTCGCTACGCTGGCCGAAGATGATGAGGTGGGGGAAAGGGGAGCATTCCTACATCCGCCCGATTCACTCCGTCGTCTCCGTGCTCGATGGCGAACATCTGCCAATCACCCTCTTCGAGATCGCCTCGGGCACCACCACGCGCGGTCACCGCACGCTGGCACCGCAGACGATCCAGGTCCTCTCGTACAACGACTATGTGACGAAGCTCGAACTGGCCCGGGTCGTGATCGACGCCGGCCGGCGCCGCCACGTGATGGCCGAGCGTGCCCGCGTTCTGGGTCAACAAGGCGGCGGCACGCCGTCGATCGACGCATCGATCTGGTCGCAATGGCAATACCTCACCGAGTACCCCGGCGTCGTTCGGGCGGAGTTTCGAGGCGAATACCTGACGCTTCCCGAGGAGGTGCTGGTCACGGTGATGCGTGTCCATCAGAAGCAGTTGCCGATCCGAGGGGCCGACGGCAGGCTCACCAACTCGTTCCTGGCAGTGCTCGACAACGACGCCGATCCGGATGGCAATGCCGCGTACGGCAATTCATTCGTTACGAACGCCCGCTTCGCCGACGCGAAGTTCTTCTACGAGACGGATCGGAAACGGACGCTCGAATCGCGGCTCGACCAGCTCTCGCATCTGCAGTTTCAGGAAAAGCTCGGCAACTATCTCGAGAAGACGAAGCGTATCGAGCGGATCGCCGCTGCGATCTGCGAAGCGGAATCCAACAACGGACTTCAGAAGACGCTGGGAAGGGCCACCAGGAAGTTGTCCGGTCTTCCTGACGCCGACACGCTCACGGCCGCACGCCTCTGCAAGACCGATCTGGTCACGGAGATGGTCAAAGAGCTCACCGACCTTCAGGGAAAGATCGGTGGCATTTACGCGCGCGAGGAAGGGCTGCCCGAGAACGTATGGCAGGCCATTTACGATCACTACCTGCCGGTGAATACCGACGACCCGCTGCCGCGCACACTCAGCGGCGCGACGGTCTCGCTCGCCGACAAGATGGATACGCTGGCCGGCTTCTTCAGCATCGGCGCGAAGCCGACCGGCTCGAAGGACCCTTTCGCGCTCCGCCGTGCCGCGCAAGGGGTCGTGCAAATCCTGCTCAACCGTGACAAGCGAAGCGTGAAGGCAGGCATCGACAAGCTGATCGACGTCGCGCTCGAAGCTCATGGGCACTCCAGCAACCCAGCAACCCAGCAACTCGAAGACGACCTGCTGGCCTTCTTCGCTGAGCGCGTGCGAACCCTGCTCGAAGCCTCCTCCTATGGGTTCGCTTACGACGAGATCGCGGCGGCCATGGAGGCGGGATGGGCGTCGTCGCTCACCGACCTGGTCGACCGCATCACCGCCCTGAAGGCGATGCGCAACGAGACGAACTTCCTCTCGATACTCGACTCGGCGAAGCGCATCGCCAACATCACAACGGGTCAGGAGGCGTCGGCGAGTGTCGATCCGTCGAAGCTGGAGAGCGACGTGGAACGGCGGCTGGCCGATCTCGTGTCGGTGGTCAGCGCACAGATCGAAGAGATGATCGGTGAGCGCAACTACAAGCTGGCGCTGGAAACCTTTGCGGCGATGGCGCCGGAGCTGGAGACCTTCTTCGACAAAGTGATGGTCATGGTCGACGACGAAGCCGTGCGAAGAAACCGGATGGCGCTGCTGCGCACCGTTGGCAACGCCGTCATGAAGATCGCCGACGTCACGAAAATCGTCGTCGACAGGCGCGAGTATCGTCCGTGAACAAGGCTGCGCTGCTGGCGTTGCTGCTCATCGCGAGCTGTTCGAATCCCGCGCCGAAGCGTGCCGCCACCCACGCGGAGCCTAACGAGCTACCCACGGACATCGTCAACGAACGATCGAGCATTCTGGATATCACCAACGGCGCCACCATCGTTTCCCGTACCGGCGAGTCGATGCTGGTCACCTCGGCCATCAACCCGATCGCAGGCGAGATCGCCTCGTTCTGGGCGCCGCCGCCACATGACTACCCGCAATCGATCGTGATCGCTCTCGGGGCGCACAGCCGCGTCGATCGCGTCGGCTTTCGCTCAATCGTCCCAAGCGGATTCGAAGCGAACCACGTAGCCTTCGAACGCTCGCTGGACGGCACGCTCTGGCAGCCGCTGGCGACGATGACGTCGCGTCACGTCAGCGAGGCGCAATGGCTCGACGTCACGCCGTCCGACGCCGCGTATCTGCGCATCACCATCCCCGATGTCAGAAACCCCGGCCGTGACGTGCGCCTGCAATCGATCCTCGCGCGCGGCTCTGAGACCTCTCCGCGGCGTGACCCGCCTCTCGACGGCTGCTGGTCGATCAACGGGGAGATGACGATCTTCCTTCAGCGAGGAACGCGCGCCACCGGCATCATGATGCAGGGAGCACAACCCGTTGCCCTGGTTGGCGGAACCAACGGCCGCATCTGGCGGTTCAACTGGATCCGCGGCAACGACTATGGCTACTCAGTACTCACCGTTTCACCAGACAGCGGGCACCTGGCCGCACTGAACTGGCACGAAGAGGCCATCCGGCTATTCACCACGACTCCTTGGTTCGGCGAGCGCGCCCCATGCACCGCGCCGTCCCCGTTCGACAATCTCTCGCTAGCGCTGCTTCGCCGAGCCGGCCATGTATCGTTCTTCGCTCTGCAGTTCGATTCCAACGGCGACCTGCTCGCCGGCGCCAGCCGCGAAGAGCTGGCGTCGATGGCAAGCGTCATCGAGAGCGCTCCGGTTGCTCTTCGTCTGGTCGCTCATGAGTTCCGCCAGCCCGATGCCAAACGCAATCAGGATGTAACCGAGCACGAGATCGCATCCGTTCGCAAGGCCCTGGCGCACCTCGGCGCCAAACTCGATCGCCTCGACTTCGTCGCCGCGGGAAGCGGGAATTCGCGCCAGACACCGTCCACCGACGCGGCGCGAGCGATCTACTCGAGCGTCGATCTCGAAGTTCGGAGATAATCGCGCCGAGATGGACCAGCCCGGATACATCTACTACTTCGGCGATGGGCACGCCGGCGGCAACGCAAAAATGAAAGACGTGCTGGGCGGCAAAGGCGCCGGCCTTGCCGAAATGACGAACATCGGCGTTCCCGTGCCGCCAGGCTTCACCATCTCCACCAGCGTCTGCACCTGGTTTTACAAGCACGAGAAAACGTATCCGCCCGAGCTGGCCGGTGCGGTGCACGCCAATCTGGCCCGCGTCGAGACGTCGGTGGGCCGCCGGTTCGGTGACCGGGACAAGCCGTTGCTCGTCTCCGTCCGCTCGGGTGCACGCGCGTCGATGCCGGGGATGATGGACACCATCCTGAACCTCGGACTGAACGACCAAACGGTGCTGGGTCTGGCAACATCATCGAACGACGAACGGTTCGCGCTCGATTCGTACCGCCGCTTCATCCAGATGTACTCCGGCGTCGTTCTCGAGATCGACAAGGATCACTTCGAGCACGAGCTCTTCGCGCTGCGCGACAAGTCGGGTGTGAAGACAGACGCCGAGATCCCCGCTGAGGCGTTGCGCGGTCTCGTCGAGACGTACAAAGGCATCGTCCGCGAGAAACACGGGAGCGGCTTTCCGCAGGACGTCCACCAGCAGCTCTGGGGTGCCATCGGCGCCGTTTTCAACTCATGGAACAACCAGCGCGCCATCACCTACCGCAAGCTCAATCAGATTCCCGATGAATGGGGTACGGCCGTCAACGTGCAGTCGATGGTCTTTGGCAACATGGGAGACGACTGCGCCACCGGCGTCGCCTTCACACGCAATCCCGCAAACGGTGAGCACCGCTTCTTTGGCGAGTACCTCCCGAACGCGCAAGGTGAAGACGTCGTCGCCGGCATCCGCACGCCACTGCCGATTTCAAAAGCGCAGGCCATCGGCGAGGAGAAGTCGCTCGAGGAGACCATGCCCGCGGTCTATGGGCAGCTCGAGGACGTCTACAAGAAACTTGAAGGCCACTACCGAGACATGCAGGACATCGAGTTCACCATCCAGTCGGGGAAGCTCTATCTCCTGCAGACGCGCACAGGCAAGCGGACCGGCTTCGCTGCCGTGAAGATCGCCTGCGACATGGTGGACGAAGGCCTGATCAACAACGTCGAAGCCGTCTCGCGCGTCGAGGCAGGTCAGATCGTCCAGCTTCTCGCACCGGTCTTCGACGCGAAGGAGAAACAGAAAGCGCTCGGCGGCGGCCGCCTCCTCGGACGCGGACTTCCGGCCGGGCCGGGCGCGGCGGCAGGCCGCATCGCATTCAGCGCCGACCGCGCGGTGTCCATGGCGAAAGACGGGCCGGTCATCCTCGTGCGCATCGAGACCTCGCCCGAAGACATTGCCGGCATGCACAGCGCCGCCGGCATTCTGACCACGCGCGGCGGACTCACCTCGCACGCCGCGGTCGTCGCTCGCGGCATGGGGCGCCCATGCGTCGTGGGCGCCGGCGCTCTGCGCGTCGACTACAGCAAGGGCGAATTGAAGAGCGAAGGTCACGAGCCGCTGGAAGAAGGCGATTGGGTGTCGATCGATGGCTCCACCGGCGAGATCATCGGCGGTAACCTCGACACCCGTCCGTCCGAAGTCATCCAGGTGCTCCTCGAAGGATCGCTTCCGCCGGAGCAGTCGGAGACCTTCCGCAATTTCGACCGGCTGCTGAAGTGGGCCGACGAGATCCGAACCCTCGGCGTACGCGCCAACGCGGACACGCCGAACGATGCACGCGTGGCCCGGCTCTTCGGCGCATCCGGCATTGGGCTGTGCCGCACCGAGCACATGTTTTTCTCGGAGGACCGCATCCTCCGCGTCCGCGAAATGATCCTGGCACGCAACGAGGCCGGGCGCCGTGAGTCACTCCAGCGGTTGCTGCCATACCAGAAGGCCGACTTCGAGGGCATCTTTCGCGAGCTGGACGGCCTGCCGGTCACAATCCGCCTCCTCGACCCGCCCCTTCACGAGTTCCTGCCCCACAGCGAACAGCAGATCTCCGCCGTGGCCCGCGACATGGGATGGGGCTTCGTCGAGTTACGCGCCAAAGTGAATCAGCTCCACGAGTCGAACCCCATGCTCGGCCATCGCGGGTGCCGGCTGGCCATCACCTTCCCCGAGATCTACGAGATGCAGGTGCAGGCGATCTTCCAGGCCGCCTGCGACGTGAAAAAGGACGGTATCGATGCACGTCCGGAGGTGATGATCCCGCTCGTCGGAACGATCCAGGAGCTGGCCATGCTCAAAGAGATGGTTCAGCGCATCGCCGCCGGAGTGATCGCCGAACGCGGCGTCGAGTTGCCCGTCATCGTCGGCACGATGATCGAGATCCCCCGCGCGGCGCTGATCGCTGACAAGCTCGGCGAGGTCGCAGAGTTCTTCTCATTCGGTACAAACGACCTGACGCAGATGACCTTCGGCTACTCCCGCGATGATGCCGGCTCGTTTCTGCCGGAATACGTCGAAAAGAAGATTCTGCCAAAAGATCCCTTCGAGTCGATCGATCAGGAGGGAGTCGGTCAGCTCGTTCGTCTCGGCACGGAACGCGGCCGGAGCACCAATGCAAACCTCAAGGTTGGCGTCTGCGGCGAGCATGGAGGTGACCCCGACTCGATCCGATTCTTCCGAACCTGCGGACTGAACTACGTGTCGTGCTCGCCATATCGCGTGCCCGTAGCCCGACTGGCGGCTGCTCAGGCGGAGTTGGAGCTCAGGCAGTACGAGGGGTAGGCCGCCTGGGTACTACGCGAGCGGCGGTATCTCGATCTCAATCTCCTCGCGTTTGTCCTTCCAGCGATGATAGGCCCAGAAACCAATCGCGACGATAACAAGGGCGATCAGGCCGTACTTTTCGATGTGCGCGGCGCGCCCCAGCACCCGCTCCACCGCGCGGCCGAAGTAGAAGCCGGCGGTACCGACGATGACCGCCCACACGATGCACGTAAGCGCCTCATACACCAGGAACTTGACCGTCGAGACCTTCGAGATGCCGATGATCACGGCGCAGGTGATTCGGAGGCCGTAGAGCCATTGCGTGATGAATATCGCCGGTGCGCCGTAGCGCTCGAACAGGCGGATACCCTTCCCAAAATGACGCTTCATCTTCGGGAAACGGTCGAGCAGCTTCACTCCCTGCGTCCGGCCGAGCCAGAACCAGAAGACGTGACCGGTGTAGGCACCGGAGCAGGCGATGGCGATGACGAACGGGAGCTTCAGATAGCCGCGCTCGGCGAAGAAGCCGGCCATCACCAGGATCGTCTCTCCCTCGAGGAACGTCCCGACGAAGACAGCGAGGTATCCAAACTTCTGGAGCAGGAGCTCGGGCGTCATTCAAACCCGCAAGGTGCAAGAATCGGGACCATCATGAAATTTGGCCAGCGAAGCGTAACATTGAACTCGTTACAGGAGGTCTCGATGAAGCCGATCGCCATCTGCAGTTATCTTACCTTTGCGGCCCTATCGCTCTATGCGGCCGATCCGCAGGCGTCATCGAAGGATACCGCCGCACCGCGGACGACGCACACGCAGACGCTCTTTTCCCAGCAGTCGTCAGGGACAAGCGATTCGCCGCTGGTACGGGCCGCGAGAGCGACGAACCGGCTTGGCAAAAAGCCGTCTCTGGTGATCACAAACGACACCCTGGTTCGCCAGGGCGGCCATTTCACGACGACCACAACCGAGGCCCAACAGCCGCTTCCGGCTACCCATGCTGCCACCCCGAGCCCCAACCCCGAGCAACTCGCGGCCGAGACGAAGAGAAAGAAGGCCGAGGCCCTTGCCGCCGCCGAGAAGACCAGGAAGAGCGAAGAGATGAAGAAGAATGCCGCTCGCGAAGGCGACGCTCCCTACGGAGAGCCGCCCGCGCTGGAGAGTGAGCTGCCTGTTCTCAAGCCAACGCCGCCAGCACCTATGGGAAAACAGAAGCCGCCGAACTAGGGTGTGCGGGGGGCGGGAAACGACGACGCATTTGTTGTTTCTTCTCCCGATTCCCGACTCGCGAACCAAGCTCACATCATCGCTTCCGCTTTCAGTGATCTCGTCATCAACCGCTGGAGGGCTGCCCGAGGCGATTCGCCCTCGTGCAGGACGCGGTACATCTCGGCCGTGATGGGCATATCGATCTGATGGAGGCCGGCCAATTGCTTGGCGGCTTTCGACGTCCGCACGCCCTCGGCGACTGTTCGCGATTCGGAGAGGATCTCGGGAAGCGATTTCCCGCGGCCGAGGGCGACACCGACATTTCGGTTACGTGACAACGAGCCCGTACAGGTCAGGACCAGATCGCCCATCCCAGCCAGGCCGGCCAGCGTCTCGGTGCGCCCGCCGAAGGCGATGGCCAGTTTGGTCATCTCATGGAGACCTCGAGTGATCAGCGCGGCGGTGGTGTTCGATCCAAGGCCGAGGCCCTCGATCACACCGGCGGCGATGGCGACGACATTCTTCAATGAGCCAGCCAGCTCGACGCCGGCGACGTCGCTGGAGTTGTAGATCCGGAACGTAGGCGACGACATAGCGTGCTGTACTTCCTCCGCCAGCGCCAGATCGAGCGATGCGATGACCGCGGCCGTCGGGTCGCCACGCGCCGCCTCGAGAGCAAACGTCGGCCCGGAGAGCACAGCGAAGGCCCGAAGCGCGTCTCCCAGCTCCATCGCCGTCACCTCGGACATCCTCTGCAAGGTGTCGTTCTCGATTCCCTTCGTACCGCTGACGACCGCAACCTTCCACCGAAAGTACGGACGCATCTGCGCCAGTACCTCACGATAGTGATGGCTCGGCACGATCATGAAGATGACATCGCTGAACTCGGCAGCCTCGGCGAGCGAGCTCGTGGCCCTCACAGACCGGTCGAGCTCGACGCTTTGCAGATAGATGGGGTTTCGTCGCGTTTGCTCGATTTCCGCGGCGACGTTTGGATCGTGCGCCCACAGAACCACCTCGTTGCCGCAGGCAGACGCCACGGCGGCCATGGCCGTTCCAAACGACCCGGCGCCAATGATCGAGATCTTCATGGCTCCTTCCGCCCCCCCATCCTGTGCTCAGTCCCCTGTGCCAGCCGCGCGATGTTGGAGTGGTGTTTGAGTACGATGGCAACGGCGATGACCGTGCTCATGACGATCGTCCAGAACGGTGCGTGGACCAGGAAACGAAAGAAAAGCGGAATGGACGCCGCGCTGAGAATCGAGGAGAGGGACACGAAGCGCGTCGAGAGCAGGACGATGAGGAACACGATCGAGCCTGCCGCGACGGTGATCGGATCGAGCGCCAGAAAGGCGCCGCTGGCCGTGGCCACCCCTTTACCGCCATGAAATCGCAGCCACACCGGAAACATGTGTGCGAGTACCGCGACGAGCGCCCCGAGCCCAACCCACAATGACATCGAATACAGCAACGACGTATGTGCGGAGTCGGTGACAAAAGGCCAGTCCGGCCGCTCGACGATCCACCGCGCCACTGCCACGGCGGCGTACCCCTTGGCGATATCGAGGAGCAGGGCGATGATCCCCGGAACCTTCCCAAAGGTCCGCGCCACATTCGTGGCCCCGACATTCCGGCTGCCGTGGTGGCGAATGTCCGCCCCTTTCACGATCTTTACGACCAGGAAACTGAATGGGATCGATCCGATCAGGTACGCCGCGATGATCAGGATGAACGGAAGGGCGGGCGCCATGGGGCGCTATTGTAGAGCGCTCAGCGCATGAGAAATCAGAGTCGGCGACTACCGGTTGACCGGTGCGAACTCTCCGGTTTGGTTCGACATCCTATGCAACCTCGGCCGTGTTGCGATCACACGTCAGCTACGCGGTCTCGGCCGTTGCAGACGAGGTCGTAGGCGCCTGCACGACCACGACAGGCCGGTTGAGCCGGAGATGACGCGCTGTACATTCGGCGAAGCCTTCGCACCGGATGCAATAGCGGTCGGAGTGATCGGGCTTGAAGTCGGCCGGTGCGCAGATGTTCACACCGCTCACGACTTCCCGCTCCGCGAGGTCGATCAGGCGATTGATGTCGGACTCGGAGCCTGTTGACAGCGCTCTCTTCACTGCCGCGACTCTGGTGATGTTCCGAGTTGCGGCAACGACCGCGGCATCCTCGGATTCGAGCTTCGGCGGCGCCGCGTGGAAATCGCGCGAGGCGACGGCCAGGACGCGGACGCGCTGCGAGACGTAGTACCCAAAGCCGGCCACCGCCCCCGCCAGTGCGGCGAGGTTTGCCTTGCTGCCGAAGAAGACGCCCGTGAGCAGCACGGCCAATGCCAGCCACGCCAGGAAAGTCACCCGGATCGGCACGATCGTCGAGAGGTAGAAGGTCTGATCGCGGTTCAACGCCGCGTAGACGAACAGCAACGTGAAGTTGATGAAGGATGAGCCGAGAAGAGGGGTGTTGAACCAGGCCGCGACCAGTGCCGTCGCCAGCGTCGACATCAGATAGAACCGTAGAAAGTTGCCTGTTCCCCACTGCTCCTCGACAGCGAAGCCCATCAGAGAGAGGAGCACGAGGTTCAGAAACAGCGTCAAAACGGGGGGTATCGTGAAGAGGCCAACGTGACCCGCCTGCGCGAACTGGTAGGTGAAGAGGCGCCAGATCTGGCCGGTGGCTACCGCATTCCGATCGAAGCCGAAGAGCCGCGCAAACTTCTGGCCGTCCTGATACTGCAGCATGAAGAACGCGACATTCAGGAAAAGCAGAATGTACGTGGAGCGCAGATTCTCACCACGGCTACGGAACATGACGGTCCGAACGTAGCCTCTCGACTGAATAATTCAACACCTCCCGTACGTGGTGGCTACGCATGGGACGGATGGAGCGTTGAATTCGTTTGCATCGGTTTGCGAGGGAGTCGGGGGGTAGGGAGTCGGAGAGGGCCAGAAGAATCACCTTCTCCGACCCCCGACAACCGTCTATCTCACCTCGATCTTGTCCATCCCCTGAAAGCGGAGCACGTTGCCGTTGGCGAGGTGGTGTTTCGCGGCCACCCCGGCCCCCAGTTCGAGCACCGATGCCGCTTGCGCGTTCGGTGGGTAACTCGGGCAGGGGTCAGCCTTGCAGGGTGGAACGTTTGGGGCGATGTGGACGATGCGGTGCTGCCCGTCCATCCAGATCATGTCGAGCGGGATGAGGGTGTTCTTCATCCAGAACGGATATTCGCCGGCCTGGGTGAAGAGAAAAATCATTCCTTTATCGCCGGCAAGGTGATCGCGGTACATGAGCCCCTGCTCTCGGGTGGCATCGTCGGAGGCCACTTCGACCGTGACCGCATAGTTGTCGGGCAAGATGATCCGCGGGTCGCTCGCGGAAGAAGCTCCGGAAGAAGCAATGGTCGCAGTCGTTGGATTGGGCGTTGCCGTCCGTTGTGCGCAGGCAAGTGCGAGGATCAGCACGACGCTACTCTTCATTCTCCACCTCCACCACATCGTCGGGCTCGTTTTCGCGCGGGATGAGGTCGTACTTCTTGGCGTAGTAGCGGAAGGAGCGGAAGGACATGCGCAGCAACTCTGCCGCCTGCGTTTGTACACCGCCCGTGCGGTCCAACGCCTTGAGCATGAAGATCTTCCCAATGCCTTCGAGGTGATCGGTCAATGAGATCCCCTCGGGCGGGAGATCGAATGTCACGTCAGGAACGGACCCGCCGAGGACGACGTGCTCGGGTAGTGACCTTGTCGTCAGGACATCGGACGGTTCCAGCGCGATCATCCGCTCGATGACGTTTTCCAGCTCACGAACGTTGCCGGGCCAGTGGTACTTCTCGATCGAGCGCATGGCATCGGTCGAGATCTTCTTTTGCGGGACACCCATCGACTTGGAGTACTTGGTGATGAAGTGCTCCACAAGCAACACGATGTCTTCCCGGCGCTGCCGCAGCGGCGGAAGCGTGATCGGAATGACATTGATGCGATAGAAGAGATCCTCGCGGAACGTTCCCGCGCGAATCGATTCCGCAAGATCGCTGTTCGTGGCCGCGATGACGCGGACCTCGACCTGACTCTCGATGTTTGAGCCGACCCGCCGGACGACATGATCCTGCAACACTCGCAGCAGCTTGATCTGCATGGCCGTGGTGGTCTCGCCGATCTCGTCGAGGAAAATCGTTCCGCGCTCGGCTTCGTGAAAGAGGCCCTTCTTCTCGCGGATGGCGCCGGTGAAGGCTCCTCGTTCGTGACCAAAGAGCTCCGATTCGAGCAGGTTCTCCGGCAGAGCGCCGCAGTTGATGGAAACGAACTTTCCCCTGCGGCCGGAGTTGTAATGGATAGCCCTGGCGATCAGCTCCTTGCCGGTGCCGGAGTCGCCTGAGATCAGAACTGTCGATGTGGTCTTGGCGATGCGCTGCACCACCGAGAAGATCTCCTGCATGCGTGAGCTGCGGCCGATGATGTTCGAGAAGGTGAAGCGCTCCTCGAGCGCGGTGCGCAGGTGGATGTTTTCATCCTCCAGCTCCTTCCGCTCCACGGCGCCGCGAACGATGATCTTCAGCTCGTCGATGTCGAAGGGTTTGGCGATGTAGTCGTAGGCGCCGGTCTTGAGAGCCTCGACCGCCGATTTTGTCGACGTATGGGCGGTAATCATGACCACGGCGACAGACGGCGTGGCCGCTTTGACTTCGCGGAGCAGGTCGATACCCGAACCGTCCGGCAGCATGAGGTCGCAGAGGATGAGGTCGGGCTCGTTCTTCGCCAGCGTGGCTCGGGACTCGGCCAACGAGCCGGCAGTCTCGACATGCCAGCCTTCTTCTTCAAAAACGATCGAGAGGAAGTCGCGCAGCGACGCCTCGTCATCAACAATCAAAAGGTTCACGGCGCCGGATTATAGGTCCCACTACTCGCGCGTCGCGACCGCGGCGCCCGCGGCGAGGACCTGCCCAACAAGAAACAGCGTGGACATGCCATGCAGCAGACCGAACTGCCGCCGAACCGGATCATTGGGCGCCAGACTGCTGATCGGAACGAAGGACTCGTTGCGGATCACCCGAATCCGTGTATCGAGGAGCGCCTGGAACGAAGCGAGCAGGACTGCGATGAAAAGGATCACCAGCATGACCGGCCGGCTGCGACGCCATTCAAGAAACATGAGCAGGAGCGGCGCGAAAAGGGCGATGTAGTGCCAGCGCGTGAGTACCGCGCCGGCCACGTTCGCTGCGTCCGTCGAGTTGCTCGCCGCGCTGAATGCGGCGGCGGCCGTGAGCATGAGAAACACGCCGCTCCCTAGCCACACCGCCTGGATGAGGCGCGTCACAGCGAGCGACGGCTTGCGCGGACGGACAGGAGTCTCGAGTGTGCCGCCCTTCTCGAATGTACCGCCGCCCTCGAGTTTAGGGCTCCCCGGGAGTGTAGGGCCGCCGCCCTCGGCGGCCGGTTCTTGCGCTGAGTCCTCGCTGGCCGCCGAGGGCGGCGGCCCTACACTCGAAGGCGGCCCTGCACTCAGCGCCTCTCCTGAGGCACTCGGTTCCTCGGTCATCGGAACACCTCGCGAATTGATTCGTCGTACGGCGCGCGCAAGACGCCGCGGTCGGTGATGATTGCGCTGATCAGCCGTGCCGGCGTGACGTCGAAGGCTGGGTGTCGAACGCCGATTCCCTCGGGCGCAATCGATATGCCGCCGATCGATGTCACCTCGGCTGCGCTCCGCTCCTCGATGGGGATCGCCGCGCCGCTGGGGCAATTCACGTCGATCGTGGATAACGGCGCCGCGATGTAGAACGGCACGCTGTGCGCGTTCGCAAGCACGGCCACGGTGTACGTCCCGATCTTGTTCGCGGTGTCGCCGTTCGCTGCGATGCGGTCGGCGCCGACGATCACGGCGTCAAAGCGGCCTTGCTGGAAAAAGTGTCCGGCCATGCTGTCAGTGATGAGCGTGACGTCGATCTCTTCCTGCTTCAGCTCCCACGCCGTCAGCCGCGCGCCTTGCAGGTAAGGCCGGGTCTCGCCAGCGAAGACCGCCACGCGCTTGCCGCCCTCGACCGCCGCACGGATCACGCCGAGGGCCGTGCCATAGCCCGCCGTTGCGAGCGCGCCGGCGTTGCAATGGGTGAGGACGGTTACCGACTCGCCCAGGAGCTCTGCACCGAAGCGGCCGAGGCGCTTGTTCGCTTCGATGTCCTCGCGAAACATTGCCTCGGCTTCGGCCGTCAGGTCGCGGCCGGCATCGCGCGCGCCGAGCATCCGGTCCAGCGCCCACATCAGATTGACGGCCGTTGGACGCGAGGCTCGCAGCTCGGCCGCCGCGGCGTCGATGTCATCGCCACGCTGCGCCGCGAGCGCAACACCGAACGCGGCTGATACGCCGATGGCCGGCGCACCGCGGACGACCATGTCGCGGATGGCAGCGGCAACCTCATGCGCGTCGCCGCAGGAAACGAAAAGAACCCTTCCTGGCAGCAGGCGCTGGTCGAGCAACTCGAGCGCGTTGCCGCACCAGCGAATGTGTTCAACGTCCATGGAGGTCAGGGACGAGGGAAGGAGGAATCAACAAAGCTCGGCAATTGCTCACAAGCCGGTCGTTATACTACGACCTCCACGGAGGACCAATGGTCAGGGTAGGAATCAATGGTTTTGGGCGCATCGGACGCAACGTGCTCCGCGCGGCGCTCGAGCGCAATCCCGGTATCGAATTCGTCGCCATCAACGATCTGGCGGACGCTCCGACGCTGGCGTATCTCCTGAAGCACGACTCGGTTCACCGTACGATTCCGAACGATGTCGGTCACACCGCAGACAGCATCACCGTCGATGGAAAGAAACTGCGGGTTTCGGCGCTGCCCGATCCTCAGGACATCCCGTGGAACGACCTCGGCGTCGAGATCGTGGTCGAGTCGTCCGGCCGCTTCACATCGAGAGACAAGGCGGCCCGGCATCTGCTCCAAAAGTCCGTGGAGCAGGTGATCATCTCCGCCCCCTCGAAGGACCCCGATGTCACTCTCTGTATCGGAGTGAACGAAGGGGATTTCGATCCAGCCATACACAAGATCGTGTCGAACGCCTCGTGTACGACCAACTGTCTCGCGCCGCTGGCGAAAGTACTGCACGAGAAGTTCCGCATCGAGACGGGGATCATGACCACGATTCACTCGTACACGAACGATCAGGAGATCCTTGATCTCCCCCACAAAGACCCCCGGCGCGGCCGTGCGGCGGCGTTGTCGATCATCCCGACAACGACGGGAGCAGCGAAAGCTGTCGGGCTCGTGCTTCCGGAGCTGAAAGGGAAGTTCGACGGCATCTCAGTCCGAGTCCCTACTCCGAATGTTTCCCTTGTCGACCTGACGTTTCGTACGGAGAAGGCGACGAACGCCGAGGAGATCAACGATGTGCTGCGCGATGCCGCGAACGGTGCTCTGAAGGGCATCCTCACGTACTCCGACGAGCAACTGGTATCGGTCGATTTCAATCACAACCCTTACTCGTCGATCGTCGACACGACGTTCACCCGATCGGTCGATCCGCACATGCACAAGGTTCTGGCGTGGTACGACAACGAGTGGGGCTACTCGAACCGCATCATCGATCTCATCGCGTATGTCGCGCGCGTGAAGAAGGAGTCGCTACAGCACGCATGATCACGATCCGCACGCTCGACGACCTGACCCTACCCCCCGGCGCGCGCGTCTTCTATCGTGTCGATTACAACGTGCCGCTCGACGGAGCCCGGATCACCGACGCCACACGCATCGAGGAGACGCTGCCGACACTGCGCCGACTGCGCGCTTCCGGCGCCGCGATCGTGATCGCCAGCCACCTCGGCAGACCAAAGGGCGAGCGGAAGCCGAAATACTCACTGGCACCAATCCGCGCCAGGCTCGCGGAGCTTTTGGACATCGAAGTTCAGTGGGCCGATGACTGTATCGGCGCCGATGCGGAAGCGAAAGCCTCAGCTCTCGAGCCGGGCCAGGTGTTGCTCCTCGAAAACCTTCGCTTTCACGCCGGCGAGGAGGCGAATGACCGCGGCTTTGCGGAACAGCTCCGCAAGCTTGCCGGCTACTACGTCAATGATGCTTTCGGCGTCTGTCACAGAGCGCATGCATCGATCGATGCCCTGCCGCGTCTGTTCGCCAAAAAGAACACTGCCGGTGGCCTCCTGCTGGCAAAAGAGATCGAGTTCCTGCAGAAGATCACGAACGTTTCCGACCGTCCTTTCGTCGCGCTCCTCGGCGGTGCCAAGATCGCGGGCAAGATCGAGCCGCTCGAAGCGCTCGTCAAACTGGCGGACACAGTCCTCGCCGGCGGCGGAATTGCCAACACGTTCCTGGCTGCGCGTGGAGTTGCGATGGGCGGTTCGCTGGTCGATAACGAGTCGATCGAAGTCGCGAAACGGATCGCGAACGTGACGCTGCCGTCCGACCTCGTCGTCGCTGACGATCTCGAGCTACCGAAAGTGATCGAGACCATCGATGTAGCGACCGGCCTCACACCGGCTCAAAAAGCTTTCGACATCGGTCCGAAAACAATCGCCGCTTACGATGCGGTCCTGAAAGGCGCCGGAACGATTTTCTGGAACGGGCCGATGGGGGTCTTCGAAAAAGAAGCCTTCGCCAAGGGGACGATGGCGATGGCGCGCTCCGTCGCCGAGGCCGGTGGCACCACTGTTGTCGGCGGCGGCGAATCGGTCGAGGCCGTGAAAGCCTCCGGATACGCCAACCGCATCAGCCACATCTCCACTGGGGGTGGCGCATCACTGGAGTTCATCTCAGGAAAGACGCTGCCGGGAGTGGAGGTACTGCGGGAGTGAGGTTGCCGCGTTACTGAGTTGCCGGGTCAAAGCGGCGGCAACTCAGCAACCGGGCAACTCAGCAACCGGGTAACCATCACCATGGCCCAGGAAATCGAAGTCAAATTCGCCCTGAAGGATCGCGTCGATCTCCTTCGCAAACTGCACGACATCGGCGGGCAACGGCTCTATCCCGAGACGTTCGAGGACAACATCGTCCTCGACCGGCGGGGCGAGCTGCGGACGAAAGGCTCGCTCCTGCGGGTGCGCAAGTTCGGCAAGTACTCGATCGCGACGTACAAAGGCCCGATGTCGATCGAGGGAGGCGTGAAGTCGCGCGAAGAAGTGCAGACAGGCGTGGAGAGTTTCGAGCTGGCCATCCAGCTCTTCGATGCCCTCGGATACAAGCCGGTCTTCCGCTATCAGAAGTTCCGCGAGGTCTGGCGCATCCGGGACGTCGAAGTGGTGCTCGACCGTACCCCGATCGGCGACTACTTCGAGATCGAAGGCCCGATCGATGTCATCCGCAGCGTCACCGCCGAGCTCGGAATGACGATGGATCAAGCCATCCGCCAGACCTATGCCGACCTGTATCGCCTGGCGCGCCGTACGAGACCGGATCTCGGTGAGAACATGATCTTTCCTCCGGAGCAGATGTGATGCGATGAAAGCCATGATCCTCGCCGCCGGCTACGGCACACGCTTCCGGCCTGTGACATACACGCTGCCGAAGCCGATGGTGCCGCTGTGTGGGCGGCCGCTCGTGTCGTGGGCGGTGGAGTCGCTGATCGGTGCCGGCTTACGAGACATTGTCGTCAACCTGCATCACCTTCCTGAGCTGATTGAGCGTTATCTGCGGGAGAGGTTCGCGGGTGAGGCGCAATTCGAGTTTTCCTACGAACCGGAGATTCTTGGCACGGGTGGCGGTTTGCGGAAAGCGCGAACGTTGTTGGAAAAGGACCCTGAGTTCTTTCTGGTCAACGGTGACACGGTCCAGTTCCCGCCGTATGACGCGTTGCGGGCGATTCGGAGCAAGCGCGATGCGCTCGTCGCGCTGACCCTCCGCCATTCCCCAGAGGGTGATCGCTTCACACCGGTCTACTTCGACGATGATCTGGACAACGGTCTGATAAGGGGGTTCGGTAAGGGAACGGGTGAGGCGCTGATGTTCTCGGGTACCCACCTCATCGCCAGGCGCATCTTCGATTACCTGCCGGACAAAGACTTCTCCGGCATTGTCGATGAGACCTACCAGCCGCTCATCGACAGCCGCCGCGAACAGATCGCCGGCGTCGTTGATGATGGCCTCTGGTTCGACATCGGCACGCCGCGCCGCTACATGACCGCGTCAAATGCACTGCTCGACCTCACCATCAGCGGCGCTCTCGTTCCTGCGCGCGGCACGCATGTAACAGGCGACTCCATCGTCGATGACACATCGACTGTGACTGGCGCGATGACGCGAAGCATCGCCGGCCAGCGGAGCGTCGTCAAAGGGGTGGTTCGGAACAGCGTCATATGGGATGACTGCCGGATCGCATCGGGCGTCGTTCTCGACTCCTGCATCGTCGCGCATGGGGCCGTGATCTTTGGTCCAATCGAGCTGCGCAACGTCCTGATCTGCCGCGATGACGAAGCCATCCCACGCTCGGGCGAGCACCGCTTTGAGCACGGTCTCATCGTACGTGACATCTGAAAAGAGCGTGACATCTGAAAGCGTCGCATCCGACCGGATGCTACGATTACCGGTCCGCCAGATAATCCGATGGCACAAGGTTCCGACTCCGCGCGACGGCGCACGATCACCGTTTTTCTGACGCAGGGCTTTGCCGGCCTGCTGCTCATGCTCTCGGTAACGTGGCTGCGGTTCGATCAGACCGTGGCGATCCTGCATCACCTTCAGCCGAACGCCACCAGCGTCATTGTCATCCTCATCGCGTTCGCGACGACGCTGGCATTGCTGAAGTTCGAGTTGACGGAGTTGATCTTCGTCTCTCTCGTGTTGACGGCCTACACCGTCATGATCCCGATCCTGGGTGTGGTGATGGCATCGTGGCTGGCGGTGCTCGTGGCCGGCTTCGCGCGCATCCTCGCTCTCAAGCAGATCGGGCCCGCCAAGATCGAACCGATCGACCGCTTTGTCGATCGCGTCAAAACTTTCGGGCTGTTCGGCACCTATGGGATCCCGGTGGTGGTCGGCGCGTCGTTGTACGAACGTCTTCACGGCGAGTTGCCGCTGGCCCATGCCAGAACGAATGACCGCCGGCGAAGGATTGAATTCGTGGGTGATCAGACATCGCGAACCGCTCCTCATCGCCAGCGTCGCCGACGAGGCTCGGATGGGAGTCAAGGCGGTCGTCGATTCGAAGCCTACCGAGTCATGGCTCGGTGTTCCGATGATCGCCCGCGACCGTGTGATCGGCGTCATATCCGTGCAAAGCTTCAAGAAGAACGCGTTCACGAATGACGACATGCTCCTGCTCACAGCGATCGCCAACCAGGCCGCCGTGGCCATCGAGAACGCTCATCTCTACAAGGACCTTGAAGGGCTCACCTATGCGCTGGAGCAGCGGGTGATGGAACGGACGAACGAGTTGGGCGAGACGAACCTGCGTCTGCTCGCCGCCGATCGCTCCAAGAACCAGTTCCTGGCCAACATGTCCCACGAGCTGCGAACGCCGCTGAACTCCATCATCGGCTTCTCCAGCGTGTTGCTGGAGAACACGCGCCTGACCCTGCCGCAGCGGTTCTACAAGTTCCTGGAGAACATTCACACGGCCGGCGACCATCTGCTGGAGTTGATCAACGACATTCTCGATCTCTCGAAGATCGAGGCCGGCAAGATGGAGCTGCGCACCGACGAATTCGATCTGCGCGATACGATCGCCGCGGTGGAGCGCGTGATGAAGGGATTTGCCGCCGAGGCGAAGGTGAACATCACGGCATCCATCGATCCGGCGGTGCCGCGCGTGCGGCTCGATGAAGGACGACTCAAGCAGATCCTCTTCAACCTGCTCTCGAATGCGGTGAAGTTCTCGCCGCGCGGAGGGCCGGTGACGATCGAGGTGCGATCGCTGCCTCGAACGTCGTCGCCGCTGGGCGTGGAAGCCGTGCGTATCGATGTCGCCGATCAGGGGATCGGAATTCCGCCCGACGAGTTGCAGCGTATCTTCGACGAGTTCTACCAGACCGAAGAAGGCCGGCGGGCGCGCCGGGGCGGGACCGGACTAGGTCTATCGCTCACGCGCAATTTCGTCGAGCTGCATCACGGCCGGATCGAGGTGCACTCGGTCGCCGGAGAGGGTTCGTGCTTCACGCTCCACCTGCCCGTCGACTTCGACGCCGCGGCTGCGACTCTGCCGATCGCGCTTACGCGAGTCGAGGGCCGGGAGTCAGCGGTCGTGGCTCCCACTCCCGACCCCCCGACCCCGGCTCCCGAACGTCAGCTACATCAACTCTGATTCGGCGAAGAAGAACCCGATCTCGATCGTCGCGTTCTCGTCGGAATCGGATCCGTGGATGGCGTTCTGTTCGATCGACTCGCCAAACTCCTTGCGGATAGTGCCTTCATCGGCCTTGGCTGGATCGGTCGCGCCCATCAACTTCCGCAGGGCTGGAACGGCATTTTCCTTCTCCAGCGCGGCGACATAGACCGTGCCTGAGGTCATGTACCTGACGAGGTCAGGAAAGAACGGCCGTTCGCGGTGAACGGCGTAGAAGCCTTCGGCCAGTCTGGTCGAGAGGTTGACTTTTTTCAGACTGAGGATTCGGAACCCCTCGGACTCGAGACGGCTGATGATTCTGCCGAAGTTCCCTTTGCGGGTTGAGTCCGGTTTGATGATCGTGAACGTGCGATTCGACATGGGTGTGATTTGTCCTTCTGCTCGGATTTGGGCGGCGGATTATAGCGGTTGGGGGGGCGGGGATCGGGGGTCGGAACAAAGAAGAAGCCCGGCGACTCCTTTCTCTCCAACACCCGGCACCCGGTATCTACTTCGCCGTGATGATGGCCGATATCCCGGCTGATTCCAGCTTCGTGCGAACGCTCGCTGCCTGTTCTCGCGTTTCGAACGGTCCGATGCGCACGAAGTAGAGCGACGTGTGATCGATCGTCGACTCCTGGCCGATCGCTTTCAGCTTCTGTTGCAAAGCCTTCGCATTCACTTCCTGCGAAAACGCCCCGACCTGCACGACATACCGCCCGTTGGGCGATGTCGCGGGGCGGGGTTGCGGGGGCGCGCTGGCAGCGCTGGTCTTCGGCGTTGGGGACGCCGCCGGGGCTCCGGTGTTTCCGGACTTCTTTACCGGAACGTCGGCAAGCGTCCGTCCGTTCGCGGCTACCTCGCGGCGTGTTTCGGTGCCATCGGCGTGATGCTCGGTCACCTGGATGTTATCGACCGTCCCCTGCGACGATGGCTGTGTTTGCACGGGTGCCGGAGCAGGCATCGGTGCGGGAGTGGGGGCGGGTGTTGGCGTCGCGGGGGCGGGCGTTGGCGGCCTCGCCGCTACGGTGCTGCTGTGATCGGGCATGTTGACCGCGAAGGGTGCAGGCGGCTCGCGCTCGCCGCGTCCCATCTTCACCACCGTCATATCGATCTCGCCGCCGCCGCCGTCGGCGATTCCGATTTGCTGCGCTGCGGCATAAGAGAGGTCTACGAGTCGATCGCCGACGTATGGTCCGCGATCGTTGACGCGGACGCGGACGGACTGTCCGGTCTTCGGATTGAGGACATCGAGAAGCGTACCGAACGGCAGCGTACGGTGCGCCGCCGTCATCAGCATGGGGTCGAAGATTTCACCGTTTGCAGTCGTCCGGCCAGCGAACTCCTGGCCCACCCAACCTGCCATGCCATGCGCCGACATCTGCTGCTTTGGCTGCGTTGCCGGCAATACCGAAGCTGACGGTGATGCTGCGGTTGACGCATTCCGGTGAACGCATGCTGTCAGCGTGATCAAGGCAACGGCCAGAAGAACTCGTTTCATACACGCACCTCACCGGCTTCCAATCCGATCTGAGCCCGTTCGACCTCGAGGATGGGATCGACATCCTCGATGAGAAACCGCTCCGTCTGCTGCTTCGCAAGCCCAGTGTAGTTCTCGGGCCGCGCCATGGCCTGAATCGATACGCTATCGATACCGAAAAGCGGGTCAGCAGCGATGCGGTGGAAGAGGTCGTTCTCGCGTCCGCCCGACTTGAGCGCATCGGCGGCCGACTGCGAATGGATGCGAACGCGCTCGTGTAATACCTGCCGGTCGCCACCGCGGCGCGTCCCTTCCATCATCAGGTTCTCAGTCATCATGAACGGAAGCTCCCGCCGGACGTTGGCCGCGATCACTTCCTCGTGGACCACCAGTCCGGCCGCGATGTTGTCATAGATCAGGGCGATCGCATCAGCGGCGAGAAATGCCTCGGGTACGGCAATGCGGCGATTCGCCGAGTCGTCGAGCGTTCGCTCGAACCATTGGGTTGCCGCCGTAATCGCTGGATTGAGGGCGTTGACGATGAGGTGTCTCGCCAGTGCGTCGATCCGCTCGGCACGCATCGGGTTGCGTTTGTACGCCATCGCCGAGGAGCCAACCTGCTCCTCTTCGAACGGCTCTTCGATCTCACGCAGATGCTGAAGGAGGCGCATGTCATATCCGAACTTCGACGCCGACTGTGCGAAGCCCGACAGCACGTTCAAGGCCTGCGAGTCGACCTTGCGCGAATACGTTTGGCCTGACACGGGATAGGTGCGATGCATACCGACCTTATCCGCGACGAGTTGCTCCAGCCGGTTGACCTTCGCTTCATCACCATCGAACAAGCTGAGAAACGACGCCTGCGTGCCCGTCGCCCCCTTCACGCCGAGGAGGGCGAGCTGCGATAGACGGAACTCGATCTCGCGATAGTCGAGGAGGAGGTCGTGGAGCCACAGCGTGGCGCGCTTGCCAACCGTTGAGAGCTGCGCCGGCTGAAAATGTGTGAACGCAAGCGTCGGTGTGCCGCGCCAGCGCCAGGCGAAGTCTCTCAGCTTCGCCATCAGGTTGAGTATCCGCCGCCGGATGATGCCGAGGGCCTCGCGCATCTGCAGGATGTCGGTGTTGTCGGTGACGAAGGCAGATGTGGCGCCGAGGTGGATAACGCCTTTCGCTGATGACGCCTGCAGGCCGTAGGCGTAGATGTGCGACATCACATCGTGCCGGATCTCGCGTTCGCGGCGCTCGGCGTCCGCATAGTTGATGTCGCTGGCGTGAGCTTTCAGCTCTGCGATCTGTTCGGCGCTGATGGGCAGACCGAGCTCCCGCTCGGCCTCGGCGAGCGCAATCCAGAGCCGCCGCCACGTCCGGAACTTGTATTCAGCGGAGAAGAGATACGACATCTCCTTCGAGGCGTAACGCTCGTTGAGGGGGTTCTGTGCGGTGTCTCGCGTCACCAGTCCGAATTATACGGCGTTGACACCGCCGCACCGACCCGCGACACTACTTGGCATGCACCCGGCCGTTTCCACCCGCGCGCCCCGCCGCGCCGCCTTGGCGATCCGCAGAATCGCGGTGATCCTCGTGGCTGTGCTTGTACTGGCCGGCATCGCCTCGCTCTTCGTCACCGGCCGCGCGACGTCGGAGCTGCAGCAGTCGCGCAAACGCGTCGAATCGCTCAACGCCGAGATCCGCCAGCTCGAAAAGGAGAACACCCGGCTGCGCTCCGAGATCGACAGCGCGAAGAAATCGACCTACGTCGTCGAACGAATTGCCCGCGAGGATCTGGGGATGTCCCGAAAGGGCGAGGTGATCTACCTCCTGCCGAAAGAGGACCGTCGTCCGAATTGACGAACTTGTGACGTAACGCCATACTTTCGCAGCTCCCACCGCAAGCTGAGGAATCCAATAGCCGATGGCGTCTCCGCTCGTCTTGTATTCGACGAACTCCTGGTTGGCGTTCGCGATCTCGGAACGCTTCTTCCGTCGCCGGCATTGGGTTTGGTGCAGTCCGTTCTTTCGGCCCTCGGATTCCCACGCAGCCGGGATGCCGCCTTCGGCGATCCCAGGCGAGATTTATGATCGACTTCACGATGATGTGAACCGGGGCGATCGGCATAGCGGCTGGATCGCGAAGAACAAAACGGGCCTCATCGAGGGGGCGGAATGCAAAGAACGCGACGGCGTGATTTCCGCTACGCAAAAGGCGGAGATCACGTCGGTGGTGACGATGGCAGAAGTTCGGGATTTCCGTCCGCTGTTGTACGTTATGCCTTACCAGCGCGTAAAACGATGGACGAAAGAGGTTCCCACGAGCGAGCGAGCGCATCCGATGTCCATTGAGTTCATCATCGAGAGTCTTCCCTGGCAGGCCTTCGATGTCGTCGAGGTACGGAGGCAATGATGTTCGATTCTTTGCTCACAGCAACAAGCGGCGACGTAGCCGTTGCGACGTCACGGGCCCTGACCGAACTATTCAAGGCGCATTCCTCCGATCATCGGACGCTCTCCGACATTCGGAACGAGCTTGCCCACTCGAGAATCGCGATGCCGGAACACAAAACAGCAATGCTTCTCACGCTTCGCATCCTTGAAGAAATCGAGGCGACCAAGCACAAACAGCTCAGTGCCCTCACGGAGCGCGAGCTACGGCAGATTTCGAAATCGTTGTGGCGGATCCTCGAGCAAAAAATTACAATGGAACCGCTCTACGACCGGCAAGCCGGAGCGAGAATTCTCAAGGGACTGCGCACCCAGTACGCAGCCGTCGCCTAGCCGGAGCTCTCGGACGCCGAGGAGGTCGCGGTTAGCGGCTCACCGCCTTCGTCCCCTTCTCCACCTCAGCCGCGTACCCCTCGATCACCTTCGACACGATCTCGATCTGCGCACTCGCGTCGCTCCACTGTTTCTGCTCAATTGCCTCGCGTACACCCGGGACGGTCTTGACGCCGTAGCCGGTGTAGAAGCCGGGGGCGTAGATCTGATGACGGAACCATGGCCGGCGAGGTAATCCGTCGGGGCGAAGGAGGGACTGCTCGATGTGCATTAACGCATGGTCGGCGGCGGCCTGGCGTGCGGTCGCGTCCGACGGCACGGCAGCAGCGGCGCGATCGAAGTCGCGCGCGCTTTGCTTCAGATGCGCAACGGCATTCTGCAGCGGGGCGAAGTTGAGATACGGCACCGCTTCGCCGGCCTTCGCCGCGATGTAGGTCTTCGTCGGGTCGGCGGCGTTCTCGTACGCATGTTCGCGAACGAGAAGGTTCTGCTCCTCGACATCGCGGCGCGTCGTGTCAGCAAGCTTCGTCAGCTCGTCGAGGTAGCGCGACATCGTGTCGGCGAACGTCGACAACTCGAAGGGCAGCACGTCCGCGTTCGCAAGGCGGAGAACCATCCGTCCGGTGGTCTTCGCCTGCGTCACACCATAGTCGAACGCCGGATCGCTGAAACGTATGTAGTGATCGAACGAGTCATAGACCGAGTGATACGACCCGCCACCGCCCTCCCCGCCGTAACCGATATCCAACGCGGCTACGCCGGTGTGCTGCAGGAACGGCGTGTAGTCGGAACCCGATCCCAGAGCATCGAGGCGGATGAGCTCCCGCTCGCGAATCTTTTTCTTCGCCTCGGCGCCTGTTGCCATCGTTGCCTCACGCGCCCGCAGGCGGGCAAGAACTGAGACGTTCCGCTCTGGATCGGTGACGTCGCGCGCAACTTGAGTCACGAACCGTTCGAGCGTGTGCGAGCCGCCGGCATTGAGGAAGCCACGTGAGTTGCTGTCGGAGTTGATGTAGACGACGCCTTTCTTTTGCAACTCGCCGGCGTGTGTCTCGACCCACTCCGTTGAGCCGATGAGCCCTTCTTCCTCTCCATCCCACGCCGCGAACTGGATCGTCCGCTTTGGACGCCAGCCGCTCTTCGCCAGTTCGCCGATCGCTTTGGCCTCTTCCAGTTGAGCGACCTGACCGCTGAGCGGGTCGTTCGCGCCGTTGACCCAGGCATCGTGGTGATTGCCGCGCATGATCCACTCGTCGGGATACTGCGAACCGGTCATGCGCGCGATCACGTCGTACGCCGGCACCATGTTCCAGTTGAACTCCAGCGCCAGATGGACGCGCGACGGGCCGGGCCCGATGTGATACGTGATCGGAAGCGCACCGCGCCATTCCGGAGGAGCGACTGGACCGCCGAGGGCGCGAAGGAGCGGCAGCGCGTCGGAGTACGAGATCGGAAGTACCGGGATCTTGGTGATGACCTCGGCGTCCTTGCGGTCGATCCGTTTGGCGTCCGCCGTCGCTCCGATGCCGGGAGTGAGCGGATCGCCGGGATGGACCGGCATATCCATCACCGAGCCACGCTGCGCGCCGTTCTCGTTGCGATAGGCGCCCTTCGGATAGACGTCGCCCTGTGCGTAGCCGTCGTCGCGCGGATCAGAGTAGATGATGCAGCCGATCGCGCCGTGCTCCGCCGCCACCTTCGGTTTGATGCCGCGCCACGAACCGCCGTAGCGCGTGATGACGATCTTTCCCTTGACATCGATACCGTTGCGCTCGAGGGTCTCGTAGTCGGCCGGGATGCCGTAGTTCGCGTAGACCAGATCGCCGGTCACGTCGCCGTCGATCGAGTAGGCGTTGTAGACAGGAAGCTGTTCGCTCTGCTGCCCCGAGGTGGCATCGCCCTCCACCGGCGGCTCGAGGAGTTTCGCCGTAAAGTGCTCCGGAGCAATCAGTTCGAGCACGCGCCGTTTCGGCGTGGGGAAGAGGACCCGAAACTCTTCTATCGTCGAGTCGTAGCCCCACGATTTGAAAAGCGAGGCCATGAACTCCGCGTTGTCTTTGTCGTAGGGCGACCCGAGGTGATGCGGCCGCGCTGAAAGGCGCTTCAGCCAGTCGCGAAGGTCATCGCGTTTCAGCGACGAATCGAACTGCGCTTCGAGCGCGCGTTCCTTCGCTGCGCCCGCACTGCTGAAACCGAGCATCGGAGGATCGGCAGGTGTCTGCGCGAAGAGGGTGGTGGCGAGAAGAACAACGAGTGCAATTGCTGTGCGGCGCATGAGCGCGGATTGTAATTTGGAGTGCCGCGGCTCGTTGCCACTTTTTGTTTGGTGTGGCAGGGCTCACCACGGAGACACAGAGATCTCAGAGGAACAGATCATCTTTTTCTCTGTGTCCTCTGTGGTGAGCGGTGTTGACTACGAGCCCTAGTTCGTCGCGGTGCGACGAATGCCGAATACGTTCGTCGCACCCAACTCTCCGCCGCTCAGGAACTCCCGAACCCGTTTTGCGATGCCTTTCCCGTCGAGGTCGTACTGTGCGCGGAGCACGTCCTGCGCACCGTGATGGACATACTCGTCGGGGATGCCGATGCGGTGGAACTCGACTCCCTGGATGCCGAGTTGCTGGACTCGCTCCATGACGCCGGAGCCAAAGCCGCCTGCCAGCGAGCCTTCCTCGACGGTGATGACTCGTGCAGACGGGCGGCAGTACTTCGTGATCAGGTCATCGTCCAGCGGTTTGATGAACCGGGCGTTGACGACGGCAACTTCGATCCCTTCTTTCGCCAGGATCTCCGCCGCTTGAACTGACGGCCACACTTCATTGCCGATGGCGAAGATCACTCCGGCCTCGCCCTCGCGCATCACTTCGCCCTTGCCGACAGGCAGCGATTGCAACTCCGCATCCATCGCTACGCCGAAGCCGTTGCCGCGCGGGTAGCGCAGTGAGGTCGGATGCCCCGTCTCGAACGATGTCTTCAGCATGTGGCGCAGTTCGTTCTCGTCCTTCGGCGCCATGCAGACCATATTGGGGAAGATGCGCAGGTAGGCCATGTCGTAGATGCCGTGGTGTGTCGGCCCATCGGCCCCGGCGATGCCGCCGCGATCGAGTGCGAAGACCACGGGCAGATCCATGATGGCGACATCGTGGAAGACCTGATCAAACGCTCGCTGAAGGAAGGTCGAATAGATCGCCGCGATCGGTTTCATCCCCTGCGTGGCCATGCCGCCGCAGAAGGTGACCGCATGCTCCTCGGCGATACCGACGTCGAACATCCGCTCTGGCAGCGCTTTCCCGAACTTGTCGAGCCCAGTGCCGTCCGGCATCGCCGCGGTGATGGCGACGATCTTCGGATCGCGCTTGGCCAGCTCGATCAGCGTCTCGGCGAAAACGGCCGTGTAGCTCGGCGGCGACGTCTTCGACGACTTCACCACCTCGCCGGAATCGATGTCGAACGGCGAGACGCCGTGCGACCAGATCGGCTTGTTCTCCGCCGGCGTGTAGCCCTTCCCCTTCTTCGTGATGACGTGTACCAGCAGAGGGCCGTTGTAGTCCTTGTTCTTCTCGAAGAGGTCGATCAGGAAGTCGAGATCATGGCCGTCGTAGGGGCCGAGGTATTTGAAGCCGAGCTCTTCGAAGAGCGTCCCGGGGACGATCATGTGCTTGAAGAGCTGCTCCATGTCGCTGGCCATGCCGTGGAGTTTTCCGCCGACGAGCGGGATGCGGTCCATGATCCCTTTGGCCAGATCCTTGGCCTGGTTGTAGGCCTGTCCTTTGAGGATCCCGTTGAGATACCCCGACATGGCGCCGACATTCGTCGAGATCGACATATCGTTGTCGTTGAGGATGATCATCAGCTTGCGCTTGAGGTGGCCTGCCTGGTTGAGCCCTTCCAGAGCGAGGCCGCCTGACAACGCACCGTCGCCGATGATGGCGACGACCCGGTAGTTCTCCGCGCGGATGTCGCGCGCTACGGCGATGCCGAGGGCGGCGGAGATCGACGTCGAGGCGTGGCCGGCGTTGAAGACGTCGTACTCCGACTCTTCCCGTTTGCAGAAGCCGGAGATACCGCCGTGCATACGGATCGTGTCGAACTTGTCGCGCCGGCCGGTGATGAGCTTGTGCGGATACGACTGATGACCGGTGTCGAAGACGATCTGATCGCGCGGGGTGTTGAAGACGTAGTGCAGCGCCAGAGTGAGCTCGACGATGCCGAGGTTGCCGCCGAAGTGGCCGCCGATCCTCGAGACCACATCGATGATCCGGTTGCGGATCTCCTCCGCGAGCTCATGGAGCTCTTTGCGGTCGAGTTTCCGAAGATCCTTCGGCGAGTTGATTGTATTGAGGAGAGTCATGGCAGAAGCGGCGCGTCAGGATCGCCGTTCGCAAATGAAACGCGCGATCCCGGCGAGATAGTTCACAGGGCCAGCGATGATATCAGCGTTCTCCAATGCCTCGGCCAGTAGCAAATCCACCCTGGCCCGGGCCGCTTCCCTCCCGTACAGAGCCGGGTACGTCAGCTTCCCCTGTGCAAGATCCTTCCCAGCAGTCTTGCCGAGCGTTGCCGCATCTTCTTCCACATCGAGCAGGTCATCGACGATCTGAAATGCCAGGCCCACCGCGACTCCATAGCGGCGGAGAGCGTCGATTTTGTCTTCCGGCGCGTTCGCCAATAGCCCGCCGAGGACCACGGATGCGGTCAGCAACTTGCCGGTCTTGTTCTGGTGAATGAAGTCGAGCTCTTCGGGTGTCGCTTCGTCATTTCCCGTGGCGATGAGGTCGGCGACCTGTCCGCCGATCATCCCCTTCGAGTCGACCGCAGCGGCAACCTCGCCGATGGCGCGGAGCTGGCGCGCGGCAGCTACGCCGGCCAAAGGCCGCCCCAGCCAGGAGAACGCTTCGGTCAGCAGAGCGTCACCGGTGAGGATCGCCATCGCTTCGCCGAAGACAACGTGCGTCGTTTTGCGTCCCCGGCGAAGATCGTCGTTATCGAGCGCGGGAAGGTCGTCGTGAACGAGCGAGTAGGTGTGGATCAGCTCCAGCGCGGCGATGGGAACCAGCATGTCATCAACGTTGGCTCCGCATGCTTCCACCGCGGCGATGGCCACGATGGGCCGTATGCGCTTGCCCCCGCCGAGGACGGCGTAACGCATCGCTTCATGGATGACCGCTGGTGGCGTGTCCGCGGCCGGGAGGTTCGCGTTGAGCACATCGTCGACCAGTTGCCGCCTGGTCTTTAGAAAGACGTCCAGCCCGTTCACTCCTCGCCGACCTCGGACGGTTCCTCCAGCTCTTCGCTTTCGAATGGCTCGACGCGCGGCTGCCCTTTGGCATCGGCCAGGATCAGCTCGATCTTCTTCTCCACCTCTTCGAGCTTCTGGTTGCAGAAGCGGGAGAGACGAACACCCTCCTCGAAGAGCTGGAGCGAATCATCGAGCGGCAACTCCTCCGACTCCAGACGCTTCACGATCGTCTCGAGCTGCTGGAACGCCTTCTCAAATTCGTTGGATTTGCGGGCCACGAAGAGTCGTTATAGCTGATTTGGACAGGATTACAATGCTACCCATGCGTGTGTTTCTCAGCTACAACTCGCGTGACGCGCAGATCGCGGAGCAGTTGCTCCCGCGGCTTGTGGCGCAGGAGCTAGACGTATGGGACCCGGCTCGCGATCTCTATCCCGGCAGCAACTGGCTTCTGGAGGCGGGCCGTGCGCTCGAACGCGCTGACGGCTTGGTTTTTCTGATCTCGGAGAACAGCGCGGAATCACCGTCGTTGCGACGCGAGGTCGAGTATGCGGTCGGCAATCTCAGATTCAAGGATCGCGTGGTGCCGATCATGCTCTCCCACAGTGTCAAGAACGTCCCTTGGATCCTTCAGAAAATGAGCGTCATCGACGCCGCGGATCACGACATGGACCGCGTCGCGAAACTGGTAGCCACCGCGCTGCGCCGGTCTGACTTGAAGCGTTCGACGAAACGGCCCGCCTCGTCCCGAACGACACGATCGAAGACTTCCGCATCAAGAACGTCGAAAGCGCGCCACTGAGCAGGAGATGGCGACGCGAAGTCCTTCCAACACGCCGCCGATCCCAGCCGAAGTATTCCTGTCGCACTCGCATCAGGACAAACGATTGACGGTCCACATTGCCAAGGAGTTGCGCAGACATGGAGTCGCGGCTTGGTACAGTGAGAGGCACATCGTAGGTGCTCAGCAGTGGCTTGACCAAATCGGACTGGCACTGAAGCGTTGCGACTGGTTCGCCATCGTACTGACGCCCGACGCCGTTGCATCGATGTGGGTGAAACGCGAGGTGTCAGCCGCTCTCATCGACCGTAAATACAACGGTCGCATCGTCCCGCTCCTGGCGAAGAACTGCGTCTACGAGCAGTTGGCGTGGCCTCTCACTACGCTACAGGCGATCCCGTTTCGGCCGTTCAAGAAGGGGATCACGGAGCTCCTGCGGATCTGGGGTATCGGCTACCGGCCGTGACTCCGGCCATACCGACTCGATACCGAGCGTCTTCGCATCGACAGTGCATTGCATCGCTCCACGCTTGAGCTGCACCTCGATTCCATCGCCTACATTGACCGCGCTCGCGTCGAGGATCGGTTTGCGCCGGCCGCGTTTCGTTCGCGAGAAGGCGATGGCGTATCCGCGCGAGAGGACGGAGAGCGGAGAGACGGCGCTGAGTGTGGTGACGCACGAGCGGAGACGCTCGCGCTGGCGCGCCACCTGCGCGGGAAAGTGAATCAGCGGCACGTTCACGGCGGCGAGACGGGCGCGCATGGAGCGGGCTCGCGCTTCGAGCATTCGGTGGAGCGTCATCCGGCTCCGGTTGAGGCGTTCGCGGCGAAGGGCGATGCGGCGCGGCAAAAGGCCGAGGCGGTCTGACGAAGCCAGATGTCGCAGCTCGTGGCGATAGTTGCGGACGCGCGTTTCCACCACATGACGTACCCGGCGTGACATCTGATCGACCTGCGCGGAGATCTCGCTCTTGGCCCGGATCACGATCTCCGCTGCCGCGGACGGCGTCGGTGCGCGGAGGTCGGCCACGAAGTCGCAGATCGTGAAATCGGTCTCGTGGCCGATCGCGGAGATGGTCGGGATGGGGCAGGCTGCGACGGCGCGGGCGACAGCTTCCTCATTGAATGCCCAAAGGTCTTCGAGCGATCCTCCACCGCGGCAGATCAGGATGACGTCATGCAAGTGCCAGCGTGAGAGATGGCGGATGGCGGTTGCGATCTCGCGCGCCGCCTCTCTCCCTTGCACGCGCACCGGGTAGACCTGAACGTGAAGTCCAGCGAAGCGGCGCCCGAGGACGTTCAGCACGTCGCGGATGGCAGCGCCGGTGGGACTGGTGACCACCGCGATCCGTTGCGGCAGCATCGGGATCGCCTTCTTCCGGCCCGGATCGAACAGTCCCTCCTCCGCAAGCTGCTTCTTGAGCTGTTCGAACGCCAGTTGCAGCGCGCCGAGACCGGCCGGTTCAACTGCCACGGCGTTGAGCTGGAACTCTCCCTTCTGCTCGTAAAGAGTCAGCCTCCCTCGAACGATCAGTTGCAATCCGTTCTCGATACGGAAGCGGAGGAAGCGCGCATTGGCCGCGAAAAGGACGACGCGCATCTGGGCGCGGGCGTCTTTGATCGAAAAATAAACATGTCCTGCCGCGGAGCGGACGACATTCGTCGCTTCCCCTTCGACGCTTATGTCGTTGTATCGAAAGAGATCCGCGTTGATCTGACGGATGAGCTCACTAACTTTCCAGACGCGCTCTGCCATTCGTACATCTTAGAGAGATCAATGTAGGCAAGCTAGTTGCTCTTCCGTTTGCAGCCGCAAGGCACTAACAAGCTGCCATCCATGGGTAGCAAGGAGCAGGAAAAATGAGAACAGAAACATTTCTGAGAAAAGCAGTAGCCGGCCTTGGGTCGGCGGCGCTCGTGATTACGCTGAGCGCGTGTGCACATCATGACGTGGCCACAGACCAGTACGGACAGATTCGCACCGAGTCGCCTGCGACGGCAGACGGCAGCGGAAAGACAGTCGCCACGGTTTCAGCGCCGAACAACACAGCGGGCGCCGGCAGCTCGTCGACTCCGGCAGTCATCTCCGGTCCGGCGGCGGTCGACAACAGTGGCCGCGCCTACACCAGCAGCTCGGCCGGCGGCGCCGGCAACGGTTCCGGTATCGGCACGAACACAAACGTCAACCTCATTCCGAAGAAGACCGGCTCGGATGTAACTGTTGCCGAGACGCCGGCGATCGCTGAAACCGTGACGCCCGCTCCTTCCCCGGTCGTCGAGACTCCGGCCCCGGTCGTCGCGGAGACTCCGACTCCGATGAGCTCGAGTATGACCGAACAGACGCCTGCTACCACCACCGACACGACTACAAAGACCAAGCATCATCATCACCGCAGGATGCACAAGGACTAGTCTCACGCGGCAGGCCAGCCCAAAAGGGCGCGGGTGACCGCGCCCTTTTCTTGTTCGCTGAGGATCGGTGGATCAGTGGATCGGTGATCAGTAGGTCGGTGGATCAGTGGATCGGTGACCAGTGGGTCAGTGGGTCAGTGGATCAGTGATCAGTGGATCGGTGACCAGTGGATCGGTGGGTCAGTGGATCAGTGATCAGTGGGTCAGTGGGTCAGTGGATCGGTGATCAGTGGATCGGTGACCAGTGGGTCAGTGGGTCAGTGGGTCAGTGGATCAGAGACCAGTGGGTCAGTGGATCAGAGACCAGTGGGTCAGTGGATCAGAGACAGGTGGATCGGTAGAGAAACTCTGATCCACTGATCCACTGATCCACTGATCCACTGATCCACTGATCCACCGATCCACTGATCCACTGATCACCGATCCACCAAGTGCGCTTACTTCTTCTTCGCCGGAGGAGGCGGCGGTGGCGGCACCAACGGCTTTGTCAACGCTTCCAGCCAATCAGCCTTTCCTGTCACTCGCTCGAGATGAGGGTAGAGCTCGCCGCCGTGGTAGTCGACCGAAGCCGTGGTGAAGAACTCACCGTTCTGAACGATGAGCTCGATCGGCCCGGTGGCTTTGGCGGATGCCTTCACGACGTCGCGAAGCCACGCCTTGCTGTAGGCGCGGCCATTGACTGCGATGAGATGTGTTCCGGGCGAAAGGCCCGCGCGCGCGGCGATGGAGTTGGGCACGACGTCGCCGATCGCTCCTTTCTCGTTGACCGAGAAACCGAGTGACGCGCTGAGATCGGCGCCCTTGTTGCGGCCCTCGTAGTACTCCAACGCGGTATTCGGCTTGTCGTTGTAAATGAGGTGCCAGCCTGCCTGCTCGATGCCGCCCATCGGCGGTGTCGGTGCGGTCGACGTCAGCCGCTGGTTGAGGAACGTTCGCCAGTCGTACGGTGCTACCGCGTTGAGCGTGGCAACGATGTCGTCGAACGTGTACGTCTTCAGCTCCGGATGTCCGCTTGCGCCGCCGTAGAAAGCACGGCAGAAATCGTCGAGCGACTTCTTCCCACTCGTGAGCGATCTGATGGTCATGTCGGCGTCGAGCCACAGGAGCTCACCCTCGGGGTAGTAATCGACGCTGCGCCGCCAGTTTGTCGATGCTCCCGGCGCGTCATAAAGCAGTTGCGCCGCGACGGCCGTATCGAGCAGTGGACGCCATGTGCGTCCGACGTGCTGCGTCATGCTGGCTGCGGTCTCCGCGAGGTTCTCGCGATAGTCCTCGGCGGAAAGGATGCCGCTCCGCACTGGCAGCAGATCGCCGAGGTATTCGGTCAGCCCCTCGTAAACCCAGAGCAGTTCGCCGGTCATCGGCTTGTCGTAGTTGCCGGTGGCAAGTCCTGCCGGACGGCGGTACTTGCCGTTCCACGAATGGACAAACTCGTGCGAGAGAAGGGTCGACACCCACTTGCGGGTGGTGTCTTCGCGCAACGCCGTCTCGTCGGTACGGTCGTCGCTCGACTCGTGATGCTCCAGTCCGAAGTGCGCCACTCCGTCGCTCAAAGTGAGCAGCCAGTCGTAGTGGCGATAGTGGTTCGCACCGAAGATCGCCGAAGTCTCGTCGACCAGGCGGCCGTACTGCGCCGGGAAGTTATCCGGAGTCTGGGTCGCTTCGTTGCTCTCGGAGAGCAGGTTCAGCGTGTGCTTCAGCGTGGAGTGGCTGGGGATGTCGATCTTGCGCAGGATCGCCCCGATCTGCACGGGCGAGTCGATGAGGCGCGTCAGCGACGCCGATTCGAACTGAATCTCGTCGCCGGTGTGTCCCCGTGTCTCCAACGCGGTCGCGTACTGCCAGCCTCCCGGGATCCGCAAGGTGGCGTCGACCTGCAGGGAGTCGCTGCCAGCAACGGCCTTCGGATAGAGGAGCACCGTGTTCCAGCTCAGCACCGCGAGTCGAGGGGAGGTGGAAGCGCCGGCAGTAAAGTTCGCGCCGGGAGCGGGAGCGATGTAGTCGAGATCGATATCGAGCGCAGTCGCGCCCGCCGGCACCTCGACCTGGAACGCGAACATCTCCACTGGGTCGCGGAGCCAGGGTACGCTCGTTCCGTTCGCCATGATTCGCAGGCCGGTAAGGCCGTTGATCGGCCCGGTCGGACCGTGTTCGCCCGGAATCCACTTCGGGTAGAAGAGCGTTAGCGGCCCCGGCGTTGCGGGCAAGGTCATGTGTGCGTGATAGACGTTCGATGCCACGCCGGTCGCGTCGACACGCAACGTGATCGGTGCGGCGGAGAGAGCGTTGGCGAGGCAGAAGAGCGGCAACACGAGTGCGTAACGTTTCATCGAAGCTCCTTAAGGATGGATCGTAGATCATTCGCGGCTATTTCGAGCTCGAGATGGTGCAGGCGCCTGGATCCGAGCTTCAAAATGGAGCGTGCGAGCGTCGAAAACCATGCGCGGTTACATCGCTTGCTCGCGAACATCGATAGGAACCCTGCGAGCGTTGAAACGGGCGACTGATCACTCCGTCAGCGGCCCTTCGGCCCGCCCTTCGACGAATTGCCGGACGATCGGATTCTGCGACTGCTGAAACGTCTCGGGCGTCCCCTCTTCGACGATGCGGCCGTTGTAGAGCATGGCCACCCGATCAGCGATCTTGAACGCCACCTTCATGTCGTGCGTGATCGTCACCGTGGTGGTGTTGAGCGTCCGGTCCATCTCCACGATCAGATCGGCGATCACGTCGCTGATCACCGGATCGAGACCGGTGGTCGGCTCATCGAACAGCAGTATCTCCGGTTTCAACGAGATGGCGCGAGCGAACCCAACGCGGCGCCGCATGCCGCCCGACAGCTCGGACGGCCGCTTTGACGACACACCCTCGAGGTGTACGAGGTCGAGGCACTCGTCGACGCGTGCCCGGATCTGCGCCTCCGTGAACTTCGTGTGACGCCGCAGTGGGAAGGCGATGTTCTCGAACACGGACATCGAATCGAAGAGTGCGCCCTCCTGAAACGACATGCCGAACTTACGGCGGAAGGTGTTCAGCGCGACCTCGTTCATGTCGCCGAGGTCATGACCATCGACGACGACGTGACCGCGGTCGGGCCTCATCAGGCCAATCATGTGTTTGAGCGTCACGCTCTTGCCAACGCCCGATCCGCCGACGATCACCAGCGACTCGCCGCGGTCGACGTCGATCGACATGTCGTCGAGAACCTTCTTCCCGCCGAGCGTCTTGTCGACGTGCTGCATGGAGATTGTTGGGGTGTCGGTCATCGGATCAAAACAACACCTTCGTCAAGAAGAAATCAGTGAGAAGCACGATCAGCGACGCGCTCACCACCGCCGCTGTCGTTGCCCGGCCCACCCCTTCAGCGCCTCCGCTGGTGTGGTAGCCGCGCACACAACCGGTCAATGTCAGGATCAGCCCGAAGAACGCTGACTTGATCAAGCCGCTCCAGACGTCGTTCATGTGCAGGAACTGGTAGGTGTTCTGCTCGTAGACGATCGGATTCGCCCCCATCAGCTTCACGCCGACGAGGTAGCCGCCGCCTACGCCGAGGGCATCGCCCAGGATCGTCAGGAGAGGCAGCATCACGATGCCGGCGATGACGCGGGGAACGAAGAGATACTGCACCGGATCGGTGGCCAGCGCCTGCAGTGCGTCGAGCTGTTCGGTCACTCGCATCGTTCCGATCTCGGCTGCCATCGACGAGCCGACACGCCCCGTCACCATCAGTGCCACCAGCACCGGCGACAACTCGCGGAGCATCGCCAGAGCCACGACGCTGCCGACGAAATTCTCCGCGTGTACGCGATGGAAACCGTTGTACGTCTGCAGCGCCATCACCATGCCGGTGAACATTGTGGTCAGGAAGACTACGGGGATGGAGTCGACTCCGACGCGCACCATCTGCCGCAGCCACTCGCGCCCTTCGAACGGCGGCCGGAACGTCCAGAATATGGTCCGCCACAGCATCGAGAACCAGATCCCGGTTTCTTCGAAGAGGTGGAGAAAGACGAGGCCGACGCGTTCGAGAAAGTTCATTCGGCGAAGCGGGAGCGTACCCGAAACACGGTGTCGTCGCGATAAACGCGCGGTACGCGCGCGCTGATCCGGCAGAAGACCTCCAGCGACATGGTCTGCGTTCTGGCGGCCAGCTCATCGGCGGTGATGCCGTCTCCGAGCAGTACGACCTCGTCGCCGGCGACTGCGTCCGCGATCTCGGTGACGTCGATCGTGACGAGATCCATCGACACCCGTCCGACTACCGGCGCGCGGCGTCCGCGGACAATGACTTCTCCGTTATTCGAATGCAGCCGGTCATAGCCATCCGCGTACCCGACCGGCAGCGTGGCGATCCGGCTCGGTCTCCTGGTGAAGAACGTCGCGCCATAGCCGACAGCATGGCCGGCCGGCAGATCCTTCAACCGCATGATCTCCGTGCGCCAGCGAAGCACGGGCTCGATCGTGCCGGTTGCGGTAGTAATCCTTCGCGGACCGAAGAGCGCATTGCCGATGCGGGCAAAGTCGCCTGGCCGCACCAGTCCGCGCAACGTGGCTGTGGAGTTGGCAAAGTGATGGAGCGGCGCGTCGATGCCGTTCGCGCGGAACGTCGCCAGCATCCGGTCGTAGGCGGCGATTTGCATCCCGGTAAACGGATCCTCGGCATCGTCAGCCTTCGCGAAGTGCGTATAGATGCCTTCGATGCGAAGCCGAGATGTCGCGCGGATCATCTCGATCACCTGTGGCACTTCGCTGTCGATCACACCCATCCGTCCCATGCCGGTGTCGAGCTTGAGATGGATGGCTACGTCACGTTCCCGTCCGATGGCACAGACATCCTCCAGCTCCTCGGGGCCTGCCACGCCGATCGTGAGGCCGTTGTCGAGCGCAGCGGGGAGCTGTTCCTTCGTCAGCGGCCCGAGAAGGAGAATCGGCAGCGCGATGCCAGCATGCCGCAGCTCCAGTGCTTCCTCGAGGAGAGACACCGCGATCATCGCCACGCGATCCCCCCGCAAACGTTTGGCCAGCTCGATGGCACCGTGACCGTAGCCGTCCGCCTTGAGCACCGGAACGAGCCGCGCGCCCTCGGGCAGCGATCGAGCCAGAATGCCGACGTTCTGCTCAAAACGATCGAGATCGATCTCCACCCACGTTGGCCGCCGCATTCGCAGCGGCGTTGGCCGCTCGGTTCGCGGCGGTGTTGGCTGCGATGTTTCCAGCGGCGCCGGCCGGGACTCACGAAGAGTAGACATGTATGTCCTGGCCGTTCAGAGCGCGTGCCCTATCGGACGCGAGGAAGCAGATGACCTCGGCCACGTCATCCGGTGTCATCGCCGCCGGCTCGCCGCCGCTGGCCGCCGCCCACATCCGGGTATCGACCGAGCCCGGGCTGACACTGTTGACGCGGATCCCGTACTCCTTGACCTCCACCGCCAACGCCTCTGTCATCGCGATGATGGCTGCCTTGCTCGCGGCGTACGAGACGAATCCGGGAAACTTCTCCGGTCCGATCACTCCGGAGATCGAGGCGACGTTGACGATGGCTCCGGCGCGCTTCGCCATCATCGAAGGGAGAGCACGCCGCGTGGCCAGGTAGGTACCCCGGACATTCACGGCGAACATCCGGTCCCACGATTCAGGGTTCACTTCGACAAGCGGTTTCGGATCGATCATTCCCGCGCAGTTGATCAGGATGCCGCAGTTGCCGAACCGCGATTCGGTCTCCGCGAAGAGCCGCTCGATGGCCTCCGGTTCGCTGACATCGCCATGGATAGCAAGCATGCGACCATCGTGCGTCGCCGATACGGCGTGAAGGGCCTCCGCGGTGCGGGCGAAGATCGCCACGCGCGCCCCTTGCCCGACCAGCATTTCCGCCGTAGCTTTGCCGATACCCGCCGAAGCGCCGGTTACGATGGCTATGCTTCCGTCGAAATTCATGCGCATATAATCGGGCGCAGGCTACCCCAAACCGCAGAGATTGAGGAGATCGTATGAATCCCGAAATGAACAACTGGCTTCAGCTCATTTTCCGATGGGGTCACGTGATCGCGGGGGTGATGTGGATCGGTCACCTCTGGTTCTTCAACTTCGTCAACACGCCCTTCGCAGGCAAGATGGATGGGCCCACCAAGAAGCTCGTCGTGCCGGAGTTGATGCCGCGAGCCCTCTTCTGGTTCCGTTGGGGCGCGGCGTGGACATGGATCACCGGCTTCCTGCTGCTGGGCCTCATCTACTACCAGACCAAGACGGTGCTGTTTGACCAGGACCATGTCGGCAATCCGTGGCTTTGGCTCGCCATCGTTCTGATCGCCCTGGCCATCGGCTTCGTGATCTACAACCTCATCCTCAAGAAGGTCAAGAACGTCACCGTAGCGAGCGTCATCAATCTGATTCTCTTCGCAGGTGTCTATTACCTTCTCGAATGTGCCGGCCACTTCGGCGGCCGCTCTCTCTACATCCATGCCGGCGGGATCTTCGGCACGATGATGGCCCTCAACGTCTGGATGGTGATCTGGCCGGCCCAGCAGAAGATCATCCGAGGCATCAAAGACGGCAATCCGGCGGACGCCGAGACTGTGCGTCAGGCTGGCCTCCGCTCGCGTCAGAACACCTACATGTCAGTGCCGCTGATTTTCCTCATGATCAGCAACCACTACTCAACGGTCTACGGCGCCGAACCACTGATCCGCGACGGCATCCTGGCCGGCGTGATCATCCTCGGATTCCTCTTCACCCGCTGGATGTACGCAAAAGCGGCGAAGGTTCAGGGATTCTGATGACGTAGTCGCAACCCAGCAACCCAGCCATGCGCCTTCTCCAGATCGACGCCTTTACCAGCGAACCGTTCAAGGGCAACCCCGCCGCCGTCTGTTTCATGGACGGCGCGCGGGATGACCGGTGGATGGCGAACGTCGCGGCAGAGATGAACCTCGCCGAGACCGCGTTCCTGTTGCCGAGGGACGACGGCTGGTCGCTGCGATGGTTCACGCCGGCTGTCGAAGTCGATCTCTGCGGGCACGCCACGCTGGCCTCCGCGCATGCGATCTGGAGCGAGAACATCAGCAGCGATCAAGAGTTGCACTTCCACACGCGCAGCGGCGAGCTGACGGCAAAGCGCAACGGCGATCTGATCGAGCTCGACTTCCCTGCCAAACGCGCGGAACCGATCGTCGCTCCTGCCGGTCTTCTCGACGCCCTCGGCACGACCAACGCGACATACGTAGGCCGCAATCAATTCGACTACATCGTCGAGCTGGCTACGGAAGCCGAGGTGCGAAACCTCAGGCCCGACCACGCCGTGCTGCGGCAACTGCCGGTACGCGGCATCATCGTAACCAGCCGTGGAAGCGGCGAGTACGACTTCATTTCGCGCTTCTTCGCCCCCGGCTCCGGCATCGATGAAGATCCGGTCACCGGCTCGTCCCACTGCTGCCTGACTCCATACTGGGCGCAGAAACTGGGGAAGACGGAGATGAATGCGTATCAAGCGTCGCCGCGTGGTGGTGCCATCCGTGTCCGGCTCGATGGCGAGCGCGTGAAGCTGGCCGGCCGCGCCGTCACCGTGCTGCGAGGCGAGCTGCTGGTGTGATCACGATCGCTCCCGCGGACGATCCCGGCATCATCCGCGAATTGATCAACGAGTACGCCGGCTCCCTCGGCGTCGACCTCTCCTTTCAGGACCTCGAGAACGAGTTGACCACGCTCGAAACGTTCTACGAACGGATTCTCGTCGCGCATGATGAGACGGGTGCCGCAGGCTGCGTCGCTCTCCGGCGTATTGACGATGCGACCTGCGAGATGAAACGCCTCTACCTCCGCCCCGGCTTTCGCGGCAACTACCTCGGCCGCCGCCTCGCCGAGTCCATCATCGAAGACGCGCGGAACCGCGGCTACAAACGGATGCGCCTCGACACGCTGCCGATGATGCAGGCCGCCATCCCGCTGTACTACTCGCTCGGCTTCGTCGAGATCGAGCCATACCGTTTTAACCCCATCGCAGGCACGAGGTTCATGGAGCTGGCGCTGTAGATTGCACGCATGACCAACATCCGCGAGATGCTCGAGAACTTCGAGCGCCACACGATGGTCGCGCGCCATCACCATGGGCACACCTTCACTTGGCGTAACAGACATGTTGCACCTCCATTTACGTTAAGACCCCATACCGCTGCTACGAGCAGCACTGGCATGACGTCAGGTTACGAGCGACCGTTGTGCGCCAACCTCGCTCGCTGAACGGCACTGTGCACGTGCCGTGGAACTCGGGCCTGATCCAAGGTAGGCCCGCGATCCTGAGAAAGCACTAGCAAACTGTTACAAAACAGCAACATCATGTTTTAGCACCATTGGAAACGGCATACGAATGGAGCGTTAGGCATGTATTATGCCGGAGAATATGCCTGGATGTAGTTGTTTCAATGCATTCTGGAATGCCCGAAGCTGTCTTGCCGTGATTTGCTTCGGTTACCGAGAGGAGATCCGGCTTCCTGCTCC
>JBBRNB010000002.1:0-141690 GCA_038230535.1 Thermoanaerobaculia bacterium
ACTCGATCCCCCCGCCCGCCCACACGCCTGCGGGCGTGGATGATGCTGCCCGTCCTCCCGCTCTCCGCTACAAAAGCGACGTTCCCGACGGTGGTCACTTCAACTGAGCGCTACCCGGTCACTTCTCGTGAGCGCTCAAGCTCTGCCTGACGATCGTCCTGGGCCAGCCAGCTACCGAGACGGTGACGAGCCTTGTCCTGCACGCTCCTACCTGCATGGCGCCAGTCCCCGGCTCCGTGCGCGGCATACGCCTTGATGAATTTGATGTCGTCGGGGGTGAAGATATTGCGAGCGGCTCCCTGAGGCGGATTCATGACGTCTTTGATCGTCTATAAAGCCAGTCGAGTGAGGGGTGCGTAGTTAACGCCTTCGAGGCGTTTAATGTAGCGTCGGTTCCAGACACCCTCGAACTCCGCCACGAACTCTGCCGGCGGCGTGTCACCGGTTCGAGGCTCGTAACGCGATGTATCTTCACAAAACACAGCGTCTGCCCATCGTTGATTCGTGGACGATAGAAGTCGGTCATTGAGTCGCTCGTCCTCGTTCAACTTCGACCACCAGAAGCAGGCTTTCTGCAGCCACGTGTGTTCATGCTCAAATCTGGTCGGGCTCACGAGATCGTGCATCTCATGATTCCATCCAAACGGCGGTTCGGATGTCCTAATAGCAGTGTTCCAATGCTCAACTTGATTTGCCCGATCCCCCATTAGAAAGGGAAATCGGCCGGTCAGATGTGGCACATCCACTAACGGCTCTTGCGGACCGACAACGTCCCGCCGCAACCATAGGTCGATATCAGCGGCGACTATCCGGGCGACGATTCGCCGCACTGATTCGTTTCCTGAGCATGCGGCCGCGAGTTGACTTCTCTCTTCTTCAACCGGAAGCGCGCGACTCTTCGACAGGAAAAATTCGCGGAAGGTGATGTCGCGCAGCGCCTTGTCCTGGTGCATACTCTCAATTGTGTGTGATGCATCGGGTGCAAGAGCTCCCTGGGCGTGACGTGACAGCATCTGGACCGCTTCGTCATCGAATGAGAGAGAGCCTAGTACGGAATCTTTGTAATGTTTCTCGACGAACTCGATCTGGCGAGTTCTGTACGAGGCGATATCGTGCAAGCGGGGCCAGTACCACGGACAGAATCCGTCGGTCGAATCCTCCGGGTCGCCGGTCCACAGAGATCGGTTCTCTAGGTGTCGGGCATTGATCGCGAGATCGGCGCGAGTCTGGAAATCGCCAACGAGATATCGAAGATCGAAATCAACGTCAGGGTTCATGTTCAGGGAAACGATGTATCGAGCCGCCGTAAACGCTCTGAGATACCCCGCGATCGATTCCGCCGTCAGAGGGGGACCCTGGGTGTCGAGAAGAGTGAGATTGTTGTCGACAAGAAGAACGTCGACGTCGTCGAACGGTGACTCGATTGGCTTATATGCCGAAAAATCCCATTGCAGCGGACCACTGTTTCGTGACTGTTTGAGGGCCTTGATGCTCGCGAAGAGGTTGTTTAGAGCGGTAGTCAACTGATCACCAGTCAGCAACTCACCCGGAGCTTGATCAGCCACTCGAATGTGCTCGTTGACCTCAGTTCCTCGGATGGGATCATCGTCACAGATCAACACTTTCATTTTGGACGCCTCCACGATAGCTGAAGGGTTGTTGAGAATCCCGGAGGTGGCTCGACGAATCTGGCAGTGGTTTTCCGACGTCCCGCCAACATCCGAACAATGGCCAACCCGAGGCCCTGACCACCGATTGCGATCGAACGCTTGTCCCGGCTGACCTCCAACCGGCGTTCGAACGGCTCGAACAGTTCGGGAGCCTCGGATAACGGCACTCCGAGGCCCTGACCGGTATCACTGACGCGCAGCCACTCGATCGTACCTTCCCTTGCACCCGTGAATACGACTTCTCGGCGGTGACTGTCCAGCATTGCGTTCCATGCGTTTGACAGGACATTCTGAAGGAGGGACGACCACTCTGCAAGAGAGCTCAGAGGAAACCGCATATCTGCGGGAATCTGTTCGTATTGGATCTTCACCCCCGGCATCAACGTCGCCATGCCCTTGACGACCTGTCGGACCACTGCTTGAACGCGTAGCCGGTCGGTAGCCGTACGATCTTCGTCTGTCAGGAGTGGGGCAAAGAGTTCGCGAAGAGAATCTAATCGTTTCTTGCTTTCAGTGAACCCATCAGCAAGATCGGACAGTTCCGCAATTGAGTACTGGGAGGCGAGTTGCCGCAGGCGGCGTCCAATACGGGAGAGAAGCGAGCTTTCGCGCGACAATTCATGGTTCAAAGCGAGAGCCATCATCCCGGCGGACGCCAGAGGCGCCAGTAATGCAGCGCGATCATCCGCAATTTTCTCTTCAGTGATTCGGCCCTTCTGCGCCTCTGACAGTTCTCGACTCAGAGCGCGATAAACAGATTCCGAAACACGCGTCTTGTTTTCCTCCAGCAGTTCGATTGCTCGGTGAAGTTTGGCGGACGGCGGCTCACTGGGCCGCTCCTTTTCCCGGGCCGCCCATTTGAGAGCTCGATAGCGATTGGCGTAGTAGTGGATGGAGAACCTGACGAGATCCCGAAGCTGATAGAAGGCCGCGTTGTCATGCAGGCGATCGCGACCGGATTGAATCTCTAGAAAGGCCTGATCGGCAGCTTTTGCCTTCCGCGCAACGCGCCTTTCCAGATTCGAATCGATCTCGACGGCACCAAAAATGCGCCCAGGAGCCGGAAGGTCCTCCATGTACTTGGTCTGGTTCTGTAAGTTTTCAGGAAGCAGACTCGATTGGCTCAGTCGACGCCCTTGATCGGCAGCAATGGCAAGCCAGTCCTCGCCGATCTTGTCCTTCTTCGATCCGTAGTACGGCAGGCGGAATCCGGCGTCGTACAGCGAGACATTTCCAAACCGGGCCAGGTACTCACGGAGGTCGCCCACCGCTACTTCACCCGGCTGTTTCCCTTCGGGCTTGAAAATCAGGATCTCAAAGGACACCCGATCAACTAATGCAAGCATCCCTTGCTCGTCAGATACCGGGAAGGAGAGGGTTAATGGGAAATGCCGGCGCTGATCGGACCCCGGCGGGTATCCCTTCTTGAATTCGAGGCTGATTGTCGCTTTACCACCGCTTCGTCCATGTTCGAGTTGCCCCCGAATTCGTGCCTTCCAATTCGTAAACACGGTTGTGAGGGAGCGATCGAACGCTTCTCGCGCTTCGGCGATCTCCGGTGCTTCGATCTCGATCGTGAAGTCTTCACGGGCCGTTGTTGCGGTGCTCTTGACCGGTGCCTTGAAAGGTGACCGGAGCATCCAGACGTCGCTTCCGAGTTCTGCCAGCGTAGCCGCATCCCAATCCGACTTCAGGCTCCGTAACTCGATTCGCGTGCCGTGGGCGCTTTCACCCGGATAAAGGGCGATCTGACGTGCACGATGCCACTCGACGGTGAATTTTTTCAATTCCGTACCAGGCACGATCGATCGCCAATCGACAGCGGCATGAACCCCTCGCTGTCCCGCAACTCGTGGCGTGCTATCGAGAGTCAACTCATCCGCCAGGAATTGAGCAGAGAGCCGTCCGATTCCTTTCGAACCCGTGAGTGAGCGTTCGTAGTGAGCGGATGTGCGGTCCTCTCGTTTGTGCGTCGTGGCGACGCGCATCCAGTATTTCAGGAAATCCTCGTCTGACATCCCGTTTCCGTCGTCGGAGACGACGATCCGATCAGGAGCGAACTCAATACGACAGACAGTGGCATCTGCGTCGTACGCGTTCTTCACGAGCTCACCGAGTGCAATGGCGGGTCGTCCAACCAAACGCTCGCCGAGTTCTCGCAGGATCTCGGCATCGACGATGAAGCTCGTTCTTGGCATGAAGTCAGGTTCGCTGCGGACTCACTACCGTCCGTTCCAGCAACGCTTGGCTGCGATTGTATCGCGAAGATGCACTCGTCAGCACGTAACCACGTCCCCTCGGCAGTTTGAGGCCTCGGGAAGTCGCGTCTACTTCTACTTGCAGTGGACCGTCGGACTCTGGCGCGAGCAACGTCCTACAACGCCGCCCAACTAGGAGTCTGCGCGGCAGAACGGGAATCTCTCATTTTTCGGGGTAGTCAGATGCCTCGTACCCTGTGGAAATTCGATTGTAGGGCAACCTCGAAAGCTGAATTCTCGTGCCAGTTTCTAACGCGCAGACTCCTAGGCCTCTCCTCTGGGGCACGGTTCCATAGCCTATGGCTTCGCCCGATCACGGGACCTTTGCGAGCGCCCGACGAAGTTTCCTTTGCCGAGTTGCATCTTGGGTCTCGCACTCCCAAACGATGATGATTCGGTAGCCCTGTTCTCGCAGCGCCCCCTGCACTCGAGCGTCACGGGCGATGTTCGCCTCGAATTTAGCCAGCCAGAAGTCGCGATTGCGCGTGGGCGTTGTGGTCCGATTACAGCCGATATGCCGGTGCCAGAAACATCCATGCACGAACACGACCCACTTGCGACGTCGGTTCGCCACGTCAGGTGAACCAGGGAGTTCGCGGTTGTGAACACGAAACCGCCGTCCAAGTGAGTGGAGCAGGCGCCTGACGATGAGTTCCGCAGACGTGCCGTGCTGCCGAATCCGACCGAGGCGCGCCGAAGTTGCGACGTCCACAACGAGCCCTTGGCGCGAAGGCTTCGCCGGATATGAGGAACGCACGCGCGACACGAGTCATGATCGCACGCGGGTACGCATGCGGCAGCACCGCCGCAGACCCTTGCTCATGTTCAAACCAGCGGAGTGCCGCAGTTTTCCCGGGTCGTTTGGGGAGTCAAACCAGCAATCGGATACTGGAACGGACGGAAAGGTTGGTAGCGCATACGGGATTTGAACCCGTGTTACCGCCGTGAGAGGGCGGCGTCCTGGACCCCTAGACGAATGCGCCGGGATGGTGGGAGGCGGAAGATAGCGTGTGGCTTCTCCGCGGTCAAGGTCGGTTAACCCAGGGTGGAAAGGGGACATTCCGATGCGGGCGAGGACGATGCTCCTACGTGGGAGGGGGGCGCGGTGTCGAACAGCTCTCCGGAGCCTGAGCGAGAGCCTTTTCCGATTCTGGAGACACCTCTGCGGGAGGTGAAAATCGTTGTTCGAGAAGCCTTCGGCACCGGCGAGGAGACGTTTGTTGGCTCTCGGGAACCGTCGATACCTTCGCGGAGGCGGCGGGACGCCGCCTCGCCAGCCGGCGAGACAGCAGCGTTCCGTTGGCATTCGTACGGATGGCAAGCCTACGCGTAGCCGGAACGCTGGCGTCCCCGCCGGCTGGCTCGGCGGCGCCTCGCCGCCGTGTTTACGCGGACTGAAGCCACGGGCGCGTGAGCCGCGAGCGTGTAGAGTTCGTCTCGCATGATCGTTCATCTCATCGACGGGACGTATGAGCTGTTCCGGCACTTCTTCGGGATTCGCCGTTTCAAGAAGAGCGATCCCCCGTTCGGCGCCGTGGCCGGCGTTCTCGGCACGGTCGTGCAGATGCTGGAAGGGGGGGCGACCCATATCGGCGTCGCTACCGATCACATCATCGAGTCGTTTCGGAACGATCTATGGCCTGGTTACAAGACTGGGCAGGGGATCGAGCGGGCGTTGTGGGCACAGTTTCAGCCGTTGGAGACGGCGCTTGTGGCGATGGGCGTCGCGACGTGGCCGATGGTCGAGCTCGAGGCGGATGATGCGCTCGCATCCGCGGCCCGGCTTGCGGCAGGCGATGCGCGTGTGGAGAAGGTGTGCATCTGGACGCCGGACAAGGACCTCGCGCAATGTGTGGTGGATGCCCGCGTGGTGCAGGTCGATCGGAAGAGCGGCCACATCCGCGACCACTCTGGCGTGCGGGCGAAGTTCGGCGTGGCGCCGTCGTTGATCCCGGACTATCTCGCGCTGGTGGGCGATGCGGCGGATGGCTATCCCGGCATTCCGAAGATCGGAGCGAAGACTGCCGCCCAACTCCTCAACCGCTACGGGCCGATCGAGCGGTTTCCTCCCGAAGTCCTGGGGGCGAACCTCGAGAAGGCGCTGCTGTTCAAGGATCTGGCGACATTGCGGACTGACGCGCCGCTCTTCGATGATGTCGAGGAGTTGCACTGGCGCCGGGCAACGCCGTCGTTCCCGTCGGTGGCGGAGACGATCGGTGACCCGCGGCTGGCGACGCGTTTGTCGAAACTCGTCTGAATTCATTTCACCAGAACTTACTCCTGTACACCCGCTACGAATGCCCTTCTTCGGCGCCCGGCGGAGCAGCGCCGTAGACATGCCGGTCGTGGATGACCAGATCGAACGGCTTCAGCCGAGGATTCGGCGGATAGCCGCGATGTACGGCCTGACACTCGTAGCAGACGATCACGTTCTTCACGATGCGCCAGACGATGTAATCGAGGATCGTCACGCCGAGGAGTGAGAGGCCGTAGGTCCAGGGGACGAAGATCGAGCCGAGGACGACGAGAGCGATGCCTGTACGGCGGTTGAAATCCTTCTGAAAGTAGAGCTGCTCGTGTCCACAGGCCGCGCAGCGATCGATGATTGCGCCGGCGAGGGGCGCTACGACGTCATTCGCGGCGCCGCAGTATTCACAAGGTTGCGGGCTCTCGCCAGCATCGCGGGTTAGGCGCTTTTCGCAGGTTGGGCAGAGGAAGTTGGTGGACGGCTGGGGCACGCAAACCGAAATGTTGAATGTTCAATGTTGAATGTTCAATGTTAAATGAGGGGACACCGCGTCCCCGCTGTTTCATTCAACATTGAACATTGAACATTGAACATTCAACATTCGCCTCCAGTCACGCTTCGCCCGAATCGATACGCCGGCAGACTTCCGAGATCCTTCGCGTGCTTCGCCGCTCAGGATGACACGCCGGCGCTGCCGCGCCGTCGTGTCACTTCGCCCGTTCCAGATACCGGTTCTCGCTCGGGTCGACGATGATCTCTTCGCCTTCCGACACGAACGGAGGCACGAGCACAGTCACGCCGTTCTCCAGCTTGGCCGGCTTGTACGACGCTGAGGCCGTCGCGCCGCGAACCTGGGGCTCGGTCTCAGCGATACGGACGCGGAGAGTCTTCGGCAGCTCGATGCCGATCGGCTTCTCTTCGTAGAACTGTACCTGCAGCTTCACGCCGGGATTCAGCCAGGCTGCCGAATCGCCGAGGTCTTCTTCGGAGATCTCCACCTGCTCGTAGTTCTCCGTATTCATGAAGTGGTGGGCCTGTCCATCGGAGTAGAGGTACTCCATCTCGTGCTGGTTGATGTATGCCTGCGTGATCTCGTCCTGCGAACGGAAGCGGTGCTCGAACTGGTTTCCGGTGCGCATGTTGCGCAACTTCGCCTGCACCATGGCCCTGAGGTTGCCGGGCGTGTGGTGATTGAACTCCATCACCTTGCAAAGATCGCCGTTGAAAACGATGACGATCCCTCTCCGAATGTCGTTGGCCTGCATGAAGTGGTGAGTCCTTTCGCTGGTAAGATCCGGCTCATATGAACCGGATCATTTCGATTTCTCTCTTCGTCGCGGCAGTCCTTGGGCTCGGCTGCCGAGCCGGTGCCGAACGACAAACTGCCGCCGCTGCGGACGATATTCCAGTGGGAGTCTATGCTGCGACGAGCGGCTCCGAGGCTGCTTTCGGTCAGGCCACTGTGCAGGGGGAGCAGCTCGCCGCGGAAGAGATCAACAAGAACGGCGGCGTCCTCGGCAGGAAGATCCGTCTCATCGTCGAAGATGATCAGGGCAAAGCGGAAGAGGCGGCCTCCGTCGTGACGAAGCTGATCACGCACGACAACGTTCTGGCCATCCTCGGCGAGAACTCGTCGAGTCAGTCGCTGGCCGCGGCTCCGATCTGTCAGTCGTCGAAGATACCGATGATCTCGCCGTCGTCGACCAACCCGAGCGTCACGAAGAAGGGCGACTACATCTTCCGCGTCTGCTTCACCGATCCGTACCAGGGGAAGGCGCTGGCGATGTTCGTCCGCACCAACCTTCACGCGACCACGGCGGCCATTCTGCGCGATATCAAGACCGACTACTCGGTCGGCCTTTCGGCGGTCATCCGCAAGGAGTTCGAGTCCCTCGGCGGCAAGATCGTGGCCGAGCAGAGTTACAGCGGTGGTGACAGCGACTTTCGTCCGCAGCTCACCGCCATCAAAGCGGCCAATCCGCAGGTGCTGTTCATCCCCGGCTTCTACACGGAAGTCGGACAGATCGCGATTCAGGCCCGCGACCTCGGCATCTCCATTCCGATGGTGGGCGGCGACGGCTGGGATTCACCGACTGTGATCCAGATCGGCGGCAAGTCCGTCGATGGCTGCTATTTCTCCGATCACTATTTCTTCGACGAGCCGCGTCCGGCGGTGCAACGTTTTGTCGCCGAGGTCCGCAAGCGCTCCGGCAAGAACCCCGACGCCAACTCCGCCCTTGGCTATGACGCGCTCTACGCTCTGGTGAACGCCATCAAGCGCGCCGGCTCGCTCGACCGCAAAGCCATCCGCGATCAGATCGCCGCCACGAAGGACTATCAGGGCGTCTCCGGCGTCATCACCATGGGCCCGGACCGCGATCCGATCAAGCCGGTGGCGATGATCAAGATCGACGGCGGTACGACGCACTTCGCTGGGTGGATACAGCCGTAGGGGCGCTGGTCTTGACTGCAATCACATCTCGATCTGCGCTCCGAGCTCGATGATCTGATTGGTCGGCAGCGAGAAGTACTGTGCGGCGCTTGACGAGTTTCGCATCATCCAGCCGAAGAGCCGCTCGCGCCAGATGGCCATACCGGGCCGCTTCGTGGCTACGAGGGTCTCGCGGCCGAGGAAGTAGCTGGTGGTCATGGGGTTGAAGGAGCCGATCTGTGGTGCCAGGCGTTCCAGGTGCATAGGCAGATCAGGATCCTCCATGAAGCCGAAACGGAGGACCAGGCGGGCCACGCCCTCTCCCAGCTCGTGAAACTCGAAGCGTTCTTCGTCGGCGAGATGCGGCGACTCTTCCACACTCACGCTCAGCAGGATGACGCGCTGGTGGACGACTTTGTTGTGCTTGAGGTTGTGCAGCAGCGTTGTTGGAACGCCATCGGCCTGACGTGACAGGAAGATCGCCGTTCCCGGGACTCGGGGGATGCTTCCTCGGGCGAGGTCGCGCAGCAGGTCGTCGGTCGAGAGCATCGTTTCCTTCAACCGGTCCGCGAGGATCTGGCGGCCACGCGCCCAAGTGGTCATGGCGGTGAAGACGAGCGCGCCGATCGCCAGAGGGAACCAGCCGCCCTCTTCGACCTTGACGATGTTCGCGCCGAAGAAGGCGAAGTCGATGATGATGATCGGGATGGTCAGGCTGAGAACGGCGATCAGCGACCAGTGCCACCGCTCGCGCTCGACGATCGCCAGCAGCGCCGTGGTGATTCCCATCGTCGCTGTCACCGCTACGCCGTACGCCGCCGCCAGCGCGCTCGATTCCTTGAAGGCCAGCACCAAGCCGATCGCGGCAACCATCAGCAGCCAGTTCACGGACGGGATGTAGATCTGCCCGATCTCGCGCGCCGAGGTGTGGCGGATCTGGATGCGAGGCACGTAGCCGAGCTGCACAGCCTGTCTGGTCAGCGAAAACGCGCCCGAGATCACCGCCTGAGACGCGATGACAGTGGCCACGGTGGCCAGAATTACCAGCGGATACTTCGCCCAGTCCGGAGCCATGTGAAAGAAGGGATGTTGCACGGCCGCCTTGTCGCGCAGCAGTAGAGCACCCTGTCCGAAGTAGTTGAGGAGCAACGCCGGAAAGACGATGACAAACCAGGCGATGCGGATCGGCTTCGCGCCGAAGTGTCCCATATCGGCGTAAAGAGCTTCTCCGCCGGTAACGGCCAGAAAGACCGCGCCGAGGACGAGAAAGCCGTGCAGTCGATTGACCACGAAGAAGTGGATGGCGTGGGTCGGCAGGATGGCGAACAACACCCGCGGCTCGACCACGATCCAGCGGACGCCGAGCAGGGCGATGACGGCGAACCAGACCATCATCACCGGTCCGAACATCGCACCGACTCTCGCTGTGCCCACACGCTGCAGGATGAAGAGGCTGATGAGAACGGCAACGGTGATGATCTCGACGTACGGGCCGAAGACGGGTGTGGCCACTTCCAGCCCTTCGATCGCGCTCAGTACGGAGATGGCGGGCGTGATCATGCCGTCGCCGTAGAGCAGCGCCGATCCGAACAGTCCGAGGGCTATGAGGAGCGCGCGCCGCCCGGACTGCGACTCGCGCGTGCGTGCCAGCGACATCAACGCCAGGATGCCCCCTTCGCCGCGGTTGTCCGCCCGCATGACGAAGACGAGGTACTTGAGCGAGATGACGATGATCAGAGACCAGCAGATCAGCGACAGGATGCCTACGACATTCTCCGGTGTTGCCGCCATGCCGTGCTTCTGGTGAAAGCACTCGCGTAGCGCATAGAGCGGACTGGTGCCGATATCCCCATACACGACGCCGAGCGCACCGAGCGAAAGGACGAAGAGATACCGGCCGCTGACCTTCTTGTCGGGGAGATCCATTCGGACGCCGGAAGTTAACACGAGGTGGGGTTCCCTGGAGCCGTGGCGTACGCGGTTGGGGTTGCATCCACTCAGCGGCCTGGTCTTTAAGCTCAAAGACGGATCGCACTCTCCCGATCGAGCTGCTACCATCCCGCACCCGCCCCCGAAGGCACCGAAAGGATGGGCACATGCTCGCGAAACGCATTACGCCGATCCTGAATGTCTCCAACATCGAAGAGAGCTTCGCCTGGTTCGAGCGCCTCGGATGGAAGAAGGGATGGGACTGGGGCGACCCTCCGACATTCGGAGGAGTCTGCTCCGGGCACTGCGAGATCTTCCTCTGCCTCGACGGCCAGGGCGGACGCGGCAAAAGCACTCTCCCGGCGACGTTCGGAGAAGGGGCGGAGGAATCGCAGGATAAGGGCGTTTGGATGTCGATCTGGGTGGATGAAGAGATCGACGCCATCCACCAGCGCTGCCTCGCTCAGGGCGTCGCGCTATCACCTGGGGCCAGACCTTCGATCATTTCCTTCGACCTCTTCTTTGTCAATAAACTCAAGAGGGTGTATGAGTTGCATCAGTTAGACCACGCGATGCCCTGACCCGGTATCTCGAAAAATCGGTCGCGTACGCGTCTCCGCTGAGCCTACTGAATCATTCGCGTTTGCAAGTGGAACGGCCTTCACGAGCCTCTCTCGAAAGAAACACAAGAGTTGAGCCGTTGCCCTGGATGGATGGCCGAAGTGCTTGCGGCCCCTACCCCCCGTCCACCGCCCGCACTTCGTCCGACGCCAGGATTATGCCGAGCTCCAGTGCCGGCATGGGGGCGTTGATGAGGTAGCCCTGCATCTGGTCGCAGCCGCAGCGTTTGAGGAATGTGGCCTGGTCGGTGAACTCGACGCCCTCGGCGATCACTTTCAGGCGCAGGCTGTGGCCCATGGCAATGATGGCAGTGACGATTGCCGCCGTGTCGGGGTCGCGGGTGATGTCGCGGACGAAGGACTGGTCGATCTTGAGCGTGTCGATCGGGAAGCGCTTGAGGTAGGCCAGCGAGGAGTGGCCGGTACCGAAATCGTCGAGCGAGATGCGGATGCCGAGCTTCTTGAGGTCGTACAGCGTGCGGATGCTGGCCTCAGGGCTCTGCATGGCGGTCGATTCGGTAATCTCCAGTTCCAGCAAACGCGCCGGCAGGCCGGTCTCGGCGAGGATTTCCCGCACCAGGTTGACGAGGTCGGCCTGCTGGAGCTGGCAGACGGAGAGGTTGACGGCGAGAGAGAGCGTATTGAATCCGGCGTCGTGCCATTCCTTTGCCTGCCTGCAGGCAACTCGAAGCGCCCACGTGCCGATCGGGATCATCACACCGATGGCTTCCGCAAGCGGGATGAACGTGGCCGGCGGGATCGGACCCATCTCCGGATGGTTCCACCGCAACAGCGCTTCCATGCCGGTGATGCGGCCTGTACGGAAGTCGAAGATCGGCTGGTAGTGAACAGCCAGCTCGTGGTGGGTGAGGGAGCGGCGCAGGCCGTGCTCCAGCGCGATCCTCTGCAGTGCTTTCGCATTCACGGCCGCGTTGAAGAGCTGGTAGTTGTCGCGGCCTTGCTCCTTGGCCTGGTACATGGCGGTGTCTGCGCTCTTGATGAGGGCCTCGGCGTCGGGACCGTCTTCGGGGAAAACGCTGATGCCGATGGAGGTGGTGATGTAGAACTCGCGGCCTTCGATGTGGAAGGGATAGCGGACGGCTTCGAGGATTTTCTGTGCGACGAGTGCGGCGTCTTCGGCGTGAGTGAGCTCGGGGAGCAGAAGGGTGAACTCGTCACCGCCGAGGCGGGCCACGGTGTCGCTGTCGCGAACGCACGACTGCACGCGCGCGGCCACGGCCTGCAGAAGCTGGTCTCCGATGTTGTGGCCGAGGGAGTCGTTGATGACCTTGAAGCGATCGAGGTCGAGGAAGAGTATGGAGACACGTGACTCGTGACGCTGGGCGTGGGAGATGGCTACGGTGACGCGGTCTTTGAACAGGAGGCGGTTGGGAAGCGTCGTCAGCGCGTCGTGGTAGGCAAGGTGCTTGATTTGTTCTTCGGCGTACGTCCGCTCCGTGATGTCGCGGACGACGCAGACCATTCCGCCGCCGTCAATGGACGTTAGCGAGATCTCCTGCGGGAAGAGAGAGCCGTCACTGCGCAGGCCGGCGGCCTCGCCGCGCCAACGCCCGCGCTGCTGCACGAGCGGGACGACCGTGGTGATGATCCGCACCTGTTCCGGAGGTTCATAAAGGTCACAGATGGAGCGGCCGACGATCTCCTGTGGGCTCGGATAGCCGAACAGTTTGGCGAGGGCGTCGTTGACGTAGGTGAAGTCGAGCCGTCCATCGAGGATGCCGATGCCGTCCATCGACGCGGTCATCGCGGCCGACTGTTGCCGCAGGGTCTCCTCGGCGTGCTTACGCTCGGTGACGTCGGTTCCGACGTGGAGATATCCGGTGAGGTTGCCGTGCTCGTCGCGCAGGGCGGTCACGGAGAGGAGGACGATGACGGGCTCGCCGTTGTCGCGGATGTATGTCCATTCGCGCTCTTCGAGTCCCTCGCGCTCGGCGCGGCGGACCAGGACGTCGAAGCCGCTCAGTTTCTCGCCGAGCTCGAAGGCGAGACGGCGCGCGTGCTGCACCAGCTCTGTGTCGAGGTGAAGCTCGGTGACGTTGTGGGCGCCGATCACCTCGGGCGCCGAGTAGCCGAGCATCCGTTCCGCGCCGGAGTTGAAGATAGTGATGACGCCGCTGGCATCGGTGGCGATGATGGAGACGCGGGTGGCGGCGTCGAGCACCGCTTTCCGCTGCGCGTTCGCGGCAGCGACCTGCTGGTCGGCGAGCTTCCGTTCAGTGATGTCGAACACGAACCCTTCGAACACCTCGGCACCTTCATGAAGGTCGATGGCGTGGGCATTGAGCTGTACCCAGATGGGGGTGCCGCTCTGCTTGCGCCAGAGAAGCTCCTCCTCGATGGCAAAGCCGTTGGCGGCGAATCGCTCGAGCGCCCGCTCACGTTCGCGCTCGGTGACGTAGACGTCGGTGGCCAGGTTGCGCCCTTCCAGCTCTTTGGTCGATTTGTACCCGAGGATACGGGCCAGAGTCGGATTCGCCATGGTGATCGTGCCGTCAGGAGTCGAGCGATAGATACCGACGGAGGCGTAATCGACGATGTTGCGGTATTTCTGCTCGGACAGGAGCAGAGCCTCTTCGGCACGCTTCCGTTCGGTGACGTCGTGGATGATGGAGTAGAGGAGAGTTCTGCCGGCTGCCACGAGCGGCCCGGAATGGACTTCCACGTCGCGGGTATCGCCGTTGGCGAGCCGGTGTTGGAAGACGACGTAGCTGCGTTGCTGCTGCGTCGCGTTTTTCATCTCGGCCCGCACGGCCGTTTCGTCGAGGGTGTTGATCTGCGAGATGCTCATCGTGCGGAGGGTTTCGATGTCCCAACCGTAGAACTCGGCAGCGGCCATGTTCGCGTCGACGATGCGGCCGGTGTCGGGATCGAGGAGGATCTGCACAGCGCGATTGTTCTCGAACATCTGCCGGTAACGGCGCTCGCTCTCGCGCAACGCGTCTTCCTGGCGCTTCTGTTCGATTGCCGAGGCGACATGCTGGGCGACGAATACGAGGAGATCGCGGTCGCGCTCCGTGTAGCGCGCGCCTTCGTCGTACGTCTGCACGCCGATGACGCCCCAGGTCCGGTCGCCTGTCGACAGCGGTGCGCCGAGCCAGTCCACCGAGGGGGCGCCGACTGATTCGACCTCGCCGCTCTTTTTCAGGTCGTCGAACTCTTCGGGAGTGGCGAGCAGAGGCTTTCCCGTGCGCAGAACGTAGGAGGTCAACCCGCGGCCAGGCGGCCGTCCAACGGGTGCCTGGTCGTATTTGTCGACGAAATAGGGGAAGGTGAGGATGTCGCGGGCGGCGTCGTACTCGGCGATGTAGAAGTACGTCGCTTCCATCAGTCCGTTGACGATGGTATGTACGGCGCCGTAGAACTCGTCGAGGTTGCGGGCGGCCCGGCTGAGAGTGGCGATGCGGAAGAGGGCCGACTGCATGGCCTCGTTGCGGACGCTTTCGGTGACGTCGCGGAAGTACCAGGCCCGCCCGCGAATCCTCTCGCCCGAGACGATCGGTACCGAGGCCCGCGAGAGCATGCGCCCGTCTTTCATGACGACGGTGTCGTTGCTGCGGACGATATCGGGATGCGTGTAGAGATGGTTGACGAGCTCGATGAACTCATCCCAGTTCTGCACTTTGTCCGACGCAAAGCCGAGCAAGTCGTTGTCATCGGCAGCCCTGGCCGTCTCCTCGGGGATGCCCCACATCTCCAGGAAACGGCGGTTGTACGAGAGGATCGAGCCGCGGTCATCGACGACAAGGATCCCGTCGAGCGTCGCTTCCTGCTGGGCGCGCAGGATTGCCACGGTGGTGCGGAGCGACTCATGTGACGCGCGAGTCCTTCCCGCACGGAGCCAGCGAGCGAGCGCGCTTCGAGCGTTTGCTAGATGCGAAGGGGACTGGACATCCATGAGGGTTCGGGGGCTATTTTAGGTGAATTTCCGTCCATTCGTTGTCAGTCCGTTCGGTTGTGCGATCGAAAGAACTTCCATTGCGTCCAACTCGAGTAGGTGTACCAGGCTACGAGCAGGGCGATAAAGAAGCTCCTGCTGACGAGGCATAAGACGAAGATGCCGGCTCCAACGACAAGCGAGATCCAGATTGAGATGATGAAGGCCGGCCGCTCGCGCAGAAAAAGGCGGAAGAAGTTGCGGAGAATGGCGTTGCCGTCGAGCGGCCCGATCGGCAGGAGGTTCAGGATTCCCCACCACATGTTCGCTCTCGCGAGCAGCGGGAGGAGCGCGATGAGGAATGGATCGCGTGAGGCAACCGGCACGTATGCGCTGAGCAGCATGACGAGCCAGGCCAGAAGGAAGTTCGACGCCGGCCCGGCGGCGCTGATGAAGAGATCCTGCCATGGACGCGCGCGCCGTTCGTTGTAGGTGGTGCCCCCCATGCCCTGAAGGATGATCGCGCTCGAGCCGAACCCCATCGCCCCGATCATCGCCGCGTGCGCCAGCTCGTGAAACAGGACGCTGATCAGCAGCACCGGTATCCACAGGAGCGCAAACGGCATCCCGGCCGACTGTATGTCGGTCATGACGAAGAAGACGATGAGTATGAGGAAGCTTAAGTCGAGTGTGATCGTGGTGCCGAAGATCGTTCCGAGGTGAATGCGGCCCATGAGGCGGTGAGTATACGTTGGAGGGAGAGGGGGCACTGGCTGGCGAGGTGCCAGGCTTGCGAAGAGGTCAGCGGGTAACCGATTGCATCGTAAAGACATGCTGGATCAACTTCTGGTAGTCGTCCGCTCGAATGAATTCGAGGAGCGTTAAATCTCCTCTTTGCCGCTCGCAAGTGCTTTCAACACTTTGACAGACGGCGTCAAGAGCGGCGCCACGACGACGATGACTCGTTGGGCATGACTCTCTCTCTGGCGGGCAACCGCGCTATTGTTTTGATCTATCGGACAACTCATAGCCTTCGCCTTTTGCTTTGCAATTCAGGAAAGCCCCGCGAGACCGCGCAATCCCGAGACCCTGCAACCAGGCAACCCAGCAACCTATCAACAACATCAATGCCGAAAGTGCCGCTCTCCCGTGAACACCATCGCCACGCCGCGCTCATTCGCGGCGGCGATGACTTCGGCGTCGCGGACTGAGCCGCCGGGCTGGATGATGGCGCGGATGCCGGCATCGGCGAGGATGTCCAGGCCGTCGCGGAAGGGGAAGAAGGCATCTGAAGCGGCGAACGTTCCCGAGGCCGGCAGGATCGACTTCATGATGGCGACTTTCGCGGCATCGACGCGGCTCATCTGGCCGGCACCGATACCGGCGGACTGCGAGCGATTCGTCAGGACGATGGCGTTCGACTTCACGTGAGCGCAGACGATCCAGGCGAATTCGAGGCCGTCCAGCTCTTCGGTGGCTGGCTGGCGGTTTGTAACAACCTTCCAGGCACCAGCGGGCACAGACAAGAGTGTCTGTGGCACAAGAGCACTCTCCTGTGGCTCGGCCCCTTTTGGTTGTAGAGAAGACCCATGTGGCACAGACACTCTTGTCTGTGCTCCTCCGGTCACGCGATCTCTGCTCTGGGCAAGAATCCCACCGGCCGCGCTCCGGTAGTCGATGTCACCGGCAAGCGGTGGCGCAACGATGAGGCGCAGGTTCTTCTTTTTCGCAAGCAGCCCGCGCGCGGCGTCGCTGAATGACGGGGCCACGATCACTTCGAGGAACATTGACTCGACGAGGCGGGCGCTCTCTTCGTCGAACTCGCGATTTGCGCCGATGATGCCGCCGAACGCGGAGACGGGGTCGGATTCGACAGCGGCGCGAAGAGCATCGGCGAGCGAATCACGGCGGGCCACGCCGCACGGGTTGGTGTGCTTGATGATTGCCGCGGCCGGCTCGCGGAAGGCGTGGGCCAGACGCATCGCGGAATCGAGGTCGAGGATGTTGTTGTAGGACAGCTCTTTGCCCTGAATCTGCTCGAACGGTTTGGTGCCGCTCGGGACGTAGAACGCGGCGGACTGCTGCGGGTTCTCGCCGTAGCGAAGGTCCTGGAACTTGTCGAGATGAAGCGTGAGCGCGCTCGCGGCGAGTGTAGGGCCGCCGCCCTCGGCGGCCTGGTCTCGCGCCGCGTGAAGCGTGGCCGCCGAGGGCGGCGGCCCTACACTCAGGAAGCTTGCAATCGTGGCGTCGTAAGCGCTTGTCTTACGAAAGACCTCGATGGCGCAACGCAGGCGAAACGAGTCGCTGATCTCGCCGGTCTCGAGCTCGCGCAGGAAGTCGCCGTAGAGCGACGGGTTGCACAACGGCAGCACGTAGCGATGGTTCTTCGCCGCGGCACGGAGCATCGACGGGCCGCCGACGTCGATCTGTTCGATGGCCTCCGGAATCGTGACGCCATCCTTTGCGATCGTCGCTTCGAAGGGATAGAGATTGACGACGACGAGGTCGATGGGCGGGATGGCCAGGCGCTCGACGTCGGCGCGGTGAGAGTCGTTGGCACGGTCGTGAAGGATCGCGCCGAATACCTTCGGGGTCAGCGTCTTGACGCGCCCGCCGAGGATTTCCGGCGCGCCGGACCACTGTGCGATCGACGTTACGTCGATGCCATTGTCCGCGAGGTGCTGCGCGGTTCCGCCGGTGGAGAGGATCTCGATGCCTTTCGCGCGAAGTACGCGCGCGAGGACGGCGATTCCGGATTTGTCTGAAACGGAGAGGATTGCTCGCTCAATTCGCATGCACGATACGCGGCGTCGAGCGCACGTTGCCGCCGGCCGCCTTCCAGATGTAGTAGTAGAGGTTGACGCTGTCGGTGATCGCGTGCGAATAGCAGACTGAGGCCACGCCGAAGGCGGTGGAACGATCGTCGAATGTTGCGCCGCTGCCGCGCGAATACTCCTCGGCCATCAGCGGCGAGAAACGCTTTGTCCGGGTGAACATCCGGTCGAGATAGGTGCTGAGGACCATGTTTCGATCGAGACCGTAGAAGACCGGCGAGAAACGCGACAGGCGCCGCTCGAAGTACTGCTCGAAGTCGGCGTGCTTCTCGGCGTCGTCGTCGCCGGCGTGGAACGGATTGTTGGCATCGCCCGCGAGATGCGCGAGCACGCCCAGTTGCCCTACGACAGCGCTCATCGGCTCGTTGGAGCGGATCATCTTCACGATCGTGAGCGTGTGTTCCTCGATTTTCTCGCGCAGCTTCCGGCGATGGATCTCCGTCCCCTCGCTGGCCAGTGCTTCGTCAACCCCCCGAACGTATTCGTCGTGAAACTTCCTGATGACGAGGCTCATGTCGGGAGGGGCCAGATCCGCGCTCTTCGCCGCGATGCGCTGGTCCGCGGCCCGCGTCCATGCCATTGCCGGAAGTGCGATCGAAAGGAGGAGCGGCACGACCGCGAGGCGATTCATCAGTGGAGGCGATGGTACAACACGGCGCTACGGGCACTCATGGTATGTAGACGGACGTATGACTTCCGAACAGCAAGCGGCCGCACCCGGCAGCATCTTCCGGCTGGCGGGCTTCCGCGCCCTCTGGATTGCGCAGTTCATCAGCGTCTTCGGCGACTTCCTGGCGCTCTTCGGCATCATCAGCTTCATCGCCTTCCGGCTGCATGGGACAGCCTTTCAGGTCACGATCATCACCATCGCCTACATCCTTCCGCTGGCAATCATCGGGCCGATGGCCGGGGTGCTGGTCGATCACCTCAACGTAAAGCAGACGATGATCGCCAGCGATCTGATTCGCGGCTTTCTGGCGCTGCTGCTCCTTTTCTGCACGAGTGTCCCTCAGATCGCGGGCGTATTGCTGGCCTTGAGCGTCGTGTCGTGCCTCTTCATCCCCGCGCAGTCGATCACCGTCCGCACACTGGTGCCGAAGGAAGATCTGATGCGCGCGAACGCTGCGCTCTCCCAGGCCTTCTACCTCATCCGCATCGCCTCGCCGCTGGTTGCGGGAGCGCTGGTGGCGTGGCTGAGTGAAAAAGCGGCGTTCTATCTCGACGCCGCCAGCTTCTTTCTTTCGGCGCTCATGCTTTCCACGCTCGTGATCCATCGCCCGCCTCGCGAGAACGCCGACAAGACACTCTCCGGCCTGGCGCGTGATTTCGTCGAAGGAAACCGGTTCATCTTCACCCATCCCGGGCTGTCGTTCGTCTTTCTGGCGATGGCCGTGGCGATGTTCGTCCTCAGCTCGTTCAGTCCGCTCATCTCCATCTTCGTCCGCGATGAGCTGCACGCCGGCCCCTTCCTTTTCGGCGTGATCAGCGCCATGGTCGGCGTCGGCCTGATCGCAAGTACGACGCTGATGATGCGCGGACGCCGCGGCAGCGTGAAGCCGCACATCGTCCTCTACGGTCTCCTTGCTCTCGGCATGGGTACCGCGGTCCTCGGCTTTTCCCACTATGCCTGGCTGGCCTCGATCAGCACGTTCCTGATGGGTTGTGCCGTTGCGCTCGTGCTGGTGCCGGCGCAGACGATGTCGCAACAGGAGACGCCGCCTGCGATGGCCGGCCGCGTAAGCAGCACCTTCATGTCCCTGATCTCCGTGGCTCAGATTCTCGGCCTGCTCCTCAGCGGCACCCTCGCCGAGCGGTTGGGTGTGCGAAACGTCTTCCTCTCCTGCTCGGGCGTTCTGGTGCTCCTTTCGGCAGGCGGGTGGATGTGGCTGCGGCAGCGCCAAGCTGGGGTCGCGACCCCCGACAGCGTGACGGATCGCGCAAACTGATCGTTATTTGGGCCTGATAGTGCGCTGGAAAAACCCTCAGCCCTGTACGAGCAACACCGACGGGACGGCGCTCGAGTCGTACAGCCTCAGGTAGAAGTGGCCGATGCCGGCGGTGCCGAGCATGAGGTTCGGCGATTCGCCGCCGGAGAGGACGCCGCAGGGCCAGGGGTTGCGGTTGAGGTGGACGGATTGGATGCCGCGGTCGCCGACGGACTCGGCGACGGTGCGGTAGCGTTCTTCGCCGAGGGTGCCGGCGGCGGCGATGAAGAGGTCGGCGTTGCCTGCGAGGCCGTGGCAGAGGGAGTAACCATCTGCCGGCGATCCGATCGTCAGAGGGCGGTAGGTGCCGGCGATGGCGGATTCGGCTTCGCGGCGGTAGGTTTCGTCTTTCGTCAGCTCAAAAGCACGGAGGCGCGAGAGGCCGATGCCGGGGGCGCCGTGGCACCAGGCGAGGGAGTAGCCGGGTTGTTGGGGGTTCGGGGAGGAGAAGGAACGGAAGTCGGGCCAGTTCTGCTGCTCGACGGAGAAGTGCCTCCGCTCGTAGGCGAAGCCGCCGAGGGCGCCTTCCTGGAACCGAGTGTCATCCGTGCGGATGAACAGCTCGAGGAGAGAGAGCGCGATCCCGGCGGCGCCGTGCGAGTAGCCGGCCAGGTCCTTATGGTCCTGTGGACCCATCGGCGGCATGGTCGTCCAGGACCAGGCATCGTCGTCGCGGTGAGCGTGCGTCAGGAGGTGTTCACCGAGGCGGCGGGCTTCGTCGAGATAGCGATCACCGCCGAGGCGGCGGTCGATGGCGAAGAGACCCGCGATCGCGCCGGCGGCGCCGCTGATGACGTCGAGCGACATCGGATCGATTTCGTGACCGAGCTGGCCATCAACCAGGCGCAGCGCTTCGTGTTTCAGCCACGAGTCTTCGAGGAGTTGCGATGCATCGAGCAGCGTCAGGGCGATGCCGACCCACCCGCTATAGAGCGCGTGCCGGTACTCCGGAGGGATGTCATCCGCGCGCGAGAGGGCTTGCGCGATGGCGCCGCGCGCGGTTTGCGCGAGTACGGCGTCTGGGCGGAGACGATGCAGGCGCGCCAGGAAGAGCGCGATGCCGGTGGTGCCGGAGTAGAGGTCGGGTCCGAACGACTTGTGCGCGACCTTCCACTCGCCGGCGTGCGCTTCCATCGAATCGCCGAGCCAGTTGCAGCGGTTGCCGTCCCAGATGGCGTCGCGGCAGAGTCGCATTCCGATCGACCAGGCCACGTCGAGAAAACGTTCCCGAGGATCGGCGGCCGGGATGCCCGCAGGAAGCGCGCTCATGCCGCGGCCTCGTAGATGTCAGCGCTGGCGGCGCGCAGGTACGGCCGTTCGAGTGACAGTCCAATCCTCTCGAACTGGATGGCCAGCTCCATCATCCGCGACTCTTCGCTCTGCATGCCGCGGGCGTAGGCATCCCAGATGGCTTGTGCGATCAGTCTGCTCCGGCTCATGCCGAAGCTTTCGCCCGTAGCCGGATCCTCGGCCAGTCCGATGCCGTCGTGCAGTCTCCGCGTCAGCAGCGGCGTGGCCGGACGCAGACCCTTCCTGACCTCGGCGCGGATCGAGGGGAGCAGCCGCGAGACGATCTGGTAGTAGCGTGCCGAGAAATAGAGCACCGCCGCGTCGGACCGCGAATAGACGCCGCTGTACGAAAGCGTCTTGAAGCGGAACGGCACCTGATGACGATTGAGGAGCGACGTCACTGCGTGCGTCAGCGGCACGGCGGCTTCCTCCGCGATATGCCAGTAGATGCGCGTCATCCGGCTGCCGGCACCGAAGGGCGCCGGCGTGTCGCCGTTGGCGACATAGAAGCCGGGTTGCTGCGTGCGCGACTCGCGCGCGAAGAAGACGTGCACCAGCCCTCCGGCCGCAGGCGCTCCTCCATTGGCGGCCGCGAATTCGCCGTGCGCGAAGACGTGGGACAGATCCCCTTTGCGCGCCGTGGCGTAGCCGCCCGGCATCAGTTGCGTCAGCGACCAGCCGCTCTCCCAGCGATCGCGCCCGGCATTCGCCGTGGAGAGCGGCTCGATGATGCTGATGACGTTCATGGGAGGATCGGTGCGCGTGCCGAGGGGGCGGCAATAGGCCTCGTCGTAGATGCGGGTTTGCAGATCGATGACCAGAGGTGGCTGTCCGACCGAATACGCGCTCCAGGTTGGCGACTGCCCTGCTCCGAACGGAGCGACGTTGTGGGTCCGTCCGGCAAGCTCGTATTCCATCGGCGAGCGGATCACCACGGCGCGGAGCAGCCGGCGGAGGTCGTCGTGAATGCGATCGGCGTCAGGCATGGACACCTGCAGAAAATCCGAGGAGATCGGTGGCGGCGGAGCGCGGGGCCTTGAGGATGTTCATGCAGGCCTGCACCTGCCACACAGCGTGCTGCGTCATCGCTTGCGACCAGGCCATCGACTCGTAGACCGTCTGCAGCATCCGTGCGCCGGCGTAGCTGACGGCGCGCTCGAGCTCCGCATCGGCATCGCGTGCGCTGAGCCTGCGCGACGACGCATACGATTCCCAGAACGCGCGAATGGCCGGCTGGATCGACTCCAGCGGATACTGCGCGGAGTCGTTGGATCCGGGGACCTGCTGCAGTGTCGAGATCCACCAGGTCAGGTAGGCCTGCAGGATCGACGCGACGTCCCATGCCGAGTCGCCGACGTCAGCCAGCTCCCAGTCGACGACGTGCATCGACTGCTCGGGCGTCTGTGCCGAACGGACGACGACGTTGTCGAACTTCATGTCGCCGTGGACGAGCACATTGCGGCGCCAGGAGTTGCGAATGCTGTCGAGGGCCTGCCCGAAATCAGGATAGCTCTGCAGGATGGTCATGAACTGCCCGTTGGCGGCGCTCAGATTCTGCATCGACCCGTGCGATGCGAGATGGAAGGAGAGGATCCACGGCGGCTGACCCTGGTAGATGGCGGCATTGGCTCGCGGAAGCAACTCGCGGCTGGAGACCTCGTGGTACCGCGCCAGCAGCGCTCCGACGCTCTCGGCGATGTCGGTCGGGAAGCCGTTCAGGCGGCGATGAAGCTCGCTCAGGTTCTCACCGCCGCCGATCAGATCCATGACCAGGATGTGCCGGTCGGGATCGTAGGCGCGGAAACGCGGCATGAGCGCGTGGATCTCCGCGGCCGCGGGATCGTTTTCCATCATCACGTAGCATGCTGCTTCTTTCTGCAGAGTCTGCGCGGACATGGCCTGGTCCGGCTGCATCTGTTTGACGAAGAGTCCCGTGCCGTGGCGGCGGATGAGGGAGTAGTTGTGATGCCGCCGCGCTCCCTCCACCACCATCACGTCGCCATCGACGACGGCGCTACGTTCGAGAAGCCCCCGCTCGATGAGGTAGTGGACAAGATCGTTCTTGTTCAAGGGTTTCTTATCGTAGCACCGTCATGAATGGTGGCCGTGCTGTCAGCTCAGGCCATGAGGTTAGCCCCTCACCCGCTCTACCCCTTCCCCTTCGCTACGCTCAGAGGGTGTGCACAAATCGCGTGTTTTCCGCTGCAGTGTAGAGCCGCCGCCTCGGCGGCCAGCGCCGCACGCGGCGCGATAGTTCGAAGCAAACACACGGCCTCACGGCCGTTGGCCGCCGGGGCGGCGGCCCTACACTGTCGATTCGGCAGCCTCACAGGATGACAGGGAATTCAGGACGCGCGGGTTCCCGCAATGAACGAATGTAGCTTGGGCTCTTACAGGACGCTGATCACCGCACCTTCTCTGCGATCCCTTTGCGAATCATCTGTTCCAGCATCGGCCTCAACTTGTTCTCGATGTCGCGGCTGAGAGCTGTCTGACGGTCTCCGAGTCTGGACTGCCCGGCGCCTGACTTTGCCTGCTCGCGGCTCAACTCGCCCTGCTCGCGCCCGAGGCCTTCCTGCTTGCGGGAGAGCTCACGCTGGCGGTTCTCGATCTCGCGGCGGCGCGCTTTGATGCCCGGATCGTCATCGTCGTCGAAGCGGATCGCCAGGCGAGCCTGCTGCATACCGAGGCGTCCCTGTTCGCGGCCAAGCTCGCCCTGACGGCGTCCCAGCTCTCCCTGCTTACGGCCGAGATCACCCTGTCTGCGTCCCAGCTCTCCCTGCTCACGTCCAAGCTCGCTCTGCGGGCGATAGAGCTCGACCAACGCGTCGATCGTGGCGGCGTCACGGACGACGTAGTCCCGGCCATCGTGACGGAACCAGAAGAAATGGCGGCCATACGAGCGGCGAAGGCCGCTGATGTCGGTGTCGCCGTTGCCGTTGACGACATTCATGTCGCCGGCGGAAAGGACGTACTTGTTATCGTCATCGCCGTCGTACCAGCTCTCCGGCGGAGCAGGAGGATCCGGCGGCTCGGGCGGTTCCGGCACGACGTCGATCGACGCCATCGCCGGTACCGCCGGCGGAGTGGGAGGAGTTGGAGGAGAGGGCGGCGTCTCCGGCATCTGCAAACCGATATAGGGAAGCGCGTGAAGGTGGGGAATCGCAGCGAAAGAAACAGCCGCGGCCGCGAGGATGCTGATGGCACTGATGATCTTCATGACTCCTCCTCCACAGCTTGGACGCCCGCGCGTTTGAGAAGTTAGTTACGGCATTTTGGGGCCAGTGTTTTCGCGTTGACTCCAGATATGCTCTACATCCAAACGTCGCGGCGTATCGGAGGCAGACCATGGTCCGGGCAACTGTGGGAGTCATCGTGGCATTCGTTCTCATGGCGCTGTTTGTGCTGGCGTTCAGCATGGGGATCTGGTTCGCGCTTGGCATCGACGGAGTCCTCAGGCCGGGAGTGTTTGCCGGTACCGCTCTTCTCAACATCTACTCCGTGCTGGCCGCTCTTCTCGGCGCGGTCATCGCGGGCTGGCTGTGCGCGAAGATATCCCGATCCCAAACAGCCTTGATCGTGTTCGCGGCGTTGTGTTTCGTGCTGGGAACGGTCAACGCCATCATGCAACTGAACAAGCCCGACCCCGGACCGCGCGCCCGGGCTCACGGTTCAGCAGGCCATCGAGAAGAGGAAGGAGCCAATCTGGTTCACATTCCTCATGCCCGTCCTCGGATCCGCCAGTTCGCTGCTCAGCGGCCGCCGTACGTTGGGCTCAGCGGCCAAGCGCTCACAGTCGTCGTAAGGAACCGGACGATCGATGCGAGTGTCCTGTTTTTGTGACACTGACAGTGTTTTTTCAATCGGCGCTTGATTTCAAGCTTGCACGGTAAGGTTTAAACCTTGCTCCGCATGATTTCAAGCTTGCGCGGTAAGGTTTAAAACTTGCTCCGCAAGGTTTCAAGCTTGCGCGGTAACGTTTAAACCTTACTCCGCAAGGTTTCAAGCTTGCGCGGTAACGTTGAAACCTTACCCGGCAAGGTTTCAAGCTTGCGCGGTAACGTTGAAACCTTACTCCGCAAGGTTTCAAGCTTGCGCGGCAAGGTTTAAAAGCTACTCCGCTTGATTTCAAGCTTGCTCGGCAAGATTTGAAGCTTCCATCGCAAGATCTCAATCTTGCGTCTCGAGTTTGGACGTTTCAGGCGGCAGCACATGCACGCTGAAGGCGTGCGTGAAGGTAGCCGGTGGCCACGCCGGAGGCGTTGCCACCGGTTCGTAATCGTATGCAACGGCACCCCGGCAGGGGTGCGTGAAGCGCTCGCCGAATTCGATGGCGTTCTACATCAACATCGCATGAACTGGTTCAATGTCTCGACCCTTGGCACATGCCTGACTTCACGCACCCCTGCCGGGGTGCATTTCCTAACATAAGCAAACCGGTGGCAACGCCTCCGGCGTGGCCACCGGCTACCCTCACGCACCCCGTTGGGGTGCCGCCGGGAAACGTCCAAACCCGAGTCGCAAGTTTGCAAGCTTCTACTCGTACCGCAGCGCTTCGATCGGATTCAGCTCAGACGCCCTCGCCGCCGGATAGATTCCAGACACCAGTCCCACCGTGATCGAGACGCCGCAGGAGAGCAGCAGCGAGCTGACGGTGATCACCGTCGGCCAACCTGCATACGCCGCGACCAGCCGCGCCAGGACGATGCCAATGATGATGCCGGAGATCCCGCCGATCAGACTGATCGTGAACGACTCGATGACGAACTGCGCTTTGATGTCCTGCTTGCGCGCGCCGATGGCGCGGCGGATGCCGATCTCGCGAGTCCGTTCCAGCACCGAGGCCAGCATGATGTTCATGATGCCGATGCCGCCGACCAGCAGCGAGATGCCGGCGATCGAGCCCATCACGATCGAGAAAATTCTCTGCGTCTGCCTGCTCTGCTCGAGCAGCGCTTCCGGAACGACGATCTCGTAGTCGTCCGCGCCGCCATGCAGCCGGTCCAGGAGCGGCCGGATCAGCGTCGCCGCATCGCGCGTGGAGACGCCCTCTTTCAACTCGACGAGCAGCTCGTCGACCGGCGCGTCGAGCGGATCGCGGTCGAATTTCCGCATCGCCGTCGACACCGGGATCCATATCTCCTGAGCGTTCGACGCCACCGGCACATCCTTCGATGACGCCGTCCCAGGCTCTTCGCCGGCGAAGAGGCCGATCACCTCGAGCCAGACATCGTTGACCTTGAGATGCTTGCCGATAGCGGGACCGTATCCGAACAGACTGCGCCGCACTTCCTGGCCGATGACGCAGACCTGCGCATACTCCTGCTCGTCGCGAATGTCGAACATGCGCCCTTCGGCCAGCGAGACAGTGGCCACGCGCGGGTAGCGCCAGGAAATGCCGAAGACTTTGGCCTTCGTCTTCGCGCCGGGGGCGATGATCTTGTACGGCTTCACCTCCACGCGCGGCAACACCATCTCCACGCGCGGAACGGCCTCGCTGATCGCTTCACCGTCACGCAGCGACACGCCGAGCGATTTCTTGCGCAGCTCCGCCCGCTCTTCCGGCTTGACGGTCTTCGCGCGGACGATGACATTGCGCAGGCCAAGCCGTCCGATCGCCTCGAGCGCCTTCTTCTCTCCCCCTGCGCCGATCGACAGCATCGCGATCACTGCGCCGACGCCAAAGATCATCCCAAGCATCGTCAACGCCGTCCGCAGCTTGTGCGTGGCCAGATTCTGGAGGGCGGTGGTGAAGGTTTCTGAGGTGGTCATGTGTCAGCCACCATCCTTCTCCTCCGTCGGATCTCTCAACGCGATCTCGTCGCCCTTCGCAAGGCCCTTCGTCACCACCACACGGCCGGCGGATGACGAACCGATCTCGACCGGCACCGGGTCGAACGTGCTTCCATGCTTGCGGTAGACGAGCTTCTTCCCCTGTTTTTCGAAGATGGCCTGGCGCGGGATGGAGAAGGCGCCTTCGCGGCTCTCGACGTCGAGCAAGGCGCGGACGCGCGCACCCGGTTTCATCAACGACGGATCGGTGTGATCGAGCGTGATGGTCGCGCCGAAATACTGCACCGGCACGCGCGGGAAGCGCGGCCGGGCCAGCTTGTCTACCTGCGAGATCTTTCCCGTAATGACCGAACCGGGCTTCCCTTCGATCGACAACGTCGCCTTCTCCCCCACCGCCAGACCCGCCGCATCAGCCTCGAGCACGAAGACCTCGGCTTTCATCGACTTCAGGTCAGGAATCTCACCGATCGGGCTGCCCGGCCAGACCGTATCGCCGATGCGCATGATGTCGCCGCGCCAGTCGCGCTGCAGCACCAGGATGCCGTCGTACGGCGCACGCATCTCCAGCGCATGCAACCCCTGCTCGGCGTTGCGGATCTTGAGATCGGCTTTGCGCTGCTCGATCGAGACCAGATCACGGTCGGCGCTGGAGAGCTTGTCGCGCACCACCAGGACGCCCTCAGCATGCTCCTTCTTGTGGCCGGCCAGCGTCTCGTCGATCTGCGACTCGACGCGCTGATAACGCGAGAAAATCTCGGCGTCGTCGAATTTGAATTCCCTCGCCGCCAACAGCTCATCGCCGGCCTGGTGTGCGTCGCGGCGAAGATTCGTCTTCGTCGTCACCGATTCACTATTGGTCTTCGTCATCTTGTTGCCGGCCGCGTCGTGATCCTCCTGGCCAGCCTGGCGTTGCGTCTCGAAGTCAGTGGGATCGAAGCGGACGACCACATCGTCCTTCTTCAGCAACGAGCCATCCGGCACGAGCCAGGCGATCTTGAGCTGCCCCGGCGCGTCGTGCGGCGCCGAAAGCGGCGTTGCCTTCGTCGACTTGAGGTTCCCCTCGGCAGTGACACGCCGCGCAAAGCGCACAGCCTCGACGCGGAACGTCGGAATATCACTCCCCTGCCGGCATGCCGAGGCGAGAAGCAACGCGAACAGCGGAAGGAGCGCGCGTTTCACGATTTCGTCTGTTCCTTGTCGGCGCTCTTCGGTACGAGAATGCGGTCACTGGCGGAGATGCCGCTCAACACTTCGACCGATTTCTCATTCTCGCGGCCCAGCTTCAGCGGTACGGCCGTCACGGAGAACGGTCCTCTGCGGTACGCCACCGGCCCGCTGTTTGTGACGAAGACCGCATTGCGCGGAATCAGCACCGCGTTTTTGGCACGGCCCAGCTCCACCGTTCCGTGAAAGCGCATGCCCGGACGCATCTTGGCGGGGTCAGTACGGTCGAGGACGATGCTGACCTTGAGGACCTTGATCGGATCCCTCGTCCCCTGCTGCTGCCCGACCGTGCGCGACGCCTCGTGAATCGTACCGGCGAACTCCTCGTCGGGATGCGCGTCGAGTTTGAAGAGCACCCGCTGGCCGGCCGCAACCTTGCCGGCGTCGGCCTCATCGACTTCCCCCTTCGCCATCATGTGGGAGAGGTCCGGAATCTCGATGACACGCTCCATCCTCCAGCAAGTGTCGCCGGCCTTCTTCTTGTCGCCGCGCCAGTTCGTCACATAGACGATGGTTCCGTTCCGCGGCGCGAGGATGGTCATGGCCTGGATGGCGTTTTGCGCACTGGTGACGATCGAAGCCGCGGTCTGTTGTTTGCTCGTCAGCAGCGCGATCTGCGCCGCCCCCGCGCGCTCGAACGCCGCGATGCGCTGACGGGTCGACTCCGTCTCCTGTTTGGCAAGCTGGAAGTCGAGCTCGATCTGCTTGCGATCTTTGATGCTGACGATGTCAGCCGGCCCTTCCAGTTTCAGTTGCGCCTTCCGCAGCCGCCCCTCGGCGTCGGCGAGCTTGAGCTTCTCGTCTTCGCGCCGCAGCGCAAGATCGGCACGGCTCTTCTCGATCTCCTTGCGCGCCTGCTCGCTCTCCGCACTCTTTTCGTCGAGCCGTTTCTGCAGTTCCATCGTGTCGAATCCGAGGACCGGCTGCCCCTTCTTCACATCGCTCCCCTCGGGCGCGATCATCGAGATCTTGAAGTCCCAGACATCGTTGATCTGCGGGGGACCGAAACTCCCTGAGTCGACAGCCGAAAGGGTACCGGTAACGTCGATTCCCGTGACGAGATCGCCGCGAGAGACTCGAACCCAGTCACCCTGCCTGTCAGCAGCGAGCTTGTTCCGTGTCCACCCCGCACCAACGAGAACAGCAGCGATGGCAATGCCTACGGCTAAGAAGGATTTACGCATGCCCATAACCTGTCATTCCGAGCCGGCGGAGCCCCGATCCCACTCGCTCATGCTCGCTCGAGTCAACCTTCGGGGCGAAGCGCGGCGAGGAATCCCCTCCCTGAAATCGGGGACGGGCGGCGGCAACGGCTATCGGCTGGAGATTCCTCGCCGTCCTGCGCCGCGCAACCTCTTCTGCGTGATTGCCAGCGATCCGAAACGCGGCTCCGGCGGGCTCGGAATGACAGGCTCTCACCGCGCTCGTCATCGGAATTACTTCTGTCTTTCCCAAACTCGCGACCACGCGCCCCAGCGTGGCCCCCTCATTCAACCCGCTTTTCACGACACACTCTTGCGCATTGCACGCGCTGAGGACGACCTCGGTAACATTGCCGCTACCGAGGCGGACGCGCGGCTTCCCGCCTGCGAAATCGATCGACGCGCGAGGCACCAGCAGCGCGTTCTCCTGCTTCACGGCGTGGACTACGACGCGCGCTGAGAGCCCCGGACGCATCCGCGCGGCATCGAGCCCGTCGAGAGAGATGATGACGCGGAAGGAGCGTCGCAGCGAGGTTCGGTTACTCTCCTGCGCCACTGCGGAGATCGACGCTACGCGCCCCGGGAAAGACATGTTCGGATAGGCGTCGAGGACGATCGTGGCCGGCATCCCGGCACCGATGCGTCCGTCATCGACGTCGGCAAGATCGGCTTCGATCTGCAACGACGACATGTCCGGGAACTGGGCGAGCGCGAGGCCGATGAAGACACCGTCACCCTCTTGTAGCCGCCGCCCTTCCCAGGGGTGATCGCGGATCACGACGATGCCATCCCGAGGCGCGCGGAGAATCAGCTCCTCGATGGCCCGATCAGCGATGGACAGCTCACGTTGCGCTTTCTGCAACGCGAGCAGAAGGTTGTCGCGATCCGATTTGACCGAAGTCCGTTGCGATTTCAGCACGTCGACGGCCTTGGCAAACTCCACCCCAGCACGTTTGAACTTGATCTGCCGGTCGTTGTAATCGCGCGCCGAGACGATCTCACGCGGCACATCGGCATCGAGCTTGGTCTTGTCGTAATCCGCGCGCTTGCGCTCCACGTCGAGCTGTTTGTCCAGTGTGTCGGCTTTCCACTCGGCGTCCTTCTGCTGCAGTTGCTGCTGCGCCTCCGACACCGCCTGCCGTTTCGCATCAAGGCTGGTCGAGAACGTGGAGTTGTCGAGCTCCACCACACGCTCGCCCTTCTTCGTCTCCGCGCCGTCGGCAGCAATCCACTTGATCGTCGTCTGCCACTGCGGCAGATGCGGCACAGCCAACTCCTCTCCGCGTGCTGCGCGAATCTCACCAGTCATGACGATGTTGCTGGTGAACGTTCCGCGCCGCACCCGCAGAGTATTGCGATCAGCCTCGGTGCGATAACCCGAAAAACACGAAGCTGCAGCGAGGGCAAGTGAAAGGGAGGCGCAAGTGCGGAATGCAGTCATCGTTCTAACGTCTCGATTGTACGGCTGACGTTGAGACGAACGGGTTAGCAAAAGGTTAGGAAGGGGTTTGATGATCCGCCCGCGTGTAGAGCCGCCGCCCTCGGCGGCCTGGTTCCACGACGCGCGAGGATGGCCGCCGAGGCGGCTGCCCTACACCATACGAGCTCAAGCTCTACGCCAAATCCCCTTCGCTGGGCGGGATACTGAACGAACGTTTGTAGATATCGATGATCGACATCAGGAGCGAAAAGACCAGCGGCCCGATCACGAGGCCGACGAAACCGAAGGCCTCCATCCCGCCGAGGACCGAGACCAGCAGCGGAATGGCGGGCAATTGCATCTTTCCCTTCATCGCCCACGGCCTGACCACGTGCTCGACGATCGGCACGACGACGACGCCCCACACCGTCAGGAAGATCGCCCCGAAGTAGCTGCGGTCACCGATCGACGCAGCGATGTAAAGGTAGAGCGCGGCCGGAACCCACACCGCCGCCGAGCCGACCACCGGCAGGAGCGAGAATACGGTGGCGACAGCGCCCCATAGGATCGCGCCCGGAATCCCGGCGATGGCCAGGCCGATGCCGATGAAGAGTCCCTGCGTCAACGACGTGATGACCTGCCCGCGGAACGTCGCGTCGATCACCCCTTTGAAGTTCTCCTCGAACTGCTGGTTGTAGCGCGCCGGCAGCGGCGACAGCGTCATCGCCTCCTGCACGATCGTCTCCCCTTCAACATAGAAGAAGTAGGCGGAGAGGAGGATGAGAAACAGGCCGATGGCCATCCCTGCGATACCGCCGATGACGGACGCACCATGCTCCGCGATCCAGGCCGGAGCCCTTTGAATCACCGGCAGAATGACGTGCGCCGGGTTAATCGCCGCGGGATCGAAGCTCGGAGCGATGCGCTTCACCCACGGCATCCGGTTGCTGATGTCGAGCCGCTGCACCGCCCGCACCATGTCGCCGGATTGCAGATGCTTCGCCACGACGTTCGCCTCCTGCACGAGCAGGACGATGATCAGAAACGCCGGCAGCAGAATGGTGAAGGTGATCAGGAAGAGCATCACCGCCGCCGCCTTGTTCGCTCCGCCGTTCAACTTACCGCGGACCCACTTGAAGACGGGGAACGTGACGGTGACCAGCACCGCACCGAGCATGATCGGCGCAAGGAACGGCTCGAGGATGAAGTACGCCGCGTAGAGAACGGCGATGGCGATCAGCGCGAAGAAAATGATGCCGGCCAACTGCCACTCCTGCCGCGCTTTGCTGGCGTCAGAGTCAGGCGTCGGTTCCGTCATAGGGCGCTAAACCGCGATGATGCCGCGACGTGCCGCTTCGACGACAGCCTCGGTACGCGTTGCCGCGCCGAGCTTGCCGAGGATGCCGTTCACGTGGAACTTGATGGTGTGGTCGGTCACGCCGAGACGCTGCGCGATCTCTTTGTTCGTCTGACCGGATGCCAGCAGCCGCAACACTTCCCGCTCACGCGCGGTAAGCGGCTCGATCATCTCCACCTCGGCACGGGGATGCCGCAGCAGCTCATCCGCGAAAACGTCGTCGATCACGATCTCCGCTTCGGCGACGGCATGCAGGGCCGCGTGCATGCGGCGCGGCGCAGCCGTACGCGCGAGAACGCCGCGCGCGCCGGACGCCAGGGCATCCGCGGCGCCGCTGGCATCGCACACCAGCACGAGCGCCGGAACGTCGACCTCCGGCACGGTGCCGTCGCAGATCATCACATCCGCGTTCAGAACCCGGAGGCGAGTCGGATCGGCTTCGGTGACATCGAGGTCATCGAACGCGCCGAGGATGGTCCGAAGACCCGAGCGCACCAGAGGCGCACTGCTGACGACAACGACGCGTAAAGCATCCGCTGAATGGCTTTCGACGGCGTTTGAAGTGAAGGCAAAGTGCGCGCGCACGATGTAACAATACAGCAAACGAGCTGTCGTATCATCCGCGTTCCTTGAACGTGCGAGAAACCACCCTGCCCGGGGTCCTCCAGATCGAGCCCAAAGTCTTCGGCGACGAACGCGGTTTCTTCATGGAAACCTACCGCCGCGACGCCTTCCGCGAGGCCGGAATCCCCGACGAGTTCGTCCAGGACAACCACTCCCGCTCTGCCCGCGGCGTCCTCCGCGGCCTGCACTACCAGGAACCAAACGCCCAGGGAAAGCTGGTCCGGTGCACCCGCGGCTCCATCTTCGACGTCGCCGTCGACATCCGCCGCCACTCCCCCACCTTCGCCCGCTGGTTCGGCCTGGAGCTCAGCGACGCCAACAAACTGATGCTCTGGATCCCCCCCGGCTTCGCCCACGGCTTCTGCTCCCTTGAAGACGGCTCGGACCTGGTCTACAAGTGCACGACCCTCTACGACCCCGCCGCCGACCGCGCCATCCTCTGGAACGATCCGGAGATCGGGATCGAGTGGCCGATCAAGGAGCCGGTGCTTTCGGGGAAGGATGCGGGTGCGCCGAGGTTGGCCGGCGCCAGCTTGCTGCCCAACTGGTCGTGCGACACCCCGATTCTGAGCTAACGACCATCCTCTTTTCATGACAGAAGCATCTGAACCGAGTGGAAGCGTGTCCTCCCTGAAGGACAGTCGTTATCCGAGGATAACTCCAAGTGATCCTCGCAATACCCCGTGGTTATCCTCGGATAACTACCGAGTCTTCCTCGCAATACCCTCGGGTTATCCTCGGATAGCGCCCGAGTCTTGCTGGCAATCCTCTAAGGTCATCCTCGGATAGCTCCGAGCCTTCCTCGCAATACCCTTGGGTTATCCTCGGATAGCGACCGAGTCTTCCTCACAATACCCCACGGTCATCCTCGGATAGCTCCGAGTCTTCCTCGCAATACCCCAGCGTTATCCTCGGATCACTCCGAGTTCTTCCTCGCAATGGTCGCGGGTTATCCTCGGATCACTCCGACTCTTCATCGCAAATGGTCGCGGGTTATCCTCGGTGTCACTCCGACTCTTCATCGCAATGGTCACGGGTCATGCCATCGCTGCTCCGAGCCTTCCCCGCGATGCTTCCCGCTCCCGCTCCGAATGCCGGGAGCTTCGCTCGTGATGGTCTTTGGTCATCACGGGCCGAGCCGGGCTTCTCCGAACAATCGTCCCTCGTCTTCTCCGAAACGCTCACGGTCATCCGAGGAGCTCCTATCGTGTCCCCCGCGACGCTCCAGACCATCCTCGCGAACGCTCCAGCGTCATCCATCCCAACGTCGGAGCCACGGATACGATAGATAGCCGGCACGTACTATTGCCCGCCTGGGTCCGAGCTCTCATTTGGATAGGACGACTCCCTCATCCGATCTGCCACCTTTGACGCCCCCCCGCACCGCTTCGAACGTCCTCTCCATTTCCTTGACACCCCACCCCCCTCCCCGTAGGATGCGCGCCTCTCGGGAATGCCGCCCACCAGGGGAAGGTTAGCGAGAGGCCAACGCGGGGTCGTAGTTCAGTTGGTTAGAACGCCGGCCTGTCACGCCGGAGGTCGCGGGTTCGAGTCCCGTCGGCCCCGCCAACCTAAACTGCAATTGTTGCAATAGTTTAGAAATCGGGAAATCGCCCACGTCCTCAATACGTACCCTTCGACGGAGAATCGGGATGAGACATGTGCATGATTTTCCGGCGTCACCTGAAGGCGAGCCCCCATCACTCGCGGCGCTACCGCCGCTGGCAGTGTCCGATCTGGATTGAAGGCACGCTCGGCCTCGAGGACGTCTCCCGAAGGTCGCTCAACCTGACCTCCTGGGATGCAGCGGAAGAGATACGTCCGCGAGTCGAACCGTACGGGCAAGGTTGGCGGGACCACTGCGAAGCCTATGCTCATCGCCGATGCGGTCGAGCTTTACCTGACGGACGTCCAGTCCCGCCTCCGTCTCTCGACGGTCCGCCTCTATCGCGTTCTGTTTCGAGACTCGCTCCTCGCCTGGTGCAATGACCAAGGCTACCGCTACCTCTCGGAGCTCGACGTGAAGGCGCTCATCGAGTACCGCAGTACCTGGCAGTTCGCGCCTCTCACCGCCCTCAAGAAATTCGAGCGTCTGCGCTCGTTCTTCCGCTTCTGTCATACGGCCAAATGGATGGCGGAGAATCCGACCCTCGCGATCAAGGCCCCGAAGGCCGACACGCCGCCAACGCTGCCCTTCACGAATGAGGAAGTCGATCGGACGCTCGCGGCGGCGAAAAGCTTCCGCATCAGCGGCTCCTACCGCCGCCAAAACCCGACTCGCGTTCTCGCTTACCTTTACCTTCTCCGCTACTCCGGCCTCCGCATTTCGGACACGACCTCGCTCCGCAAGGATCGTGTCACCGCAGACGGCCGGCTCTTCCTCCACATGCAACACAAAACTCGCGTTCCGGTCTACGTGCCGCTACCGCCAGTCGTGGCTCGCGCCCTACGCGCGGCGGCGGACACGTTTCCGAACCGCGAGTATTTCTTCTGGACGGGCACCGGCAAACTCGAGACCGCGGTCAAGAGTTGGAAGCGAACGCTCGCCCGTATCTTCGAAATCGCAAACGTCGAAGGCGGACACGCCCACCGCTTCCGCGACACTTTCGCCGTTGATCTCCTGCTGCATGACGTTCCTCTGGAAACGGTTGCGGAGCTCCTCGGGAATCGGTCAATCAAGGTCACGCAACAGAGCTACTCGCCGTGGGTTAAAGCTCGGCAGGACAGGCTCGAAGAAGCGGTGCGACGGAGATGGAAGGCTGAATCACCGGCCAGAAAGCGCTCGACGAAGACACCGTTCCGCAGAAGCACCACCGCAACGCAGCCAGTTGCCCGTCTTTAGCGGGAGGCGGCGGGAGTTGAACCTTTGCGTACTCTTTTAGATTCAATAAATTACTATAAATTACTGAGAATACTATACCCCCAAAGCTGCCGAAACCGCAGAAAAACCTTGTTGGAAGTACGTATTGAGTACTATTGAGTACGCACTCTCGTCAGCCAGCACCATGACGACCGATTACGGGCGGGCCGCGGAGAAGAACTCCTGAATTGAGCTGGCGGGCGCGCCGATGCGATGAGCGCGGTAGAGGGTAGGGAAATGCCGTTTGGTGTCACTCCTAAGTATGTGGATTGTCCTTCTTGATCACTCGGGCTCGATGGGCGATCCGTTCGAGCAGACAAGTGAGGCGCCCACGCGTCGGACGCGTGTGTCCGATGCAGAGATCAAGCTTGACGCGGCGCGAGAGGTTCTGCGGGAGGAAGTGCGGGAGTTGCAGCAAACCGATCCCGTGATGCGGCTGACGATCTTTGCCTTCACAGAACAAGTGGCGCTGATTTACGACGGTCCGGTCGGCGATCTGCAGGCGATTGATCGCGCGCTGAACGTACTACGGCCCGAGGATGGAACTGATATTGCGGCTGCGCTGAACGCCGCAGCCGACCATCAGGTTCGGCATACAAGTCGCGGCCTGACGCACCTGATGCTCATCTCTGACGGGCAGTCGGATCGCGTTGCGGCGATGGCGGCGGCCCGTCGATGTCTCGAGCGCAACATCGCTCTCTCGATGCTGCTAATCGATCCCACGGCAGAGGGCAAAGCATTCGCGCTGGACGTCGTCCGCGGTGTCGGAGGAACATATCAGCCCGTTGTGAGCCGCGCGGATCTCCGCGCAGCGACGAAGACGCTTTCCGAGACTCGCGCCTCTGATGCCGCACGTGCCGATGAGTATCTCGCGTCGGCGACGCGCGAGGCAGAGCACATCGCAGCCGACGTGTCGGATCGCGAGCGGGTGCAATTCACGGTCGGATATCCGGGACGCGTCGCACGTACGCACGACTACCTTTTGCGTGTATATCTGCATCTGGAATCGGAGACGAATGAAGCTCTAGCGCTCCTCGATCAGGCAGTAGACGAATTCGGAGCGCGTCCGCGAAAAACGGACGCGGAATCGAATCAACGAATTCCAATCGGCACTCGACTGGAGGTTACGCCGCGTATCCACCTCATCGGCGTGACACCACCGCAGCGGCAGATCGCCTGGCTCGGCTCGCTCGAGGAAGCTTCGTTCCGGATTCACTATGCCGGATCGGAACAGGTGCCGGAACCCTGCAGCGGGTTCATCGACGTAGCCGCCAGCGGCCTCCTCGTAGCGCGGGTGCCGGTCTCGATAACCGTCGAAGGGGGCGACGCGCACATCGAGCGGCGCACAGTCGAGATGATCTCGCGGGTTTTCGCATCGTATTCGCACAGGGATGAGGCCATCGTGCGAGCCTGCAAGGCAGCGTACCGCGCGCTCGGCGTCCAGCTCTTCATTGATAAAGACGATCTCGTGAGCGGCCAGAAGTGGCGGCCGGTCCTCCGTCAGAGTATTGCTGGTTACGACCTTTTCCAGCTCTACTGGTCGCAGGCCGCGTCGGAATCCACCGAGGTAGCGAACGAGTGGAAGCTGGCGAGAGAGATTTCACCACAGCGAGCTGTGGATTTCATTCGACCGTTGTACTGGAGCGAGCCGATGCCGCAGCCGCCGAATGAACTGAGCGATTTACATTTCGACCGGCTCGATCTCACGACGCTCAACGTACAGAAAACCGTGACCGCGGCGATCCCGGCCGCACCTCTTCAGCGGCTCGAAGCAGCCTTTCCGATCATCGATACTGTCGAGTCGGACCCGGCGTGGATCCGCTTCCTGCAGGATCGGATGAGGGAGATCGTCCCGTTTCTCGAGAACCTCGTCAGCGTGCGATACTTTCCACCGATCACATTCCTCGTCGACGAGCACATCGTCCGTACTATACGCACGCAGTTGACCGTGGATGGAGCCGCGGCGGATGACGATCCCTCGGAATACGTGATCGCGATCCTGCAAGCGCTGGCACTTGCGTTTCATGTCGGAAAACTCGTTAGCGAGCACACCGAATGGAATCCGCGTGCGGCGTTCTTCGATGTTCTCAGCGATGAGGCGCGGGCCGACTATGACCACGTCGTCCACATGACCGAGTCGGTTTTCGCCGGACCGGTGAAGGACCACCTAGCCGGAAAGGACATCCTGAAGGGCGCGCGTAAATCTCTTGAGCAGGTAATCGCGGAAGCTTCGCTGTGGGACGCGGCTTCGATCATCGAAAAGACTCTCGCCGTCGCGGCGCCCGAGGAGCGTGCCGCCGTCAGCGACGTAGCAACGCCGCAGTTCCTGGAGGATCTCCGGTCCTTCACCAATCACAAGAAGGAGGCTGCCGCGGCTGCTGTACTCGCGTCCGACCTCCCAAGGCTCGCCGATCGCTATCGCATTTTTGAGTTTTTCCACAGCCTCGCAACGCATTCGATGCGCAACCACGCGTCGTTTCGCGATTACCTTTCGGATCTGATCCGGCACTGGCTCGACTACGGGAGGATCGCGAGAGCGAAGCGGCGCGGCAAGATGATCGAGATCGGATATCGCGTCCCCATGGCTGCGCTCGAATGGCTTTCACGCGTGGCGCCCGAGGTCGATTTCCGCATCACTGGCACTAGCGACGACGGATGGGAGAAAGTGCCGCATGCCGATTTCGAGATGCCCATCGAGAGCTACGTGCGCTGCGTCGAGAGGCTCGCACCGATGCTTCTCGAGATTGTCACGAAGGGCGGCCAGACGAAGATCGCCGGGATCGTCCGCGAGGCGACCGCGACTCACGGCATCTACCTTCCCGCCTGGGCGGTTGGATCGCAGTCGCAACTTACGCAATCACTGGTCAAGCGTGGCTGGCCCGCCGCGACGACACTCCCGGAGCAGGGCAAAGTCCTCCTTTGCGGCGCAGCCATCCAGCGATTCGAAGAGAAGCTGGTTGCAATGGGTCGCGACCAGGACGACGCGCACGATCTCGCACTGCGATTCTCGTTGTCGGTCCTCGTCCACGAGCACTTTCATGCCGCCGTCGCCACCGGCCTCGATCCGGCCGGCCGCCCCGCCCTCGGCCATGACCATCCCGATCGATGGCTCGCCGGCAAAGCGCTTAACGAGTCGCTCGCCGTCTGGTGCGAACGCCATTTCTTCCGCGCCGATCCGGCAATGCTCGAGGTCATCGACGCCTACATTACCAACGGCGGTTACCCGGGGTGGCCCTACCGTGGCGGCGAGAAGGTCGAGTCGATGTTCGTCGTTGGCGGTGTGCCGGCCGTGCGCGCATGGATGCGTCATCTTCGCGATGACCCCGAAAACGCGCAAATGGAGTTCGATCAAGGAGTAGCGGATGATGGATCGTAGTGGAGGGTTGAGCAGTCGGTTAGCCGACGGTTAGCGGAGGCGGCAGGGGTTCGTCACCTATTGGGGGTGCAAGAAGCAGGGGGGCCAGGCCTTCGATTTCAGATGCTGATAACTACTTGACTGATAACAACTTGCGCAACCAAACCGGACTGGCGATGACCGCTGTGTTATTCGTATTCATGGGATTGCGCGAAAGGCCTGCCCCCATGACTCACGCTTCAGGTTAACGCGGAGCTTCGCGTTCTCCGCTTCGAGTGCAGCGATTCGACCAAGAGCCCCACTGAGATGCTTCTCCAGCTCGGCTACGCGCGATTCAAGCCCTCTGCCCTGCCAGCACGAAAATATTGTCGCGCCTCTCCTACGTCCGGTCAAGACGGTAAACAGAGACGGTATATGTATTGACGTGAACCTTACGGAAGAATAGTATTCTGGAGTTAAGATCAAGTAACGCGGGCTCAAAGGAGGAACATCGTAAAAATACGTACCCCCATCTTCGTGATCGGGATCGTTCTGCTCATCGCAGTACCGGCGGCCTACTCGAGTACCACCTGCAGCACGACGTGTTCAGCGGGCTCCATATCGTGTAGCGGCGACACGTGCAGCGCCACAGCGAACCAAGTGGAGTGCAAGTCCACCACCAGTTGCGGTTCCGGCTGCACGACTTTCACGACAACGACCAAGACGTGCAGTTCCGGCGGCGCCGGCGGCGCCGGCGGCGAAGAGTTCTACCCTGATTTCGGGTAAGTACCGCGCGTGTGCGGGAGTCCTGTCAATGCCATGCATGAGTTTACGAAGAGCGACTACGCGCAGGTCTGTCGCTTCCCTCGTAGCGTTGTTCACTCTCCTCGCGTTCATGGTTCCGGCCGCGGGCGCTATGGAGTACGAAGTTGCATCATTACTCACCGACTCCCGAACAATCTCCCGATTCGAAACGCCCATCTCGCCGGCTCACGCCGGCGAGATCCGTGTTTCATCTGTTGGCGGTACGATCTGGCTTGTTTCCGCATCCGGCCGTCTGGCGCGGTACTCAGGAACAACCGCTGCCCTCGAGCACGAATGGCCGTTGCCGGCCGGTCTGAGAGCAGTTGAAGTCGGCTCTCTGGGAATCGCCGCTGTCGACCGCGACACGGTATGGCTCGTCGATCGTGACCGCGCATCAATTCAACTCTTCGACCATGGTGTCTGGCGTGGCCCGTTCACTGCCGGCGACAGGATCGGTGGACTGGCCGCTCGTCCCGACCGGTCACTGGTCATCAATACACCTTGGCATTCGACGTATGCATTCGCAGTCATTTCCCCAGCCGGTAAGGTCCTTCAGCGGTTCGGCGGACGTCTCTCGTCACAGGCTGCCGCACTGGAGCACTTCGCAAACACCTGGGTCATTGCCACAGGCGGCAACGGTGACCTCATCGCGGCACATGCGCACCGCAACCTGGTGCGCCGGTATGGGGGCTCTGAAACGACGCTACGTTGGGAAATGGCGCTGGCCCTTCCTTCTCTGGAGTCGCTTGACGTGGCACGTGAGAAGGCGGAAGCGGAGGTGCGCTCGAATCCGCAGACCTGTTGCATCGAAGCCAAGCTGATTCACTATGCGACGCAGTTGCTCGTGCGCGGCGAGAGCTTCGCCATTCGGTACGGTTTCAATTCAAAGATCGATGTCTTTGACGACGAAGGCAGATGGCTTCGAACGATCTCGGTGAACACGCCACCTGATCCGCGAGGGTGGCTGACTGTAGGTGTGGCATTCGCGAGGCGTGGCGTACTCGCCTTCGAGCTTCAACGGTTGGCGATTTACGAGCCTTCGCACTCCGTGGGAGAAATACGCGGGATCGTCGTTGATCCGGATGGAAAGGGCGTGGCTGAGGCCCGCGTGGACATTCAGCCCGGCGGCGGCGCGCCAATCTCCGTCAGGAGCGGTTCGGACGGCACCGTAACCCTGCGCGGCCTGCTGAGCGCCGGAATGACGACGCTGACCGTCAAGGCTCCGAGTTTTCTCCCGCTTACTCGTAGCGGAACACTTCCAGAGATTCTATCCACGCCGTTGCGGTTGGAACGGCAGCCCAAAATCTGCGTCTCCGTCCGCGACGTCGCCGAGCGGCCGGTGGCTCGCTTTCATCTTGAGATCGGCCGCTCCGAGAGCGGCGCATCCACGGTCACGCGATCAAAAGGACCAAGGGTCGACGTCGTCTCCGACGATGGCCGGGCATGCCTCGATTCCCCGCTCCCCATGCCGCTATACGTACGCGTTGGAGCGAGCGGCTATGCTACACGAGAGGTAACGGTCAGTAGCTCGTCCCAACCCATCGAACTACAGCTTGTTCCTGAAGCACGCCTGCAGGTTCACGTTCGCAGCGAGGATGACAGGCCGATCGCCCAGGCTCGACTGCTCATCTTTCCGGGGGGAGATGAGAAGCGGCCGGCGTATGCGATCACTGATGACATGAGCGGGGTGACCGATATGGATGGAATCGCCACGTTCGCGGCACTCGCCGCGGCAGACTACCGCGTGGTGGCAGAGCATCCGCGATACCTTTCTGCGGAAACCAAAATAAATACGAACGAGGGATCCAACGAGATCACCTTGCATCTGTCCGCCGGTACGACAATCGCCGTGACGGTAAACGAGCGCGGAAGCCGCGTGCCTAACGCGTCGGTGCGCGCCGAAGGCGCGGGTCAAAGCCTCGCCCATTCACTCGAGTGTACGACTTCCGCAGACGGCACGTGCACGATTGACGGAGTGGCACCGGGCCGTTACTTCATTCGCGTGCAGGCCGCGGGGCAGGGCCGCGGACAACAGAGAGTCAGCATTGCCGCTGCAGAACGAAGCGTTGCCGTGTCCGTCGACGTAACGCCCGCCATCGCGCTCATGGGGCATGTCCACGGTATCGAGGAATATCCTGGCATCACACTCGCGGTCACCGTCGTAAAGCCGGGCGTACCGAGCACCTCCGCAGCGGTCAGCGCATCCGGAGAGTTTCGCATGAGCGAAGCTCCTTCCGGCAGCGTCAGTCTGTGGGTTATCGAGCACGGCACGAATTCGAGTCTGTTGTTTCAGCGTGTGGAGATCCCGAACGATGTTGCGGAATTCGTCATCGATCTCGATCTTCCGCCACCGCTCACCCTTCGCGGGCGTATCACATCTTCGGGCGGAGGTTGTGGCGCGTGTACCCTCACTCTGGAGCGTCAGGGTGGAGAGGTCGGACGAACCGTACGCGTGGCTCGCATGCTACCGGACGGGTCTTACACCGTCGCTCTACCGAACGCCGGCTCCTGGCGAGCCACCGCTCGGGACCCGCAGACCGGCGGGGTTGCGGCGAGACTTATCGATGTATCCGCCGACGCCGTCGCCGACTTTTCGATCGGCGGCTCGTCCTTGCGCATCACCGTTCGGACTGCCGCTGGCGATCCCCTGGTCGCTCTTGTCGAGCTCTCGCAGGACGGGACGACGGTCGCGGATCTCGTTACCGACGCTTCCGGCATCGCGCGATTCCCTTCCGTCTCCGCTGGCGAGTACCGCGTGACGGCATCGGCAGGCGGCCGCGCAGCGTCCCGCCAGATCGCCCTAAGCGGTGAGACCGCACTTGACATCCGGCTACCGAACAATCGCGCGCTCAAGCTCCGGGTGGTGGACGCCCGCTCGGCGATCCCTCTCACTCTAATCTGGGCCCGCGTCATCTCCGCCGCCGGCGAGGTCGCTATGGCCCGGCTGACAGTGGAGACTGACGGCGTGTTTACGCTTACTTCCTTCGAAGCAGAGCCCCTGACCATCGTTTTGTCGGCGACCGGGTACGGCACAAAGACGATCCGAGGCATCCAGCCGTCGGAACAGCCAATTACCATCCCGCTCACCCCGGATGGTCGAAGCTTCAGCGTTGAGGTTGCCGCAGCAGTGACACCGTGTACGCTCGAAATCGATGACGCTCGGGGCCAGCCCATCGCGATCTCGACGAGCTTCAGTCCGGGGCCGTTTCCTTTCTCGCTACGACGCGCCGCCTTCAATGGAATCGAGTCCGGCAACTACACGGCCGTCCTTCGCGACTGCACCGGCAGGCCATTTACGGTCGCGATGACGCTCCTTCCTGGCAGCACTCCAATTGTCCGGTTTCCTTAACCGGGAGCGTCTCCGATGGCGTAAGAGCGAGCTACCTTCTCACAGCTCGCTGCGAAGCATGGCTTCGTTGGTCCAACGCAATTCTCGCCGGTCGAGAGCATTGAGTTTTCTGCAACTTACCGAGCCGTCGAAGGTTGAACGAATACGAGTCCCGCCGGCTCCGCCAAATTAAGTCGCTCACAGGCCGCCACTTGGCTGCTGTCGTGTTTTCTGGCTTCGACGGACGCGCTGGCCATCATCGCAGGCCACCTCCAGTCTGGTTGGCCGGCCTCGAATCACTCTTCCTCCGATAGCATTTCTCGCGCGCGGCCCTTCCCCCCCGGTTTTCCGTTTTTCGCACCTTCCGCTTATCCTTCGATGTCCGCTTCAGCAATGATTCCAAGAGAGCTCTTCGACGCGAATCTCGACACGATCGAGCGCGTGATCGGCGTCGTCTGCCGGCGCGCGCGGTTGGTCGGAGCGGACGCCGAGGACTCCGCAGCCGATGACTCCTAGTAGGGCCAGACCTTCGGTCTTCGTTTTCCACATTCACTTCGCTTGACTTTAGCGTCAGGCAATTGCCGCCGACGAATTTCGAAGGTGTGGCCCCCAACCCGACCTTTTTGCTCAGACCCGCGACCAAAACGGCGAAATGTTTCGCATTTCGGCGTGAGTGTTCCACGGAAAAAGCGCGTCACGACGGCACCTAAAGCGAGCGCGGAACCTGCGGCATCTCGTCGTCGATCGCGTTCAGAGACGGGACGATTCAGCGTGATGCGTGCGATGCGGCCCGTCGTCTCGTACAGCACGACGCTCATTGCTTTACGAGCTCGAGCAGCTCCGCGCGCTGCTGTTCCAGCTTCGGCACACCCAGCATCTCGCCCGTGGCCGCGGCGATGGCCAGCCCCTCCTCCACCGCCGCTGATGCCGCATCGCGGTCACCCTGTGCCATGTGCAGGTCGGCGAGGAGCGAGCGGAACGTCGGGAAGTACACCCGCGCGCCCATACCGACGATCTTCGTCAGGGCCTCGCGCATCGTCGTGGCCTGCTCCTTCGCCCACGCCTCGAGGGCGACCGCCACCGCTTCCCAGAAGGCGAAGGACTGGTACTTCGACACCTCCGTCATCTCCGCCGCCGTCGACTGCGTGAGCTCGCGATTGCGGTCGAGCGCATGCACCAGCGAGACGAAGAAGAGCGAGTAGCAGATCGTCTATGGATGCCCCGACTCGCGCGCGAGCGCAATGGCCTGCGCGGCCGCGTCGCGCGCCTCGTCGATGCGCCCGAGATGCCAGAGGGTCGGAGCAATGCCGGAAAGGCATCCAACCGCGGGATCGACACCATAGATCAGCATGAGCCCGCGATCGCGCTCCCGGTCGGAGAGCGCCAGCGCACGCGCGAAATGTTCGCGGGCTTCCTCCATGCAGCCCATTAAGAACAAGCTGAATCCGAGGACGCGGTGGGCCTCGAGCTGCTGGTCCGGTGCGCCCTCGCTCTCGGCCATGGCCACGATCTGTCTGGCCGCCTCCAGGGCATTGCGGTGATCGCCGCGCACCATTTGAAACGTCCAGTGGAGCCGGATCGTGCGGAACAGCTCCTCGTTGTCGCCGACCTCGGCGCACAACTCCTTGGCGCGCCTCAGCGTCTCGTCCACCTCGTCAGCCGCGTAGCCCTTCGTGGCGATCAGGGGCAGCGCCAGATTCGTCCGCACGCGCATCTCGCGGCGGTCGCGATCGGCGCCTGCCGGCAGCGCCTGGAGCAGGTCCAGGCATTTCTTCAGATGCGCGATCGCCTCCGGATTCGCGGAGTTCTTCAACGACCGCTCGGCCGCGCGCTCGCGATAGTCGATGGCCTTGTCCGGGACGCCGGCGTGCTCGAAATGGAAGGCCACGATCTCGGGCTCCCGCTCGACGGAGCTCCGGGAACTTCGCCTCCGTCCCTTCGGCGATCCGGCGATGCAGCTCGCGCGCGTCGCTGGCGAGGATCGAGTCGTACGCGGCCTGCTGGATGAGCGCGTGTTTGAACAGGTACAGGCCTTCCGACGGCAGGCCGCGGCGGAGAATGATCTCGCTCTCGAGCAGGCGGTCGAGATCGCGCGCGAGCGTCGCCTCGACCACCGGCGCCGCCTGCGAGAGGAGGGCGCTGTAGAACTCGCGGCCGATCACCGACGCAATCTGGGCGATGTCTTTGGCGGTGTCCAGCCGGTCGAGCCGCGCCATCAGCGAGCCTTTGAGCGTCGCCGGCACGGCCAGGGTCTGCCCTGCCGCGAGGGCCTCGGACTCCATAACCATCTTCGTCAGCTCTTCGGCGAACAGCGGTATGCCGTCCGCTTTCTCGATCAGCTCCTGCACGACGTCCGGCGGCAGCGACTTGCCCTCGGTCAGCCGCGCGATCAGCTTGCCGGCGTCCTTCGAGCCGAGGCGGCGGAGGGAGAGCTCGGAGAGATAGGAGAGCTGTTTCCACGGCGCCTCGAACTCGGGCCGGAACGTGAGCAGCGTGAGCAGCGGCGCCGTGGCCTGTGTTTCGATGAGCTGGTCGAGGAAGCTCACCGTCGACGCGTCGATCCAGTGCAGATCCTCGACCACCAGCAGCACCGGCTGTTTGGCCGCGAGCCGCAGGATCAGATCGAGAATCGCGGCCAGAGTCTTCTTCTTTTTCGCCTCGGGACTGAGATTCACCGGCGCGTAGCTTGGCCGCAGCGGCAGCGAGAGCAGCGACGAGAGCAGGGGCACGTTCGTCTCGAGCGGCATCTCGCGCTGGCGGAGCAGCGCCTCGAGGCGCTCCGGCATCGCCGGCTGCGGGTACTGCTTCTCGTTCGCGAGCACGCGCTGCAGCAGGTCGATGAGCGGATAGAGCTCGGTGTTCTGGTGATACGGCGAGCAGCGGCACTCGAGCCAGACCATCGCGCCGTCCAACAGGCTGCTGCGCAGCTCCTGCAGCAGCCGCGACTTGCCCAGACCGGCCTCGCCGCGGATCAGCACCACCTGCCCGTCGCCCTCGCTGGCCAGATCCCAGCACTGGCGGAGGATGTTGAGCTCCTGATCGCGCGCGACGAAGACGTGCTTGGCCACCGGCTGCTCGGCCTCGGCGCCCTTGAGCGCGAACACGTCCTCGATCGCCTCACAGACGAACTGCTTCTCGATCAGCTCGTGCGTGGCCGCGGTGAGGTGGATGCGATTCGCGGGCGTGGCGTTCAACACCTCGCTGACGAGATCGGGCACGTCGCCGTCGAGCACCGGCTCGTCCCCGTCGGCGATGTCCGAAAGCACCATCGAGCCGGTGTGGATGGCGATCTTCATCCCCAGCTTGCCGCCGTCGAGGCTCTTGGCCAGCTCGAGGAGATCGCGCGCGGCAATCACGGCCCGCTGCGCATCGTCCTCGTGCACGCGGGGACAGCCGAAGTACGCCAGGATGCGCCGGCCCTGCCGCTGGGCGACGTGGCCGTCGAGACGGCGGATGATCTCGGTCGCGCGCGAGCGGTAGTCCGGCAGGATGCGCACCAGCTCTGCGGGATCGATCGCCTTCGCGCCGCCCGCGGCGGTGAGCTCGCACGCCAGCGCGGTGACCTGCCGCTGCTCGCCCACGATCGCGCGTTTGGCCGGCTCGGGCGAGACCGTGACCACCTTGTTCTCGCGGACGCGCACGATGTGCGTGAGCAGCGCCTCGCGGATCTCGAGGAACAGGCCCTTGAGGTCGCCGTCTTTTTCGTAGTGCTGCTCGATGTTCTTGCCGCCGCCCGGAAGCTGCTGCGTGCTGCACAGCCAGTCGTGGCGCTTCCAGTCGCACGGCGAGAGGATCACCGGCATGACTGTCAGGCCGTGGGCCTTGCTGCGCTCGACGAAGTCTTTGACCTCGACGTTCGTGCAGTACTCGGAGTCGAGGAAGCTCTGGCTGACCAGGATCAGGGCGATGTCGGCCTGATCGAGCTGCGTGCGGATCTCGTCGTCCCACTGCTCGCCCGCGGTCAGGCGCGTGTCGACCCAGAACTTCGCGCCGTCCTTTTCGAGGGCGCGAATGAAGCCGAACAGTGAGGTATCTCCAAGGTACTGCGAGTCCTTGTGGCTATAGCTGACGAACACCTTGACCGGATCGCTCATTGGAGAATCCCGGGAAACCTGCGTTTTTTGGAATTACCGACTGAGTGTAGCACCTTCCGCATCGCCGTCATCCAAAGCAGGCGCGCCGCTCGCGGGCGCGCTCGCGACTACCTCGATCGCCATGGGGTAGGGAAACGCTGTCTCCCGCAACTCCTCTTCAGGACAGTTGCAGTGAGTAATCAGCCCGGAGTCCCGGAACCCGGCGTGACGGGAGTGCTTGGATCTTCGACTTGAGCGTGTTGCGCGCGAGACCGAGGCGACGCGCCGCCTCGCGAATCCGTCCTCCCGACGACTCCAGCGCCCGCAGGATCAGCTGTGTCCACCCTTGACATCACCTCGTCGTACACCTCGCTGGTGATGTCCATCTTGCCGACCATGGGATTGAGGAACGTGCCCGGTGAGCCGCCCGGCTCGGCCACGGCTACGAGCGCCGGCGCGCTGTCGGAGTTGAGGTTGTAGAACTCGTTCTTGGTCACCGTCGATTCGTTCGACATGACGATGGCCCGGTGCAGCGTCGCCTCGAGCTCGCGCACGTTGCCCGGCCAGTCGTAGCGCATGAAGAGGTCGAGGACGCCGCAGAACCGACGCGGGTCGTAGTTCAGTCGTTAGCCCTCCGGCCTGTCACGCCCGAGGTCGCGGGTTCGAGTCCCGTCGGCTCCAACCAATCCTGGCAACTCACTCGCCTTCCAGGCTGTCTGGATGACAGTTCTCATCGCCGCGCACCCGGTGAGCACAGCGGCCGGTGGCGATCTCCACCTCCTTGTGCTCGAACTGAACCTCACTTCTTCCCTGCACACACTTCTACAGATTCTTTCGGTCACTCTCTTCGAAAAACTCGATCTGGTAGAGGCACTTACGTCATCTGAGCGCGAACCATCGATTTCGCTAACCAACTGCATCTGTTCGACTTTTAACCGGACAGCAATGATCTTGGATTATCGATTTTAGGGTGCCCATCAAGTTTTAAGGGGGGAATTTGGCCTATCTGTCCCTCTAATCAGTAAAGGGGGATTTATGGCCGATTACGCTCTCAAGGGACCCCAGGTCCAGCCGGATGCCAGTTATTGGGGCTTTTGTCCAAATCTCTGCATCGTGCCGCTCGAAAAACTGCTGAAGAAGACGGACGACGAGAGTTCTCCAGACTTCTTCCCGCCATGGGAGGAGTCCGAAGTCGAGCGGGAGTTCAAGGAGCTCGTTTGGCTCTCGGAGCACCGCGACGACCCGTGCGCCCTCGTATCGACGAAGACGTGCTGCCCACCGCCGGATACATGCAAGTCCAACCTGAAAGTCGAGGTGCCGAAGACGTACGACTGCCGCCGTCCGATCAGCCGTCTGCTGAATCTCCCGCCGCCCCTCGGCGCGCCGGTCGTGCATCGCATACCGGGGCAGCAGATCATCCGAACGGGGCGAGGATTGGCTCGCGCGGTGGAAGGGGAGACGCCCGGTCTGTATCACCGCAACGCACTGAGCTACCTCATCGCCATGCGGCACTGGTCGCCGCCGCGCCAGGCGCTGGTCTGGGCCGCGCTCGACGTGGCGGTCGCCAGTGCATTGCAGGCGGCGTGGTATTACAAGTGGGTCAGCCCGCGGCCGCACGTTTCGCGCCGCCAACGGCCGATCGAGTTCAAGCACCTCAACGTCCTTTTCGACTGTCCGGATGAGCTGAACCCCGCGTACAACATCTGTCCCGACGGCCGTCCGAAAAAAGAGGGCGACCGCTGCGGCGACAACCTCTCCGGCACGCCGAGGCATCCGGCGTATCCCTCGGGACACAGCACCTACTCCGGCGCCGCGAGTGAGATCCTCGACTACTTCTTCGGGAACCAGCCGACGCCCGACGATCTGCCGCACGACGAGCGCTTCGGCTCGAACCTCGGCACATCGCTGAAGGAAGAGATCGACAACATGGCCGACAACATCGGCATGGGCCGCCTGTGGGCCGGAATTCACTGGCGCAGCGATCACGAGGCGGGGATGAAACTCGGCCGGACCGTCGCACGCATGGTCATCGAGCAACTGCAGGACATGGGGTCCGTCGACAGCGGACGCATCCATCCGTTCATCCTCTGCCCGCCGGAGCCGAAGCCGCCGAAAGACCCGTGCGTCACCGACGGCAAGTGCGATACGACGAAGAAACCGCCGGCGCGCGAAGAGCTCGAAAAGGAGAAAGAGATCATCGTCCGCAACTGCGAGAAGCCGAAACACGAAAAGTGCGAACCGTGCGAAGGACCGCCCAAGGCCGACGAGCACACGCACGCCACCATCGATTTGAACCGCGGCTCGAACCGCGGCGGAAACTAGGCAGAACGGAGGCGAAGCGATGGCTGAACAGAAGCAAAACACGCGCTCGATGGCGATCGTCGAGTTGATGCAGGAGGAGATGCACGACACCGCCTGGATCAAGAAAGCGGCACAGGCGGCCATCGAGTTGGAGCTGTCGACGATTCCGCCGTATCTCTGCGCATTTTGGTCGATTGAAAGCAGAGGCAAAGCGCGAACTCTCATCCGCAGCGTCGTTCTCGCCGAAATGGCGCACTTGGGTCTCATGTGCAATCTGCTGAAGGGGATCGGCGGCTCCCCGCAAATCGTCTCCGCCGCACCGAGATATCCGGGACCGCTGCCCGGCGGCGTGCGGCCCGAGCTCACGGTCTATCTGAGCGGCCTCACGCGCGACTTTCTCCACGACGTCATGATGGAGATCGAGAAGCCGGAGAAACCGCTGGCGCTGCTCTCGCTGGAAGATACGTTCCCGAGCATCGGCAAGTTCTACGCAGCGATTTCGGATGCCCTCGCCGCGGAGAAACCGGCGATCTCCACGACCGGGCAGCTTTCGAATTTCGACGTCGGCGTCGACGTGCTCGCCACGTTGAAGGACGCGACAGACGCGATCGAGCGCATACGAGGGGAGGGCGAAGGGACGACAACGTCGGCTATATTCAATGGCGGCCTCGCCCACTATTACGAGTTCGGCGAGATCTATCACGGCCGCGAGCTCGTCGAGAACCCTCCCGGCACGTTCACCTTCGCCGGAAACGAATTGCCGTTTCCAACGACGCTGCCGATGGCGAGAGTGCCGGCTCACGGCTGGCCGAATCGCGACCCCGATTGCAAGGGCACATTGAAGGAATTCAACGATCTGTACGCCTCGCTCCTCTCGGACCTGGAGCGTGCATGGTCGGGCGGCGGCGACACGAGCCTCGATGCGGCGGTGGCCACGATGAGGCAGATGGGAAGCGTCGCGCGCGACCTGATGAAGATTCCGCGGGAGGCGTGCGAAGGCCACTACGGCCCCGACTTCGTCATTTGACGGACACTCATTAGCACTCTCATTAGCGGCCGTTTGCGGTCGATCTACCTCAGGTGACTCTGGGGCCAGACGTTCGGTTTCGTTTCCTCCCACGGGTCGACGCCCACGTCCTCAATACGTACCCTCCCTGCCGAAATCAAGGAATTCTCGCCGGTTGAGCATGTTGTGTTTTCTATAACTTACAGAGCCGTCGAAGGTTGTACGAATACGAGTCCCGTCGGCCCCGCCAAAACTGAGTGACTCAACGCCGCCACTTGGCGTTTTTTTGTTGCCCGTTGAGCCGATAAGGAAAATTGGAGTTCACAAGGTCCCTCACAAGGTCGGCGTTCTTCTACCGCGACAGAAGCTCGTAATAACGCTGTACTTGCGCGATGTTCCACGGCCGAAGAGCGCGCGCTGAGAGACCGGCAAGGGCTCGCGGAATACGCGTTGAAGGGTGACGGAAGCGAGTGGAAAGTGACTCCTGGGGCCACACCTTCGGTTTTCGTTTTCACCCACGGTCCCGCGTCCTCAATACCTACCCTCACCAACGCAATCGAGGAATTCCTGTTAGACTCTAACATCTCCAAAATTCATCGCTGCACGGACCTGATCCGCTGGATCGGGCGTCTCGGCCGACGTTGGCAGCGGCGGAGCCGGAATACCGTCCCGTCGTCCGTCTCAACTACGGCGCCCGAGGGTTGCCCGGTGCAGAATCAGATGAATCCGCAAGCCGAGTTCCGTTCGACTCTTCCCGCTGCGACCGCCTTTGCCGGCAACGAACAATCGTCACCGCGCATGCGGTTTTCACCGCGTGTAGGCTTCATCGGCATTCCGTTCATCGCCAGCGTCGTACTCCTGGGGTTGATAATCCGGGCGAACCTGTTTACGCGGGTAGCCCAACAAGGATCCGTCGAGACGCTGGCTCGGGCTGCCGCTGAGCTGAACTACCGTCCAATCAAAGCGCGTTTGAGCGGATTCGCGTACCGGCCGGAAGCAAGAGGCCACGACCGCCCGAGCGCGAAGCTGTATGCGGCAATTTCCGAAGTGCTCAAGGGCGGAGACCCCCACGCAGTCGGCATCGCATTCCTTTTGACGGGCGATGCCGGCAAAGCCGTTGACTTCCTGGAGACCGCCGCGAGAGCGGAGCCGCGCAACGCCCTCTTGCTGAGCGACCTCAGCGCGGCCTATGACACACGGGCCAGGAACAGCACTTTCATCCCCGACTTCGTCGCGGCCCTCGATGCAGCGGAGCGATCATGGCGCCTTCGTCCCACGCCTGAGGCGGGATGGAACCGTGCCATGGCCACGGAGGCTCTGCACGCTGCCAGAGCCGCGGAGCGCGCGTGGAGCGATTTTCTTCACATAGACGCCGCTCTGTCCTGGCGTGCCGAGGCCGAAATGCACCTAGCCGCGCTACGATCGACAACGGAGTCGGACGAGTGGCGTGGCATCGAGACGCAACTGCCGTCGCGTCTCGATCGGGATCAGGTGTTCATCGAGCGCGCTGTCCACCGCCTCCCAGCTCCCGCACTCGGCTATCTCGAGGATATATTGTTGCCTCGATGGGCCAAAGCGCATTTGAACCACGAGCGCGATGAAGCAGGGCTTCGCCGGATGGGGCGGATCATCGGGCGCACGCTTGCAGACGACGGCGACTCGTTTGGATTGGACACGATCCAAGCAATCGATGACGCCTGCATCAACAGCAGCACGGCATGCGACCAAATCGCGCGAGGAATTAGGCGGTTTGCCGAAGGTCGCGATCTCATGCAGAGACAAGCCTTCGCTAAGGCGTCCGCCGCCTTCGTGGAATCGTCGATGACTTTCGATCGCCTTGGGAGTCCTTACGCATTTAGCGCCCGGCATCGAAACAGCGCGTGCCTAATTCACGAGAACCGATTTGATGACGCCGGTCAAGTTGCCGTCGGCGTCATCGCGAAGATTGGCAGCCGGCGGTACCGAACGTTACTTGGACGCTGCCTTTGGCACGTGGGACTTATCAGACTCCACGAAGCGCGGCCGGAGGAGAGCATTGCGCAGTACACCACCGCGCGTCAGCTCTTCATCGAGGCGCGTGACACAGCCGATCTCGCCGCTATTGAGCTCCTGCTCGCTGATGCGTACGAGTATGCAGGCGACCGCGACGTGGCGATGCGACATCGTGTCGCTGATCTACAAGCCATGCAAAAGAGCGGCGACACAAGCAAACTGGACCTCGGACTGTTCGAGGCAGGCACTTCCATCGCATCGAGCGGCCAGCTTATTGCTGCTGATTATTTCCTGGCAGAATCGGAGCATGAGGCGGTCGATCGACGACACTTCGCTATCGCCGCATTGGCGTCGATGTGGCGGTCGACGCTCTCCTCCCGACGTGCCGAGCTCACAGAGGCGAGCGAGCAGTCCCGTATGGCCGGCGTCTACTGGAATCGGACAACCGATCCCGGACAGCACGCACTAGTCGGAGCCAATGTGATGCAAATCGCTGCAGCCTCGCCGAGGGACATGCCGCCCTCCGAAAAGGTGACGGAGACTATCCGGTTCTTCGAGCAAGCTGGAAATCGCGCTTGGCTTCCGGAGCTACTGAGACAACGCGCTCTCATTCACGAGAATGAGGGCAACCCCGGCGCAGCCGAGACGGACTATCGGCATGCCATCGACATCTCTGAACAGACGCTCGACAGAGCGGCGACAGCGACAATGCGCGACGGATTCGCTACAGACGTTCGGGCGAACTACGAAGACATGATTCGCTTGCTGTTGAGGCGTCGATCATCGCGCGAAGCGTTGGCCTTTGCAGAGCGCGCGCGTCTAATCGGACAGCAGAGCTCCGCAGGACACGATGTGCTGGCAACGATCAAAGCCCTTCCGCGCTCGATGGCAGCCGCGGTGTACGAAATCCAGGCCGGCGACGTAGTTGTCTGGCTGGTCACTCGCGATTCCGTGATGTTGTTCAAAACAAGCCACGCGAACGAGCTTGAAGAACTGACTGCTGCTTCCAACTCCACTTTCCCACCACGAGCTCTTTCCCGGCTTTACGACCTCTTGATGCGCGATTGGATCTCTCACTTACGCCCGGATGCCGATCTGGTCGTCATCCCTCCTCCGGAACTCGCGAGAGTACCTTTCGCGGCGCTCCTCAATAGCGACAGTGGCCGCTCGGTCGTCGATGACCATTCCGTCACGGTGGCGCCGAACCTCGCCTCATTGATGGAACCGCCGGTAACGCTTTCGGCGTCCGACGCTGTCCTGATCGTAGGCGATCCGTCCTATCGCGACCTGCCGATCCTTCTTCGTTCGCGCACGGAAGTCGAGAGGGTTGCAGGGCGCTACTCGCATCCCACCGTTCTTCGCGGCGCCCAAGCCACCGCGAGAAACGTGTCGCTGTACATCGGCCAAGCGACCGCGTTACACTTCAGCGGGCATGCGGTGGCAAACGACCTTGTGCCGGAGATGTCCAGTCTTCTACTGGCGCCCGAAGATGGCGTCGCGAACTCACGAATTTACGTGCATGAGTTGCTCCAACGCCGATTGCCGCTGAAGCTTGTGGTCCTCTCCGCCTGCAGTACCGCGAAAAGCCGCGCCGGCGGCGCCCGCGGCAGCCTCACCATCGGCCAAGCATTTCTCGATGGCGGTGCACGAGCGGTAGTCGGGACACTTTGGCCGGTATCTGACGAGGCGGCAGCCACGTTCTCGGTATCACTGCATGCGGCGCTCGCCCGCGGTGATGACGTGGCACGGGCCACGCGATTCGCGCAACTACACGTCCGATCAATCGAGAGTGGCGATTCGAGTTGGGCTGCTTTCTACCTGCTACTCGGAAATGCGCCTAACAAGGAGGTTCGCGACTGATGACTAAGACCCTGAAAATTGCTTTCACTGGTAATGCCGTCTTGACACCCCCCTACCCCGACAATCTCGGCCCCATTCAGCAAAAGCTCTATGCGGTCATGCCAGGCGCCAGACGCGTGCGCCAATCGGACCTGCGCCCCGATCAGATCAACGCGCAGTTCGCCTTTCTCAAGTTTCCGTATCGTCATCTGGTTGTGACCGAGGATGACGATCGCGATGCCGACTACAAATACCCCGACACCCGCGATACGACGACCGGCCTCTGCTTCCTCGAGCGGGAGCATCTGTTCATCGAGCAACCCCCTCACGAGCAAACATTGACATTCGACTCCAGTCCGGCAACCGGTACTCCCACCACGAGCTCGACGGGGGTCGGATGGATCGCGAGATGGCGCGACTTCGCCGCTACGGGCAACTCGGGGCTCAAACGCGACATCTTGAATGTCGCCGGTGATTACTCGCGGGTTCAGATCGACGCGGGCCACGTCTCATCCGGATTCATCAGCGAGCCGATCGCCAGGATCGACTTCGACTACGGTGATGATCCGCCGACGCGGTCATATGCGCAGGAAATCGTGGTCACACTGACCTATGATGACTCGACTCCTTATGTGACATTGAGGTCTGCTCCATTCAAGCCCTTCCCCGGTGGGTCAGCGGAGCCCTCGGCGCTCAGATTCGACTGGTATGACGCGCCGGAGATCAAGATCCTCTTCGGAAACGGCTCGCTCTCCTCGATTCTGAACGCCCTCAAGGAACCGCCCCTCGCCGGCAACGATCACGACGGCGACTACGACATCGAATTCGAGGTGCTCTACGACATCATCAACATCCAACCTGACAGCCAGAACCGCCTCCCTCTTCCGCGCATCATAAGCAACGAGATACTGCGCGTGCCATGCGTGGCCTCGATGATCGATCTGATCAGTCCTGAAGGCACCGCCGCCACAACGACAGCCGACGTTACAACGACGGCCATCGCTTCGAAAGACGCACGCCGCCAGCCGCGGGCTGTCCGTGCTCAAAGGAGGAAGCCATGACTCCGGAGACCCTAAAGGAGATACTGCGGGAGCTGCCCTCACACCTGATCGGCTGTGTGCAGGCACAGCTCAGGGAGCGAGGAGACAGGGATTCCGAGCTCGACGCAACCTTGCAAATCGCGCTGATGAAACATGCCTTGGTGTACTTGCGCTCCGTCGGGTCGGGCGGTGGTCCCATCGTGCCACTTCCGCAGCATTTGGTCGACCTGGTGATCGCCTCGAACCGCATCGTCAGCTTTGTCCTTGACGGCAAAACGCATTTTGCAAGCGGGATTCTGGTCGGACCGAACTACGTCCTCACCGCCGCGCATCTGTTTTTCGAAAGGACACGCAAGCTGATCGACCGCGCTCGGTTGGGCCGGATCTCCGCGGAGGTTCACAGCACCTTGCTCGACGGGGTCATCATGGAAGGAGAGGTCAGCTCGTCACCCCTCGCCGACACGGTGACCAATGACTGGCTGCTCGATCCGACACTGGACCAATACGACGTCGCCGAGCGCGACGTTGAGGACCTCGATTTCGTCATCGTCAAACTCAGAGACAATCTGGGAGATGAGACTGTCGGAGGCGACAAGCGAGGATGGTTCGACATACCGACGACTGAAACTGCGGAGGTGTTGACCGCGAATCTCGGGCTCAGAGTGCTTCAATTCCTCGACCGCGGACCACTGCTCGCATCAACGGGTTTCGTCCATCAAGTCTCCCCGGACGGATTGCGCGTTCTTCACACCGCATCGACAGCTGATTCGGCTTCGGGAGCTCTCGTCATCAGCGACAGGGGAAATTTGGTGGCGATCCATGTCTCAGGGTCTGCGTCAGGTGAACGCCCAAAGTACAACCGCGCAATTCCTATCCGTCGAATTGCCGAAGTGATTGATCGGAGCTCTGGGCAACCTCTAACCGTGCGTGCGCGAATGAAGAGCTGAAACAGCGAGGACGGGTGCGTACAGCCACCAGCCAAATCAAATGACTCATCCGCCGCCATTTGACGGTTTTCCTATTTCCTGCGCTGGGAGTGTGCGCGGCTGGCGTGACCAGCTGCGGCAGGACGATCGCGAGAACGTCACTCACTGCCGCTGCCGGCGCTCCGCCGGCCATCAGGATAAGCGCGACGACACTGATGATTCCGAGGACGATCACGGCTGTCGTCTGCTGTTGAACTCTTCGGCGCGAGCATCGCTCCAACCTTGTGCGCTAATCGCGCTGCGCACAAGAGACGAGAAGGCCCGTACCGACTTGCCGGTGGGCACCAGCGCGGCACGCAGAATAACAGGGAGTTCCGTCGCGTCGCGCTTTTTCATTTCTGCGCCTGGGTTTCAGGAATTCGCGAGTCGCAACCGTACTGCGCGGCGACGACCGAAGCGTACCCCGATGCCTGAATCGTGACGATGTACAGACGGCTGTATTCGTCGTCCTTGATGTCCGCCACCTTCACGCCCGTGAGCGCCTCGACGAACTGCGGGACGGTGTTGCTGTGACTGACGACGAGCACCGTTCCGCCGGCGTGTTGGTCCCAGATCCCCTTCACCAGTCGTGAAACATATCCGGCGATGTCCTCGAATCGACGTTCACCGCGGCGACCGGCGCTTTGAACGCGGCAGCCGAGGGCTCGGCGGTCTCGCGCGTCCTTTTGAATTGCGTGACGTAGACCGCATCGACGCGCGCGTCGCGAAGTACGGTGGCGAGACGCTCTGACCGTCGCTTCCCGCGTCGCTGAGATGCGGGTCGTTACCGCCGTCCGTGGCTTTTTCGGCATGACGGTCGGCGGCCACCGACTGGAGCGCGGTGGCGCAAAGCATGATCACGGCCACTTCGTATTCGTCCACGGTTCGACGTCGTCGCGGATCACCTGCGGCAGCCGCACGGCTTCGATCTGGTGCGTCTTGATCACGCGTTCCGCTTTGGCGTAGTTCAGCGGGATGTGACTACTGGGGCCATGACTAGGCCACTGGGGCCACACCTTCGGTTTTCGTTTTCACCCACGGGTCGACATCCACGTCCTCAATGCGTACCCTCCACGCCGAAATCGAGGAATTCTCGCCGGTCGAGAGCATTGAGTTTTCTGCAACTTACCGAGCCGTCGAAGGTTGAACGAATACGAGTCCCGCCGGCTCCGCCAAATTAAGTCGCTCGCAGGCCGCCACTTGGCTGCTGTCGTGTTTTCTGGCTTCGACGGAGGCGCGGGCATCATCGCAGGCCATCTCCAATCTGTTTGGACGGCCTCGAATCACTCTTTCCTCCGATCGTACTCCTCGCGCGATGGGCCTCCCCGTCCGGTTTCCGTTTTTCACACCTTCCGCTTATCCTTCGATGTCCGCTTCAGCAATGATTCCAAGAGAGTTCTTCGACGCGAATCTCGACACGATCGAGCGCGTGATCGGCGTCGTCTGCCGGCGCGCGCGGTTGGTCGGAGCGGACGCCGAGGACTCCGCATCCGAGGTGCAACTGGCACTGTCGAGAACGACTACGAGATCCTCGGGAAGTATCAGGATTCGAGGGGTCAAGCCAGGGTCAAGCCTTTGTTTCGACTATGGATACGAATAACATCCGTTGTGAGGCTACTCGAAGTACGCGCTCGCAAGTATCAAGTAGTCAATTAGTTACGAGTCTTCGAAAAACGAAGGTACGGCCCCGTCGCAGCATCGATGCGGATTACCCGTAGCCCTCCGCCCTCGTACGCCGGAGGTCGCAGGTTCGAGCCCCGTCGGCCCCGTGCCAATTTATGGATGTTCCACGCAATCAATGCAGCAACGTGAGCAACCTGCTGCGGTTGGGATGGCGAGCGGTCTCGGCGGGCGGTGTGCGCTACGCAGACGGCTCTGCTGCTGCATCGTAAAGCTCGCGAACGTCGAGCGGTGCGCCGATCAAGAGCTCTGCGATCGCACCTTCGTAAACGACGGTCGTTCGCCAACCGTCTTCTCCGCGCGACCTGACCTCTACGGAGCGCTCGCGGTGAGACACGAGCACGTACTCACGGAGAGACGGAAAAGTCCTGTAGTGCTCGAACTTGTCGCCCGAGTCGTACTCCTCGGTGCTTCGTCTCAGGACTTCCAGGATGAGCGTCGGATTCGTGATCGCCAATGAGTCCAGGTCATCGACCTCACGTGGCCCGCGAATGATCGTGACGTCGGGGTACGTGGTAAGGCCGGTGGGCGTGCGAACGCGTAGATCGGAATTGTACGGACGGCACTTGCCGCCGCGGAGTTGAGGACCTAACAAGGTGATGGCAGCGGCCGCGAGGGCTGCGTGCTCGGGCGTGCCGCCCGCCATCGCGTAAATCTGGCCATCGAGGAACTCATGCTTGACGTTGCTCGACGCCTCGAAGCCGAGATACTCGGCATATGTGTAATTGAGCCTGTGGACAAGTGCCGGCATCGCCGAGGGATTATTGCATGGGGTGACTCCCAGGGTGACTCCCGGGGCCACACCTTCGGTCTTCGTTTTCACCCGCGGGTCGACATCCGCCTCCTCAATGCGTACCCTCCACGCCGAAATCAAGGAATTCTCGCGGTTGAGAGCATTGAGTTTTCTGCAACTTACCGAGCCGTCGAAGGTTGTACGAATACGAGTCCCGCCGGCCCCGCCAAATTGAGTCGCTCACTGGCCGCCACTTGGCTGCTGTCGTGTTTGGGGCTTCGACGGACGCTGGCCATCATCGCAGGCCACCTCCAGTTTGGTTGGCCGGCCTCGAATCACTCTCTCCTCCGATAGTACTCCTCGCGCGGCGGCCCTCCCCTTCCGGTTTCCGTTTTTCCCACCTTCCGCTTATTCTTCGATGCCCGGTTCAGCGATGATTCCAAGAGAGCTCTACGAGGCGAATCTCGACACGATCGAGCGCGTGATCGGCGTCATTTGCCGGCGCGCGCGGTTGGTCGGAGCGGACGCCGAGGACTTCGCATCCGAGGTACTGCTGGCGCTGATCGAGAACGACTACGAGATCCTCGGGAAGTATCAGGGGCGGTCGTCGCTCGACACCTATCTCACCGTCGTCATTCAGCGTCTGCTCGCCGACAGCCGTATCCGCGCCAAGGTTCGATGGCATCCATCCTCGGAGGCGGAACGTCTCGGTGCGGCGGCGGTGCTGCTGGAGACGCTCGTTCGGCGCGACCGACGCTCCCTCGATGAGGCGACGCCGCACATGCTCGCCGCGCATCCGGACGTAACGCGCGAGCAGTGTGAGGCGATGCTCGATCGCCTGCCGGCGCGCACCGGACGTCCGAAGATCGTCGAGCTCGACGCGATCGGATACGCCGTCGCCGGCGGCGAGACCGCGGACTGGCGCGCGGCGGCAACTGAGCGGCAGCGCCTGTCGGCCGTGGCCGGGCGGACGCTGCGCGAAGCCCTGCAGGCAATGCCCACCGAAGATCGAATGCTGATCAGGCTTCGATTCGCGTCGGAGATGAGCATCGCCGGCATCGCGCGCATGATGCGCCTGCCGCAGCGTCCGCTCTATCGGCGTCTGGAGTGGCTGCTGGCGCGCCTGCGCGGCGCGCTCGCCGAGGCCGGCGTCGACAGGGCCACGGCGGAGGGCCTCGTCGGCCACGATGACGGAAGCGATATGGATCTTAGGAAAGAAAGTTGGGGTATCTGGAAAATCAACTTAACTCGGCGGGTCGGCAAGTTGGATCTTCGGCTCGACCACAACTTAGGCGCACGTCTAATCTAATGACCTCAGCCTCTGACCCGCGGCCGAGTTAAGTTGATTTTCCAGACCCCAGCCACCAGCTTCCGTCTATCGGAGCAAGGCCCGACTAATTCAGACCGCTGCGTTCGCTGTAACGTGGCCTACGCCATGCGGCGCCTGAATCCATCCCTGCTCTTTGAGCCTCTCCCACGCGCGCAGAAGATGCTCGCGCTTGAGTTGCTGTTTCTTACGTGGACTCCAAGCCTGAACGGCGCTGATCGCGACCTCGGGATTCTCGCGCGCCTCCGGCTTCTCGCGAACGACCCAATGCAGCGAGCTGAGAAGTTCCAGCCCGAACGGGTCTTCAAAACCTTCGATCAACTCGGCGACCCGATCCATCCGCGCCAGCGCTTCGGAGTCTTCGCGAAGAAAGGCACTCGCCTCCTCGACAGCGCCCGGAAGAAGATGAATCGGCGTGTTCGGCTTGTCGTTGCCGTCGCCGTAACCCTGGGTGTAGTGGGTCTCGAGACGAATCAGCACCTGCCGAAGATTCGGCGCGTACGGCCCGAATGGCTTGGCTTCGTAGTTGAGTTGAAGCGGCTGTCCCGCCTCCTGCATGAAGTACATCAGCTTGTGAATCTCAAGCAGGCTGACGAAGGGATCGAGCAGTCCCTTCAGGTATCGGTCCATGAGAAGGATGAGTGCCGCGCGGCCCATCGTCATGCTCGGGCGCTCGGTTCGATTTGGCATCGCTTCGGCCTCCGGCGCGTGACCAGGCGGATAAACGAGAACGCGGACATCGGGCAGTTCCTGCATCGCGGCTTCGATGCGCGGAAGCACGTCGCTCCAGTCGAGACCACCGTTGCCGCAACCGAGGGGGGGAATCGCGATCGAGCGAATGCCGAGACGCTTGATCGTCGCGACGAGATCCTTCAGACCGGTCTCGATGTCTTTGAGTCGGCTGTCCGATCGCCAGTGCCCTTTCGTGGGGAAGTTGATGATCCAGCGCGGTCCGCCGACGAGTCCGCCGAGGTCGAATACGTGCATCTTGCCGAGATTTACCTTGTCGGCCTTGCATGCCGCTTCGTACGCGCGGAACATCCGGGGATACGCTTGCTTGAACTGCAGCGCGATGCCGCGGCCCATCACGCCGGCGGTGTTCACCGTGTTCACTAGCGCCTCGACGGGCGCCTCCATCAGATTGCCTTTGGCAAGCTCTATCATTGGCGTCAATTCTAGTAGTACCAACCCCTCTTAACCGAGACTTTTGGACGATGATTCTGGCTCATGATGATCGCTGTGACCTCCACTGCTGCCGCGGCGTCGCAGCAACCAACCTCGTGGAAGGCAGTCCACGGAAAGAAGTCGGCGGCGAGAAACTCGGCTTGTTTCTGGTGACGGTTCGCGGCCCAAGACGTGGCTTCAATCGCAGTCCAATCGAGGTTGTCGATGCCCTGCAAGGTTGACTCAAAAGTGGTGTGGAACGCTCCGGCATTCCCATCGCTCACGGCCCACGGCATGCCCAATGCGATCGCGTCACGCACTCGGCTGACGAGGTGAACGATCGTTTTCTGGCAGCCTGGCGTGCGGCCAGTGTTACCCAGGTTGATCGAGTAAAGCATCGGCGACCGTGGGGAAAAGTAGAAGGGCACGAACTCGCCGACGAAGCGGTTCCCACAACTCGGAACGCGAATCTTGGTGAGGCGGCGTTCCTTGATGTGGCTGTGGCCGATGATCGTTGGATCGCGCTGCGACATCACCTCATCGGACAGCAGGCCTCCCTCGGAAAGGATGGCTGGAAGGTTGTCGATGTCCGTGATGTGATAGATGAGCCGTTCTTCAGGACGTAGAGGCATAGGCGGACTGATTCTGACATCCGAGTAGGGAATCGTCACGCGGCCACAGACCCGCCGACCTCGGGCAAACACTCCCGGCCTTCCGCGCTTTCTTCGCCCGCGCGCACCCTTCTTCAGCTCCGGCACGTCGCCGAAGCAGGCCGTGAGGCAACCGAGGCAGCTTGCGCTCGAGCTCCGATTTCACAGACGCGAGCGAGCGGTGCATCCAGAGGCCGCCCTTCCATGTCTCGACGAGCGCGGAATGCCGGCAGGTTGGCCAGGTGCCCCAAGATCGTCTGCTGCGGCATGTCGAGGATCGAAACGAAATCGCCGACCCACAGCTCCCCGCCGCGCAGGACGTGGAGAATCCGAAGCGCTTTGGAGCGGAGAGCGCTGCAAACTCGGCGATGACGGTTAGTGTCGCTGAGGAAGATGACGATCCGGGACAGCTCTAAAGTTCCCGGCGCCCCACCGCATCGGCTCTTCCACGGTAGTCGCGCAGTCTTCGCGCGCAAACGTCACCTCGACGAGCAAACGGATAAAATGGGAGCCATGTTGACGTTCGACTTCTTGCGCCAGGAGAGTATTCGGAAATTTGTAGCGGACAGCAGTCGAACTGGCCGACCGAAATCGATCATCATCGATGGTTCCGTCATGGTTTATCAATTGCTAGTGATCGGCTTGGCGACAACGGACTAATGCCACGCCGGATGCAATAAAGAAGAAACACGGACAGCTCAAGCCTCTCGCGCGCGTGGCACTCACAACGGCTGAGTATGAGCCGCTTCGAGATGGTCAACACGAAGAACGCAATTATGACGCGCATGTACGCCTCCGGATCGGCTACGACGCCGTGCCAATGATTCTACGCTGGGGAGTGTGCAGCAACCCAGCGCTGCGTCGAAGCGATAAATTGCGGCACGGCGCCTGCCGCGCCAAACCTTGAACGTACGCTAGAATCGTTTTACGCGGTGGGTGGATACATTTCGCGAGCTGACGATACGAGATCTCGCAGAAACTCACCAGCAGCGATAGCGTCGTAGATCGCCCCTGCCAATTCCGCGACTGAATCTCGTTCGGTGAGCTCTGTCAGGAACTGTATAAACGCGTCGATCTGTCGCTCACCGAGCGCCCGCACAGTCGTACCGTAGTCCTTCGCTAGTCCGACGTTACCCTTATTAGCTACCGATGCCATGAATTGATCTGTAACGAACACGTCCACGTATGGAAGAAAAGTGCTGAGATGTTCGATGTCGTAGGTATCACCTTCCTCCGGCGAACGAGGGCTCTCCGTGCGGAAGGCCAGCGCCAGAGCCGCGTGCAAACGGCCGTTGATAACCGCGGCAGGGAGCAGCTTTGCATGATCACTGTCGAAGAATTTCCGCACTGCTTGAGATGCCGCGACTCCTGAGAAGCCGTCCTGGTGCTCAAGCGCATATTCCATCCGACGCGTCAACCACACTTCTGAGCCGGCCCGCAGACAGAATCCCTGCGTCTCACGCGCGGCAATTTCATCGAACGATATGTTTTGATCGGCGTACTTCGCGTAGTAGCGCGCCAGCACGTCTCTCGACTGAGACTTCTGCTCGCGTCGCTCTTTGATCTCGTTCGGTCTTGGTGGAAAATAGCTTCCGAACAACAGACTTCCGGGCCACGTATTCACGTCATCTTCGAAAGCGTCATCGCGCGGAGGACGCGTATCTCGCTGTGGAACTTCATTTCGGCGGAACCGCCCGAAAGCACGCCGAATCTGCGCGTCTTGGACTTGGGCTTCGTGGTTAACCGGAGCAGTACCGAGTTCCCGCGCGACCTCGAGTATGCGATCACCGTCTCGAGCAAGCTCGATCTCTGCAACAGCGATGCTCGAAACAACGCATGCGATGACATTCTTTCGAGAAGCGTCACGTAACGCTTCGTGCAGTCGGCCGTACGCAGGGCGCTTGCCGCGAGAGATGTTGGAAACGACTGAGGTATCGAGATAGATGAGCGTCCTGTTTAACGTCGGTAACGCGTATTGACGGCGCACGGTGCATGCTCGTCACGAGCATCTGATGTCAAGTCGCCCTCTGGTTATGTCAACCGCCCTGAGGAAACCACCACCACATGCTTCGCACGGCGGCCGCTCGCTAAGGCGACGTACCTCTGCCAGTATGGCGATAGGATCGAGTTGTTTGGAGCTCACGCCGCAATTCTACTCTCTTGACTTTCGCTGGTCCGCTTGTCGCGATCGTGCGCAGCGCGGCCGCGGTTGATCGCCGCGACCGCGTGTCACATTGCGAGTTCACGATTGCAGGCGGATGCCCGCAGCCAAGATCGTTCCGTCTCGATCGATGAGGTACGGAGCGCCGAACACGCCGAACACCGTCTACACCGGCCTGCACTTCGCTGCCGAGTGGCGCGACCGCAGCCACTTCGCGGAACTGGATGAGGCGCAGATCGACGCCGGCATCGAGCTGACGCTGGACATCTGCCGTGGCCACGAAATCGACCCGGTCTTCCACTACCCCTCGACGTCGGCGCTTTTGGGTTTGTGCTCGCTCATCACGAGCTTGCCCGGCAACTTGTGCGAGAGATCCTCGCTCTAACCGGCTGAGCTACGATGCGCGTTGGTTCTCCTGCTAACCTCGGGGAGGGGGCGACGCGACATGGCAAAGCGCAAGTCGGACATCAACGGGGAGATCGACATCCTCTTCCAACTCTCCCTCGCCGAGTTCACCGGCGCTCGCAATGCACTCGCGAAACAACTGAAAAACGAAGGGCGGACGCTCGACGCGGAGCGCGTGAAAGCGCTCGCAAAACCGCCCGCGCCGGCGTGGGCGGTGAACCAACTCTACTGGCGGGATCCGAAGGCGATCGAGCGGTTGCTCACTCTGGGCGGGCGCGTTCGCAAGGCGCAGACCGGACAGCTCGAGAACGCCGATCTGCGCGCCCTCGTCGACGAGAAGAGGCAGATGACGGTGGCATTGCGGACGAAAGCCTCGGCGATTCTGGAAGAGGCCGGGCATGCCGCGTCGCCCGATGCGATGCGTCGCGTCTCGACCACCCTGGAGTCGCTGGCAGCCTGGGGCGACACGGACGGCCTCCCCACGGCCGGCCGCCTGACCACCGATCTCGACCCTCCGGGATTCGACACTTTTGCCGTGCTGATGGGCGGGAAAAGCCTCCAGGTGGCGAATGTGCTCTCCTTCCACGCCCCGAAAGCGGTCGAAGATCCGGCGGCGACGCGCGACCGCTTACACGAAACCGTGCAAGCGGCGGAGAAGGCGCTGCGCGAGGCGCATCGCGATGCGGAGCGCGCAGAGTCCGCGCTCGCGAAAGCCAACACGCGCGCCGCGGCCGTGGAGAAGCAGAAACAGGAGATCGAGGCGCTCTACGCCGAGGCGAAGGAAGAAGCGCGGCTGGCCTCGAGCGAGGCAAAGAGGACCGCGCAATCCGTCGCCGGCGCCGAACGGTCGCTGGCGCAGGCCAAGGCGGCGCTCGCAGGGCAACGGCTGCGATCCTGAAGAGGAAGTACAGAGGCTCATCGCAATCTCGAAAACAGCGCTCAACGGGAAACGACGGCCAGGGTTCGTCAACTCGACCCAATCCATCAAATCGACAAAAAAAGGCGGGCCGAGAGCCCGCCTCTACACACACGGAACCTGAGGTCTGCGCCTACTTCGTCTTCCCCATCTCCTCTTTCAGCACCTCCACCGCCTTTTCGATCTGCGCGTCGCGGCCCTTGAGGAAATCCTCGGGTGTGTTATCGACGTAGACGTCGGGCGGGACGCCGTAGTTCTCGAGGTTCGTGCCGTTGACGTTCCACAGCCCGCTGCCGGGGGTGCGGAGCTGGGAGCCGTCGATGAGGCGGAACGAGCCGGTGCCGATGACCGCGCCGTAGGTGGTCACGCCCACCACTTTCCCAAGCTCGAGCGTGCGGACGCCGTCAGGGAAGACCTCGGCGTCGCTGGTGGAGCGTTCGTTCTCCATCACCACGATCGGACCGAAGAAGCCCCGCTGCGGCCGCGTGATCTGTACCGAGCCGCGGTTCTTCGTGTACTGGTACTGATGCTGGCTCAGGATCTCCAGCAGTTCCTGGTCGATGCCGCCGCCGGGATTGAAGCGCTGGTCGATGATCAGCGCTTTCTTGAAATGGTTGCCGGCCAGGTCGCGCTCGAACTTGCGCAGAGATGGCGCGTTCATCTGCCGGATGTGCAGGTAGCCGATCTGCCCGCCGGAGAGCTTGCCCACCATCTGCCGCCGGTCCTCGACCCACTTCTCGTACTGCAGCGTGCCGAAGGCATTGCCGCTCACCGCGTCGACGCGCGTGGTCCACGCTCCTTCCAGCGACGGCTTCGAGTTGACTGTCAACTCGAAGCTGCGGCCGGGAGCCATGGTGTAGAGGCGCCAGTAGTTGTCGCCCGACTTCAGCGGCTCGCCGTTGACGGCCAGCAGGTAGTCGCCAGCCTCGAGCCTGACGAAGTCCTTATCCGCGGGGCCGTGCTTGTAGACGTAGCTGATCCTGTAGAAGCCGGCGGCGTCGGGCGCGAGCTCGAATCCGGGATGGCGCGTCTGCACCGCATCGCGGTCAGGCTCTCCACCGCCGCTGATGCCGGTGTGCGAGGCGTTCATCTCGCCGATCATCTGGCTGATGACGTTGTGCAGCTCTTCACGGTCCGAGACGTCGTCGAGCAGCGCCTCGTAGCGTGTACGCGCCGTCTCCCAATCCGCGCCGTGCATGGCCGGATCGTAGAAGCGGTCTTTCATCACCCTCCACGACTCGGCGAAGATCTGCCGCCGCTCCTGCGGCAGGTCGACCTCCACCCGCACCGTGAAGTTGACACGCTTCCGCGCCCCCTCCCCGCTACTCGCGGCCGCCGCGCTGGAGCCAGCACCTGCGCCGGTACCAGCAGCAGCGCCTGCACCCGCCCGTCCCGGGCCGTCGGCCGCACCCAAGGGGACGGACCAGATGCCGTTGTTCTGGTGGAAAAAGAGCGTGCGGCCGTCTTTCGAGAACTGTATCGAGCTCAGGCCGGCGCCGGGACCGCCACCGCCGGGCGGTTCCTCCTCCCCTTCCTGCGGCGGCTGCGACTGCAGCACGCGGCGCAACTGCTCGCCGTTCTCCTGGACGGTATAGATGGAGGCCGCCGGCCGCCCTTCCGTTTCCGCATCCTCGGCCACCACGAAAGCGTACGTGCGGCTGTCGGGCGAGACCGCCACACTGGTGATGTTTTCCGAGAGCCGCGTAAGCTGCCGGAAACGGCGGTCGAGTCCGTCCCAGTCGATTCTGACTTCCGGCGTCTCGCGGTTAGCGCGTGGCCCGCGCTCCGCGGCGGCACGCTCGGCGGCCATGGCCTGCTCCTCGTCGTCGATGTCGCGCCTCAGCGAGTCCTTCTCCTCCCGCGACAGCGAGACGCTGTAGAGCGAGGCCGTGTTTTGGCGCAGCGCGGCCGAGCCGCCCTGCACGTAGCCGCCGAGGAAGATGAGCCGCTTGCCGTCATGGCTCCAGCGCGCACCGGTGGTGGCGAACAGCACCTCGTCCTTGATGCGGTGTTCCTCCCCACCCGCGGACGGGACGATGCAGACGTGCGGCCGCAGGTCACCGTCCTGTTTGGTGAACGAGATCCATTTGCTGTCCGGCGAGAACTCCGGGGTCTGGATGTTGCCGGCGTCGTTCGCGGCCACGGCCTTGGCCTGACCGGTACCGGGATCGACGACGTACAGCTTGTGGTCCAAGGCGGTATAGGCCAGCGACTTGGAGTCGGGCGCCCAGACGATGGTCCCCTTCTCGCTGCCGGTGTCGCTCAGCTTTCTGGTATTACTGCCGCCGGCGTCAGCGAGCCACACTTCCTCGCGGCCGCTCTGGTCGCTGACGAAGGCGATGCGCTTGCCGTCCGGAGACCATTTCGGACCGGTATCCCGCCAGTAGCTGTGCGTGACGCGCGAGACGTCGCCGCGGTCGGTGGCGATGGTGAAGATCTCGCCGTGCGCGGAGATGGCGGCGCGCTTGGTTGAGGGAGAAAGGTCGTAGCTGTCCGCTTCGTTGTGGATGGTCAGCAACGAGTGCTCGTTCTCTTTGTCGTCCGAGGTGATGTCGATCTTGACTTCGCTCGTCCGGCCCGTGGCCGTGTCGAGCTTCCAGAGGCCGAAGTTCTCCTCGTAGACGATGACTTTGCCATCCGAGGAGATCGAGGGAAAGAAGAGGGAGCCGTCCTTGTGATGCGTGATCTGCACCGGCTTGCCGCCCCCCTCGGGGATCTTCCAGATGTTGTTCGCCGAGCGCATGGCGTCTTTCGAACCGGCCTTGGCCTGCACCTCCCGGTCGGAGACGAAGAAGATCTCGCCGTTGCCGTATAGCGGCCAGAAGTTGTTCGGCTTCTCCGAGTCGGGCAGATCGGCGTCGAGCAGCTTCCTGGACGACTTGCTATCGACGTCGAGCACCCACAGATCGGCGGCGTAGCTTCCGCGGTAGTGCTTGCGCCACCAGACCATCGGGTGGCGGTTATAGGCCAGGCGTTTTCCGTCGGGCGAGTAGCTGCCCCAATAGCCCCAGTCGACGGGAAGCGGCTGTTCGAGACCGCCGTCGATGGCGACTTCGTAGAGGCTGGGAATGCCCGGATAGACCAGACCGCGCGCAGCGGAGAAGACTACGCGCTTCGAGTCGCGCGACCAGCCCACCACAGTCTCCCCGCCGCTGTGGAAGGTAAGCCGGCGGGCCTGGCCGCCCTCGGCGGGGATGACGAAGACGTCGTAGTTGCCGTAGCGGTTCGAGGAAAAGGCGATCCACTTGCCGTCCGGCGAGAAACGCGGATAGACGTCGCGCGCCGTGTGCACCGTGAGCCGGCGAGGGTTCGCACCGCTATCGTTCACGACCCAGAGGTCGCCCATGTAGCTGAAGACGATCCTGCCGTCGTGATAGTCGGGCTGGCGCGGGATCTTGATCGGCTTTGCGGAGGCTATGGCGGCAACAAGGAGAAGAGCGGCTACCGGGATGACACGCTTCATCGTCCACCTCAAACGTAAATTTTGGGAAGATTCTAACAAGGAGCGTCTACGACGCCGAAGCGGTTTTGCTGAACCTTCCCTGACGATGACAAGCGCGAGCTCGTACACCGCCGCGCCGGCACCGCCCGCCTGCAGCGTGCGCCGGCCATCGTCGGATTGGACGAAGCGGGTCCGAAGGCGGGATTGACAGGCAGCGAGACGGAAAACGAGTTGGCCGCGTGCATCGATAAGGCCGGACGGGATGCAGCGGAATGCTCGCCGTCGACGCCGCTCACCTGGTCCAACTTCAAAGGCGCGCCGAATCCGAAGAGCAAAGCGGGTGCGCCGACTTTTTCCGAAATCAAGATCGTCGACGCCGCGTCCCAAGCGTGTATGGAGAAAGCCACCGGCAAGACGAGCGGTCCGGCGAAGCGTTTCCAAGCGCTCTTCTCAGCCAGCGCGTCGTGGGTCCTCCAGCGCTACCGCGATGCGAGCGATCCGGCGAAGAATCGTTGCCCGAAGTACGTGTCGCAGTGCGAGACGTTCTTCGACCAGCAGGCTGGCGCAGGACTGATCGGAGCGACTTGGTCGATGGGCACCGCGCCCGATACCCAATGTCCGGCCTCACCCCATACCGAGGAGACAAGGCGACATCCAAAGAGGAATGCGCTACGGTGGCGGCTCCCGATTGCAACGACCACGAGCTCGCGGAGACCGCGCGCCTCCTCAGTCACGAGCAGGGCCACTTCGACATCACGTGCGTTCTCGTCAAAAAGGCGAATGCCGCGCTTGCGGCCGGCGGCGGCCTGGCGAAGCTCAATGCAGCGCTAAACACCAAGGAGCAGACGACCCAAAACAGCTACGACAGCCAAAGCAGCCATGGCTGCAAGGCTTCGGAGCAGGCCACATGGAAAGCGGAAATCGCCGCAGGTCTACCGAAGGTTAAGATCCTTTGACTCGCCCCGGTTGATGCCGGTGCTGAAAACAGGTCGTACTGTGGGGGCGGCGGCGAGGTGTTGATTACATTCCTCAACTTGCTTAGCCCTCCGGCCTGTCATCCCGATGGCCTTAACTTTAGATAGGACCCCTCATCCGCCTTCGGCACCTTCTCCCCTCTGCGGAGGGGAGAAGGGCTCTCGATTGTAAGTTCGCGTTATTGCGGACCCTTAACCTCGATGCCCCTCTCCCCACGCGAAGACGTGGGGAGAGGGAGACACGGAGCGAAGCGTAGTGCGGGTGAGGGGCTAAAGTTAAGACCATTGGCCTGTCATCCCGAAGGTCGCGTGTTCGAGTCCCGTCGGCCCCGCCAAACGAAAGCACCAATTTCCTCAATTGTTTAGGTTCATGTGGACTTCCGATGTGGGCTGTACGTGGGCTCCGACGCGAGATCGGAGGAGCGCATGGCGCTCACTGTCCGGGCGATGATCCGCTACCGCGCGAGCTGGAACACGCACTGCTCATGACACTAAAGAAGGGAAGCTGCGGCGCGGACATGCGATGCACTGAATCAAGGCGGGCGGACCGGCATGACAGAAGTCGCCGCTCCCACTCGGGAAAACTGGATGCCCTCGGCAGTCCATAAACAAGAGGGACGAAAACCGGTCGAAGGAAGGAATCGCGCGGTCGCTACACGCCCAGATCGGCCGTCCCAAAAGGAGGAAGACATGGCAGAGCAGCAAGGGATGACCGTCTACAATCAGACGTCCCAGTCGTTTCTGTTTCAGATCACCTACGACCTGCAGAACCTCTATACGCAGGTGGTAGGCGCCGGCGATTCATGGGCCGTTCCGGCGCAGTTTCCCTGCGATCAGTGGATCCTGGTGGAGGTCATCAATCCGCCGGGCCAACCGCCCTTCGCCATGGTCTATCAGGCGCTCAACTCAAAAGAAGTCATCTTCGCCGACATGGGCGGGGCGTACGCGCTCAACTGCACGCCAGGAGTGTGCGCCGGCGGCTGCGATACGAACACTCTCTTTACAGGCGCGGAAGCGGAGGCTCGCGTGCATAAGACGGCGAGGTGAGCAATGTCCGATCCGTTCCTGTCCGAGATCCGGTTGTTCTCCTTCGCCTACGCGCCCAAGGGATGGGCGATGGCCGCCGGCCAGCAACTCCCCATCAATCAGAACCAGGCTCTCTACAGTCTGCTCGGCACAACGTACGGCGGCAACGGGCAGACGACGTTTGCCCTTCCTGATCTACGGGGACGCGCCCCGATGCACGTGGGCAAGGGCCACACTCTTGGCGAGCGCAGCGGAGCTCCCACGGTGACACTGGCAATGAGCGAGCTCCCTACGCATAGCCACGCCCTGAACGCCGTGAATTCAACACCGTCCGCGAACGATCCGTCCAACGCACTGCTCGGAGCAGCCCCCATCTACGCGTCGCCGGCCAATCTCGCGGCCATGAGCCCCGGCTCGATCACCGTGACGGGCGGGAGCGAGCCGCACGAGAACATGCAACCATTTCTCACCCTGAACTTCTGCATTGCCCTGCAGGGCAGCTTCCCAGCGCAGGACCCAACGTTGAACTGAGGAGAGTTGACACCATGCCACAACCATACGTCGGTGAGACACGGATGTTCGCGGGCAACTTCCCGCCCGCCGGTTGGCAGTTCTGCGAGGGGCAGTTGCTGCCGATCCCTGACTACGAGACCCTGTTCAATCTGATCGGCACAACCTACGGAGGAGACGGAGCGTCCACGTTCGCCCTGCCCGACCTGCGCGGACGCGTTCCGATCTCCATGGGCACGGCCACTTATGGCACTGCGTTCCAACCCGCACAGTTCGGCGGAGTAGAGCAAGTGACCCTCATGCTGAACCAGATCCCGGCTCACTCGCATTCGCTCCTCGCTTCAACGAGCCAGGAAACGGGAAGCAACCCCATGAATGAGGTGCTGGCCGATACCGGTACGATGAATCTCTATGGAGATGACGCGCCGTATATGTCGCTCAACCCCAATGCAATACAGATGGTGGGCGGGAATCAGCCGCACCAGAACATGCAGCCGTATCTCTGCATCAGCTTCATCATTTCGCTGTTCGGGATCTACCCCCAACAGCCGTGAGCCGGCCAGGAGGAAATCATGTCCGATCCGTTCGTCGCTGAAATCCGCGCTTTCCCCTTCAATTTCGCGCCCGACGGTTGGGCCTTCTGCAATGGACAGCTCCTGGGGATATCTCAGAACACGGCGCTGTTCTCGCTGCTGGGTACGACATACGGAGGCGATGGAAAATCGAACTTCGCGCTGCCGAATCTTCAGGGATGCGTCCCGATCCATCCCGGGCAGGGGCCCGGGCTTTCACTATACGACCTCGGAGACGACGGAGGATCGGAGTACGTCACGTTGCTGCAGTCAACGATCCCTTCGCATAACCACCTGGTTCAGGCATCTCAGGAAAATGGCGGCACTTCCGAGCCGGCCAACAACATGTTGGCTGCCGCCAACGCCTACGTTCCGTACGATTCAACGTTGACCCAACTCGCCCAGACAGCCGCCGCTCCGGCGGGAGGCGATCAGCCGCATTCCAACTTGATGCCGTATCTTACATTGAACTTCTGCATTGCCTTGCAGGGGGAGTATCCGCCGCGAACGTGATTCGGGAGTCGTCCGGTCAGTCCACACCGAACTCGTAGAGGATGCCGCCGGGAACGACGACACATATTCACCCGTTTGAGCGTCTTCTGTCTCCTATAACTTGTGAAGGCTAAGGCCACCTTCGGTTGTCTTTGCAGCCTCGGTGAGAACCGAAGGCCTGGCGCCAGCCAACGACTAACGAACATGGCCCCAGCCAATGACTCAGTGAAATCCAAGGGCCAGACTTCGTTTCTTGCCGTGCCGGCGACGTTCGATCGCATGCTCGGCGACCGCCTTGAATCGTTCAGTCTCGCGGCGTACTGATGACCCGCCGCGCCGTGAGTCTCAGCAGCAGCGGAGCCAGCACGCACGGCCGAAGGCGCGGGATCGGGTTGTATACTTCGGCGCTCCCACAACAATTGATTCCGCTGGAGGCGAACGATGCGGACGAGCGAAGAACTGCGCGGTTCATCCGACTCACAACTGCGGCTGCTCCGCGATCGCGCCTGGCAGATCCATCAACTTCGCGGGGCCACCCTGCAAACCGTTTCGCGATCGACTCTCCTCTACTCCGCGGTCACGATCTCACCACTCGTGCTGACCGTCCTGGAGATCTCCGGTCTCGACGTCCGGGCCTGGGAACGCGAGCTCGGCTTCGATCAACGTCCCGCGCTCGGCGACGCTGCGCCTGCCGGTGACCGTTTCCAACTGCACGACGACACCGACCAGGCGCTGGACGATTACTCGTCGTTCTGGCCGAAGCGGCCCCTCGATATCCTCGGCGCAGTGGGGACAGTCATCCAGACCATCTCCGGCAAGGCGAAGGGGCATCTCGAATCGGCCGGACTGAATGTCGTGGAATCGACAACGCAGCTCACTGAGCTCGTGAACGCGACGGACCCCGACGGGTTGGTCGACTACACGAAGCTGAACTATGAGCAGAGCGCACGGGCGGAGGCTATCTTTGACGCGGCGCGAGCGATCAATCGCCAGTTCAACGTCGAATACCGCGCGCTCACGGCCAGCCAGATCGCAATTGCCGCCGCGGCCCTTTCGGACAAAGGCAACGAGACCGCACCATCGTTTCTCCAGACCTATATCGACGAGCAATCGGCTAAGTCATTCGGAAACGTGATCAGCAAATGGATGGGCTGGTACCGTAAAGGGTCGACGCCAAACTACGACCGTTGGACACAAACGCTTACTGCGATCGTTATGCGGGCGCAGCACGTGACCCAGCAATCGCGGAAGGAATCGACGGTTGCCGCGCGTCACCTGATCGGCGCCCTCATCGCATCGGACCTATGGGCAGCAAACAGCGGCGTCCCAGCGCTCTTCGCGGAGGCAGGAATCGATCAACGGAAGCTGGCCCGGGTGTATCTGGAGGAGTACCTCTCGAAGTCGCCTGCCGATCCAACGCAGCCAGCGCGCGACGATCTCGATGTATGGCGCAGGTTCCTCGGATTCAGCAGTGACTCGTTCGTTCCCCGTTTCAACTCCGAGGACCTGGCCGGCGAGGACCATCTGGACGTGATGGTCACCGTGGACGCTTTTGCCTCTCTGGCGGCGTCGAATCGCATCGAGCCGCCGCTCTCCATCGGTCTCTTCGGTGACTGGGGCTCGGGAAAGAGCTTTTTCATGAGCAAGATGCGCGAGGCCATCGCCGAACGCGCACAGCGCGCGGCCGGAAGAGCCAACAGCGTCTTCTACGAGCGGATCGTGCAGATCGACTTCAACGCCTGGCACTACGTGGAGGCCAACCTCTGGGCCAGCATGGTCGACCACCTCTTCCGCAACCTGAAGCTGACGTACGAGAAGGCGGGCGACGCCAGCGTGAACGCGCGCCGCGAGGAGCTGCTGAGGAAGCTCGATACGCTGATGCAGGAGAAGGTCACCGCCGAGGAGAACGTGGCCAAGGCGGAGATCGAGCGGGACCGCGCCACACAGGAGTTGGATGCGAAGAAGAAGGCCGCCGACGCCAGTGCAGCCGCCGCGCGCAACGTCCGCGCGAAAGACGTCTGGGAGCTGGTGATCGTCGGGCAGACGGAGCGCGATGAATTACAGAACGCACTGAAACAGCTTGGCGTCGGAAGCGTGCTGGCCTCGGTCACCGACGTTCGGACGACCGTGGACGAATTGCGATCGATTCGCACCCGCACGACGCTGCTGGTGAATTGGATCGTACGGCAGCCGAAGTCGCTCGTGTTGCTGTTTGTCCTCCTGGTCCTCGCTCCGTTCCTGGCCATGGCCATCACGGCCGTGGCACGGCATTTTGCGCCCGAAGTGGCGGCCGTCGGTAAGTCATTGGCGGAAGTGGCTTCATTCCTTTGTGCCATTGCTGCCTGGCTCGCGAAGCGCCTATCGTCCGGCAAGAAGATCCTCGATTCCGTCGACACCGCACGAGCGAAGATCGATACGCACATCCAGGTCGCCGAGAAGGCGATCCAGCAGGACATCACTTCGTCCGACAAAGCCCTGGCCGACGCCGCGGACGCGGTTACGAAAGCGCAGAAGGAGGTCGTCAACCGTGAGCAGGGAGTGCTCGAGGCAAAGAACGAGCTCTTGAAGCTGACGAACGGCTACCGCCTGAATCGCTTCATCGACGAGCGTGCCGCCAGCGACGACTACCGCAAGCTCCTTGGCGTGCTGGCCACGGTACGCAACGACTTTTCCACGCTGAGCGAGCTGATGCACCCCAAGAGTGGCAAATCCGACATCGAAGACGAGTTGCGCATCGAGCGCATCGTTCTCTACATCGATGATCTCGACCGCTGCGACCCCGACCGTGTCATCGAAGTGCTGCAGGCCGTGCATCTGCTCCTGGCGTTTAAACTGTTCGTGGTGGTCGTCGGCGTCGATGCCAGATGGGTGTCGGAGTCACTGCGACAGAAACATCGGGCGCTTCGCGGCAGAAACGATCGGCCGCACGACGATGACGACGATGTGGCCGGCTATGCAGCCGAGCCGCACGACTATCTGGAAAAGATCTTCCAGGTACCGTTCTGGCTCGATCCACTCGAACCGGCGAAAGCCGGAAGGTACATCGGCAACCTGCTGGCCGGCGATCTCCCGGACAGCTCCACACAGACCCAGAGCGGTCCGGCCCCGACTCCACGCCTCACGGCCGCCGAACAGTCAGAAGAGGCGCCGCTGCAGACGCAGGAAGTACTGCACACGATGGGCGCCGCGGACGACGAGAACGATCCGAACGAACTGAAAATCGATCCGAAGGAACGCCTCTACATGATGAGCGAGACGATGGCCAGGCTGGTCAGCCGCTCCCCGCGCACAGCCAAGCGATTCGTGAACACCTATCGTTTCTTCCGCGCCGGCATGCCCCGCGAGACGCTAACTCCCTACCTCGCCCAAGGCACCCCAGCGGAATATCGCTGCGCGCTTCTCATGCTGGCCATCGTCGTCGGCGCGCCCGACATCTCACCCGAACTGTTCGAGCAAATGCGCGCCGCCCCTGATCCGAAGCAGCGCCTCCACCTGTTCGTTGGATCGGTCGTGATCGCCGATGACGACGCCGCGGAATGGAAGGTGGTCCGCGATGCCTTGCGCGACTTCGGCGAGAGCGAGTCTGCTGCGTTATCCCATCTGCTGCCCTACATTGACCGCGTATCGCGCTACTCGTTTCGGCCGCCTAACAAACTGCGCCGGAAGAGACCGCGGCAAAGCCGGGGCATCTGATCCGCATTCGCGGAGTCTGAAGGCTAAGAGTCAGACCTTCCATTCGCGGAGTCTGAAGGCTAAGAGTCAGACCTTCGGTTGGCTTTGCAGCCTCGGAAAACCGAAGGCCTGGCCCCAGCCAATCCGGTGGCCGCTTCATCGCCTCATAGCCGGCCCGGGCGACCTCGCTCGAGCGGGCTGGCTGGGACATTTTGAAGAGGCGGGAGGCTTCCATGTTCGCGGCGGATGCGAAGCCGGCCGCGGCCGGGCCGGGGCAGAGGGCGGTGACGGTGACGCCTGCGTCGCGCAGCTCGTCGGCGATCGCCTCGGAGAAGGAGAGGACGCACGCCTTGGTGGCGTAGTACACGGCCATCAGGGGCCCCGGCTGGAACGATGCCGCTCGACGCGCCGGTGATGAGAGCTGTAACGTTGCATCCGAAGATGAATGCATGAACGCGAGGTGATGTCTCAATTGCGCGCTTCGCAATCGTATCTGCGCGCTTGACCATCGCACTTGCGCGCTTAGCAATCTCATATATACTCCCAGAGATCAGAGTTATATGCTGGGAGAGTGTAACCGCGAGCGTGGAGATCGCAGATGCGCGCGCTGAATGTTCGAGAGCGATCTCAGAGATCGTAGTTGCGCGCATAGTATATCGAGTTACGATCCTGGCGATCACAAACGCGCATAGGGAGCCCGCAGTTGCGAGCTCGGACAGCGCGAGCCGGCGCTTGAGGAGTACTATGGCGCGCACCGAGAGCTCTAGGAGGCAGACGCATGGACGCAAAGCAGAAACCGACGCCTGAGGATGTGATCGAGCAGTTGCGGGCGATCCAGTCGCAGTTCGACGAGATCAAGTCGTTGTCCTTCGCTGAACGGAGGGACCTTCGCAACAAGATCAAGACCTCCGAAGCCCTCGTTCAGGCGTCGGTGAGTGTCATTGGCGCATCCGATAACGTAGCGCACGCGATTGGCCGGTCGGCCGAAGACGTTCTCGAGATCTTTTCCGATCGCCGGCGGTGGTACTCGGTCGAGAGCGAGCTGCGCACCTTCCTGAACGGTGTCTCCAGCGCCAATCTCATACGCCGCTACCAGCTCGAATTGATCGCAGGGCACGCGTACGCGATCGCCGCGCGGCTGGCACTCATTCCGGAGAACGCAGCCCTGATTCCGTTTGTGGAGGAGATGCGGCGGCTCAGGAAGCTGGAACGGCGCAAGAAACCGGCCAGCCGCACGGATCCCGTGGCGCCGCCGGAGAATGACGAAGAGCCGTAATCGTCACCATCGCCACGACGAACCGATAGGAAGCAGTAGCGACGTTCGATCGCATGCTCGGCAACCGCCTTGAATCGTTCGCTCTCGCGGCGTACTGATGACACGCCTCGCCGTGAGTCTCGACAGCAGCGGAATGCCAATGTCCTCGCGTATAGACGGCTGTATTCGTCGTCCTTGATGTCCGGCACCTTCACGCCGGTGAGCGCCTCGACGATCTGCGGGACGGTGTTGCTGTGGCTGACGACGAGCACCGTCCCGCCGGCATGTTGGTCCCGGATCTCCTTCGCGAGTCGTGAAACATATCCGGCGGTATCCTTCGAATCGACGTTCACCTAGGCGATCAGCGCTTTGAACGCGGCGGTCGAAGGCTCAGCGGTCTCGGCGTCCTCTTGAATTGCGTGACGTAGATGGCGTCGATGCGCGCATCGCGAAGGAGGCGCTGGCTTCCGGTGCGGTGGCAGGCGACAATGTAGGGGGATCACGTGGCGCGCATCTATCTTTCGTCGACATTCGAGGACCTCCGCCCGTTCCGGGACGCGGTCAGTTCGACGTTGCGGCGCATGAAGCACGAGGTGGTGGCGATGGAAGCGATGACCGCGCGCGACCGGAGGCCGCTCGCGGAGTGTCTCGCGGACGTGGAGCATTGTGATCTCTATATCGGCGTGCTCGCGCGGCGGCGTGGTTTCATTCCCGAGGAAGGAAACGGACGGGCGATCACGGAGATCGAGTATGAGCACGCCGGAAAGCAGATGGAACGCCTGATGTTTCTGCTCAGTCCCTCGGTGGCCTGGCCGTCCGAGTTCATCGATTCCGAAGGTGACGGTCCGGGGACGATTTTCGCGTTTCGCAAACGTGTGCAGGAAGCGAACGTCGCGGGCTATTTCGAGAATCCCGATCAACTCGCGACGGCGGTCGCGGTCGCGGTGAGGATGTGGGAAATCGAGACCGGCCAGAGTCCGCCGCCCGGGCCGCTCGTCCTGCCGGAAGAGTTGCGTGTTCTCGAGTACGTGCCCTACGAGCGGGTGAAGCTGCGGTTTCGGCTGCATCCGATTGCGTACGTGATCCACACGACGTTCTCCGTGGTCTGGATCGGAGGTGTGACCGCGGCCCTTGTCTCTACGTTGACTGAACCGTCTTTCGTCCGCGAGTCCACCGGATGCAACCTCGTATTCCTTCTGTTCTTTCTCGCCGCGGGACTGTTCCTCGTCGTCCGGCGGCGCACGATCATGTTTGATATGAAGAATCACTGGGTTAAGATCTCGACACCGGGTGCCATCGAGCGAGCCCGCCCGGTCGTTCACGGCCTCGAATTCATCGTGAGCGGCACGAAGCGCGGTTGGCGATCGAGCATCCGATATGGCATATGCGAGTTGGCACGCACCGCGTACTTGCCGGACGCGGAGTCCGCACGGACGCGTCTCCGTCCTTTCGCGGTGGCGCTCAACCAGCAACTCGGAATCAGTCTCTTGAACGAAAAAGAAGAGCGAAGCTGAGCGGGAGTGGGAAGGGAGGAGGGCGGGAGTGCGGCTCCCGACCTCCTATGTCTGGTTGCCCGGATGACTTATTCCGCCGCCGCCGAGCCGCACAGACCGTCGCGCCGTTGGCCGTCGCTACCGTCCCAGCTCGTGCAGCCTGCTTGGCAGGTGCCGCTCGGACCGCCGGGACCCATGGTGCAGGTACCGCTGCCGACACAGTCACAGTACGCCGATACCTGGATCACATCGCCAAACCACTTCTGCAGCGGTCCCATGGATGAGTAGAGCGCACCCAATTGCCCGTTCGAGAAGAGCTCGTGTGACCGCTCCACGATCCACAGGCACGAAAGAGAACCCCGGCCAGCGCGTCTCCTTACGTGCGATACAATGCGAAAGGAGCCAGGGATGCCTACGTCGACCATAACCAGCAAGCGACAAACGACGGTGCCGAAGGAAGTGTGCGATGCCCTCGACATCGGCCCAGGCGACAAACTGACCTGGGAAGTCCGCGGCAGCAAAATTGCGATCACCACCGAACGCCCGCTGTTGTACGAACTGGAGGGCTTCATTAAGCACGGCGAACCGGACGCGGTGAAAGCCGTTGCTGCCGCCCGCCGTACACGGGGCCGCATCTGAAATGCGCCGCGTCGCTGTCGATGCCAACGTCCTCGTGTCCTTCTTCATCGACCGGAACGCGGCACAACGCGCCTCCGCCCGAGCACTCATCGCGAGCGCTGACGCCGGCGAGATCGCCGCGGTCGTTCCGCAGTCCGTCGTCTTCGAAGTCGCCTACGTCGTCCAGAGCCAATACGATGTCACCGGCGAATCGCTTAGCCGTTGTTGTCCGTGGCATGACTACTTTCCCAGGAGTCGAGGTCGTCGACGAGTGCCCATGGAAACGGCTGCTCGAAATCTGGCCCGATCCGCTCGCCGGCCTCGGCGATTCGGTGATCGTCGCCGTCGCGATGAACACCCGCTGTGACGCTGTCGCGACCTTCGACCGCAAGTTAGCGAACAAGCTGGAAACGTTCGGCCTGGAGTCGTACTACTGAGTTGCAGAAAGCTGAGTCACATGGCCGGCCTGCGTCGCCATCTGGCAGAACAGGTATCGGCCCCGACGAGTACCCCTGGCTGAGCCAGGGGCTACATTGTCCGACGCGCCTGCGCGGGTCGATACAGGCAATCGCGCAGCTCTTGCCAGCATTTCTCTTTTCCCAGGTGTAGCGCGCGCGCTGTCCCTCGCTCAGAGGATGCGCAGAAATCGCGCGTGCCACATACCTGTCATCCTGAGAACTTGTGCAGAAATCAAGTTCACTGTCATCCTGAGACTGCCGGAGCCGCGTTGGGTGGTGGGTGGGTGGAGCGGCGGAGGACGGCGAAGGATCTCAAGTTTCGCGGCTTCGGCTGGAACCGCGCGGTTGAGATCCTTCGCCGTCCTTCGCCGCTCCACCACACACCACCCACGCGGCTACGGCAGTCTTCCAAGAAACTCCCAGGTTCCATGCGGGTCTTTCGCTGGAGGGATTTGCCGGCCATAGGATGCGGTGCGCGTCCGCACGCGAAGGCGTGCCGAAGAATTTAGCCCCTGGCTCGGCCAGGGGAAAACCGATCGCGAGTGCATTGGCGGCCGCGAAGGCGGTCGCCACAGAGCTCGTAGCGAGAAGGTTCATTTGTGGCGACCGCCTTCGCGGCCGCGCTAACCTCCTACAACACCCATTCCCCTGGCCGAGCCAGGGGCTAGATTGTTCGACGCGCCTTCGCGCGTCGATGCCCCGGCTTCCGCGGCGTTTCTTTTCCCAGGTGCAGCGCCCGCGCTGTCCTTCGCTCAGGATGACAGGGGACTCGGGACGGGCGATTTCTGCACAAGCTCTGAGCCTGCCGTAGCCGCTTGGGTGGTGGGTGGGCGGTGCGGCGGAGGCAGGCTCAGGATGACAGGTATGTGAGAGGAAGGTCAGCGCGACTTCTGCGATGACTTTTTCGCGCTCTTCTTCGAAGGCGATTTCTTCGTCGACTTCTTAGAGGATTTCTTCGCGGGTACTTTCCCGCCTTCGTGGCGCGCTTCGGAGAGGCCGATGGCGATGGCCTGCTTGCGGCTCTTCACCTTTTCGCCCGAGGAGCCGCTCTTCAGCGTTCCGTGCTTCCGCTCGTGCATCGCCTTGTCGACTTTCTCTCCCGCCTTCTTCCCGTACTTGGCTGCCATTCGCATAGTCTCCTTTCGATGTGCAGAGGAAGAAGTGCAAATGGTGAGCCCGGGTCATGAAGCGTCATCCCACGCGCCGCACCGATTCCGGCTCGTGCAGCAGCCTTCAGTAGCCGTACTGCGCGGCGACGACCGAAGAATGCCCCGACGCCGGAATCGTGACGATGTACAGACGGCCGTATTCGTCGTCCTTGATGTCCGCCACCTTCACCCCCGTGAGCGCCTCGACGATCTGCGGGACGGTGTTGCTGTGACTGACGACGAGCACCGTTCCGCCGGCGTGTTTGTCACGGATCTCCTTCACCAGTCGTGAGACATATCCGGCGATATCCTTCGAATCGACGCTCACCTCGGCGATCGGCGCTTTGAACGCGGCGGCCGAAGGCTCGGCGGTCTCGCGCGTCCTTTTGAATTGCGTGACGAAGATGGCGTCGATGCGCGCGTCGCGAAGTGCGGCGGCGAGACGCTCCGCCCGTACCTTCCCGGCGTCGCTGAGATGTGGATCGTTGCCGCCATCCGTTGCTTTTTCGGCATGACGGACAACGATCACGGTGGTCGCCGCGGCGTTACGGCCGGCGGCCTCCGACTGGAGCGCGGTCGCGCAAAGCACGAAGAAGGCGATGAGGTTGTGGGTGAGCTTCCGCTTCATGGCGTCACTTCCCTGCTGTACATGGTGCGGGATTCTGACATGCTCCGCGCGTCACACGTGATGGCATTCAAGGAGGTACAGATGCGCCGTCTGGTCTCGGTAGCCCTTTTCTCGAGCCTTGCTTTTGCCGGAAGTGTACTCGCCTGGGGAGGCGACGGGCACGTCATCGTCTGCCGCATCGCGGTCCTCGAGCTCGAGAACGTGCCTGGCGTGCGGCAGCGTATCGACGAGCTGGCGGCGCTGTATCGCGATCCCGATGGCAATCCCGTCGCAAGCTTCGCGGAAGGCTGCAAGTTCCCTGACTTCGCGCGTGGGCAGGTCGATGACCCGGCCAAGCCGAAGTGGGCGAAGGAGCTCTCGCAGTTCAACGACTGGCATTTTCTGAACGTCTCGCGGGAGACCTTCGCCATCAGCCCCTCGGACTGTGGAGACAACTGCATTCTCAAGGGCATCGCGTATCACACCAAGGGGCTCACGATGCCCGGTCTCAGCGAAAATCAGCATGCGCAGGCGCTGCTGTTCCTCGGGCATTGGCTCGGCGACATCCACCAGCCGTTGCACATCAGCTTCAAGGACGATCGCGGTGGCAACTCCGTCCTGATCACGAAGGACAGCCTCTACGAGCGCTTCAAACCCAGGCCTGGCGAGCAGGAGAAACCGATGAATCTCCATTCCGTGTGGGATGGCCGCATCATCGCGAAAATGCGGGGGACGACGACCGTTGATCAGTTCGCGCAGGATTTGCAGAGTGCGCTCACGGATGCGCAGCGCAAACAGTGGCTCATAGGGACGCCGCTCGACTGGGCGCAGGAGTCGTACGACATCTCCACGTCGGCGGATGTGGACTACTGCAAATGGACGCTCGGCCTCAAGGGCGAGGCTTGCACTTCCGAGCCGCAGGAGCGCAAGCTCACCGCGCAGTACCAGGACGAGTTCGACGACGTGGTGAAACAGAGGCTGCAACAGGCGGGCGTCCGCCTTGCTGCCCAGATCCGGAAGGGACTCGGGCTCTGAGTAAACCCAGGTCATCGTCCTCCGACCATCCTGCGCCGTTTTCCATCATCAGCGTGTCTCCTTACGTGCGATACAATGCGAAAGGAGCCAGGGATGCCTACCTCGACCATCACCAGCAAGCGACAAACGACGGTGCCGAAGGAAGTGTGCGATGCCCTCGACATCGGCCCCGGCGACAAACTGACCTGGGAAGTCCGCGGCAGCAAAATCGCGATCACCACCAAACGCCCGCTGTTGTACGAACTGGAGGGCTTCATTAAGCACGGCGAACCGGACGCGGTGAAAGCCGTTGCTGCCGCCCGCCGTACAAGGGGCCGCATCTAACATGCGCCGCGTCGCTGTCGATGCCAACGTCCTCGTGTCGTTCTTCATCGACCGGAACGCGGCACAACGAGCCTCCGCTCGAACGCTCATCGCAAGCGCTGACGCCGGCGAGATCGCCGCGGTCGTTCCGCAGTCCGTCGTCTTCGAAGTCGCATACGTCGTCCAGAGCCAATACGCTGTCACCGGTGATCGCTTAGCCGTTGTCGTCCGTGGCATCACTACCTTCCCAGGAGTCGAGGTCGTCGATGAGTGCCCATGGAAACGCCTGCTCGAAATCTGGCCCGACCCGCTCGCCGGACTTGGCGATTCGGCGATCGTCGCCGTCGCGATGAACACCCGCTGTGATGCTGTCGCGACCTTCGACCGCAAGTTAGCGAACAAGCTGGAAACGTTCGGCCTGGAGTCGTACTACTGAGTTGAAGAAGGCTGCGAGTCGCAACCGTACTGAATTAAACTCAGGTCACCGTTCCTGCATCAAGGTGACTCCTCGGGGCAAACCCTTCCATCACCGAACCTTCTCGATGCGCGTCTCCTGGCCGCCAAAACGGTAGATCACAGCGATGACCGCTCCCTTTGCGTCGCGGACGAAGGTCAGGCGCGCGTCGAAGGCTTTGACCACGAACGTATCGGCGGAGACGGGAAACAGGTCGAACTCCGGATTGCCCGTGTCCTGACCGATGAGGCGGGTGCCGTCGCGGTGGATGGTCAGAGTCTCGTCCGCGCTCTCACGATACGTTCCGGTGAAAGCGTCGAGGGCGGCGGGATCGAGCCGCACCGGCTTCTTTTCCGCGATCGGTTTTCCGATGGCCATCGCCGCAAGCCTGCGTCCTACATATTCCGGTTGCGTCTCCGCCGTCTCATCGTTGCTCAATACGGCGACATACACACGATCTTCGGGCATGTGGAGGACGTAGGTCCGGAAACCGGGGATCCCTCCGGCGTGGCTGGCGATGGTTCGCCCCTGCAACTCGCTGATGGTCCAGCCGAGTGCGAACGGCGTCTCCTCGCCGCCCGCGATCTTGTAGCGAGTGAACAGTCGCTGCCATGACTCGGGGCGCAACAGCTTGTTGGAGTAGACCGCGGCGTCCCAGCGAGCAAGGTCGTCGACCGACGAAACGAGCGCGCCGGCGGCGAAGAGCTGCACCGTACTGACATACGGTGCGTTGAGATACTGCCCGTCAACCTTCCGGTAGCCGGAGGCTCGATTGGCAATCAGGTCCTGAGGCTGTTCGTAGCGGGAATGCAGCATCCGCAACGGCCGGAAGATCCTCTCATCGATGAATCGTCCGTACTCCTGGCCGCTGACCTGCTCGATGATGGCGCCGAGAAGGACGTAGTTCGAATTGCTGTAGGACGCCTTGGTCCCTGGCTCGAACTCCAACGCTTCATCCTTGAAGAGGTCGATCAATACCGCGGGACGCGAGTCCTCCCGCATCCGCGCCGGCCAGACTTTCTCGAGATAGTCCTTGATGCCGGAGGTGTGAGTGAGCAGGTTCTCGATCGTGATCTTCTTTCCTCCGGCCCGATAGGAGGGAAGGATGCTGCGGATGTCCTGGTCCAGCGTCAGTTTGCCGTCTTCGATCAGCATCATGATGGCGACGGCGGTGAACTGCTTCGTTACGGAGCAGAGCCGGAAGACCGTCTGCGGGCGATTCGGAACCTTCAGCTCGAGATTGGCGAGGCCATAGCCGGCGCGGAGCAGGGTCTTCCCGTTCCGAATCACGACCACGGAGGCTCCGGGCGCGCCGGCTTTGTAGGTGGCGGCCAGGAAGCGCTCCATCGCCGCGGCCGAATCGGCACCGCGCGCCGGAGCGACGAAGACAACGAGGAGCGTCAAGGAGAACAGGAGCCGGCGAGTCATCCGCCAATTGATGCACGGAGGAGGCCAGTACGTCTTGTCAGATTTTAAGGGTTCGCCTCCGAAATGCTCCTGGCGGCATGCCCATGAGGCGGGCGAACGCCTTCGTGAACTGGCTCTGGTCGGCGAAGCCCGCTTGCAACGCGACATCAGCAATCGGCGAGCCGGCCGTCAGCAACGTACATGCGTGGGCGACGCGAAGCCGGCGTACGTACGTGCCGATGGTGCAGCCGATCTGCGCGCGAAAGGCGGCTGCGAGGTGGACGGGATGGACACCGGCGTCCTGTGCGAGCGCTTCGAGTGTCAGCCTGCGCGTAAACGCGGCGTGCAGTTGCTCCTCTGTACGGGCAATCCACCTAGGGGAGGAGCGCTCCCGTCGAAAGGAAATCCGCGCCATCTCACCGAGCACGCGCGCGGCGCCTTCGCTCGATGCCAGATCATCACCGTTGGCAGCGTCGGCGAAAAGACGCAGGAGGAGAAACGCCGGGATACCGCCCCGCGTCTCGTACCGCTCGCGCCGATGACTCACGCCATCGAGCCACCGGCGATCGAGCTCGACCAGGAAGCAGTGAGCGCCGCGCTCCCCAACAGCGTTCCCGTGCGTCTCGTCTTCAGGCGCGAAGACGAAGCCGCCAGCCTCGATCTCGCGATCGCCGCTCGCGCGCTGCTCGCGCATGGAGCCGGAAAGCACGACATACATCGACGCGTGCCGGTGCGTATGCCGCGGAACCTTCAACCGGCCGTCGTGCACGCTGATGAAAAGGTGCAACCCATCGTAGTGGCGCTCGAAGCGGTGGATGCCGGCGATGGTCTCCGCCGCAAGCGGCGCTCCTCGAAAGTGGACGCGACTCAGTTGGGTGCTCCTCCAGACATCAACGCCGGCGCGACGGTGAATACTTGTGGTTGACGCTCGCGACCGGGGCGAAGAGCAAGCGGACCGGGATCCCCGAATAAGACGAAGGCTCCCCACGAATAGGCGTTCTCGTAGCGGTCGCGGGTCTTCCGTTGTGCGGCTCGCAGTGCGTTTACGCGTGACATGCCGTTCAGCAATTCCGTGTAAAAGTGAACCATGAAGGCCGCTGTCTCGTCATCTGGCACCTTCCAGAGTGTGACGATCTGCGATCGAGCGCCGGCGACCATGAACGCACGACGTAACCCGTAAACCCCTTCTCCTTTCTGATACTGGCCGAGCGCTGTGTCGCAGGCCGACAGGACGACCAACTCGGTGCGTGACAGATCCATGGAGAGGATGTCGTACGCGAACAACAGCCCGTCATCGGCCAAGGTTCCTTCGTTCAGGGCGGTGTTCGCACCTGCCAGGGCCAGTCCCGAGCGCATGAGCGCTTCGTCCACACCAGTGCGTGAGGCCGCGGCACAGATGACCGCTGAGCGCAGCTCTTCGCCGACGGTCGAGTGCGAATCAACGAAAAAGCCGTGGGTCGCGAAATGAAGGATATGCGGAGACCGCGCTGCTGTGATGCGGTTCTTGAGTGCCGCCGGTCCAATCCACGGATCGACGCCGAGAATCTCAGCCACCTGCCTGCCTTCCCGGTTCGTCGCCGCCAGGCTGGTAAACGTTTCCATTGGATCCGGTATCGTCGCGCCGAGGTTGTAGTCGGGATCGGCGACGACGATCGACGGCGAGTGAGCTCCTGATGAGTCACGCACTGGGCGTACGAGCTCGCGGCCGGTCTCGAGATAGCTGATCTCGTAGGTCTCGAACAGCGGCTGACCGTGAGGCCCCGGAAGTAGGTGGAACGGGAAGCGATTCAGAATGCCGTCTGGTGCGAGGAAGAGTTTCGTTCGGTTGCCGAGGATAGGCTGAAGAGGGTCGAGCAGAAGCCCGCGGATTCGGCCGCCGAGCTCGTTCCGCACTGTGACGATCCCGCCGGCGCGCTCGGGTGTTGTTTGGAGCTCCGACAGCAGCAACTCGCGAAAGGTCTCGACCCACTGTTCGACTGTCTCCGCGAGTCCGATGACGACCATGGCGAGGTTGTCCGGATCTCCGCTCGGAAGGACGAAGGCGAGATAGCCCGAGTCGGTCTGGCCGCTGCCCGCGGCATTCATCTCGAATGCGACGAATTCGATGAGCGCGGAATCGGCGGGAAGCGCCTGAGCGATCGTGGACAGGTTCGCGCTCTGAAGCCGGCTCGCCAGGTCAACGCCCGGAACCTTTTCCGCGAGCATCCGATCGAGATCACGTCTTCGGTCAGTCAGCGCGGGGAGCTCATCGTCGCGCGTTCGCGTAGGGTCGAACATGATCCGTGCGATCTGCTCGCGGACCTGCCGCAACTCGGTCATCGCGGGTGCCAGCCCTGAGCCGGCTTCGGACCAGATGGCATCACGCTCGGAGATCATCCGATCCGCTACCAGCCCCTTCCGCTGCACAGTAGCATCGAAGAGCATGGCCCCGACTCCGGGATGGGAGGCACGCGGCACGAGGCAGGCCATGATCGTGACAAAGCAAGCGCGTGACGCCGCGAGGTATGCCAGGCGTTCCTCCTCTGAAGAAACGGCAAACGCGTTCTCGATGGCAAGGTTCTCGTGCCGGAGACTTTCGGCAAGCAGCGGCAACGCTGTGTCAACCTCGTTCGCGCCTCCGTCCATGTGCGCGATTCCCAGGTTGAAGTACGCCTGTGCGATCGATGAGTGTCCTTCTGGCAGCAAGAGCCGCCGGGTCTCGATCACTCTCCCCCAAAGAGCGATTGCTTCGTCGCGTCGATTCGTCTTCAGGTATGCCAGGGCGAGGCTGTTCGCGCTCCATGACCATTCGACATCCTCGGCGGCAGTCTGCTGACGATCAAGCTTCAGCGCTTCCTCGAGAAGAGGCACGGCGCCCGCCCACTGGCCGCGGTCGTTCAGGAATTGCCCAAGATTCACCAGGGCGCGGGAGAGGTGTCGAGGATTCGTATCCGCGAATTCGCGAAACATGGAAATGCTCTGCTGGTACAGAGTCAGCGCTTCGGCCGGCCGATGTTGCGCCGCCCGTACCGCGGCAAAGTTGTGCAACACGACCGCGTCCCAGATCGTGCGCTCGCCGCGCTTTTCTGCCATTGCGGCCAGCGCCAAGACTCCAGCCTCGGCCGCTTCCACGTTACCCAGCCTCAGGTAGACGTCGGACAGTTGGCTGACCCATTGCCATTCCTCATCCGCCGCTGTGCCTGCATCGATCTTCGCCAGCCGTTCGAGTGCGATCTTCCTCGACGGGTCGTCGTACGTCGAATTGCCGAGGTGTACGAGATTCCGCAGCGTGGTACGAAGCTCAGTCTCGTTCGGCACATCGTTCGGCACATCGTTCGGCACAACGGAGGCGCTTCGCATATCGAGCGCTGCGCGGTAGTACTCGTGGGCCTTCTTCGGTTCGCCGAGCATCTGATAGAGCGCGCCAAGGTTGTTCAGTACCCTGATTCTGTCGGGGTGTTCCGGTGCCAGCACCCGTTCCTGGATTGCGCGCGCCTCGAGAAGCAGTTCCTGGGCACGGTCGAGATCCTCGCGGAGCGTCATCAAGAGCGAGGCGAAGTTGTAGAGAATCTTCGCCATCTGCTCGCCGGCGAGCTCTGTAAGGCCAGCGAGCCGAATTGCCATTTCGTACGCTGAACGTGCCCGTGCAGACTCTTCCCCCGGCAATTCACCCGCGCGATTGCTGATCTCGGCAGCCGCATCGCGGAACGCATCCCTAAACCGATCGCTATTGCCTGCGCCGGTGTACGTTTCGCGCAGTGCGATCAGGTGTTCGACGGCAAGAATACGTTCGTCATCCTCTCCTATCCGTCCATACAGCGCGATGAGATTGCTGCTGTGTGCAATGATTCGTTCCGGGTCACAGCAGGCTTCGGAATGTTCCAGACCGGCCTTCGAGTGGACGATCGCGCCCGCGAGGTCTCCGACCCTATAGCTGCATTCGGCGAGGCGTCCGAGTACGAATCCAATCATCTCACGCACCCCAATGCCGGCCGCACCTCGCAACTCCTCGAGCAGGTCCCGGAGCAGCTCTGCGGCACGGGAGGCGTCCTGCTCCATCAGTTCGACTGCGGCAGAGAAGCGCCGGTTCCAGCGGTTCATCGTCAACAGGGCACCCTACTACTCGAGAGCGTAGCAAAGGTCAGCCTGTCTTGAATCCATCGGTTCGAGAATCAGTGCGTGAGCCATCTCGACGAAATCTCGACAATGCCTCCAAGGCTCGCAACCGCCGCCTGGCTGCAATCCGAAAAACCGCGTAGGTCAAGCCGAAGGGTCAGTCGTTCACAAACGTCTGCAGAATTCGCATGTAGTTCGCTCGCGAGTACGCCTTCGCATCCGGCGCCCGGAGGATATTCATGCATCCACGCATCGACTCGAGGGATGTGTATTCATGCTCCTCCATCCAGGCCTGCATCCCGATGCGGATCTCGCGGAGCCGCTCCGGCCCTGAGCGGAGAACGGCCGCCACCACCTGCACCGCCGATGCGCCACACATCACGGTCTTGATCGCGTCTGTGGCTGTGTGGACACCGCCCGACACGGATAGTCCAGTCTTCCCCAGCAGGCCGGAGAGGATTGCCAGCCATCGCAGCCGGAGCAGAACCTCGCGCGAATCGGAGAGCCGCATTTCGCTGATCACTTCGAGATTCTCGATATCGATGTCCGGCTCGAAGAAACGATTGAAGAGAACCAATCCATCGGCACCAGCGTCCTGCAACGCTGCAGCGAAGTGAGGAAGAGATGTATGAAACGGCGACAGCTTGACCGCGATGGGAATGGTGAGCTGACGGTGAAGCTCACGGACCATATCCACCGTCTCTTTTTCGATCTCGGCGCCACTCACCCTCTCGTTCATCGGAACGTCGAAAATGTTGAGCTCGAGAGCATCGGCACCGACCTCCTCGATGGCGCGGCTGAAACCGAGCCACCCGCCAAGCGAGGTACCGTTCAACGACCCGATGACCGGGATGCTCACGGCCTCTTTCGCGCGGCGGATTCCCTCGAAATACTGCTCGGGGCCGACCTTGAATCCGGACGGCTCGGGCATGAAGTGGGTCGCCTCCGCGAACATTTCCGCGTGCAACTCCATCGCCGAGAACGTTGCCATGGACTCGGTGTCGAGCTGTTCTTCGAACAGTGACCGGAAGACGATCGCCGCCGCACCTCCATCCTCGGCACGGCGAACGCCGTCGAGCGAGTCGGCCTGGGGGCTCGCTCCAACGATAATCGGATGTTCCAGTTCCAGGCCGAGGTACTTCACTTTCATGTCGGTCATCGGTTACTCCTCAGTCCTGGTCACGGCTGCGTTGGAGGCGATCGTGGTCTCGACCGCGACTTCATGCGGCTTTGGCAGACGCATCGTGGCGAGATGCTGGTAAGTCGCCATCCGCCGCTCGGCCGCAAGTTGCGAGCGGCGGGCAAAGTCGCGGAAGCGCTGCGGATCCATCCTCTCGACCATTCGGAAGCGCGCTTCGTTCCGCATGTAGTCCTGCACCGGGATCTTTCCGCCGGGCATGTCGACGACCAGCGGCGGCTCACCCATATCGATACGCCGCGGATCGAATCGGTACACCGGCCAGACTCCGCTGTCGACGGCCCGCTTCTGCTGATCGAGCCCGAACGCCATGTCATAGCCATGCGCAATGCAGTGGCTGTATGCGATGACCAACGACGGTCCCGGGTACTCGTCCGCCTCCATCAACGCGCGCACGGTCTGCGCATCGCGCGCACCGAATGCGATCGATGCGACGTACACATGTCCGTAGTTCATCGCCATCAAACCGAGGTCCTTCTTGTCGGCAGTTTTGCCGCGCGAGGCGAACTTCGCGGCCGCGCCGAGCGGTGTAGCCTTCGACGCCTGCCCTCCGGTGTTGGAGTAAACCTCGGTGTCGAGCACAAGCACGTTGACGTCGTAGTCGAGGGAGAGAACGTGATCGAGGCCGCCGTAGCCGATGTCGAATGCCCATCCGTCGCCGCCGATCAGCCACACGCTCTTGCGCACGAGGTAGCTGGCGAGCGGTTCGAGCCGCCGAGCCTCCGGCGACTGGATCGACGCCAGCAACTCGCGCAGCGAGGCCACGCGCGAGCGCTGTTCGGCGATTCCCTTCTCCGTGGTCTGACCGGCCGTCAGCAAATCATGCACGAGAGTTTCGCTGAGCCCTGAGGCGATCGACGCGAGAAGAGACTTCGCCTGCCCGATCTGCGTGTCGATCGCGAGACGGAAGCCGAGGCCGAACTCGGCGTTGTCTTCGAAGAGTGAGTTCGACCAGGCCGGACCGCGCCCCTCACTGTTCTGCGAATACGGTGTCGTCGGAAGATTGCCACCATAGATGGATGTGCAGCCGGTTGCATTCGCGATGAGCAGCCGGTCGCCGTAAAGCTGCGTGAGCAGCTTGATGTATGGCGTCTCGCCGCATCCCGCGCATGCACCGGAGAACTCGAAGAGCGGTTGCAGGAACTGCGTTCCCTTGACGTCGAAGCGCGTCAACGCGGTGCGGTCCATCTCCGGAAGATCGAGGAAGAACGCGAAGTTCGGCCGCTCGGCCGGTCCGTGCTCCGGCTCCGGACGCATGTTGATGGCCTTGTGCTTCGGGTTCGTCTTGTCCTTACCGGGGCAGACGTTCACGCAGAGGTTGCAGCCCGTGCAATCTTCCGGGGCAACCTGGATCGTGTACGACATCCCCTTGAAGTCGGTGCCTTTGTAGTCCATCGACTGGAACGCCGAGGGTGCGCCGGCCAGCGCGGCCTTGTCGTAAACCTTGGCGCGGATCGCCGCGTGCGGGCAGACGAGCGTGCACTTGTTGCACTGAATGCAGAACTCCTGATCCCAGATCGGGATCTCGAGCGCGATGTTGCGCCGTTCCCACTGCGCGGTCCCGGTCGGCCAGGTGCCATCCGGTGCGAACGCGCTCACCGGAAGCAGATCGCCCTTGCCCGACATCATGACGGCAGTGATCCTCTGCACGAAGTCTGGCGCCTGGGCGGGGACGACCAGCCGCGGCGCGTGCATCGAGGTGGCCTTCTCCGGCAGTTCGACCGCGTGGAGGTTCTGGAGCGTGAGGTCGACCGCGGCCCAGTTGCGGCGCACGACTTCCTCCCCCTTCTTTGCGTAGCTCTTCTCGATGGACTTCTTGATCTGCGCGATTGCTTCCTCGCGCGGCAGCACGCCGGAGAGCGCGAAGAAGCAGGTCTGCATGATGGTGTTGACGCGGCCGCCCATGCCGGTCTCGACCGCGACCGCCGATCCGTCGATGACGAAAAGCTTCACCTTCTTCTCGATCATCCCATCCTGCACGTCGCGCGGCAGCTTGTCCCAGACCTCGCCGGGACCGTACGGTGAATTGAGGAGGAACACCGCTCCGGGGCGTACGTAGTCGAGGACGGGCATCCGCTCGACGAATTGGAACTGGTGACACGCCACGAAGCCCGCGTTTCTGATCAGGTACGTGGACCGGATCGGCCTCGGACCGAAGCGCAGATGCGAGACCGTCACCGCGCCAGACTTCTTCGAGTCATAGACGAAGTAGCCCTGCACGTAGAATCCGGTTTCTTCGCCGATGATCTTGATCGAGTTCTTGTTTGCGCCGACAGTGCCGTCCGCTCCCAGCCCGAAGAAAACCGCACGGACGACGTCGTCCGGCTCGATGTCGAATTCGGGGTCATACGCGAGCGAGCGATGCGTGACGTCATCGACGATTCCCACGGTGAAACGGCGGCGCGGGCGCTTCGCCTCCAGTTCGTCGAACACCGCCTTGACCATCGCGGGGGAGAACTCTTTGCTGGACAGCCCGTAGCGGCCCGCGATGACGCGCGGCATCGCGAACGGCAGCCGCTCCAGATCCTCGGCCTCGCGCAGGGCCGCAATCACATCGAGATAGAGCGGGTCACCGATCGCGCCAGGCTCTTTTGTGCGGTCGAGGACGGCGATGGATTTCACGCTCTTCGGCAGTGTGCCGATGAAGTGCTCCACGGAGAATGGACGATAGAGACGCACCGCAACCACGCCGGCCTTTTCGCCCCTTGCAACGAGGTGATCGACGGTTTCACGAACCGTCTCCACGCCCGAACCCATCAGCACGATCACCCGCTCCGCATCGGGATGTCCGAAGTAGTCGAAGAGACCATACTTACGGCCAGTGCGCTCCGCGAAGGCCGCCATCGTCTCTGCCACTGCGTTGGGGCAGGCGTCGTAAAAGGGGTTCGATGCCTCGCGCGCCTGGAAGAAGGCATCGGGATTCTGCGCGGTGCCGCGAAGCACCGGCCGGTCCGGGGTGAGTGCCCGGTCCCGATGCTGCCTGACCAGATCCTCGGGGAAGAGCGCGCGGAGGTCATCGTCCGATAGCACGTCGATCTTCGAGACCTCGTGGGAGGTGCGGAACCCGTCGAAGAAGTGGAGAAACGGAATGCGGCTTCGGAATGACGCAACCTGCGCGATGAGCGCGAAATCGTGCGCTTCCTGAACCGAGCAGGACGACATGAGGCCGAAGCCAATCTGCCGGCACGCCATGACGTCGGAGTGGTCACCGAAGATCGACAGCGCGTGCGTGGCAATCGTCCGCGCGGCGACGTGCATGCAAAATGACGTGAGCTCGCCCGCAATCTTGTACATGTTCGGGATCATCAGCAGCAAGCCCTGCGACGAGGTGAACGTCGTGGCCAGCGCTCCGGCCTGCAGCGCACCGTGGACAGTCCCGGCGGCGCCCGCCTCCGACTGCATTTCCACGACCGCGAGCGGACGCCCCCAGATGTTGACGTCACCGCGCGCAGCCCATTCGTCGGCCAGCTCGCCCATGGTGGACGACGGAGTGATCGGATAGATAGCGGCGACTTCGTTGATGCGGTACGCCACGGACGCCGCAGCTTCGTTCCCATCCACCGTCATCTGCCTTGGAAGTGTCATCAGCCCTCCTCGTTAGGGCAACGATCAGATCCTCAACCCGATACCGAGGTCTATGACACGCGTCACTGAGACCAGACCAGATCGAGTGCCCCGTACTGTGATCGCCGTCACCGATCGACTCGCTCCCTAAGGAACTCGGGACGGGCGATTTGCTGCACACGCTCTGAGACTGCCGTAGCCGAGGGGTGGACGGGGCGGTGGAGCGGCGGAGCGATTTGAATCGGTCGGGCTCCAGAGTCGCGCGCCAATTTACGCCACCCATTCCCCTGGCCGAGCCAGGGGCTTGCTTGTTCGACGCGCCTTCGCGCGTCGATGCCCGGCTTCCGCGGTGTTTCTTTCCCCAGGTGCAGCGCGCTCGCTGTCCTTCGCTCAAGATGACAGAGAACACGTAACGCACAATTTCTGCATATGCTCATCAGATGGCATCGTGGCTGACCGGGGTTTTGCGGTAGTGACATTGAGTCCCACCGCGAGTTCCGTCACAAATCGCCGATGGGACAAAAAGTGGCGAAGGAGGCGCAAGTGAGCATCACGCAAACAACGAGGCTCGTCCGCGAAGGCGAGCTCGTCGCCGAAGCACACGTAAACCTTCTGGAGATCGAAGGTATACAACGTGCGCCGGTGGACCCCGATGCCGAGCGGCGGGCACTTCGCCCCAGCCGAGGAGAAGGAGTTGCTAGGGCGCGAATTCGCGGCGTTCTTCGCCGGTTTATGATGCGTTTGTCTCGAAGCCTAGCGCATGAAGAACATCGTGATACGAGCGCTGCTGGAGAGCTCTCTGGTGCCAAGGTTGAGATCGATTCGTCCGGACTCTTCGGTCCGGGAATCGTCGAGAAACGCGTACCAACCTGACGGTAAGCGAATGAAATAGCCCCAGCCGGCCTCACGCTTGATGGACTCGTTCGGAGCGGCGGCCGTCGCGGCAGCCGCTGCCTCTCCGACATGCAGGTTTTCCGGCACAGCAAAAGAGGCATCCGAGGTTGCGATGAACCTCACCACGGCGTTGTCTTGCAGTCCGACAGTAAATGACACTCCGTTCACGACGGCCTTGTACGCGGGCCACATTTGGGCCGACTCTGCCATCGTTAGAGAACACGACTCTGCCTGCGCGGGAAGACGGTCACCGAGTCGAGGGAGGCGTTCGACCGAGAGCATCGGCTCCTGGCACTCCGGAATGGATGCTTCGCGCTGAACCTGACGAGCCGTCGTGGAGCATGCCGTCGCAACGCCAACGACCCAGACAGCGAAAACGGTACGAATAGTAAACACGCCGGTAGTGTAGCGACGCTGATGTAATTGGACCTGAAAAACAGTCGATCCGGGGTACAAAGCGGTCCTGCCACAGTTTCCCCGAGCAGCGCTTCCTTCGACACGACCCGGTCGTCAATGCTCGGCGAGATACGCCGTGGCAGAGACGAATGAGAACAACAACTCGGCGTCGAGCGTGTTCTCAACTGGCGACAATCCGCCTGCTACCTCCATCACCGCGCCGGCTAACGGCGCTACGGTGTCGGGAACCGTGAACGTCAACGCAACGGCTTCGGACGATGTCGCAGTAACCTCGCTCGAAATCGACATCGACGGGTCGTCCCAAACGGCGAAAGCCAACTCTTCCTCACTCGCGTACTCCTGGAATACGACGCAGACCTTCAACGGGCAACACACCATCGTCTCGAAAGCCGGTGACGGGGCTGGGCACACCACGACCTCGGCTCCCGTGACGGTGACTGTTTCGAACATCGTCACGGCCCACGGCCTCTACGTCATCACTCCGTGCCGTCTCATCGACACGAGGAATCCGGTGGGTCCGTTCGGTGGTCCGTCGCTACCCTCCGGATTGACGCGCAACGTGCAGGCGGGAGGGCAATGCGGCGTCGCTGCCGACGCCACCGCAGTCGCGGTGAATATCGCTGTCGTTGCTCCCGCGGCGGGAGGGTATGTCACCGTGTATCCGGGACCCATCAACACCCAGCGGCCCTTAGCCAGCACCATCAACTACTCCACCGGCCGGACGCTCGCGAACAATGCAGTCGTCAGGATTGGTCCGGACGGAACGATCAACATTTTTAATGCGGGAGCAGATCTCAACTTCGTCGTCGATGTTACGGGATACTTCAAATAGGAGGTCATTCATGTCAGTCACCCTAAAGTCGTGCATATTTGCATTCGTCGGAGTGGTCGTAGCAGGTGTTTCCTACGCGCAGTCGGGCCCCTATCAGTATTTCCCGCTCACGCCCTGCCGCATCGTCGATACACGGAACGCGAACGGTGTCAATGGTGGGCCGGTCTTGGGCTCGGGAGGTCAACGTGACTTTGCCATTCGTGGCAATTGTGGTGTTCCGTTGACGGCGAAGGCCATCACCATGAACATCGTGACGGTCACGCCGGCGAACGGCGGTTATCTCACTGTTTGGCCATCGGGTACTTCCCGGCCCCTGGCCGCCACGATGAACTTCGCCGCAACGGACGTGGCACTGGGAAACGGCGCGATCATGGGGGTCTCAGCGAATTCACAGGATCTGTCCGTATACAACGGATCCAATGGCACCGCCCACATCGTCATCGATGTCAGCGGCTATTTTCAATAGCCACCAGATAGGTGGCAGCCCGGCAGTGGCGGGCTCGTGCTACATTAGAAGACGGTGTTCTTGATGCAACTGCGCTGGGCCGCCGAGGGCGGCGGCCCTACACGCTGAACGTGCATTGATCGGCTCGTTGGAAGAACGCTGGCCGTCGCAAGTAGAGTAGACTGGCCACCGGGTTCACCCCAACCGATGACCAAAAACCTTTCCGATCGGCGCGACGTGTATCCAGTTTCTCCTGCCGCCTCGCGAGTACGGTGCTTGTTGATCGTCCTCTGCCTGTTTGCGGGACGCATCGCCCTCGGCGCCGAGGTTCGCAATCCGTCGGACGCGGAACGGGTGGCGGTGGCGGTCGTTGCCGATTACCTTGTTCGGGGGCCACAGGCGGTTGTCGATCAACTGGCGTCGACTTCGCCGCTCCGGCGGCTCTCGGCGGACACGGCGCGGGCGGAGATCGAAGCACGGCTTGGGCCTCCCGCGGGAGCGCAGTGGGAACTGCAGACTGTCGTACCGGCATTGAAGGACAAGCGCGCCGCGTTCACGGTTGCCTTCCCTTCCGGCGTCGACGATAACGTCTTCTTCGACCTGGTCAATGACGGTGGCACCATCCGCATCCTGAACGTTCGGACGCTTGCGGAGGCCGCCGGCGCGCAGCCGTTCTTCCAGACGGCGTCGCCGGGCGCGAAAGATCAGAACAATCCCGCCCCGGTGAGTGGCCGATGGATCGACGCCGCCACGCTCGTGCTCGTCGTCAGCCTGCTGGTGGTACTGGCCGGACTCTTTCTTCAGACGCGGTCGCCGAGGGGTGCTCGCATCTCGTTCCTGCTCGGTGGTGCTGCGACGTTCGCGGTTGTCTGTGCGGGCGTCTGGACGTCGGGACTTGTCGTACCCGAAGAAATCAAACCTGTCATCGCGGGACGGAAACAGGGATTGGCGACGCTCGTCGATCTCAGGCGCGTCGTCGCGGCGGGCGGCGGTGACGTCGCCGGAGCACTGGGCGCTGCACGGCCTCGGGGTGAAGCGGCGGATGTCGCGATGTTGTGGAAAGCCCAGAACGACTTGGTGCAAATGCGCCTCGAAGCGGTTCAAAAGACGTTGGACGGCTACTCGCATCCGTCCAATGTGCCGCTCGTGGAACTGTTGCGTGCGCGGCTGGCACTGATGCAGAACGACTCTGCCAGAGCGGTCGTCGCCTATCAGAACGCAATCAACATCGGCCCCGGCCGCGATGGTCTCTGGCTCGAGGCAGCCGAGGCGTTTTACAACGGAGGCTACGAAGACCTCGGCGCGAATATGTTGCACCGCGCCGCCGGAATCGGTTCACGCAACGCCGGCATCTACTACGGTCAGGCCTCCGAGGCACTGATGAAGGACCACCTGGCTGATGCCCAGGCACAGTTCAAACTAGCGTGGACGATGCTTCCGGTGCAACGGCGGCAACTCCTGAACTCAGGTCTGCTCTCGATCATGGTGCGTCAACAAGGCGACGCGTTGGTGAGCCTGAGCGCTCCTGACGAAGCAACGTTCGCCGCGGCCGACGTCTCGACGCGGGCCATCGACCTGCCGGCAAACGCGATCGCACGCGTCTCCGGAGAGATGTTCGAGATGTCCGTAGGCGACGCCCGGCTGGTCGTCCCCGGCGGCGCAGCGATGGCGCCGAAGAATGTCGCGGTCGTCGATGCCGGCGCCTGGGCAAGGATTGGCGAGGATCAAGCGCTGGCAAACGTCGCGCAACTGATCAAGGATGCGGCGACGCCAGCCGCGTTCATGCAGCCGGTGTTGCGCGCTCGGATCACGCGCGCCGCGCAGGCGCTCTACCGCCGTAACCGCTGGAGCGAGCTTGCCGATCTCACTGCCGGCGTCAGTCCGAAATGGCAGTTCATCGACGCGGGAGTCGTATTGCTGCGAGCCGAGGCACTGCGCCGCCTGTCGCATGAGACCGAAGCGAAACAGGTCGTGCTCGATTTGGCCCTCAGCCCGGTGGTGACGCGGCGTAACAACGCGGCAACGTACGAGCAGATCGGCGAGGCACTGGCCTCCTTCGATGAGTTCGACGCCGCGATCGTCATGTTCTCCAGGGCCCAGAAACTCCAGGCCGACCATCCGTTCGACCTCATGCGCATTGAGCAGATGTCGATGAACCGGTCATTGGCGAAGAGCTATAGCGTTTTCGAGTCGCCGCACTTCCACGTCCACTACCCCGGAAATTCAGCCGTCGTAAGCGCCCTGGCCGTGGCGCAGATTCTCGAAGCGGAGCTGACCCGTTTGCAGAAGTGGGTTCCGGTCCCGAACTTCAAGCCGGTGGTCGTCAACATCGTGCCCTGGGCGGAGTTCAGGACGATCTACGCACAGGGAGGCGACGTCCTCGGGTTCTATGACCGCGCCATCACCATTCCTCTGGCGGGGATCCAGCGGCTCGAACCGGAGATCACCGCAATCGTCACGCACGAGCTTTGCCACGCGCTCATTGCGCAGGCCACGCACGATCAGGCTCCGCATTGGTTCCACGAAGGCCTCGCACAACGCGTGGAGATGGTCGAGTACGCCTCGAACGCCTTCAACATGTACGACGACAACAAACTGTTCGCGCTCTCCGTCCTCGATCCCATCATCACGCAGGCGCAGGACGGAGGAATGATCGAGGCGGCGTATATCGTCTCGCAGACGTTCATCCGCTATCTCGAGGCCACCTACGGGGACCGTGCATTCAAACAATTGCTCGCTGCGTTCGCTGCCGGATCGAATACGGACGAGGCACTGCAGGCGCTCACCGGTACAAGCAGTGCCGTGGTCGACGCCAACTTCCACAAATGGGGCCGCGCTGAGAAGCGCGTCTTTCAGAGCCCCCCGCCCATTCTTTACGAGTTGTCGGGCCAGAGCCTGATCCAACTGACGGTACCGGCCGAGCCTCCGAGGGTTCTCAAAGGTGGAACGTTGCACGGCAGGAGGAACTGATGAGCAGCCTCCTCCACCCGATCGCGTACTACGGCTACACGATGACCACCCGAGCGTTCCCGGTTGTGATCGCGCTGCTGTTCTGGGGCGTTCTTGTGTTGCTCGAGCTCGTATGGCCGCGGCGCCGGCGCGGCTGGACGCTCGACATCCTGACGATCGTGGCGACCATCGCTCTCGGCGTCGCCTGGCAACAGACTGTGTTCGACACGCAGAAACCTAAGATTGTGAATGAGACACTCGCCACCTGTCCGATCGTCGATTCAGGGACGCGTGCTGCTGACCTGCGAAAAAAGATCGGTGCCCCTGACCGGATCGTGCCTGAGGAAGAGACGCGAGGTCCCGGCGCCACGGTCTGGGTATACGACAAGTCGCGATGCACGGTGCATCTGCTATCCGACACCGTGGAGTACACGGAGTAGACGATCCGAGATTAGAACGTCTTCATCCACTCGTACACCAGGTAGTGCTCGCCATTCATCCCGCACCGCGCATACACCTCCTGCGCGCGCGTGTTGCGGCGGTCGACGTACAGCCGGATGCCGCGAAGTGAATCGTCCGCGTTCACGAGGCGTTGAACGTGTGCGTACATTCCCGCGTAGACACCCTGCTGCCGAAACGAGGGGCGCACGTACACGCTCTGGATCCACCAGACCATCCCGTTGCGCCAGTCGCTCCACTCGTAGGTGATCATCAGCGACGCGATCACTTCGCCGTCGCTCTCGGCCAGGAAATAGCGGCCCAGGGAAGGGTTGTCGAAGAGTGCCAGCACTCCGCGGGTGCAGACCTCGCGATCGAGATCGAGCTCCTCGGTTTCGCGGGCCATGATCACCTGAAAGTCAACGATGACGGACACGTCGGAGGGTCTTGCTTCGCGGTAGTCGATCATGTCGTTTTGCCTGCTACTCTTCGCGCGGGTGACAGTAGCAAAAAACGATACGCATCGCGCGCTGATGATCATGACGGCATCGGCGACGATGTTCGGGGCCATGGCATTCGCGGCGAAGGTGGCCTCGGCGCGCCTCTCCGGGCCGGAGATCGCAATGCTGCGAATGGGAACCGGCCTCCTTCCCTGCCTGCTCGTGCCGCGCTATCGCCGTGCCGCATTGCACTTCAACCGCCTCGACCTTCTACTCATCCGCGGCTTCTTTGGCGGGCTGGCCGTGCTGCTCTACTTCATCGCCATCCAACACATCAACGTCGGCGTGGCGACGCTCCTGAACTACACCGCACCGATCTGGAGCGGCACCTTTTCGATGTTCTTCATCGGCGAGCGATTCAGCGCGCGTGTGCTCATCCCGATGCCGATCGCGCTGGCGGGTGTCTTCCTCGTCGTACACGCGCACGCAGCACCGGGCGACATCCTAGGCTTCGGACGATGGGAGATCGCGGGCGCGCTCTCCGCCGTCTGCTCCGGTGCGGCAGTCACGGCCATCCGCGCGGCGCGGCGCACCGAGAACTCCTGGTCGGTCTACGCCAGCTTCTGCCTTCTGGGTATGTTCGTCAGCATGCCGCTCGGCATCGCCCAGTGGAAGACCCCGCAGGGCAACGAATGGATCTCGCTTGGCGCGACGGCGGTTCTGGCGATGGGAGCCCAGCTTCTGATGACCTTCAGCCTCCGCTGGGTCGACGCCATGACCGTTGGCACGATCTCCCAGCTCGCCGTCATCGTGTCGATGGCCCTCGGCGTCTTCATTCTCGGAGACCACATCTCTCTCACCGCTGCCATCGGGAGCCTGCTCTGCATCGGAGGTGTAGCCGGCGTGACTTACGTGACATCACTCTCGAAGCCGGTGGTGCCGGCGACAGAGATCATGCCGGAGGCGTGAAGTGTGGGCAGCTACCTCGATCTCGATCCCGCCTTGGCCACCTTCGGCGACGATGTTCTCGCCGGCGTCCGCTTGGCTTCGGCCTTGGCCGGGATGCGCGTCGGTCCGCTGGTCTTGGCCGATGACGACGTGGACGACGACGTGGACGATTTCGCCCGAGGCTTCGCCAGGCTCGCCTTCAATGCTTCCATCAGGTCGATCACCTGTGCTCGCGGCTCCTCGACCAGGTTGGACATGATCTCCTCGCCGTCGATCTTCCGCTGGATCAGGGCGCGCGTACGTTCGGTCACTTCATCGCGATAGTTCTCGGGATGGAACTCGTCGGCGGCTCCCATCTCAGCGAGCTGTATGGCCATCTTCAGCTCGTTCTCCTTGACGACGGCCTCACCGAGCTCGAGCTCTTCCATGGAACGGATCTCATTCGGATAGAAGAGCTGCTGCATCACGATCCCGTTGCCGAGGGGGCGGAGAATGACAAGGTACTGCTTGCCTCGCGCCGCGTACTTGGCCAGCGCCCAGCGCCCGGTCTGCTCGAGAGCCTTCGCCAGCAGCGAGTACGCTCGCTCGCCTCCTTTGTCGGGAGCGATGTAGCTCGCCTTGGCGAAAAAGATGGGATCGATCGCTTCCTTAGGCAGGAACTCGCTGATCTCGATGGCCTGCGTGGCCTTCTCTTCGATCATCTTCAGCTCTTCCTCATTGAAGAGAACGTACTGACCACGTGAGAACTCGTAGCCCTTGACGACTTCTTCGCGGGAGATGGGGCGATCGTCCTTGGGGCAGAAGAGCTGCTGCTGGACCCGATTCCCGCAGTCTTTGTGCAGCATGTTGAAACTGATCTTCTCGCTGGCCTCGGTGGCCGAAAACAGCTTTACCGGGATCGAAACAAGACCGAACGCAATCTGTCCGGATGCAAACGCGCGGGGCATGGCAACTCCTTTTCTTCCGTGAGGCGCGTGACCAAAGAGCTGTGCATTCTAGCAGTTCTGGCTGTCGGTTGCCGGTTGTGAGTGAGAGCTACACTAACCTCACCTTGCTCTCCAACCCCCGAACCCCGACTCCCGACCCCCGCAGCACCTACGAACGAATCTACGCAGTGGTCAAGAAGATCCCACGTGGCCGCGTGGCCACGTATGGACAGGTGGCGACGCTGGCCGGTCTCGACGGTCACGCCCGGCAGGCCGGCTACGCCCTGCATTCGCTTCCGGAACGCAACGACATTCCCTGGCATCGCGTCATCAATGCCCGCGGCGAAGTCAGTGCGCGGACGACGTCGGATTCGCATGAATTGCAGCGAGTTCTGCTCGAAGGAGAAGGGGTTTCATTCTCGCCCGATGGCCGGGTTTCGCTGGAGAAGTATCGATGGCGCCCTACACGGAAATCCGCGACTCCGTGACCACCGGCTTCTCTCCCCTCTTCCTTTCCGGCCACCCTCGCCGCTTCACCTCATCGAACGTCATCAGCGAATTCGCGTAGTAGTCGCGGAGCAGAGTTTCGCGGGGATTCCATTGCCACGCTTCTTCGATGACCGGGACGCCGCTTCCTTCGAAGAGGTCGGAACGCCAGCGTTCGGCCGGCTGGATCAGGTGACGAAGCTCGACGACATAGCGGGCCGAGCGCCAGATCGCAGCGCCTGTTTTCTCGCGCAGCAGCCAGACGCGGTCTCGCCAGGTCTCGCGATAGTTGTCGATGGCTTCGATGATCTCGACATCGGTCAGCGGCTCGCCGAGGCGATCGGCGAAGATGCGAGCGAGCAGCGTCACAGGTGTGACCGGCAGCGCGTTCGAGATCTCTGTCATCACCACCTCCGCCAGCTCCGTCAGCGCGGCCTTCCGGCCGTCGTAGGATGGCGAGAGGATGGCTGGATGGTCACGGATGAAATCGTCGACTGCCACCGGCTCGCCGAACGTCACCACGGCGTAGCCGTAGCGCTTGAACCGTTTGAGGATGCTTCGCAGTAGATTCCGAAAGAGGAAGTCGAACGTCGTCCCCAGTTTGTCGCCCTTCGTCCGCCGGTCTTCCTTCCCCACCAGCTCCTCGGTCAGGTTGCGGTCTTCCAGCACACGGTCGTAGTTGATGGCGGTGGGGATCAGAAAGAGCGGCGCGCTGAATGACGGATCGCGCTTGCCGGCCACGATGTAGTCGAGCATGCCGAGCTTCGGCTTCTGGAAGGCACCGTCACGGGTCAGCCCGCCCTCGATGAAGACACCCTGCGTGACACCGTTCTTCGTGATGGTGCTGACGAAGTTGGAGAGGATGGCGTGGTACAGCGGCTCGCGATACCGGCGTCGGATGAAGTAGCCGCCAAACCACTTGAAGAGATGATTCAGCGGCCATACCCTCGCCCACTCCCCGACAGCGTAAGAGAGCGAGACGAACTTGAAGAGCATGTGCGCCACCAGGACATAGTCGGCGTTCGACCGGTGGTTGATGAGATAGACAACCACGGCGTTCTTCGGCGCGCGGGCGTTGAACTCGCGCAGCGTCTTGTGCTCCACGACCGGCCGGTAGAGAAAGTGCATGATGGCCCGCGCGAGTGGCGCGCCGAGGCGGTAGTACGCGAGGAGATTGAACTTGGGCACGATCTCACGAAGGTAGCTCCGGGCCTGGTGCGTGGCTTCTTCGATACTCGAGTGATGCTCTTTCGCGTAGCCACGGATGGCGTCCACCACGTCACGGCTGCCGAAGACTTCGAGCTCGATGGCGGCGTGACGCCGCTTGAGCTTGAAACGGTCGACATGGATTCTCCGCGCCCGCTGGAGCCGCCGTGCGTGCCGTTTGCCAAGGATCAAGCCCAGCGCGATCGCGGCGAGAAGGATCACCGCGATGACAGCTTCGGTCAAAAATGACATAAGTACGGGAAGTGTAGCGGCTTCGACGGTGGACGGGCATACTGAACTTCCCGGACGAGGCTCTCTGCTTCCTGACAAACTCGCCACCTTTTTCCGGCAGTAAGTGCGTATCCTCGCTCCGTTTCGTCAAAGGGGCTCCCATGCATAGAATCGTCGTGACTCTCATCTTCCTATTCGCATCGTCCCTCTCTGCGCAGCCTTTGAGCGTGGGCACGATGCCCTCGTACGCCAATGGTTCCGTATTCGGCGTCCCCACCGCCCCGGTCACATGGGTCAATCTCTCCAACCCTGCCTCCGTTACCGGAACCGTGGACAGAGCCAGCGTGAACTGGACCAAAGCCTGCTCCGGAGCGTTCAAGATCGTTTTCTTTCACGGCTTCACCTCGATGCCGTCATACAACGTCGCCGCCACACGCGGACCATTCGACGCTGTGGTCGGAGTCAATCTTGTCAACCTGACCCCACCGGTGGCTGTGCAGGCAGGCGACTTGATCGGGATCGTTCAATTGCAGCCGTACTCGGCGTGCGGCTCGCCTGGGGTCCAGAACTCCAGCGCCGGAGATGGGTATGTCCTGGTCACGAACAGCGATATGAGCGTGAGCCCGTTGGGAACAGCGTCGGGCTACGGGCCGGGCACACTCATGGGCCTGATCGCATACGCGTCATCACCGCTGCTTGTTCGAGTCCTGCCAGCCGCAGGCTCGGTGCAGGGAGCAGGCGCGTTTTTTCGCACATCCCTGCAACTTCTCAACCCCGGCCCCACCCCCATCAGCGGCAAGCTCGTATTCCACAAGCAGGGCGTCTCGGCCAGTGCGGACGATCCATCTCTCGCCTTCACTCTGAACGTCAGTCAGGTGCGGTCCTATCCGGACATTGTCAGCGCCATGGGGACCAGCGGCCTCGGCTCGCTCGACGTGTTCACCGACCTGGGAGCGGGACTGTTCGTTACCGCGAGGGTGTTCAGCGACGGTGGCAATTCCGGCACATTTGGATTCACCGAGGAAGGCCTCGATCCCAAGAGCGCGTTGGCGACGAATACAGGCGGCGTCATTCTCATCCCTCCCGATCTGACGAATTTCCGGATGAACATCGGAGTGAGAACTCTCGGCGCCACGACCATCAGAATCGAGACGGCCGGCGCGAACGGAACGCTTCATGGCGAACGATCCCTCACCCTCCCCGCGAATTACTTCCAGCAGTTCACCGCCAGCGAGTTTGCCGGTACGTCCACCCTCGAGGCCGGGGGTTGGATTCTGGTTTCGAACGACTCCTACCCCGGCAGCATCTTCGTCTACGCGACAGTAACCGACAACAGGACGCAGGATAGCTCGATGCGAATGGCGTCCGTGAATTGAGAGCTCCCGTTCGAGACTGAGCTCCCCCCGCAGTCTGATCGCGTCGAAAGTTACGGCAGCGGTTGGTAAATCCATCCGTGTGTCCCTCTAATCAATTACACAAGCCCTGACTGGCGAAATGTAAAGTCGATTGAGAGAGGACATGCGAGCGGAATCGACAGCAACACGGGTTCACGGCACGACGGGAGTGGTAGTGGTCATCGTGCTCGCGGTGTTGTCCGGTTGCCAGCGGCAGAAATCGGCATCGGAAACGCTCCTGTCGCTGGCTTCGGGAACCGAGCGCCCCATCGAGGCGCGCCTGACCGGATTCGACTGGCTGGCGATGCGAAAGCAACGGCCGGAGAGTGCCGGTCTACTCGACCCTGCCCGCCTCGAGCTGGGCGGTGCCGCCGGCACCGTGATCCAGGCTCTCGCGAACGACTCCTCGGCGCGAGCGCGCCATGAAGCCGGGGCCGCCTACCTCCTTATCGAGCGCGACCGCGACGCTGTCGATGCCCTCGAATCGGCCGTGCAACAATCGCCAAAGAACGCCCGCTATTGGAGCGATCTAGCCGCGGCACGATACACACTGGCGGTCCGCGAGAAACGTCCTCACGAGCTGCCGCAAGCGCTCGCCGACGCCGACCACGCTCTGAGTATCGAGCCTGCCCTTCCCGATGCCCTCTTCAACCGCGCATTGATCGTCGAGGCTCTGGGCATCTCGGAAGCAGCCCGGCGCGCCTGGCAGCGATATGCCGCTGTCGACCCAACGACCCATTGGGCTGACGAGGCATTGCGTCATATCAGCAGCCTGAGCGTCTTCACGACGCGCGCTAAGTTCCAGCAGCAACTGGACCTAGCCTCGCAGGCACTGCGAATTGGCAACGATGCACCGATCATTGCCCTCGCCCGCAATTTCCCGCAGGAGGCGCGCACCTGGAGCGAGGGACCACTGCTCGGTAACTGGGGCGACGCTGTACGCAAGGGAGACGAGAAGACCGCTGCCGAGACGCTATTGGTGGTCCGTAAGCTTGGCGCGTCCGTCGCCGAGGTCAACCATGATCAATCGGTTGCCGACGCCGTCGCCGCGATCGACCGTACCGCCGGCGATCCCGCGAGTTTTCGGAAGCTCGCCGACGCACACGCCATCTATCGCGACGGACGCCTGATTTACAGCAAGCGTCGGATTGCCGAGGCGGAAGCGCTGTTGCGCAAAGCCGCGATTCTGTTTGGCCGCGACGACCTTCCAATGTCGATTTCCACAGACTACTACCTTGCCAGTTGCCTCTACGACAGTAATCGGATCGTCGAAGCGAGCAAGGCTTTCGACCAACTCCTGACGCGTTTCGACCCGAAGCGCTACCCCGCGACAGTCGCGGAGATAGGGTGGGACCAAACGCTCTGCCAGGGTGCAGCCGGCCGATGGGAGACCGCCATTCGGACGGCGAGCGAGGCCCGAAAAATCTTTGCCTCCCTTGGAGAAACCCAGTACCGCGGCGAGATGGACCTTCTGCTCGCGGGGGGTCTCAACTATGTGTCTCAACCAGCCGCGGCCTGGAAAGCGAGGGTGGCAGCCTTTCAGGAGCTCAGTCGCAGCGGATCATCCGACAGAATCCGCAATTCCCTGATAACCGCGATCCGAGCGGAGACCGCTCGAGGCAGGTTTGAACCAGCACTATCTCTGTCACGGATCATATTGAACGACTTTCGGCAGGGAATCCAACCGACCGCCGTGTGCTTCGCGGAATCTGAGCGGGCCGAGATCTTTGCGAGAATTGGTGACCTTCGCGCAGCGAGAAGCGCCGTGGAGCAAGCTCGCCGATCCGCGAAAACAATCCCGGACATCGAGATGCGCCGCCGCACGTCTGCAGAGGTAGATATCGCCGAAGGTGTGGTCGCACGCGACACAAGGCCCGGCCAGTCGCTCAAGTACCTGGAGGCGGCGATCGCCTTTTTCACTTCCGACAATGGCAACGCATGGCTTCCAAAGGCTTATCTCGAGCGTGGCCGCACCAACGCCAGGGCGGGGGATGATGCCGCAGCGCTGGCCGACTTCAAAGCCGGTCTGCGCCAGGTCGATACGCAACGGTCTTCGATCACCGAAAAAGGGTTGCGAGGTACATTCTATGACGCGGAACCCGATCTCTTCTCGGAGACGATCGCATTGCTGCTGCGCCAGGGTGAAACTGCGCGCGCCTTCGAATTTGCCGACGGTGCCCGCGCGCGCAGTATGTACGAGCGATTTGGCGACCGTCCCGGCACGTCAGCGCGCGCGACGCTCGATCAACTTCAACACTCCCTTCCACCCAACACTGTATTGGTCGAATATGCCCTGTTACGCGATTCAATTGCGGTCTTCTATGTCTCATCTTCGCGTTTCGGCGTGACACTCGTTGCGGCCACGCCCGTTGGCGTGCGGTCCCTGGTGGAACGGTATACCGATCTGTTGCAGCGCCGGGGCAACATCGAAGCGGTACAGCGAGCGTCCGGCGCCCTTCGACAACTGCTGATCGCGCCGGTGGCGGCGGAGCTCGCCGGGGCGAAGAGACTGGTCCTCGTTCCCGACCGGCAACTACATGCCATTCCTTACGCCGCGCTGTACGACGCCACACGAAAGCGCTACATCATCGACGACATCGCCGTATCGGTCGTGCCAAGTGCCGCATCGCTGCTCCTGCATCGAGCACCGTTGACGCTGGCACCGGTGCTGGTGGTCGGTGATCCCCACGATGAAGGCGCAGCACCGCTGCCCGAAGCCGGCCGCGAGGCGGAGGCTATCGCCGCGATGTACGACTCGCCGACGCTACTCACCGGCGAGCATGCCACAGGTGCTCACTTCATCACCGCAGCGGAGCGGAGCGGCCTGATTCACTACGCCGGTCACGCCGAAAGCGACTCTACCGATCCATTCGAGGCTCTCCATTTGGCTTCAGACAGTACACACCGCAGCGGCGATCTGGATGCCAACGCCATCGCGGCACTCCATCTCGACAATGCGCCGCTGGTGATCCTGGCCGCATGCGGAACGATGCGCGGCGAATCCGAGCACGTGGAGGGGATGCCCAGCATCGCCAGAGCCTTCCTCACGGCTGGTGCGAGTTACGTCATCGGCACTCTGTGGGAAGTCGACGACGAAACAGTATCTCCGCTTTTTCGCGGGATCCATCGCCAGTTGCGCAACGGTGCCACACCGTCCGCTGCGCTGCGCAATGCGCAGATCGCGCTTGCGCACGACCCTGACCCCAGGCTTTGTCACCCTGCCACCTGGGCGCCCGTTGAGCTCCTCGGATATTCGAATGAAAAACCATTCTCAGGCAAGGAAAGGAGCCAGTAATGTCCATTACAAGTATTCAGTTCATCGGCATCTTCGTCGTCATGGCGAATAGCGGCGCTGGGCTGCACATTCTGCTTCCGCACTTTCCGGGAACACAGTTCGAGAGCCACACGTCCGCCATTCAGTTCAGCCCCGATCAGGTAACAGACGTCTCATGGCCGGGCATAAAGGCTTGCGAAACCAATCCCGCGCTCCAATGTGCGCCTGTCAATGTCGAGACCATCACGTTCTCCGGTGCAATCGATCCCTCCCCGGCCGACGTCATCGGGTCCATGTCCCACCTGAGCTGCTGCTGCAACGCCATGGCGGACATCCTGCCGAAGTACAAGGATCCGAACGCCAGCGGCAAGCTCTCCGCACACATCTTTGTCAAGCAAGGAGTAGCCGAGGCGATCCGCGACTCGAGCGGTCGGACCGACACCTGGGTGACGATGCACTCCAGCAGCCCTGCCGGAATCACCCTGATCGCGAATGCCAAAACGAGCAGTTCATTCAAAATCGTTTTCAAGCCGGGCGCGCAATTCACGATCCAGAATTCGCCGGTCATGACTGCGACAGCCGCTACCCCAACGCCTCGTTCGCACTTTCTCGCCTACTATCTGATGGGCACCGGCACCGGCACCAGCACCTGCACATCTGTCCCAAGCGGCGTCGCGGAATGTGCACCGAGTCAGGCCTCTTGCGCGGCTCTGAAGAAGCAGATTGCAAAGCCTCCCAAACCTCGTGCAGTCGCGGCAGACGCTCTCTTGCAGCATGACGTCGGTCCCGACTGCACCAACTCACACTTTCCCTGAGAAGAAGCCTTCCGATCGAATGGCTGAGCGGCGCAGGTCCCGATCGTCGAAGACAAGGCGGTGCATCGAGCTCTGCTCGGCGCTCATCTGGCCCGCGGCGAATTCCTGGCAAGCTCGCGGGCGACCCTGAGGACGAACGTTGGAGAGGCCGGCTCGTCCGGCGGCCTCTCATTGCTTTATGATCCGCTGATCGCTATGTCTGATAGGGCGCAGGTCCTGATCGTCGAAGACAATGCCCTGGATCGAGCTCTGCTCGATGCACACTTGGGCGGCGGCGACTTCCACACCGAGTTCGCGTGCGACGGAGTCGAGGCCTGGTCCATTCTCGACGCTCATCCTGACCGATTCGACCTCGTCCTCCTCGATCGGACCATGCCGCGCATGAACGGCCTCGAGCTCCTTCGCCGCATCAAGAAAGATCACCGGTTCCTGATCCTCCCGGTCATCCTTCAAAGCGCGCTCAACAGCCGTGAAGAGGTGATCGAAGGCATCCGCGCCGGCGCTTACTACTACCTCGCCAAACCGTATGACTCCGAGATGCTGCTCAGCGTCGTCCGCACCGCCGCCAGCGACCGCGCCGCGTCGAAAGACCTGCAGAACCGGGTACGGAGAGGGATGCAGGTCCTGCAACTGCTCGACGAGGCCCACTTCACCTATCGAACGATCGAGGAAGCACGCGGCCTGGCCGCCGTTCTTGCCAGTGCCTGCCCCGACGCCGAATCAACCGTCATCGGCCTCACGGAGCTCCTGGTCAACGCCGTCGAGCATGGGAACCTGGGCATCACCTACGACGAAAAGAGCGCGCTTCTCGAGGAAGGGGCGTGGGCGGCGGAAGTGACGCGCCGTCTCACTCTTCCCGAAAATCTCAGCAAGCGCGTCGACGTCCGTTTCCTTCGCCACAACAGCGAGCTTCGCTTCACGATCTGCGACCGCGGCACCGGTTTCGAGTGGTCGCGCTATCTCGATATCGATCCGCGCCGCGCCTTCGACCGGCACGGGCGAGGAATCCTCATGGCCCGTCACGTCAGCTTCTCCTCGATCGAATTCCGAGGAACCGGCAGCGAAGTCGTGGCCACCGTGCAGTGCGCGAGACCGGCCGTGGCCGCTGGCGGCGCGGCGTGAGCGGCGCTCCAACGCTCGCGCGCCGCCTCGGCGCGTTCGACGCCACGATGATCGTGATGGGCGGCATCATCGGCTCCGGCATCTTCATCAACCCGTATGTCGTGGCACGGCAGGTCCACACGCCAGCCATGATCGTCGGCGCCTGGGCGGCAGGCGGAGTCATCGCGCTGCTCGGCGCGTTCGCCTACGCCGAGCTTGCCGCGCTCCGCCCCGAGGTCGGCGGTCAATATGCATACCTCCGCGATGCCTACCATCCGTCCGTGGCATTCCTGTACGGCTGGGCCTTGCTGCTGATCGTGCAGAGCGGCGGGATGGCGGTCGTGGCCACAACCTTCGCGCGTTATGCCATCAGCCTGACGGGCATCACCATCCCCGAGTGGTCGATCGCCGTGGCGACGCTGCTCGTCCTCACGCTCATCAACTGTCTCGGCGTTCGCAGCGGCAGCAACACACAGAGCGTGCTGATGCTCACCAAGCTCGCGGCGATCGGGATGCTCATCGTCGCCGGAGCCACCGTCTCGGTACCGCACGCCGCTGCGCATGCAATCCTCGACGCACCTGTTTCCTCCGACCTTTTCCTTCGCCTCGGTGCGGCGATGACTCCGGTCATGTTCGCCTACGGCGGCTGGCAGACAGCGAGCTTCGTCTCGGGTGAGCTGACACGGCCGCGACGAGACCTCCCCATCGGCCTGCTCGCCGGCATCATCGGCGTCATCGCTCTTTACGTCGGCGTCAGCTTCATCTGTGTCCGCGTGCTCGGCGCCGAGGGGTTGGCGAATGCGATGACTCCTGCCTCCTCGGTGATGCGGCTCGCACTCGGTGAGCGCGGAGCTCGCCTCATCGCCGCCGGCATCGCCGTCTCCACGCTGGGCTTCCTCAGCCAGAGCATGCTCACCGCGCCGCGCGTCTACTACGCCATGGCCGCCGACGGTCTCTTCTTCCGCAGCGTCGGCCGCATCAGCGCGAATACGCATGTACCAATCGTGGCCATCGCGCTTCAAGGCCTCGTCGCAATCATCATCACGCTATCCGGCAAGTACGAACAGATCCTCAGCTACGTAGTCTCGACCGACTTCACCTTCTTCGGCCTGACCGGTCTGGCACTCTTCATCTTCCGCCGCCGGCAATCACCGGCAGGCTTCCGCACTCCCGGCCATCCGGTTACGACGGCGATCTTCATCGCCTCGTGCTGGATCGTGGTCATCGCCACGATCGTCAAGTCGCCGAAGGACAGCCTCATCGGATTTGGCATCCTCGCGGCGGGATTGCCGGCATACGCGTGGTGGCACCGAGCGAAGAAGGCGTAGGTCGCGTGGCCGCCGCCCGCGGCGGCCTGATTCCCGACCGTTCTGCGCGGGCCGCCGGGGCGGCGGCCCTACACGGCGCTACACGCTCCGTACCGGCTTCGTTTCAGGTCCCGACGCCGTCTTGAAGACGTTCGTCGCCATGGCGATGATCGAGCTGACGTCGCTGAGGTTCGCCGGGATGATCATCGAATTGCCCGCCTTGGCCAGCTCGCCGAACTGTTTGATGTACTCCTCCGCCAGCCGCAGTTGCATGGCCTCGTAACCGCCGGGAGTCTTGATGGCGTCGGCGATCTGCTTGATGCCGTTCGCGGTGGCGATGGCCACTGACTGGATCGCCGCGGCCTGCCCCTCGGCTTCGTTGATGGCCTGCTGCTTCTTTGCTTCCGACGCCTTGATGACCTGCTGCTTGTCGCCGTCCGCGGCGTTGATGACTGCATCGCGCTGCCCTTCCGACTGCAGAACAGTGGCGCGCTTCTCGCGCTCGGCGCGCATCTGCTTCTCCATCGCGGCCAGCACATCCTGCGGCGGTGTGATGTTCTTGATCTCGTAGCGAAGGACTTTCACACCCCACGCTTCCGAAGCCTTGTCGACTTCGCTCACGACCATGAGGTTGATGTTCGTCCGCTCCTCGAACGTCCGATCGAGCTCGATCTTGCCGATCTCGCTGCGGAGGTTGGTCTGCGCAAGCTGGCGAATGGCGTAGGTATAGTCAGAGATGCCGTACGACGCGCGGGCCGGATCGAGGACCTTGAAATACAGGACGCCGTCGACAGCGACCTGCACGTTGTCGCGCGTGATGCAGACCTGCTCCGGAACGTCGAGCGCCACCTCTTTGAGCGAATGCTTGTAGCGAATGGTGTCGACAAAAGGCCAGAGGATGTGAAAGCCGGCATTGAGCGTCGCCGAGTACTTGCCGAGACGCTCGACCACCCATGCGTTCTGCTGCGGCACAACGCGCGCCACGCGGCTGATCATGATCATCAGGAAAATAACGACGACGATCGCTACAAGAACATTCGGCATGAGGTTCCTCCGTTGATTCTGTTCACGAAGCCCGGACGTGGATCGTCAGACCGACGACCTGTTCGACGACGCAGCGCTGCCCTTTTGCGATCAGAGTGTCTCCGACATTGCGAGCAGTCCACGTGCTGCCGCGCATCTCCGCTTTCCCTTCGGCCAGGACCGCCAGGTCGACCATGGCGATTGCCTGCTCGCCGACCATGGTGTCGACAATCCTGGTCACATTGAACCCGAGCTTACGGACGACCCACGGCCGCACGAAGATCAGCAGGATGACCGAGGAGATGGAGAACGTGAGGAGCTGCCCCCACAGCGGCATGGGTATGCCGGTACCGACGATGATCGCGACGAGAAAGGCGCCGATGGCGAAGAAACCAACATGCGCCGTCGTCGCGAAGAACTCGATCGTCAGCAGCAGAAACGCGGCAAGAACCCAAATCCACCAAGCCATTTCGTGAGATCTGAGCGTAACACGAGCGTAGCGTTACGGTTCTACAGGGCTGAGTTCCGTGAGCACGCTCTTCGCGATCGCGGGAATCAGCTTCACGTCATCCGCCGCCCCACGGGTCATGATGACCAGGATCAGCTTCCTCCCTCCCGGCAGCTCGAAGTACGCAGCGTCGTGGCGGACTTCGGACATCCATCCCGCTTTCGACCACTCGCGCGATCCTGGTGGAAGCGATTCGCCGATGAACTCTTTGACCTGATTCTCATCAGGACGCAGCGGAGCCAGCGGGCGTTCGAGCAGCTTCATCATGGCCTCGCTGTCGTCTCCCGACAGAGCGCGCTTCCGCGCGATCCAGAGCAGCAACGAAGCGAAGGAGTTCGCGCTGGAGCGGTTGCGGTTGACCCTGTTCTCCCCGAGGACTTGCATCTCGCGGCCGTACGGCCCGAAGGTCCACGGCTTGGCCATGGTGCTGATGTCGTATCCCATCGACGCAAACCAACGGTTCACGACGCGCCGCTTGTCCAGGAACTTCGCCAGCGCGCGGCCCTCGAGGTTCGGCCCCCCACAGGTATCGCTGATGACATCGATCAGGAAGGCTGTTGCATCGTTATCCGAGATGCGGATCATTTCGCCCAACGCACGCGCCACATCCGGCTCTCCCTGTTTTTTCTGATGAAACACCTCGGCCATGATGTAGAGCTTCACCACCGAGGCGGGATAGAACGGCGCGTCGCCATTCCAGTCGGCACGGTCGATCGTCGAGAACCTCGTCACGTCGATGATGCTGATGGCCAGGTTATCCGCCGTCACCTTCGGAAAGTCCTTCAGCGTCTGCTCCGCCGCATGCTTCACCGCCAGCTCCAACGCTGGATTCTTCGGCACATCCTTGAACTCACGGAAGTTCGCGAAGGCGGAGGTTGCAAGAAAGAGAAGAGCGACGGCAACTCGGATGCGCATCCTGCAATTGTAGCGGTCGCTGTGGATGAGAACCCGGTCCGCGGAGGGTATAGATGGACGCACATGAGATCCCGATCCCTCGGTGTGAGATCGCAATCACCTCTCCTGAGATCCCGATATCATCCCGTGAGGTTGTGACCTCGCCCCGTCAGTTCCCGATCTCACGCGAGGAGATCTGGATCTCGTCCCCCGAGATCGCGATCTCATCTCTCGAGATCCTGATCTCATCACGACGGATCCGGATCTCACCTCGCGAGATACCGACTCCGTCCCGTGAAATCGCGATTCAGTCCCGTGAGATGCCGACTCCATCCCGAGGGATCGCGATCCCCTGTCTTGCAGTCGCGATCCCTCCCGATCTCAAAACGACCCCACGAAATCGCGAATGGATCCCGTCCGCGCTTGAACCGACGACCTCCTCGATTGTGACGATCTCACGCTTTGAGATATGGACACCCCCTTCGGTCAACCCGATCTCACCTTTTCGCAAATGGATCTCACCCTCGCCCAAACCGATCACCCATCGGCGTATCTCGACCACCGATTCGCCGATAGCGACTCCATGATCTCCAATCGCGACTCCGCATCGTGAGATCGCTATACCTCCCTACCCGGTATGGACCCCACATCCACGTAAATGGACCCCTCGCCTTCTCAAAACAACCCCCGCCTCGCTTAAAACGGCATGCCAAGGGAAGACACTCACCGGCGATCTCGCGACTCATTTGACCTTAATCACGCGCAACGTTATTATCGCAAAGTGATCGTGTCGTTCAAGAGCGCCGAAACCGAGGCTCTCTCGAACGGCCGGCGAGTCAAGCGGTTCGAGAGCATCGAGTCAGTCGCCCGGCGCAGGCTTCGGCAGTTGCAGATCGCAAACCGACTGCAAGATCTGCGCGTACCACCGGGCAATCGGCTGGAAGCGCTCAAGGGCGACCGCGCCGGGCAGCACAGCATCCGGGTGAACGACCAGTTTCGTGTGTGTTTTCGCTGGACGGCCGAAGGCGCTCATGACGTCGAGATTGCGGACTATCACTGAAGGAGCGAAGAGCATGAAGAAACTCAAGCCCGTAACACCCGGTGAGCTGTTGCTCGAGGAGTTTCTCATTCCGATGGGACTGTCGCAGTACCGTCTGGCCAAGGAGATCGGCGTGCCCGCCCAGCGCATCGGTGAGATCGTGGCGGGCAAGCGCGCCGTGACAGCCGATACGGACCTGCGCCTGTGCCGGTTCCTCGGTCTGTCCAACGGCTACTGGCTGCGAGCCCAGGTGGCCTACGACACGGAAGTGGCAGAAGAGGCGCTCGCCGGAGTGATTGAACGGATCAAGCCGTGGTCCGGCACGGCGGCGTAGCCTCGGCGTATCAGATGTCGTCCACGGGTTGATTCAACTTCGTGAGATCGATTCCAGCTTTCGCTGGACCGCCTTCGCGGCCGCAAATTCTCTCGCCACCGATTTCCCCTCGCCGGCCCGCGATTCAAATTGTGCATGACCGTGCGGAGGCGTCCGCCACAGATGAACCTTTTCGCCTCGAAGGATCTCACGATACGCGGCGTCATCCGAAGCCCCGAAAAAGGAGATCCTTCGCTGCACCGTGCCGGGATGACAGGTAACATGCGTGACCGGGCGAGCACAGCGACGGTCGAATCGAGTGCCGGAAGAGCCCGAATCAAATCAAACTATAGGACACCCTCATGCCTCCAACGATGGCTAACGGCAAGATCTGCTACCTCGAGATTCCCGCGGTCGACATCGCTCAATCCGTCGCCTTCTATGAAGCTGTCTTCGGCTGGCAGACGCGCCAGCGCGACAACGGGACCATTGCGTTCGACGATGGCGTCGGTGAAGTTAGCGGCACGTGGGTGACGGGCCGGCCGCCGTCAGGACAGCCCGGGATCCTGATCTACATCATGATCGTGAACATCGAGGCGACCATCGAATCGGTCATCGCTCACGGCGGCGAGATCGTACAGCCTGTCGGTATGGACGCGCCTGAGATCACGGCGCGGTTCCGCGATCCCGCGGGGAATGTCTTCGGACTCTATAAAAGCCGATGATTCAGGCGATCGAAGGACTGGACCGCCTCCGTGAAGGAAACCGGCGATTTGTTACGAGTCAATCCGAGGCCGGCGCGCGGGGGAGTCACGGACACCGTGCCACGCTGGCAGACGGACAGGAGCCGTTCGCGATCGTCCTGGGCTGTTCGGATTCGCGCGTTCCTGCCGAGCTGGTCTTCGATCAGGGTTTCGGAGATCTGTTCGTGATTCGCGTCGCCGGCAACATCGTGGCGCCGTCACAGGTGGGCAGTGTCGAATTCGCGGCGGCGAGGTTCGGTACCAAGCTGGTGGTGGTCATGGGCCATTCGCAGTGTGGTGCCATCGTCGCCGCATTCGAAGAACAGACGGGGCAAGCGACGGCAAGCCAGTCGCAAAACCTGCGCTCCATCGTGAATCGGGTCCGGCCTTCGGTGAAAACGGTGCTGGCTGCCGCTCAGCACAGTGATCCCAATGACCTGATCGACGAGGCGGTTCGAGCCAACGTCCGGGCGTCCGCCGAGCACCTGCGGCACGGCTCCGAGCTGCTCGAACGGCTGATCCGAGATGATGCTCTGCTGGTCGTAGGTGCCGAGTATTCTCTGAAAACCGGAGTGGTGAACTTCTTCGATGGCGTTCCGGCTGCCGGGTAATCTTCACTGCGTCTCGATCGTCGCGAATTCTTCCTCGGTCAGCTCGATCCCCGCGGCTCCCATATTCTCATCGAGATGGTCAACCCGCGACGTGCCCGGGATCGGCAACATCACCCTTGACCGATCGAGCAGCCAGGCCAGTGCGATCTGGGCTGAGGTGGCGCGGTGGCGCTCGGCGATCTGTTTGAGCGGCCCGCCACCCTCGGCGAGAGTGCCGGTCTGCAGCGGGAACCAGGGGATGAAGCCGATGTTTTGACGGTCGCAATAGTCGAGGACGCTCTCCCACTCGCGGTCGGCGAGGTTGTAGCGGTTCTGTACGGAGACGACATCGAAGAACTTGCGGGCGCGCTCGATCTGCTCGACAGTCACCTCGGATAGTCCGGCGTGCCGGATCTTTCCTTCGCGCAGGAACTCGGCGATCGTACCGAACTGGTCGTCTTCGGGCACATTCGGATCGATGCGGTGCAATTGCCAGAGATCGATGCGCTCCAGCCGCAGCCGGCGGAGGCTTCCTTCCAGTCCCTGCCGCAGACGTTCCGGCCGGCCGTTGACGGGCCACTGCCCCGGACCGGTGCGTTCGAGGCCGCCTTTCGTGGCGATCACCAGGTCCTTGGGATAGGGGAACAGCGCTTCTGCAATCAGCTCTTCGCTGACGTGCGGACCGTACGACTCGGCTGTATCGATGAGGTTCACGCCGAGCTCGACGGCGCGCCGGAGCACGGCCAGCGACTCTGCGTGATCCTTTGGTGGTCCCCACACGCCTTTCCCGGTGATGCGCATGGCGCCAAAGCCGAGGCGGTAGACGGGAAGATCGCCGTCGAGGCGGAACGTACCGCTTTGCGAGGCATTGAGGGTCTCTGTTGTCATCGACTTAGCTCCTTACGGCTTTGCTCGCTGGTATTGTTCTGGCCACTGCACGTCGACGCCGAGGATGCGTGCAGCGTGGAGTGGCCAATAAGGGTCTCGCAGCAGTTCTCGCGCCAGCAGAACGGCGTCGGCTGCGCCGCTGGCGATGATGTCGTCTGCCTGATGCGGCTCGGTGATGAGGCCTACCGCTCCGGTGGCGATCCCGGCTTCGGCGCGGATGGCACGTGCGAACGGCACCTGATAGCCAGGCCCGAGCTCGACTTTTGCGTTGAGCACAGCGCCACCGCTGGAGCAGTCGATGAGGTCGACGCCGAGCTCGCGCAGGCGCCTGGCCAGCTCGACCGACTGCGGCAAGTCCCATCCGCTGGGTGCCCAATCGGAAGCGGAGATGCGAACAAAGAGAGGCAGATCATCAGGCCACGCCTGCCGCACCCGCTCGGCGACGCGCAGCGGAAAGCGCATCCGGTTCTCGAGTGAGCCGCCGTACTCGTCCGTGCGCGTATTGCACAGCGGTGAGAGGAATTCGTGCAGAAGATACCCGTGGGCCATGTGCAACTCGACGACGCGGAATCCGGCGGATCGTGCCAGCCGCGTAGATCGTACGAACTGTTCGACGATCTCGTCGATCCCGGCGGCGGTGAGCGCGTGGGGTGTTGGATCGCTTTCACGGAAGGGGACCGCGCTCGGAGCCACCGGTTGCCACGAATTCGGTCCGTCGCGGATGACATGACCCCCGCGCCACGGCACGCCGGCCGACGCCTTGCGGCCTGCGTGCGCGAGCTGAATGCCGGAGACGGCGCCTCTGTCGTGTATGAACTCTGCAATGCGCCGGAAGGCCGCGGCGTGCTCATCCGACCAGATCCCGCTGTCCCAGGCCGTGATGCGTCCGATGGGGGAGACGCCGCTGGCTTCGACCATGACCAGCCCCGCTCCGCCGGTTGCGCGCGTGCCGAGGTGGACGAGATGCCAGTCGTTCGGCATCCCGTCGTGGCTGGAGTATTGGCACATCGGCGAGACGAAAACACGGTTGCGGAAGGTGACGTCCCGGATGGTGTAACTGTCGAAGAGATGGGGCACGGGGTCATTAAATCAGAAGGCAGAAGGCTGAAGGCAGAAGGCAGAAGGCAGAATGATCGTCGGTCGTGTTCTGTTTCTGGACTCCGTGTCCCTTCTGCTTTCAGCCTTCTGCCTTCTGCTTTTCGATGGGACGTTTCGGGGCCGGGTTTCGTATACCGTTCGGCTACCATGCCATCAGCCGCGGAGCGCTGCGGCGGCGCCGACAAAGGAGATTTCATGACTCTGGTTTCCCGTATTTCCGCCTGTGCCCTTGCAGCGCTGTTGGCAATCCCCGTGGCGGCTCAGACGAATCGACACCGTGCTGTTTCGCCGATCATTCCGACCGGTCCGGTAACGCCGGTGACCATCACAGCAAAAGACGCGACCAACGGCGTACCCGTCGAGGACGGCATCGTTACGTACGCGGGCCAGACCCTCAAAACGAATGCGAGCGGAGTCGTTTTTATCAATCTGCCGATCGGAGCGCCGGCGCTGGTCACGATCGACCAACCGGCTTTCAACACGTTCAGTCAGACCTTCACGGCCCAGGCCGGCGGCAAGTACGACGTAACCCTCACCGAGAAGGCCTCAGTGACTGTCAAGACCACCACCAATCAGACGCACATCGTCGACATCGGCACCGCGCAGTTCGCATACGCCGTCACCTTCAGCGGCTATGTCCGCAATGATCAGGCGAACTTCTGCAAGCAGGACGGAAGCGCTTTCACCCCGAACAAGACGGAGTTCACGCGCATCGCCGGACCCGCGGTACCGGCGACCGCGCCCGCCTGCTGTGAGTTCGGAAGCGTCATGTCCGCGAACGTCGAGATGAAGTCCGGGGCCAAACTGCTGGTCTACTTCAAGGACAGTTGTTCCGGTGACGAGGTCGATTTCGTCGGCCGCGAAAAGTCGACCGGGAGATATCTGTACATGCGGTTTACGGACATTGCTGAGATTGATTTTCCGTAGGGAAGTCACTCGGGGGTTGGGAGTCGGGGGTCGGAGTAGAACGACCTGAACATTGGCTCCCACTCCCGAACCCGCTCATTGGCGATACACTTCATCCCGTGGCCAGCATCGATCCGCGTTTCGCCCTTGCATCCGCGTCCGAAGACATCGAGCGGGTTTACGCAAAACAGCGGCAGAATCGCGACGCGGTAGCGGCGAGCCCGGCAACCGAGCGGATCGGAAAGCTACGCCGTCTTCGCGCCGCGATGTTCGAGCATCGCTCCGAGCTCTACGCCGCGCTCTGGGCTGACTACGAGAAGCCTGCTCCGGAAGTGGACATGTCGGAGATCTACCCTGTCGTCTCCGAGGCGCGGCATGCAATGCGGCATCTTCGTCTATGGATGGAGCCGCACCGCGTGGCCACGCCGCTGGCGTTGTTCGGTTCGCGGTCGCGCATCATCTATGAGCCGAAAGGCGTCGTCCTCATCATCTCGCCGTGGAACTTCCCGGTGAACCTGACCCTGGGGCCCCTCGTCTCCGCGATCGCCGCCGGCAACTGCGTGATGATCAAGCCGTCGGAGATGACGCCGCATACGAGCGCGTGCATGAAGCGGATCATCGGCACGCTGTTCGACGAGAGCGAAGTGGCGGTGATCGAAGGCGACAGCGCTGTGGCCGAGGCGTTGCTGAAGAAGAAGTGGGACCACATCTTCTTCACCGGCAGCCCGGCGGTTGGCCGTGTGGTCATGAAGGCGGCGGCGGAACACCTGACACCGGTGACGCTGGAGTTGGGCGGAAAGTCGCCCGTCATCGTCGACCGCACAGCGAACCTCGACGAAGCGGCGAAGAAGATCGCCTGGGGCAAGTTCCTCAACTCGGGGCAGATCTGCATCGCCCCGGACTACCTGCTCATCGACGAAGCCATCCGCGAGCCGTTCATCAAGAAGCTCCGCGCTGCCATCGCGCCCGAGACAGGACTGATCGTCAATGAACGGCATGCCGCGCGCGTCAAGCGCCTCTTCGACGACGCGGTTGCGGGCGGAGCGGAAGTCGTCGCCGGCGGAGAATTCGACCAGCGCGACATCGCGCCGGCCCTCCTGGCGAACGTGGATCCTGAATCGGCCATCATGCAGCAGGAGATCTTCGGGCCGTTGCTGCCGATGATCACCTACAGGACGATCGATGAAGCGTTGCGCGTGATCGCCGCGCGCGAGAAGCCGCTGGTGCTTTACCTCTTCAGCCGCAGCCGCAAGGTGATCGACGACGTCCTCCGCCGGACGACCGCGGGCGGCACGGCCGTCAACGACACGCTCATCCACTTCTATCAGTTGAATCTCCCCTTCGGCGGCGTGGGTGAAAGCGGAGTCGGCAAGGCGCACGGCGAGTTTGGATTCCAGGCCTTCTCCAACGCTCGCGGTGTCTTCGAGCAGCCGACGCGATTCAGCGCCATCCAGCTCCTTTATCCTCCCTACACGAAGCTCAAGAAGAAACTGATCGACCTCACCATCAAGTACTTCTGAACAACGTAGCGCCGGCCGCAGGCTGACGATTTTGAAGGACGACGGCGAGCCGCCTGCGCTACTCCACTACTGCTCCGGTGAACACTGTTACAGCACTGAAACCTTCAGCCTCCTCGGACGTTAATGCTGGCAGCAACGAAATCGAGGAGCGTTCTATGAGCGGTAAGCGAAAGAAAAAAGTCGCGGTATGGTCGATCATCGTCCTGGTGGCCGCCATCGTCATCACCCTCGTTGCGATGAAGGCTGGTGGCAAGAAGCCGGATGCGAAACTCCCGGTCAAGGTCGGGAAGACCGAGGTTGCTGACATCCAGGTGAAGGTCACCGAAGTCGGTAACGTACAACCGGAAGTGAAGGTCGACGTCAAGAGCGTCGTCTCCGGAAAAGTCGTCGAGATCTTTCATCGTGATGGCGACCAGGTAAAGCGCGGCGAGACGCTGGCGCGGATCGAGCCAGACCTCAACCAGGCCCAGTCGATCGCCGACGTCAAGAACGCTCTGACGGCGTCCAAGATCAGGTACGACCAGGCCAGGAAGAACTTCGAATCCGATCACAGCCTTTTCGAATCCGGCCTTCTGGCCGGCAAGCAGAATCGCGACTCCGAGGCCGAGTACCTGGCCGCGAAGCAGGAGTACGAAAAAACCGAGGAGAAGTACAACATCGTCGAGCGCAGCGGTATCCCTATCGCCCAGGCCGCGAACAAGTATCAGGGCTCGAACGTCATCTCGCCGATGGATGGCGTGCTGCTCACGAAGAACGTCGAGATCGGCGACACCATTACCAGCGGCGTCTCCTCATTCAACGCCGGTACGGTTCTCTTCAGCGTCGCCGACGTCTCCAGGATGATCGTCAAGGCCGGTGTGAACGAAGTCGATATCGGCAAGATCCGTGCTGGCATGCCGGTCAAGGTCACGCTCGACGCCTACTCGAAGGTCTCCTTCGCCGGGCGCATCGACCGCATCGCTCCGGCGGTTCGTATCGACGACAAAGTGCGCGTCTTCGACGTCGAGATCCGTCTCGACGCTCAGGGCCGCGAGCTACGTTCCGGTATGACCGCGAACATCGAGGTCAACGGCGAACGGAAGGACAAAGTCCTCACCGTCCCCGTCGAGTCGGTCTTCCAGCGCGACGGCGTCGAGCTGGTCTTCGTGAAGAAGAAGCTCGATCCGAATACCGTCCCCACCAAGGAAGTGAAGAAGGATGGGGAGGCGCCAGACAAGGATGCCTGGAAGAAGTTCTTCGAGAAGCGGACGATTGTCACCGGCCTCTCCGACAACGCCCGCGTCGAAGTGGTGAAAGGCCTCAAGATCGGCGAGGAAGTCGCGCTCGAGGATCCGACACTGCCCGCGGATAAGAAGAAGGACGAGAACGACGACTAACTGCGCGGCTGCGCCGCGCGTTGTCTGAGCGCTCCGCGCGCGTTATCGGTTGTCTGCGCTCGCGCGTTCGTACACGCGAGTAACAGCGCGATCGGACGGCAGCGTAGCGAGCACAGACAACGCGCGAAGCGCAATCAACCGACAACCGACAACGCGAGCGAAGCGAGCCAAAATGAGCGCACTACTCCAATACGAGGAACCAGAGACCGTCAGCCGGAAGGCTCTCATCCAGCTCGACGAGATCTGCAAGACCTACGACTCGGGCGAGAACGCCGTGCAGGCGTTACGCGGTGTCGATGTGGCCATCGAGAAGGGTGAGTTCGTCGCCATCATCGGGCCATCAGGCTCCGGCAAATCGACGTTGATGCACATCCTGGGATGCCTCGACACACCCAGCACCGGAAAGTACTGGCTCGATGGTGAAGATGTCGCCGAGATGCCGGCGCGCGCTCTGGCTCGCGTCCGCAACCTGAAGATCGGGTTCATTTTTCAGACATTCAATCTGCTGCCGCGTGCATCGATCCTCAAGAACGTCGAGCTGCCGTTGCTCTACGCAGGCGCCGGCCGCGAAGAACGCCGCGAACGCGCCTTCAAAGCATTGGAGCGCGTCGGTTTGGAGAAGCGCGCCAGGCATCGCCCGAACGAGCTTTCCGGCGGCCAGCGGCAGCGCGTGGCCATCGCGCGCGCTCTGGTCAACGACCCGTCGCTCATCCTCGCCGATGAGCCCACCGGCAACCTCGACCAGAAGACCGGCTCCGACATCATCACAATCTTCGAAGAGCTGGCATCGCATGGCGAGACCATCGTCCTCGTCACCCACGATCCCGCCATCGCCGGACGCACGCACAGGCGGATCACGCTGGTGGACGGGGAGATTGTTTCGGGGGATGAGTAGTGGATGAGTAGATCAGTGACCAGTCGGTCAGGATCACTGCTTCTGATCCACTGATCGACGAATCCACGGATCACTCCGAGACAAAAAACATGATCCTCTTCGAATCCATCCTCGACGGTATCCGCGACATCAAGGACCATTTCGGCCGCACGATGCTCCAGCTCACCGGCATCATCCTCGGCGCCGGTTCGATCGTGGCCACCTTCTCGCTCTCTGTCGCCGGCAAGACGGCGGCCATGGAGTACTACCGCGTCTCCGGCGGTATCCAGAAGATCTTCGTTTCCAACAAGCCGACTGGGAAGGTGACGCTGGATGCGAAGGCGCTGGCATCGAAAGGCCTCACGTACCACGACGCCCTGGCGCTCGAGCGCGAGGGGAAAGAGATCGACCTTGTTTCGCCCGTCGCCAGCGAGAACATGACCATTCGCTACCGCGACATCGAAAAGCCGCGCAGCATCATGGGTGTGACGCCTGCTTACTCGCCGATGAACGACTTCCATGCCGGCACCGGCCGCTTCATCACCGACAACGACCTGGCCACAGCCTCGCGCGTGGTTGTTCTCGGTACCGATCGCGCCCGGGAGTTTTTCGGCAGCGAGGATCCGATCGGGAAGACGTTGACGATCAACGGGACCGGCTACCTCGTCGTCGGGACCATGGAAGAGAAGTACTTCAGCTTCGATCACAAACACAACGCGATGCGCTGGATGAACCGTCAGGTGTACATCCCCTTTACCACCTACGTCACACGCAAGGGCGACACGCTCGAGCGTGGCAAGGTGAACTTCATGCACGTTCGCATGAAAGACGTGGCGCGCAACCAGCAAGCCGTCGACGAGATCCAGGCCATCCTGTTCCGCGAACATGGGACCAGGGACTACGAAGTTCGCTCGCGTGTAGCCAACCTGCGCCGTAACGAACAGAACAATCAGATGTACGACATGACGTTCATGCTATGCGGGATCATCTCGCTCCTCGTCGGCGGTATTGTCGTGATGAACATCCAGCTCGCCTCGTTCAACGAGAGAGTTCGCGAGGTGGGAACACGCAAGGCCGTCGGTGCCTCGCCGGCCCAGATCTTCTTCCAGTTCCTCTCCGAGACGGTCCTGGTCTCGGTGGTCGGCGGTTTCCTCGGGATCGTGGCCGGCAAGTTCTTCACCGACGGCATCTCCGCATTGACACGCAATCCTGCCGTAATCACGGTCGGCACCGCCGTCTGGGCCATCGTCTTCTCTGCCGGCACAGGCCTTGTCTTCGGCATGTATCCAGCCATCCGAGCATCGCGTTTGAATCCGATCGAAGCGTTGAGAGCGGAGTGAGGATCGTGGATCGGTGGACTGGTCGATAGGTGGATCAGTGGATTGGTAGATCAGTGGATCAGGATCAGAAGAATCGTCACTCTCGAGAGATCCTCATGGTACTGATCCATCGATCTACTAATCAACGATCCACTCCAACAATCAGGATTCAGGCGAATTTTCACACCGGCGAGAACCTCATGCTCCTGATCCACCGATCTACTAATCACCGATCCACTCCAACAATCAGGATTCAGGCGAATTTTCACACTGGCGAGAACCTCATGCTCCTGATCCACCGATCTACTAATCACTGATCCACTCCAACAATCACTGATCCACTCAAACAAGAAACCAGCACACGCGTACAAGGCAACCATGCAACTGCTCGAATCCGTTCGCACCAGTCTCGAGGAAGTGAAGGGTCATCCGCTTCGCTCGTTCTTCACGCTCATCGGCGTCATCCTGGGCACGCTGGCGATCGTCGTGGTGATGTCGGTGCTCGACGGCGTCGAACGCGCCGTCTGGCAGGGCGTCCAGGATCTCGGGATGGACGGTGTTCTGGTCATGTCGCAGCGCAAGCCATCCGATCCGATCGAGCGCGCCAAAGCGTATCTATCGCACGGCCTCCGCCTCGAAGATCAGAAGTACTTCGCGGCGAGCAATCTGATCAGCTCCGTCGGCCCGGTCGGCGAGACACGCGCCGTCGTAACCGCGGGCAAAGTCACGCGCCGTATCGACGTGTATGGCATCACACCCGAGTTCGTGGCCATCAAGGGACGCAAGACGGTTGCCGGCCGCTTCATCGGCCAGAGTGACGTGGAGTCGAAGAAGCCTGTCTGCGTCATCGGTTTCAAATTGAAAGAGCAGCTCTTCGGCGGCGACAACGCCATCGGCCAGCAGTTGAGCGTCGGCGGACGACGGCTCACAGTCATCGGCGTCGGAACGAAGTTCAACATGCAGTTCGTCAACGACGACGACATGATCAAAGAGACTGGCGGCGTCTATATCCCGTTCTCCGTCTACCAGGACATGTTCGGCCGCGCCAATGCCATCTCCTACATGCTGGCGAAGACAGACGATCCCGAGAAGAGCATTGACGCCGAGGATGAAGCCGCGGGGATCGTGGCACACGCGCACAACAACATCCACGACGTGCATGTCGAGAACGTCGGCAAAGAGATCCTCAAGGAGCGTGGCAACATCATCGCGGAGCTCCGCAACTGGCGCATCGTCTTCTTCTCGATCGCGGCAGTGTCACTGCTGATCGGCGGCGTCGGCATCTTCTCAGTCCTGAAGATCTCGGTCTCGGAACGGCTCTTCGAGATCGGCCTGCGCAAGTCGATCGGTGCCGGCGACGGCGATATCTTCATGCAATTCCTGATCGAGGCCGTCACCCTCTCCGTCGTCGGAGCGACCATCGGCGTAACCCTCGGCATCGGATTCGTGAAGATCATCGGTGGCTTCTTCCCCGCCGGCCTCCCCGTCTCCCTCTTCGGCCTCTCCGTCGCCAGCGGCTTCGCCATCTCCATGGGCCTGCTGGCCGGGCTCTACCCGTCGATCACCGCATCACGCATGCAGCCCGTCGAAGCGCTACGGGCCTAAGCAAGATCATTTCGCGCGAAGCGCTTTGGAGTGCGGTGGCCGCAGCCACCGCTTTGGGAGCGCGGGGGCTTTGCGGCTGAACTTACCTCGCGAACAGAATCTCAAAAAGCGGCGGCTGGCGCCGCCGCACTCCAAAGCGCTTCGCGCGAAATCTCCAATCCACAGTTCGAAGCGTCTGAACTACCCAGCCAACTTCTCCAGCGCATCTCCCGTGAGCCGGAACGTTCGCCAATCCTCCATCGGGCGCGCGCCGAGCGACTTGTAGAACGCGATCGATGGCTCGTTCCAGTCGAGGACGGCCCATTCCACGCGGCCACAGCGGCGATCGCGAGCGATCTGCGCCAGTCGCGCCAGGAGCGCTTTGCCATAGCCGCGGCCGCGATACTCGGGCTTGACGAACAGGTCTTCGAGATAGATGCCGGGCTGCGCGAGGAACGTGGAGAAGTTGTGGAAGAAAAGCGCGAAGCCGGCAGGGGTCCCATCCTCTTCCCCGATCAGCACCTCGGCGAATGGAGAGCCGCCGAATAGCGCCGCGCGCAGCAACTCCTCCGTAGCGACCACCAGATGGGCGAGCCTCTCGTACTCGGCCAGATCGCGGATGAACTGCAGGATCAGCGGAACGTCGGACTCGCTGGCGTTGCGGATTTCGAAGGACATGGCGCATGCGATGATATTCGCGTCATGAAGAAGTTGATCCTTCTCGCGATGCTTGCACTTGCCTCAACGGCCGCTCTGGCTCAGTCGAAACCCACTCCCACCCCCGACCCCCGACAACCGGCCCCCTCGGCACGCCATCTCGAGGTGAACGTCACCCCAGAGATGATCCGCCATAGCCGGATCCTCGATGCGCTCTACTTCACCGACGTCGTCTATGGCATCGCCGTACTCCTCATCGTCCTCGGTGCCGGCTGGTCGGCGCGGATGCGCGATTTCGTGGCGCGCCACGTGCGCTGGTCCTTCGTCGCGGCGATGTTCTATTTCGTCCTCCTGACGCTCGTGACGGCCGTGCTCACGTTTCCGCTCGACTTCTACGGCGGCTTCGTCGTACCCCATCAGTTCGACCTCACCGATCAGAGTTTCGGCGCCTGGCTTGGCGATTCCGGCAAAGCGCTCGGCGTGAACCTCGTGATCGGTGCGCCGATTGCCGCGCTGGTGCTCCTCGGCATCCGCCGCATTCGCCGCTGGTGGCTCGTCCTCTGGCTTGGTTCCATCCCGCTGGTGCTCCTCGGCGTACTGGCCGCGCCGCTGATCATCGATCCGATCTTCAATGACTTCCGCCCTCTGCGCGACGCTTCGCTCCGGCAGGCATTGCTCAGCGAAGCATCGCGCGCCGGCATCGAGCAAAGCCGCGTGTATGAGGTCGACAAGTCGAAGCAGACGAAGGAGATGAACGCTTACGTGACCGGCATCGGCCCGTCGGCCCGCATCGTCATGTGGGACACGATCCTGGCGAAGCTCGACCGTGACGAGATCCTGGCCGTGATGGGTCACGAGATGGGGCACTACGTGCTCAAACATGTCTGGCAGGGGACCGCCTTCGGCCTCGCCATCTCGTTCGTCGGTTTCTATATTGCGCAGCACCTCTTCGAATGGGGCCTCGCCCGCTGGGGCCTGCGTTGGCGGACCGCCGATCGCGGCGATCCTGCTGCACTCCCGTGGCTGCTCGCGGTCAGCAGCATCCTGTTTTTCCTCCTTTCCCCCGTCTACTCCGGTTACTCGCGGCACATCGAACATGAGGCGGACGTCTTCGGCCTCGAGCTCACACACCGCAACGAAGCCCTGGCCAGCGCGTTCGTGAAGTTCGCCGAAGATTCCAAGGACGATCCTCGGCCGCCGCGCTTCATCGAGTGGTGGTGCTATTCACACCCCTCGCTCGGCCGTCGAATCGACTTCGTGCTGGCCTACAAGCCGTGGGAGAAAGGCCAGCCGAACCAGGTATGGCAACAGGCGCCGAAATGAACGAGACGCGATGCCCTGGCTGCGGCCTCACGATGCCGCTCGGTGCAGGGCCACCTCACGACGGCTATTTCAACTGCTCAACGAGTGCTGGAGCCTTTTCACCGAGGTCATTGGAGCTGAGTTCAATAACGCCGTCCTCTTCGGACAGGTACATCAATTGACCGTTGACGCCTACGCTGTCCAGCACGCGGGCGGCCCTCATCCCGACAAGTCGGTGGATGTACATCTCACCGGCTTGTATCTCGTCATCGAACGCGGCATGCCTCCGACGTCGGCCGCCCCGAATCTGCAGAAGCTCGCCAGCCGCATCGACGCCTGGCTCGAGCCTCCAATCGTCGCACTGTGAATTTCGGCCCGATGCCGATGGGTATAATCCACGCTCCCGCGGGCAGCGGCCGGCGATCCAGCGGCAACAACGCATCGGAGGCGCCGCGCAATCGGAGGAAACATGGACGAACAGACAGGCGGCGCGAATGAAGCCGGCGCCGCGATCGCTGAAATTAACGACAAGCCGGACACCGGAACGAAGGACAAGCTCGAAGAGCTTTGTGTCAACACGATCCGCTTTCTCGCCATCGACGGCGTCGAGAAAGCGAAGTCCGGCCATCCTGGCGCGCCGATGGGGATGGCCGACATGGCCTTCGTCCTCTGGACCGACTTCATGCGCCACGATCCGAAACAGCCGTCGTGGCAGGACCGCGACCGCTTCGTCCTTTCCGCCGGGCACGCATCGATGCTCTTGTATTCGCTGCTGCATCTCACCGGCTATCCGGAGATGACGATCGAGCAGCTACAGAGCTTCCGGCAGTGGGGCTCGAAGACAGCCGGCCATCCTGAGTACGGCGACGCCCCCGGTATCGAAGTCACAACCGGTCCCCTTGGCCAGGGCTTTGCGAACGGTGTCGGAATGGGCATCGCCTCGAAGATGATGGCCGCGCGATTCAACACGGACGATGCCTTCAAGCCCGTCCAGAACCTGATCTATGTCGTCTGTTCCGACGGCGATCTCGAGGAAGGGATCAGCTCCGAGGCCGCGTCGCTGGCCGGTCACCTCGGGCTGGGCAACCTCATCTATCTCTATGACGACAACGACATCACGCTCGATGGCGACAAACGGCTCTCGATGTCGGAGGACGTCAAGAAGCGATTCGAAGCCGCTCATTGGCACGTGCAGAAGATCGACGGCCACGACCGCGACGCCGTCCGCAAAGCCATTCGAAAGGCGCAAAAGGTCACCGACAAACCGTCGCTGATCATGGCCAAGACAGTCATCGGATGGGGGAGCCCGAAGTTTCACGGTACCAGCCGCGCGCACGGCGAACCGCTCGGCCCCGAGGAGGCCGCGGCGACGAAGGCAGCCCTCGGATGGCCGGCAGAACCCACGTTCTATGTTCCCGACGAAGTGCGCGCCGAGTTCGCACGCAAGATCAAGAAGCTGGCCCGAGCCCGGAAACAGTGGGACAGCGGAATGGCCGAGTGGCGCGGGCGCAATCCCCAACTCGCCGCCGAATGGGATGGCTACTGGTCACATTCGTTGCCCGAAGGCTATGAGATGCAGCTCGCCGAAGCAGGGAAGACCGAAAAACCGATCGCCACGCGGGAGCTGTCGAATCAGGTCATCCAGAAGATCGGCGAGATCGCCCCGTTCGTCGTCGGCGGCGCCGCCGACCTGTCGGCATCCACCAAGACCAACATCAAGAGCGGCGGCTCCATCGAACGCGCGAAAGGGGATGTCACCGATCCGCCGCCGTTCGGCATGTTCAAAGACCGCAATCTCCACTTCGGCATCCGCGAGCATGCCATGGGCGCCGCGCTCAACGGGATGACGCTGTATGGTCCGCTCCGCGCGTACGGATCGACATTCCTCATATTCTCCGACTACATGCGTCCAGCCATTCGTCTGGCCGCGCTGATGAAGATCCCGTCGATCTTTGCCTACACCCACGATTCCGTTTTCCTCGGCGAAGACGGTCCGACGCATCAGTCGATCGAGCAGCTCTTCTCGCTCCGCCTGATCCCGAACATGACCCTCTTCCGTCCCGCCGACGGCGTGGAGACCGGCATGGCCTGGGCCTACGCGATCGGAGACAAACACGAGGGCCCGACGATCATCGTCCTGACGCGCCAGAAGGTCGACATCATCCCGCACGGAGTAACGTTCGATCCGCACGAAGTCTGGCGCGGCGCCTACGTACTCGACGGCTACACCGACGGCGATTTCACCTTCATCGCCACCGGCTCCGAAATGACGCTGGCCGTCCGCACCGCCGACCTGCTGCGCAAAGAAGGCATCCGAGCCCGCGTCGTCTCTGCCCCTTGCCTCGACCTCTTCGACCGTCAACCTGTTGACTACCAGAACGAAGTGCTAGGTAACCGCAGCCGCATCGTCGCCATCGAAGCCGGCCGCTCCCCAGGCTGGTACAAATACGTCAACCACGACGCCCTCATCATCGGCATCGACCGCTTCGGCGCCTCCGCCCCGATCGCGGACATCGAGCAACACTTCGGCTTTACGCCCGAGTTGGTAGCCGAGAAGGTGAGGGTGTGGAAGGGGTAGTCAGCGCTCGTGACCTCTCGTAGCCCATCCGTCGCCTGACCGCTATTTCACGGCAGCCGATTGAAAAGGTCTTCGCCTACACAAACTGATTGGTAGTCGTCTTCGGGACTGGTTTCGCTAGCCATCAGGAAGACGACGTGTATGTATTCGAGGGGGCCTGCGTGGTACTGACCTGTGTAGGAAGTTACGCTCCCAGATCCGGGGGGTGTGGAAGGCCACGCGACCGAGAATGACAGCGCAACATTGCCGTTCGCCAAGTTGTCGTAACTCCCATGCACTTGGCCCGGAGGGGGCTCTCTAGTGAACGTGCCAGTGAGCTCCGAGGGGTCGGCCGATCCCTGTTCGAGCACTAGTTGCGAACCTACTTTGCTTTGCCATCTGCCCATGAGACTCATGAGTATCCTCCCTTTTGCCTGCCGCATTTCATCGCGACATGCACTCTCTAATAGGAGTGCCGCAAAGAGCGATTTTCCCACCCCGGCGTAGCGGGAAAAAAGAAATAAGGGAGGGCACCCCGCGCCATCATTGACTTTGAGCCCGAGCTGGTCGCGAAGAACGTGAGGGGGTGGAAGGGGTAATCAGCGCTCGCGAAGGATGCGCTGCCAGAGGTCGCGGGCATCCTGCTTTAGATCATTGAAGCGTCGGGCATCAGCGAAAACCAAGTCTCCCCCACGCACCTTGACCGTATCTCGCCACCCACATCACTTGCGCCGCCGTTCAACCAGATTCGTGTCATCGTGCCTCGAGGCATCACCGAAGCGATTCCTGCACACCCTCTGAGGATGACAATAAACACGGAATGCGCGATTTCCGCACACTCTCTCAGGATGACAGCCCAATGGCGTGGCTCGTAGGGCCCAGCCGCGCTGGGCCGAACCCCCGCCGTCGGCTCGCATGCCAAGGTGCTGCACTTCAGAGCAGCTCCCTGCACTTCAGCGCAGACTCTCTTCACTTTAGAGCAGACATCCTGCTCTTCAGAGCCGGCTCTCTGGCTTGAAAAACGAGGCTGCCAGCGACTCTATCAGTCGTGACTGGCCGTGAGATCGGCCCACTCCTGGCGCACGATTCCGTAGAAGTCGACATCGATGTGCTCACCCCACTTCAGCAGATGCTGGCGCATCGTCCCTTCGCGCCGCATTCCCACCTTGAGCAGTACGTTCCCCGAGGCCGGGTTGCGTGTGAAGTGGAACGCGAAGACGCGATGGACACGGAGAGCGTCGAACGCGTATCCGACGACAGCCCTCGCCGCTTCAGTCGCGTAGCCCTTGCCCCAGTACGGGACGCCGATCCAATAGCCGATCTCAGCGCGTTCGTGTTTCGGCTCGACGTGCAATCCGATCGCACCCATCGCTTCCCCACCTCCGCGCTGCGCCATGGCGAAGATGTGATTGTCGGACGTGTCGTCATGCCCGTTGATCCACTCCTCGGCCGCCCCTTCGGGATACGGATGCGGGATGAGCAGCGTGTTGAGCGCAATCTCCCTGTCCGCCGCAAGACGTTGCACGGCGGGAGCATCATCGGGCGCAAACGGACGAAGGACGAGTCGCTCGGTAGTGAGGACGGGACGCATGGATATTCGGGGATCGGGTGTCGGGCGTCGGAGCAAGGCGGGTTTTGTCTCCGACCCGGCCCCCGACACCCTGATTTACTCCTTTTTCTTCTCTTCCGGCTTCGCGGCAACCGCCGGCATCGCGAAGGCCGACGCCTCGACCTTCGGGTTCAGCTCGATCTTCGAGATGGTGATGGCTTGTCCGCCCATCTTCTCCATGCCTTTGACCTTGGTCTCCATCGAGTAGGGAAACTTCAATCCATCAACGGTCTTGTAGTCACTGATTGAGGTCGTCGCCTCCACCTCCTGACCGTTGATGTTGCGCTTTGCCTCCGTGCGAATGGTCAGGTAGGTCTCGGCGTCGAGATAGGCGATGGACTCTTTGCCCTCCTTCGTCGTGACATGGAGCTTGTAGGCTGGCGTCCCCTCGACGTCTTCCTTGCCCAAGTACTCGACCTTGTTGCCTTTGGCCTTGTAGTCGAACGTCGGTCCGTCGAAATCGGCGTCGGAGCGGACATCTTTGAGCATATCGTCCGTCATCAATTGGGGGTCTTTGTTACCGGTGAACGGCAGCAGCATCCAGCCGGTTTTTCCGTCGTAAGCCTGGGTGGCGATCATCCCCTGAATCGAGAAGTCGAAACGCGTCGAAGAAGGGCGCGCCCTCGTGAGCGTTATCGGCGCCTCCATCGGGCCCATCTTCATCGTGCCGGTCATGCGAACCGACTGGAGCGCCTTGAGCTTCTCCTTCCCGCCCATTGCCTTGAGGTTCTTCTCCAGCAGTTCATCGGCGGTCTGGCCGAAGGCGGAGAGGGTGAGCAGCGCGACGGCGCAGAGAGAGAACAGTACTTTCCTGGACATTGAATCCTCCTGGTAGTGTTTCCACATTTTGATGATTGTGACATACGTCCCGGTAACGGCGGAGTTGCGTCAGAGGCTGGCAACGAGGTCACGGACCCTGGTGTGGATCTCCTCCCGTCCGGCAACGAGCCTGTCACGCTCGGCAGCATCGAGCAGCGAGCGAAGGGCGCGGTATGCGTCTCCCCGTTCGGACGTCTCACGAAGCAGCGCGGCCGGATCGGCACCGGCAGCAGAAAGCCATTCGTCGACGGCGCCGTGCGTTTCGGCGGCGGACTCCCGCACGAGTGCGCGCGACTCGCGGCGAATGCGGCCCACGCGCGCGAGCCACGGCCATGCCAGAGCGATGACGGCGAGGATTGCGGCGACGATGCCGATGAACGGCAGCGACTGCCGCATCGCTTCGACACGCGGGCTGTCTGATGTCGCAGGTAGATGTGGCTGCATCGTGGCCGGGTCCGCCTCCTGAACGATCAGCGCGCGTTGCTCGCAGCGCAACTCGCGCCGCACACCGGCCGAGGTCAGGATCCGCGTCGTCAGTGGCGGAATGACGAACATACCCGAGCTCGCCGGAAAGATCAGAAACCGCCAGCGCCGTTTCATGAACGCCTGTTCATGCCGCTCGACGCTGATGCCGCCCTCCGCGATCTGCAAATTCCCGTCGAGAGGTTGCGCGAACGCCGGCGGTGGCACCGCGCGGAGGTTGGCCGGTCCGGCCATGACCACATCGATCGACACCGGGCCGCCATTCTTCTGCATCGGCGACAGGCACTGCAGAGAAACGTCGCCGACCGCTTCCACCGGCGGACCGGACGGGATCCCACGCACCTCGATCATGAGCGGAGCGGAGCGGCGGTGAATATCGACGGCAGTCGATCCTTCGAGAATGCCGAACGGATTCCCGCCAGGGATGCGTCTTTCGACTTGCGCCTCCAACGTCATCGGATCGACAGTCACTGTGCCGCTCCGCAGTGGAAACAACGCCACGCGACGGATGACAAGCCTCTGCATTGGCATTCCGCCGGCGAAGACCTGCTGGGGCGTTTCACCGCGCACGTCGAGCTCCTCGACCCAGAAATCGGCCAGCTTCGGGATCTGTCCGATTCGTTCCTGCTGCACGTTGGCTGCGCTGTAGATCGTCCAGGTGACGATGACCTCTTCGCCGGTGAAAACGGCCGGCTTGTCCGCGTCTGCTACGAGAAAGATGGGATCGCGGTCCGTTGCCTGCAGCTCGTGAAGGATTCTCACCGGGTCGTTGCTCCCGGCGGCGCCATCCGGCAGGACCTGAATCGACACAGGCGCGAGTGTCTCCACCAGCCCGCCGCTGCCGTGCAGGGTCACAGGCCCGATCAAGGCCGGTCCGGGCCCCTTCGGATGAGCGGTATAGGTCAAGAGCTTCCGCCGCGAGCTCTGGCCATTGATCCACGCAAACTCAGACGAGACCGACGGAGCGCCGTCGATGATCAGGTTCTGAAGCGGGAGCTGGAGGTTGTCAGGTGACGCAAACGCATCGGTGAGCGTGATGGTGATGGTTACGCTGTCGTCGACTGCAAGGGTTCGCTTGTCGACCTGGAGATCGTTCGCGGCGAGTGGCGACGCTGCGAAGAGAAACAGAGTCAAGAGCAGAATGTTGAATGTTGAATGTTCAATGTTCAATGTTGAATGACGGAGAGGGCGCCTCTTCCATTCAACATTCAACATTGAACATTCAACATTCAACATTCGTCTTTCTCTCCCCCACCTACCACCCAACATGCAGCTTCTCCCGACTCGGCCGGTGCATCCGGGAGAGCTCTTCCTGTTCCTGCTGCTGGACCGACCGCAGCACACCATCGACAGTCGGATCGCTCTTGCGCTGCTGCTCGGTGCCTTGCTGCGGCGATGGTTGCGGCTTCGGCTGTGGCTGCTGACCGCTCCCCTGCTGCGAGTTGTTGTCACCGCTCGGCTGCTTCTGCATGGCCTGCTTGCGGCGGATGGCGATCTCGAGGTTGCGCTTGGCCGCGGCATCCGAGGGGCGGAGTCGCAACGTCTGGCTGAAATCGCGGATCGCATACTCGAACGCGTTCGCTGCCAAGGCACTGTTGCCGCGGTTGAAGAATGCGTCTGCGCGGAGAGCCGGATCGGCCATCGCTATTGCGATCGTCGACGACCCCGCCTCGCGATTGCCGGCTGCGATCTGGGATGTGCCGAGGTTGAACGAGCGCGTCGGAGAGGGTGCGATGGAGGCTGACGTCGCGAATGACTTCTCCGCTTCGGCGTATTTCTTATCCGCGAACTGCTTCACCCCGCGTGCCGTGGCTGCGTGCGAATTCGTTTCACGCGTCAGGTTCTGAAGGAACGGCAAACCTGCGATGAGGAGGATGGCGATGGTCTTCATCGGTGACCCCGCCACCCGGCGCTACGACGATGATTCATTCAGCACCTCGATTGGCGAGAGAGCCGAGAAACAAAGCCACACAGGCGAACGCCAGCGGCCACTGGTAGCGCTCGATCGGAACACGAACATTTCTCTGTCGCGCAGTGCCGCCGGTGGCGGCCAGTGAATCGAGGGCGTGCTCGCCGAACGGGTTCGCGTAGAACATTCCGCCGGTCGCTTTGGCGATCTTTTGCAGCGCCTCGGGAGTTGCGTATGTCGTCACGATCTGGCCGTTGTCGTCGCGCAACTCGCCTCCCCCCTCGGGACGCGGGATCGTACTGCCGGCCGCTGTACCGACGAGCACGGTCGACACGCGAATGCCGCGCCGTGCCAGTCCGGCGATCGTGTCGTTGAGTCTCGTTCCCTGATCCTCGCCGTCGCTGATGACCACGATGTCGCCGGGCTGTCCGGCCTCACCGCCAACGAGCCGGGACGCCGCGATGAGCGCCACGGAGAGATCCGATCCGGGATTCGACACCTCCCCGGCCTGGATCGAATCGAGCAGCGCTACGACTGCATCACCATCGCTCGTCAGCGGCGAGACCACTTCCGCTGCCGACTCGAAGATGACCAGCCCTACACGCCCTGACTGCGCATCGATGATCCGCTTGGCCACCGCCTTCGCCGCTTCGAGCCGCGATGTGCCGACGTCGTGCGCGGCCATGCTGAGCGAAACGTCGATGGCGATGACGCGATTCGACTCACGCTGCTCGATCGGAACGACGCGGAAACCAATCTCCGGTCCCGCCAGCGCGATGACGCATCCGAGGAGCGCCAGAGCGGCCAGCCAGGGCCGTAGAGAGCGAAGCGGATTGGCAACGCCGCGCAGCCGCTCCGAAACAAACCGGCGCGCGACGCGCACACGCTGCCGCTCACGCGCGATGAAGAAGACGAGCGCAAGCGGCACGAGCAGCGCAAGCCAGAGAAAACGGACCGAATGAAAGGTGACCGCGTTCACGCAGGCACCTTCTGCCACAACGTTTCTCCCGACAACAGCGCGAGCGCGAACATGGCCACACCGGCGGCGAGCGGCAGTCCGTACAACTCCTCGATCTTCTCGCTCTTCGGGGCCGTGAGGCGTGTTTTCTCGAGGTGATCGATGCGGTCGAGCACGTCGCTCATGGTCCGCGCATCGGTGGCCCGGAAATACTCGCCGTTCGTGGTCTTCGCAATCGCCGCCAGAGCCTCCTCGTCGAGATCGGCACGCACGAGCTGATATCTGGTCACGATCTCGCCGGTGAACGGATCCTGCCGTTTCACCGGCATCGGCACCGGGCCGCGGCTCCCCACACCGATCGCGTAGATCTTGATGCCGTAACGCGCGGCGATCTGCGCCGCCGTCAGCGGATCGATCGAGCCGCTGTTGTTCACGCCGTCGGTGACGAGGATGATGATCCGGCTGCGCGTCTTCGATGTCAGCAGCCGGTTGACGCTCGTGGCGATGGCGTGGCCGATGGCGGTCCCATCACCGTTCTCTCCGACCTGTGCGCGCTCCAGAATCGCCGTGGCGATATCGCGGTCGTAGGTGATCGGCACGCGCGTGGCCGCGCGAACGCCGAACGTGACGATGCCGATGCGGTCGTCCTGCCGCCGGGCGATGAAGTCACCGATCAACGCCTTGGCCACGCCAAAGCGGTTGCGCGGCTTGAAATCCTCTGCGGCCATGCTGCCGGAGGCATCGAGCGCCACGACGATGTCGATGCCGAACCGGTCGTTCGTGGCCATCTTCGTCACTCGTTGCGGCCGCGCCAGCGCGATGATCATCACCACTACGGCCATTGATTCGAGCAGGAACGGCAAGCCCGCAAGCTGCGCCATCCCACTCTGGCGCGGCGCAACGAGCGACATCGACGGAATCGTGAACGCCGCGAATCGTTTCCGCCGGTCGTTTACGAGCAGCACGACTCTGGCGATGAGTGCCAGGATCAGCAGCAGCCAGAAAGGGTTGGCGAAGCGGATCAAGCAGCCGCCTCCTGATCGACGGCCGGCGGCTCCACCCAACTGGGAATCTCCAGCGCGTAGCTCGCGATCTCATCGAAGCCGGCAGGCGCGGCACCCCAGGGCGAAAACTTCTCGAGGTCGCCTTGACGAAGAATCGCCGCAACATAGCGCCGCTCCTCTTCCGCTTCTTTTCTTTCGATCACTCGGAGCAATTCTGAAGTGGTCAGATCGCTGCCCAGATCCGCACGTGCCGCAGCCAGATAAGCGCGGAGGGCGTCTGCAAGGCGCGCCCAACGCATCGGCGTGTTCGGATCGCTGCGAAGCGCTACCACGCTTGACCGGAACTGTTCGGCGGGGACGACCACGATTCGCGGCCGCGAAACGCGCCGCTTCGCAAGCAACACCACTGCTGTCCAAGCCGCGCTCGCGGCAAGCGCAGCAATCGCGATGGCGAGGAACGGAAGTCGCGGCCATGGCTCCGGCTTCGGAGGTTTCAGGGGCGCCGGCTCGAGATTGTCATCCGGCTTCAGCACCGATTGAACCGGGATCAGCACGCTGACAGCTCCATCCGCCGACTGCCCCTTCACTTCGATCGTGTGCGGGACGAACGTCCGTATCACCACGGAGTTTCCCGCCCGCGACACCACCTCGTAATCAGGCGACGGATCGACCGACACCTGCGCCGCGAAGTTGATCGTGATCAAATCGCCAACCGCCGGACGCGGGGGTTGAAACGTCGTGATCAGTGCCAGAACCAGGAGGCCTGCCATCGGGTTATCGCCTTCTCACCGCCCGCTCCCGGAAGAATCTTAGCAACTCGCGGTCGTAGGGAATTGCCGTCGACACCGTCAGATAGTCGACACCCGCCGCACGAAACCGCCGCTGGTTGAGTTGCATTCGCGCCGCTGCGCGGCGATCGGCATCGGCTTGCCGCAGATCGATCAGCCGCACCGCGCCGCTCTCCGCGTCGACCACCCTCACCAGTCCTCCTTCAGGGAACCTCTCCTCTCGCGGGTCGCCGATAGCGATGGCAACGACATCGTGCTTCCTGTCCAGACGTCTCATGGTCCGCTCAAAATTCTGATCGAGGAAGTCGCTGATGACGACCACGACGGCGCGCCTGGCGTTGACCTTCTCGAGGTACCGCGCCGCGACATCGATGTCGGCCACTCCCTCCGGACCGCGCATTGCGGTCTCGACCGCGGCACGGACGATGACCTGCGCGTGCATCCTCCCTCGATGGGGCGGAATGTACCTGCGCACGCCGTTCGAGAAAAGCAACAGGCCGATGCGGTCGGCGTTCTGAACCGCCGAGAACGCAAAGACCGCGGCCAGCTCCGCCGCGATGTCGCACTTGCGCCAGTCGACCGAGCCGAACGCCATGGACGCCGAGACATCGATTGCGACAAGCACCGTAAGATCCCGCTCTTCGACGAACTCCTTCACGTGTGGGACGCCGCTGCGCGCGGTGACGTTCCAATCGATCGTGCGCACGTCGTCCCCCGGCTGATACTCGCGTACCTGCGAGAACTCGATTCCCCGGCCATGAAACGCCGAGTGGTAGTCGCCCGCAAACCCCGCGCGAATCAGACGTGCAGAAAGGATCTCCAGATCGCGCACGCGGCGTGTGAGTGGAACGCGGAATTGCGGTTTGCGGCGGAAGATGTGCATGGTTACGCGGTCACGGTACCCCCACCGCTCCGAGCACCTGCTGAACGATCGCGTCCGCCGTAACCTGCTCGGCGGCCGCTTCGTAGCTCAGGACGAGGCGATGACGCAGGACGTCGGGAGCGATCGCCTTCACATCCTCGGGGATGACATACGGCCGCCCCTGGATGAAGGCATAGCCTTTGGCCACGTGCGCCAGCGCCAGCGTCGCCCGAGGCGAAGCGCCGAAGGCGATGTGCGGCACGAGAGACGACAGTCTGAATTCCGCCGGCGTCCGCGTCGCTGCGACGAGTTGAATGATGTAGCGCGCGATCCGCTCATCGACATGGACGCGCGCCGCCAGGTGTGCGATCTGCTCGATCTCGGCAAGCTTCAGGATGCGGCGGATTGCGATCTGCTCGGTTGTCGGGTCGAGGTAGATACCCAGCATCCGCATCTCTTCGTCCGGAGTCGGGTAATCGACATGCAGTTTCATCACGAAGCGGTCGACCTGCGCCTCGGGAAGCGCATACGTCCCTTCGTGCTCGATCGGATTCTGCGTTGCGATCACCACGAACGGCTCCGGCAGGCGGTATGACGTATCGCCGATCGTCACCTGCCGCTCCTGCATCGCTTCGAGCAGCGCCGACTGAACCTTCGCCGGCGCGCGGTTGATCTCGTCCGCCAGCACCAGATTGGCGAAGATCGGTCCCTGCCTCGGCGTGAATACCCGGCCAGCCGGATCGAAGATCAGCGTGCCCGTGATGTCAGCCGGCAAAAGGTCGGGCGTGAACTGGATACGGTGGAACGACGCATCGATTGCACCGGCCAGCGTCTTGACAAGGAGCGTCTTGGCGAGCCCAGGTACTCCTTCGAGGAGCACATGCCCCCGAATCAGGAGCGCGATGACGAGCCGGTCGACGATCGCTTCCTGCCCGATCACAGCCCTTCCCACCTCGGTTCTAAGACGCGCGATCACCTCATGCGCCGCGGCGATATCGCTGTTTACGGTGGCTTGATCCATGGAGTGAAGTTTATCGTGCGAGGGGGGTTGGGTGTGGGGGGTGGGAGAACGAAGACACTTCTCAGCTAAGCTCTCGGTCTTGCTTCTCCCACTCCCCACCCCCTACACCCCACCCCCCTCCCAATGAGTCACCCAAAAAAGAAGTGGGGCCAGCACTTCCTTCGCAACCGCGGCGCGGTCATGCGGATCGTTGAAGCCGTCGAGCCCGAGCCGGACGACGTCGTCGTCGAGATCGGACCGGGTGAAGGAGTGTTGACGGAGAAACTGGCCGAGCTGCCGAATGAGCTGATCGCCGTCGAGATCGATCCAGAGCTCTCCGACCGGCTCCGTGCACAGTTCGGAAACCGCATCGCGCTCGTGAATGAAGATGCAATCGAAGCGCCTCTACCCGAGCGGCCCTACCGCGCCGTCGGAAACCTCCCTTACAACGCCGGCACGGCTATCCTCCGCCGCGTCGTCGCCGATCCGTACTGCCGCCGTGCGGTGTTCATGTTGCAGAAGGAAGTGGCTGACAGAATCGTCGCCAACCCCGGAGACGAGGCCTACGGTTACCTCACGCTCTTCGTGGGCCTCTACGCCTCGGCGCGCATCCTCATGACACTCGAGCCGAAGTCGTTCTACCCGCCGCCGAAGGTGCGCAGCGCTGTCGTGGTGCTCGATCCGGACCGCAAACCATTCGCATCCGACGGCCTCATCGCCCTGATCAGCACCTCCTTCCGGATGCGCCGGAAGAAACTGGTCAACAACTTGACGCAGCTCGGAACGCGCGAGCAAATCCTGGCAGCACTTGCTCGCGCCGGCATCGACGAAGACATCCGCGCGGAGAGGCTGTCGCTGGAAGACTTCGCGCGGTTGTGGTCTGCGGTGAGCTCGACGGCGCGCTGACTTTTACGCCAGAGCGGCACGGCACAGACAAGAGTGTCTGTGCCACAAAGGTTCCGAGGTAAACAATCTTCGCCGGAACGCCCTGAGCCCGCAGGGCGATTGCCATCGGCGCGACCATGTTCCGATCACCTCCTTAGTACAGCTCCCCGGAAGAAAGTGTCCAGTTGTTTCAGTCGGACCGCTTGCCGGTGTCCCCGACACTTGTCCAAATTAGCGCTAACGCTAACTTAAGGTCTCCGCGACCGGAACGCTGGCGTCTCGCCGGCTGGCTTGGCGGCGTCCCCGCCGCCATTTTCGCCAGATTTCGGGCGCCGAGACGGCGCCCAGCCAGCCGGCGAGGACGCCAGCGCTCCATGAGTCAGCGCGTATTGCCCCCA
>JBBRNB010000003.1:0-123595 GCA_038230535.1 Thermoanaerobaculia bacterium
CGGAGTCTCCTGCTCGTTGATCTATGCCCGCCGCTCGCGTTCAGCCGTGCCGGCTGCTCAAGCGGGCTTGCTCACTTACCGCAACGCTCACGTGGTTACTTCTGGCGAGCACAAGGCGGTCACTTCTCGCGAGCGCCGAAGCCCGTTGGGGTTTCGAGAAACGTCCAAACTCCAGTCCGGTGGTAACGCCTCCGGCGTGACCACCGGCTACCTTCGTGCACGCCTCCCGCGTGCTTCGCCGCCGGAATGAGCTCGCCGCTGCGGTCACATCAGGGCATCCCTCCTCCCGTCCCCGGTTTCAGGGAGGGGATTCCTCGCCGTCCTGCGCCGCGGGTGTTTCTCATGCGCGATGGTCAGCGATTCGAGGCGCGGCTCCGGCGGGCCTTCCAAGAAACTCCCAGGGTTTATGCGGCTTTCTCGGGATCTCTCAACCTGGGGCAGCGACATGAACGAGGTGATCGGGGCTGCAGGTCGTGGCACGTTGCGCGCGAAGGCGCGCGAAACAATCCAGCCCCGCGCTCGGCGCGGGGTACGTCGGGGTTGAGGAATCTGCGGCCGCGAAGGCGGTCGCCACAGGATCCAGGAGCGATGGTCGCGGTTTGTGGCGACCGCCTTCGCGGCCGCAAACATCCACTACGACGAATACCCCTGGCCGAGCCAGGGGCTACATTGTCCGACGCGCCTGCGCGCGCCGACACCGGCAATCGCGCGGCTTTCGTCAGCACCATGTTTCTTTTCCCAGGTGCAGCGCCCGCGCTGTCCTTCGCTCGGAATGACAGGTTGGTTGTTACCGGCACGGACGTGTGTCCGATTCTGGTGTGAGTGTGCTGCAGCGGGAACTTGCCGCGATGCGCATGTCACCTCGCGCACTTCGTTTGACATCTCGCGCACTTCGTTTGACATCTCGCGCGCTGCGTTTGGAACCTCGCGCGCTGCGTTTGGAACCTCGCGCGCTGCGTTTGGAACCTCGCGCCCTGCTTTTTGAACCTCGCGCGATGCTTTTAGCACCTCGCGCCCTGCTTTTTGAAGCTCGCGCGATGCTTTTAGCACCTCGCGCGCCGCTTTTTGAATCTCGCGCGGTGCTTTTAGCACCTCGCGCGGTGCTTTTTGAATCTCGCGCGATGCTTTTTGAATCTCGCGCGATGCTTTTTGACTCGCGCCGGCATCATTTCCCATACCCGCACGAGCTGTCCGGCCGCCGCATCCAGGCTATCGGCGCGTCCGTCATCCCGAAGCGATGCCGCTCCGTGCAATTGTCACGCCGCGTTGTATGTCCAGGTGCCTACGTTTGACGTAAATGCATGTGATAAACCCATGTACATGTGTGGCAACGCTGTAAACAAATGGATTCTACATGATAAAAACGCATGGAGCCATTGACAAACTCCATTTCACGGACCTAACTTGATATTCACCGGTCGAACCCTACGGCAATGTCGACAAGTGCCGAACGCCTGCATGGCTCTCTAGAACGTCATGCCGGTAACCACGCAAACCGCGAGCGCGTGTCGCGCCCTCGGTGTGCTTAAACGAAACGAGAGGAACACAATGGAAAATTCTAAAGAAGTGATCAGTCCCACAAAGGCCGCGGTTGACGTACCAGAACCGTCGTCACCGACCATTACGTTTTACGAACAGCTCGCGGAGCAACTGAGCGCCGCGGTCGAACAAACGATCGTACAGATCCCCGGATACAACGACGATCTGTCCGGCGTCCCAAAGACGGCCCGCCGCCTGGTGACACCGCAATTCATCGCCATGACGGTGGCCGCCACCAAGTCGAGCGAGGAGCTGACCGGTGTCAAGCAGATCGACATCAACCAGACACGTGACGACGCTCAGTTCTCGGATGCGTTCCAGCCGCTCGCCGATCTGCTGCGCGGCTTCATACGCCGTGTCGATCTGATGATGAGAGTGAAAGATGTGAGGGCCGGACGTAGTGCCTTGGCGATCTACAACATCGCCCGCCGGCTGACGCTGAACAGCAACAACACCAAGCTGGCTGTTCACGTCGCGAACCTGAAGGCCGAGCTGAAGCGCAGACGGACGAAGAAGACGGCTACCACCGCACCGGCGCCTTTGCCGCAGACACCGGCGGCTCCGGCTCCGGACGCTTCGACCAAGGGAGGTGCCCCGGCCGCATAAAAGAACACGCGTAAGAAACCGCACGGCCGCGTTTGCGCGCGGCCGTGCCCTCGACATCAACCCCCAACCGTTCAAAGTAAAGGAACCAATGTCATGCAAACGATAACGCAAGCAACCTGCTCTGTCATCCCGCCGCACATCCTGCGGCATGTGGCGGAGCACGGCGACGCCGAGCAGCACAGGCGCGTCGCCGCCACCCTCACACACACGGCGCAACTGACCGCCGAACGGGCCGCGGCCTTTCGTGGCGCCCCCTCCGCGGCAGTGCCGGGCCAGAAGCAGCGCAACGTCTACGACGCCGGAAGGCGGCGCGTTCTTCCGGGCCCTGGAGTTCGGACGTTTCTCGCAGTCGGCGAATACGCATGATGGCCCGCCGCGGATAGCTTCGACGGCATCTTGAAACGTCCAAACTTCACAGGCCGGCGCAAGCGGGGCTCGGAGTTCTGGGGCGGCAGCGCAAGAGCCGGCACAGACAAGAGTGTCTGTGCCACATGAGCGCCTCGGACACGACTGTGTCTGTCATGCCAGGAGGGCACCGGCGGCCTGTGCCCGGCTGACTCTTGACACGACGGCATTTGCCACCGTCAGGGTTCTGTGGCACAGCCTGGCACAGGAAGTGTCCACAAGGTGTTCACACCATGGCTGGTATGCGGACGTCCGTATCGGCGTATCATGGGGACATCACAACCAACGTGCTCGATCCGGTCCTGCGCCCGTTATTGGCGTTCTATACGAATATCCTCGCCTCACATGGGGCGACGCCGCTCGGCGTCGGCTGGAACTCCGTGAAGGCGCAGCAGCTTCGTTTTGCGAAGTTGTGCAGCGTTCTCGACGGTACCGAGAAAGCGTCGATCATCGACTACGGCTGCGGTTATGGCGCGCTATTGCCTTACCTGCGGGCGCGTCCCGGCGATCTCGAGTATTGGGGCTACGATATGTGCGGGGCGATGGTCGAGGCGGCGAAAGCAGAGTTCGGCAGTGAGCCGGGCGTGCATTTCACGATGGATCGCGCAGAGCTCCCCAAGGCCGATTACTGCGTGGCCAGTGGAATCTTCAGCTTCAAGCTCGATGCGGACAACCAGGCCTGGCGCGACTACATGTTCGCCACCGTCGATGACATGGCCAGTCTGGCAACGCGCGGCATGGCGTTCAATGCCCTCACGACTTACTCTGAGCCTGAGAAGCAGCGGCCTGAGCTCTACTACGCCGACCCTCTGCCGCTTTTTGACTACTGCAAGCGCAATCTCTCCGCGGAGGTCTCGCTGCTGCACGATTACAGGCTCTTCGACTTCACGATCGTCGTCAGAATGAGCTGAAGGCCGTCGATCAACGCGCTATTCTCTCGGACGTGAGGCCGCTCGTCTCCACGATCATTCCGGTGTTCAACCGGCCCGCCATGCTGCGCGAGGCGGTGGCAAGCGTGCTGGCACAGACATACCGGCCGGTCGAGATCATCATCGTTGACGACGCCTCGACGGACGACACCCCAGGCGTGATCGCGGATCTGTCGTCGAGTCACCCGGAGGTGCGGGCGATCCGCCGGCCGAACGGTGGCCCCGGACTCGCTCGCGAGGCGGGCCGCGGAGAGGCGCGCGGCGACTTCATCCAATATCTCGACAGCGATGATCTCCTCATGCAGTGCAAATTCGAACTGCAGATCCGCGCGTTCGAGGAGCAGCCGGAGTGCGGCGTGGCCTACGGCATCACCCGCTATCGCGATGCCGAGGGGAACGAGATCGCGTGTACGTGGAAAGAGGCGAATCAGATCCAGAAGACGATCTTCCCGTCGTTTCTGGTGGCACGCTGGTGGGAGACGTCGACGCCGCTCTATCGAAGAGCGATCTGTGATGCCGCCGGTCCGTGGACAAGCCTCAGGCTGGAAGAAGACTGGGAGTATGACTGCCGGGTCGGCGCCCTCCGTCCGTTGCTGGCCTGCGTCGATGAGGTCGTAGCGGAGCACCGGGATCATCCTGACGGGCGTCTGTCGCGAGGCAGCGGGGCGGATCCGGAACGCCTGCGCCAGCGTGCGCAGGCGCACGAGCTGATCGCCGCCCACGCACGGCGTGGGGGCGTCATGCCGGATGAGCCCGAGTTTCGCCGGTACGCACGGGAGCTTTTTCACCTGGGGAGGCAATGCGGAGCGGCCGGGTTGCCCGACGAGTCGAAGCGGCTGGTGGCTCTGGCCCGGTCGATCTCACCATCCGCTGACCTTCGGATGTACGAGCTTGCCGCGCGGGTGGTGGGATGGCGGCGTGCCGGACGGGCAGCCGCGTGGATGGACAGGCGATGACAGTCATCTCGGTGGTGATGGGCGTCTACAACGGTGCCCGGACTCTGGAAGCGACGCTCGATAGCATCCTCGGACAGACCGAACGCGACTTCGAATTCATCATCGTCGACGACGGATCGAGCGATGCAACCGCTGCGATCCTCGAGGCGTACGCCGCGCGCGATCCGCGCATCCGCGTGATCCACCAGGCAAACGCCGGTCTCACGCGCGCGCTCATCGCCGGCTGCGCGGCGGCGCGGGGCACCTACATCGCGCGACAGGATGCCGGCGACCTGTCCGATCCCCACCGCTTCGAGTTGCAGCGGCGCGCCCTGGATGCGGATCCGGGCGTGGTCTTCGTCTCCAGCGCCACCCGGTTTTCCGGGCCTGAGATGGAGCCGCTCCATGTTGTCCGCAGCAGCGGTGCGGCTCTCGATCCGGCATACGTCCTCGACCTCAGCAAGCCTCGTGCACTGGCGGACGGCCCCACATGCCATCCCTCGGTGATGCTCCGCCGCGATGCCTATGAGCGGGCCGGTGGCTACCGAGCCGCGTTCTACTACGGCCAGGACCACGACCTCTGGTACCGCCTCGCTGAGATCGGCAAGTTCCAGGCCCTTGGCGAGGTGTTGTACACGGCGCGCGTGACGCCGGACAGTGTTTCCGGAGCCGCGCGTCCGCAGCAGGAAAAGATTGGGCGGCTCTCCCAGGCGGCTCTCGAGGCGAGGCAGCGGGGTGAATCAGACGAGGCGTTCCTCCGGGAGGCTGCAGCGATCCGGCCAGTCCGCTCCCGCCGCCGGAGCCGCGATGGATCCGGTCTCTATTTCATCGGCGAGGCATTGCGCCGCAACGGCGACGCCCGCGCCCGGAAGTACCTGGCCGCATCGATCCGCGCCTATCCGCTCTCGCCTCGGGCATGGCTCCGCTATCTTCAGGCGCTGCTATTCTGAGCAGTTATGAGACTGCTGAAACTCGCTTCACCTTCATGGTGGAGCGAAAAATTCTTCTGGATGTATCTGCGCGCCGTCGCCGGGCCGCCCCAGTCTGGATCAATCGAAGGGTTCCTCGACCCGATCGAAGAGCGCTGCCTGCAATGGGCGGCCGCTCAGGCGGCGCGGGGTGGGACCATCGTCGAAGTTGGCTCCTACCATGGCAAGTCTGCCGTGAACCTGGCCTATGCCGTTCGGAAGCGAGAGGGGAATGCCCGGATCTATTGCGCCGACACCTGGATGAACACGACGATCGAGCACGCCAGGAACGTTGATGTGTTTCAGCACTTCCTCGACAACACAGCCGCGTACCGCGATCTCATCACGCCGCTGCGGGGCCGGTCCGAGGAGAGCGGCCGCGAATGGAATCGAGGCGAGATCGACGTGATCTTCATCGACGGCGATCATTCGTTCGAAGGTGTGACCGCCGACATCCGCGCGTGGGTGCCGAAGGTGAAGCCGGGAGGATTGATACTCTTTCACGACAGTGATCTTCCCGATGTGCGAGCCGGAATCAACGCCACGATGGACCTCATCCAGCCGGCGAGTGCATGGAAGGCATGGTCGATTCAGGCTTACCGGAAGCGATGAAGCGGTCGCGCACAGGCGGATGAGTGGCTGGTGATTGCATCGTCCTGCTCTGCGGCGACGACGAGCTCGATAAGGAGCGGCGTGGTTTCCACCGCGCGTTCGCCCGCCTTCTGCCAGTGCATCTGATCCCCCCGTCGCGAGGGGAGAGCTGGCGCGAGGATCTCGATCACATCACGGCCGGCGGCTGGCGGCCGATCCTGATCCTCAATCCCGACGGAAAGCCGTGGCTGCCCGAAGGCATCGAGCGCGTCGCGGCGCCCACCGCTGTTTTCCACATCGATACCTACATCGCGCTGGCGCGGCGCATGCGTTGGTCGGCGATGTATGACTACTCGTTCGTTTTTCACCCCGGCTTCGAAGCGGCATTCCAATCGGCAGGGATCGCGGGAGCACGCCTGCTACCTCACGCGGCGGAGCGCGACTTGTTCGATGCGGCAGAGGTGGAGCGGCGGTTCGATGTCGGTTGGGTGGGCCGCAAGAGCCGTTCGATCTACGGCACGCGCGACCGGGTGCTGGCCGCCTTGACCGCGCGGTTTGTGATGAACGATGCCGGCCGCCTCTACACACCCGAGGAGATGGCGGGAATCTACCTAGCTTCGAAGATCGTCGTGAACATCAGCAGGGACGACTATCCTCGTGACGCGAACATGCGCTGTTTCGAGGCGATGGCGGCCGGTGCACTACTCATCACAGGAATGCCGTCGGAGTTGACATTACTCGGTTTCGAGGAAGGCGTTCACTTTGCCGGTTACAGCGATCCGGAAGAGATTCCCGGCCTTGTGGGGCGGTGGCTGAGACAAGACGATGAACGAAGGGCTGTCGCGGGTCGCGCGCGCGCCCTGGTGTTGCAGGAGCACACCTACGATGCGCGCGTGGCCGCGATACTCAAGGTGATCATGACTGGGGTGCAGGCGCCTGCACGCGCCTGGTCTCCTGATCGCGTGAGCGCACGGCAGCTCGAGTATCACGTCGAAGCTGCTGACGTGGTACGTAGCCTTCGGGCGTTTCGCAGTATCGCTGCCTCTTCGCCCCTTCGCGCTTTAGGGAACGTTCCGCGCCTGATGCGGCTGGCAGCGAAGGTCATGAAAAGGAAGCTGCGCTGATCATGCGAATCCTGTTCATGGCCGATGTGCCGCACGATCCACATTCCGGCGCCGCCGGCACCGAGGTGCAGACGCTCGATGCTCTCCGCGGCCTCGGCCACGAGGTCGATGCCGTCTGGTCCGGCGACCTCGGGCGCCGCATCGGTCATGGCAATCTGCATCTTCTATTGGAACTGCCGCGCTCCTATGAGCGTGCGGCCCTCCGGGCGCTGCGAGAGAAACAGTACGACGTCATCCATGCCAATCAGCCGCATGGGTTCCGTGCCGCGCGGGCTGTTCATCGACTCTCGCCGCGGACAGTGTTCATTCACCGCTCGCACGGTTTTGAGCTGAACGTCGAAGAGACGCTGCGGCCGTGGCGCGCGATATACCAGAGTGACGAACGAGGCGTGGTCCGGCAAGCCTCTTCGCGAGTGATCGCTGCCCTGCTGGCGAGACATGGCCGTGCCATCGCCCGGGAAGCGGACGGGCACATCGTCTCCTCCTCGCTGGACGCAGCCTTTCTTCTCGAACAGCTCCATGTTGCTCCGGAGCGGATTGCTGTGATCGCGCAGGCCGCGCCGGAGTCGTATACACGTGGAGACGCGCCATCGATGAATGTGCAACGTCTTCACCGTGTGCTCCACGTCGCGCAGTTTGCATTCTTCAAGGCGCCGATGATCACCGCCGCGGCGATGAACAGCCTCGCTGAAGCGGATCGTGAATTGCGATTCACGTGGGTCTGCGACCCCGCCAGCGAGACCGCCGTTCGCGCGTTGCTCACCGCCGAGACAAACGAGAGGCTGGATGTTCTGCCCTGGACGACGCAGGACGCGCTACGCGATATCTACGACGCCCACGGGATCTTTCTCTTCCCGTCGTACTTCGAGGGGTTCGGGAAAGCATTTCTGGAAGCGATGAGCCGAGGCCTCTGTGTCATCGCAAGCGACGCCGGCGGGATGCACGACGTCATCGAGAGCGGCGGCAACGGTGTTCTCGTGCCGCCGGGCGACGCGAACGCGCTGGCCGGGGCCGCGCTGGCGATCATTCGAGATCCCGGCCGGGCGGCGGCGATGAGTGCGTCCGCCGCGAGCACCGCCAGCGCATATACGTGGGATCGTGTGGCACGTGAGACAGCGGACTTTTATCGCACCCGCCTGACTGCCCGCAACGCTATGCGAAGATGACCGGCGGTGAAACGCAGCCGGATCGCTATCGTCGCTTCGCATGTGATCCAGTATCAGGATCCCTTCTTTCGCCTGCTCGCCGCCGGCCCTGAGATCGACCTGACGGTCCTCTATTGCTCCACGGCTGGAGTGCAAACGTACCGTGACGAGGACATGGGGACGGTGCTGAAGTGGGACGTGGAGTTGCTGAGCGGTTACCGGCACGTCTTCCTGCGCAATCTGGTGCATGACAGCAACCGCGGCTGGACGCGGCATATCAACCCCGGCATTGTCCCGGCGCTATTGCGCGGAGACTACGAGATGGTGATCTTCATGCTGGGGTGGGGCTCAGTCAGCGCGCTGTTGGGCATCCTGGCCTGCCGGTTTGTGGGCATCCCGTTCTTCCTCTACGGTGACAGCAGCTTTCCGCCGGCGGAGACGACGCTGCGCCGGCGATTCCGTTCGCGGCTGCTGCGTCTCCTCTTTCGGAATACGACCGGCTTCATGGTGTCGGGCGCTCTCAATGCGGACTATTACCGGCACTACGGGGCCGATCCCGACCGCTTCTTCCTGTTGCCGTGGGCAGTCGACAACGATCGCTTCGCCGAGGCAAGCCGGTTCGGGGCAGGGGAGCGACAGCAGATGCGGGAACGGCTGGAGATTCGATCCGATCAGGCAGTCTTCGTTTTCTCCGCCAAACTGGTGGATCGGAAGGATCCGATGACGTTGCTGCGCGCCTACGAGCAGATGCCGGACCGCGACCGCGCGGCAATCCTCTTTCTCGGCGACGGCCCCCTTCGCGAGCCGCTGGAAACGTATGCTGGTGAACATTCCCTCGGCGGCGCACACTTCGCCGGCTTCGTGAATCAGAGCGAGCTTCCCAGGTACTACGGCATGTCGGACGTCTTCGTGCTGCCGTCGATCTACGAGCCGCGCGGTGCGGTGATCAATGAAGCGATGGCGTGCGGCCTTCCAGTAATCGTGACCGATCGCTGCGGCTCGATCGGTGACATCGTGCTGGAGGGCGAGAACGCTTTGATCTATCCGTCAGGCGACGACAGAGCATTGGCGGCATTGATGGCGCAGCTCGTGGACGATCCAAAGCGACGCGAGCAGATGGCGAAACGCTCCGAGGAGATCATCGATACCTGGACCTTCCAGCGAGGGGTGGAGGGGGTGAAGGCTGCCTTGGCATACCTCGAGCGGAGGAAGCCGGCGTGATCACGGTGGCCATTCCGACGTACAACCGCGGGGCGATCGTCGTCGAGACGATCCGGCGGTTGTTTGCCCTCGATCCTCCGCCCAGCGCCATCATCATCGTCGACCAGAGCGTCGAACAAAATGAACCGCTGACGCGGTGGCACGAGGAAGGGCGCATTCATCTGATCCGTCTCGACGCGCCTTCGATACCGCATGCGATGAATGTGGCGCTGATTGCTGCCGCGACTCCGATCGTCCTCTACGTCGACGACGATGTGGAGCCGTCCGCGGGACTCATCGCCGCGCACGAGCGCGCGCAGGCCGCGGCCGAAACATGGGCAGTGGCCGGACAGATCCTTCAGCCGGGTGAAGAGCCCCGCCATTTCGAACAGCCGGAGGATGATCTGGAGTTTCACTTCAATCACGACAGCGGCCGTTTCGTGGTCAATGTCATGGCCGGAAATCTGTCGGTGAAAAGGGACCGCGCGGCGGCCATCGGCGGATTCGACGAAAACTTCATCGGCGCCGGCTACCGTTTCGAGACGGACTTCGCGCTTCGGCTCGCCGCCGCCGGCGGCAGGATCTGGTTCTCTTCCGAAGCCTCGTTGCGCCATCTCAAGCTGAGCACCGGAGGACTTCGCTCGTTCGGCGACCACCGCAGCAGCCCCTCGCCGGCGCACTCGGCCGGGGACTACTACTTCGCAATCCACCATCGCGGGCCTCTCTGGCGTTATGCACTCCGCCGCATCCGCAAGAATGTGGTCACGCGCTATCACCTTGCACATCCCTGGACGATTCCGACGAAGCTGGTTGGCGAACTGCGGGGTCTGCTGCTGGCGCGACGGCTGGCCCGAGGTGGGAGGAAACTGATCGGCGGCAGGAGCGGCCCGAAATGAGCGGTTCGTGAATCGCGTTTCGACCGGCAACTCGCGATGACCATCACGATCCTATTCGCCGCGTTCATGCTCCTGTCGGTCAGTGTCACGCTGGTCGATTGGCGGCGCGGCTGGTTGCTGGCCATCCTTTGTGGCGTACTTCAGGACCCTGCCCGCAAGCTCACGCCTGGCACGCCGGTCGTGATGTCCATCAGCATCGTCGTGATCTACTTTGTGGTCATCTTTGCCTCTCAGTCGACACTGCAGCAGCACGGGCGCGAATTCTCGCGCCGTTTCTCGGGCATCTTCGGCGCTTTGCTGTTCTTTTTTCTTTTTCTGTTTCTGGCGGCGATGAACGGCCTCTTCACATTTGGCCTCGATCAATGGAAGGCGCCGGCGATGAGTTTCTTCCTCTACTGCGCGCCTCTTCCGGCCGTTCTGATCGGATATGCGTTTCTGCAGCGTGAGGAGCAACTCTTCGGCCTGTTCAAGTTCTACGCGGTGGTGACGTCGATCGCCCTGATCGGCACGCCGATGGAGTACTTCAATGTGCCCTGGCGCGCGCTCGGGACCGTCGCTCTGAGTGAGAACATCCGTTTCGTTACCGGTTTCAACATCCGGATGCTCTCAGGCTTCTATCGTGCCCCGGACATCATGGGGTGGCATGCTGCCATGCTGACGGCGATCGGTATGACCATGACCATCCGCCTGCGTTCATTCCGGAGCGCATGGTTGTGGATGCTCGTCACCGGGTGGGGCTTCCTGAATTGCCTGATCAGCGGGAGGCGTAAGGCGATCTACATGATCGCCGTGTTCGCGGCCGCGTTTCTGTGGCGCTACTTCCGGCGTCTCTCGACCGCTCAATTCGCTTCCTTCGGACTTGTCGCGGTGGTCATGATCTTCGTTGTTGCCAGAGTCTCGCAGAACCAGGAGGCGAGCGTCTATACCCAGGGTGCGGTCACGACCCAGGAGGAAGTTTGGAGCCGCCTGGAGGGGGGCCTGAGTGGCACGGTCGAGCAGTCCGGTGTCATGGGTGCGGGCCTCGGCACGGCCACGCAAGGCGTCTATCACGTCCTTCGGGAAAACAGCACTACGACGCTTGGCTGGCAGGAAGGCGGTCTCGGAAAACTGGCCATCGAGCTCGGTCTTCCCGGCCTGGGTGCAGCGGCTTTGCTCGGTCTGACCATGATCCTGACGATGTTGAAGATCTCCGGCCATCCCGATGTTCCCGGCTCTTCGCAACTGGCTCGCGCGGCACTCTTCGGCATCGTTGTCGCGAACATCGTCGAGTTCATGGTTTCCGCGCAGGCGTACTCCGACCCGGTTCTCACGTTGTTGACCGCTTTCTTCGTTGGCTGCACCTTCGCAACTGCGGCGCTCGATGAAAGGTTGGTTGCGGACATGCCCGCCCTCTCCGCAGTTCCGGCCAGAGTGTGATTGACGCCAGGGATCACCGTGTAGCACCGTAGCCCTCGTGCGTCTGCTGCATGTGGTTCCGACTTACCTCCCGGCGACCCGCTATGGCGGTCCGATCTATGCGGTGCATGGCCTTTGCCGTGCGTTGGTCCGGCGCGGACACGAGGCCGGCGTCTTTACTACTAATGTGGATGGGGATCGTGACTCGGACGTCCCCGTTGGTATTCCGGTAGACCTCGACGGTGTGTCTGTCCGCTACTTTCCGGCGACGTTGCGGCGTCTCTACCGCTCTCCGCAAATGGGTCAGGCGCTCGACGAGTCGATCGGGCGATACGACCTGATCCATCTCCATTCGGTTTTCCTATGGCCAACCTACGCTGCCGCGCGTGCTGCGAGGCGGCATGGTGTTCCCTACGTGGTCTCGCCCCGAGGAATGCTCGTCCCCGAGTTGATCACGAGGAAAAGCCGCGTCGCAAAGATGCTGTGGATCAAAGCGGTCGAACGTCGAACGTTCTCGCACGCTGCCGCTGTGCATTTCACGGCTCAGTCCGAGTGGGACGATGCCCGGCGGATCCCGATCCCACTCCCTGACCCGTTCGTCGTACCCAACGGTATCGATCTTCCGCCGATCTCCTTCACTCCCCGCCTCGGCGACACGTTGCTGTTCCTCGGCCGGATCAACTGGAAGAAGGGGCTCGACTGTCTGCTCGATGCGATGAAAAGCGTTCCCGATGCAAAGGTCATCATCGCCGGGAACGATGAAGAGAATCTGTCGCCGAAGTTGCGTGCGCAGGCGCAGGGTAACGGAGTGGCCGGCAGAATCGAGTTCCGTGGACCTGTGAGCGGAGCGGAAAAAGAGATGTTGTTGCGAACGTCGACAGCGCTTGTGTTGCCATCCCATTCGGAGAATTTCGGCAACGTTGTCCTCGAGGCGATGTCCCTTTCGATGCCCGTGATCGTCACCCCCGAAGTGGGACTCGCGGCGGATGTCGCACGATCGCAAGCTGGTGTGGTTACCAGTAACGCCCCGGAGTCGCTGGCGCAAGCCATTCGCGGCCTGCTCGGCGATGGTTCCCGGCGCGCGGAGATGGGAGCGCGTGGCCGGGCACTGGTCGAGGAGCGATTCACATGGGACTTCGTGGCGGCGATGATGGAAGAACGATACGCGCGGATCAGTGCAGCAGCGCGTGCAGCACGCGGCTGAACGCCGGCATGTCCTCGACGGCCGCGAGCGTGATCGACAGGAGTCCAACGACCCAGATGACGCGGCGATCCGACGGAAGCCACGGCCGCAGCGCCACGAGAAGCATGGGAATGACCGGCGCGAGATAGCGTGGATACTCACCCTCGATCCACCAGGCCGGGAAAAAGAGGAATGACGCCATATACGTTGCCGCGAAGATCCATTCCACCGGCAACGCGCGCATCGATTCACGGGTGACGCGCCGCGAGAGCGCTGCGATGATCCCCGCCAGCGTGAACGTCATCCAGGTGAGCGTCTTGGCTACGTTCTTGGCTGTGAGCTGGTGGTCGCCGTGGTGCTCTCCGTAGGTCATGAAAATCGTGACGAAGGGAATGAACGTCCTGTCATGACCAAGGCCCATGCTTTTATACCAGGCGAAGTTGCCGAACGAGTTTCCGAACAGGGAAGCCACGAGAGCGAGATAGGCGCACGCGACGGCGAGGCTGACCACGACGGCGAGCGTGAAGATGCCAAACCGTCTGCGTCGTAAGAGGGCCACACCGAGAGCGATCAATGCGAAGACGCCGAGGGGGCGCACGACGGTGGCAAGCGCACCGAAAATGGCAGCGGCCGTCCATCGCTCTTTTCGCGCCGCCAAAAGGCAGGCAAAGAGCAGTGCGACGAAAAGCGGTTCCGCCCCACCGAGGAGCGAGCGCTGAATCCAGTCGAGATTGATCACGGCGAACCATGCGGCCGCCCATGCGCCCCACAACTCGCCCGCCAGAAAGATCGCCACGAGCGAGGCGATCACGGAGACGATCGGCAGCGCAGTCATGTCCGAGGTGTGCAGAAGCGCAGCGACAGGCGCGGCGAGCAGCGGATATCCAAGGAAATGCCGGGCGATGAGTGCCGGCGGCGGTGCACCGCGGATGGCTGCCGACTCCCCGGCATAGGACGGGTTGTCGCCGCAATGTTGAACGCGTGACGGGTAGCTGTCGAACGCCAGGATCAGAAGCGCGAACCACGCGTACGAGACAAGCACGATCGTGATGAGATCGCGGCGCGTCAGCTCCTTTCCCATCCTCCCAGTGTCGCATAAGCGCTGGTACCATTGCGCGATCGATGCTCGATCGCATCACGCCCTTGATCCTCACCCGCGATGAGGAGGCGAACATCGGCCGGACGCTGGCGCAGTTGGCGTGGGCGCGTCAGGTCGTCGTGGTCGACAGCCTGAGCACCGACCGAACGGTAGAGATCGCGCAACAGTTCCCCAACGTGCATGTGGTGCCCAGGTCCTTCGACTCCCATGCCGTCCAATGGGCCTTCGGCGTCCAGCAGGTGACCACTCCTTGGGTGCTGACGCTGGATGCCGACTATTTCGTCCCCGAGGCGTTCGTCCGTGAGCTGGCGACGCTCGACCCGCCGCTCGACGTCGCCGGCTACAGGGCGGCCTTCGTTTACGCCATTGATGGCCGGCCGATCCGGGCAGCGCTCTATACGCCGCGCGACGTGCTTCTCCGTCGGGGCGCGTTCGAGATCTGGCAGGACGGTCACACGCAGCGCGTCCGAGTGCGCGGGCGAGTGGAACGCTTACGGGAGCGTCTGGTCCACGATGACCGCAAAAACCTCCGGCGCTTCATCGACCGCCAGAAAACGTACATGCGTAAGGAAGCGGCCAAGTTGCGGGGCACGCCATGGCGCGAGCTTCCGCTCTCAGGGCGCATCCGCAAGCTTCGCATCGTGTCGCCATTCGCGACGTTCTTCTTTGCGCTCTTCGTGAAGCGGACGATTCTCGACGGCCCGGCCGGACTCCGCTATGCCTTCGAACGGTTTCTGGCCGAGGCCATCCTTTCGATCGAGTTGTTCAGGCGCAGCCGTTGATGGTCTGTTTCGATGCTCGCGAGTCCTGTTCCGCGTTGGGTCTCTCTCTCGTGATCATTGCCGCCGGATCATCACGTCGCCCATCACCAGCAGGTCCATCTTCGTCCGAAGGAAGCAATCGAGTGCTTGCGCCGGCGTGTTGACGACCGGCTCATTCTCGTTGAACGAAGTGTTGAGAACGAGCGGGATGCCGGTGGCGTCCCGGAAGGCCTCGATGAGGTGGTAGTAGCGAGCGTTCTGCTGCTCGCCGACCGACTGCAGCCGCCCCGATCCGTTGACGTGGGTCACGGCCGGGATCTGCGCCCGCTTCTCTTCACGGATCTGGTAGACCTGCAACATGAAGGGCACGTCGTAATCGGTCTCGAACCATTCGCCCACCGCTTCGCGCAGAACGGATGGTGCGAAGGGACGGAACGACTCGCGGCGCTTGATCTTCTGATTCAGTATGTTCTTCATGTCGCCCCGGCGCGGGTCGCAGACAATGGAACGGTTGCCGAGAGCGCGGGGACCCCACTCCATCCGTCCCTGGAACCAACCAACGACGTCGCCCGCGGCGATCTGCGAGGCGGTGCGGCGGCAGAGGCCGCGCTCATCATCGACGCGCTCGATCGTGCAGTGTGCGGCCTCGAGGTCAGCGCGCCTCGCTTCGATCGAATCGTCGATGGCGGCATCGTCGTACTCCGGTCCCCAGTAGGCGTGCGTCATCACGAACGACTTTGTGTTGCCGAGGATCTCGTTCCAGACCCAGTACGCGGCACCGATGGCGCCTCCGGCGTCGCCGGCCGCGGCCTGGATGTAGAGATCGCGGAACGGAGAGCGGTCGAAGACCAGACCGTTGGCGACGCTGTTGTAGGCGCAGCCGCCGGCGAGGCAGAAGCGCGGGTTCTTCGTCTTCTCGTAGAGCGCGTTCGCCAGGGCGAAGAAGGCTTCTTCGAACATCGCCTGCATCGACGCAGCCAGGTCCTTGTGCCGCTGTTCGATCGGTTCCTCGGAAGCGCGCAGCGGACCTAGGCGATCGACGAGCTGCTGCGAAAAGACCGGCCCGATCACCGGCATTCCGCCTTGCCAGACCATGTCCAGACCGGCGGAGTGATGGGTGAAGTAATCGAGGTTCAGCCGGAACGTGCCGTCGCCCTGCACGCGCACGATGTCGCGCATCGCCTCGATCTGCGACGGCTTGCCGTACGGGGCCAGCCCCATGACTTTGTACTCGTCGCCGTAGTGGGGAAAACCGAGGTACTGCGTCATCGCGGTGTAGAAGATGCCGAGCGAGTGTGGAAAGCCAACCTCACCGAGCACTTCGATCTTGTTGCGAGAGGCGATGCCCCACATCGAGCTGACAAAGTCGCCGAAGCCATCGACGGAGAGGACCGCGGCATCGTCGAACGGCGCCACGAAATAGGCGGATGCGAGGTGCGCGCGGTGATGCTCGACGTGATGCAACATCGGTTTCAGCGATTCGACGCCGAACGCTTGCATCAGCTCCTCTTCGATGCCTCCGACCTTTGCGCGGTTGGCGAGCCGTTTTCGGATCGCACCCAACGACGGCCGTTTCGAGAGGATGAACTTCGCCCGCTGGAAGAGCCGCGCGTTCGGGTCGCGGTTGACGGCGATGTGATCGATGCCGTTGAGATCGACCCCCGCCGCGTCGAGGCAGTAGCGGATGGCGACGGATGGGAATCCGGCCCAGTGCTTGATCCGGCGAAAGCGCTCTTCTTCCGCTGCTGCAACGAGCTTCCCATCGATCAGGATGGCCGCCGCAGCGTCGGCATGGTGCGCGTTGATGCCCAGGATGATCATTCGTGGGGGGAGTGTCGCATCCGCCGGCCCCCTCCACCGCATAATGACGTCATCGAATGACCGCGCGGCGTCTGCTCTTCGTGAATCGCTACTTTCATCCTGATCATTCTGCAACAAGTCAGATGCTGTCCGACCTCTCGTTTCATCTGGCGGAACGCGGCTGGCAGGTTGAGGTGCTGACGAGCAGGCAGCGCTATGACAATGCCTCGGCGCGTCTACCGGGGCGCGAAGTGGTGCGAGGGGTGGAGGTGCGGCGCGTGTGGTCGACACGTTTCGGACGGGGGTTTCTGCCGGGTCGAGCCGTCGACTACGTGACCTTCTACGGCAGTGCGTTCCTTACATTGATGCGTCGCGCCACTCGCGGATCGATGATCATCGCCTTGACCGATCCGCCTCTCATCTCTGTTGTCGCCGCCCTGGCGGCAAGGCTGCGTCACGCGACGCTCATCAACTGGACCCAGGACCTCTTTCCCGAGGTGGCGGAAGCGCTCGGTATGCGCACGCTGCGGGTGCTTCGGCGGATCCGTGACTGGTCGCTCCGGAGTGCGAAGGTAAACGTCGCACTCGGAGACTTGATGGCTGCCCGTCTGCCGAACGCGGTGGTCATCCACAACTGGGCGGATAGCGCGCTGCATCCTGCCGGTATCCTTCATCCTCGGTTCGTGGTCGGCTATTCGGGCAACCTTGGCCGCGCACACGACGCGCGGACGATGCTCGAGGCGATCCGTGCCTTGCGCGGCGATGACGGAGTCGAATTTGTCTTCACTGGAGGTGGCGCGCAAATGGAGGCTATCCGAGCCGAGCAGTTGCCGAACGTCCGCTTCGCCGGCTACGCGCCGCGCGAACAGTTGAGCGAGAGCTTGTCTTCGGCGGACGCGCATCTGGTCACGCTGCTGCCCGAGCTGGAGGGGCTGATCGTGCCGAGCAAGTTCTACGGGATCCTGGCTGTGGCGAGGCCGGTGCTGTTCGTCGGTGCACGGGATGGTGAGCTGGCGCGTATCATCCAGACGCATGACTGTGGCTTCGTTATCGAACCAGGGGACGGCGAAGGGCTGGCGCGCGGCATCCGCGAGTTGGCGCGCGACCGCGATCGAGCGCGGGCGATGGGGGAGCGCGGACGGCGGTTGTACGAGGAGATGTTTGCATCTCCAATCGCATTGGCATCATGGGAGCGAATCCTGACGTGACGGGCCGCGGTGTCCGGCTGTTCCTGATCGGTGTTTCGGTGACCATGGCCGTGGCGGCAGGGGTGTTCCTGGTGCGCCCTCCGGAGATCGTGTGGGCGCCGCCGGCGGCCGACGCAAGTTCTCTGGCCGTACGGATCGCCCGGCATCCAACTGATTGGGCGGTGGCGAGCGCGCTGACAGAGGTTGCACTCGACACGCGGCTTGGGAACCGAGTCGCGCTCTGGAGGGCCGGATACGATGTTGCCTTCCGCCTCGCGCCGGAGAGCACGGTCCCGCCCAACGCATTCGCCCGAGGGGCGTTTTTCCACTGGGCGGAGCTTTCAGAAAAAGACAAGCGCGACGCGATGACTGCCTTCGCCCCGCTTCTGCGCGATCCGGCGACGTTCAGCCGAATGGCCAAACCGCTCTTCGAGCTGACAGGCGATTTTTCGTTGCTACGCTCGCGCCCGAAGGACCGCTATTCGATCGGCACGCTCATCTACCTGGCCGAAGCGAACGGTTTGTTTACGGACTATCGAAGCCTGCGTGCCGAGATGCAACGGCAGAACATCGACGACTTCGCCGCGCGGCGGCACACCGACTCACCTTCGGAGTTGCTCGTGCACTTCCCCGACCCGCCGTATCACGCGGATTCCGAACCGCTGATCAGCGGGCTTCTGGACGAGCTTCACCGCCGTCCGCTCGATGACAACCCGAACCGAGTCGCGCTTGTCGATGCCATCGTTGATTATTCGCTGAGGCATGGTCTCGAGCCGCTCGACGGGTTGGAGATCGTCACTCGCAAAGAGGGTGCAGCATCGATCCCGACGCGAATCAAGCTGGCTCGAAAACTGGGTTTGAGGGACATCGCGCTCCAGCTCGAGATGTCATCCAAAGATCCGCGCCGCGTGCCGGCGGTCGATTCCGAGTGGCAAGGACTCTGTAATCAGGACATCTGCTACAACGCGTGGCGGACGATCGAGGCTGAGCACAGCGTGGTGTTGAAGATCGCCACCACGCAAACGGACAACGTGCCGGCGTACGCCGAAATCTACCTCGATGATGTCCTGAGCACCGAAGGTGAAATTGGTCCGCTGCGCGAGTTCATCATCCCCGTCAGGACTCGCGGCTTTCACCGCGTGGAAGTCGTGCTCGCCAATCCTCTGACCCGCAACGGCCTCTACCGGCGCCTCCATCTCGACAGCGTCACGGCTCTCTAGCAACGACTGCCGCTCCGGCAATCGCGGCCAGCGTGATGGGATTGGCGGGGATGAAGAAATTGAAGTCGACCAGCGCGTGGATCATGGCGATAGCGATGCTGGCGAGCGCAGCGGTCTTGAAGGCACGCCGCCGCCAGCTCATCGGTTCGCCGTTCGGACTGAAGCTCGTGCGCGACAGTGCCGCGAAGCCGGCCAGCAACGGCACGAGCGATACGATGAAGCCGAGAGCGCCGGTGGTGCCCAGAATCTCAGCGTAGTCATCGTGCGCGTGGTTGGCCATCACCTCTGCTGACGTCGCGCGGGTCATCAATACGACATCCTCGTACGTTCCGGCTCCGCTGCCCAGAAGGGGAAACATCTCCCAGATGCGGAAGGCGCCGGTGAGGGAAGCGCGTCTGGCATTGAGTTGTGAGGCCTTGCTGCTCTCGAAGCGCGTTACTGTCTCCATGTGTCCGAGCACGACAATTACCATGAGGATTGCGGCGGAGGCACCGACGGCAATCAGTAACCCCCGGACCAGAGCGTGTTGCTTGTCACTTGCCAGCGCGCCGACGATGGCAAAGCCGCCGATGATTGCCAGTAACGCGCCGCGAGACTCCGATACGAGCACCGCCGTGATGCAACCCAGCGCCGCGAGAAGCCCGAAGGCAAACGGTATGAACCGCCTCTCGACCAGTTTGACGGCCCGCCTGCCGAAGGTTGCACCTACCGGCGCCGCGGTATGCCAGGCGTGTGCCGAGAGGTAGAGCGCCATCGGGAGCACGATGGCCGTGTAGTGTGCGAAATGGTTCGGATTGACGAATGTGCCGGTGGACCGGCCGAAGATCAGAGTGTTCTTCCATCCCCAGATCGTGTAGCGCCCCAGCGCCGCCTCGTGCATCGCGTACAGCGACTCGAAGACTCCAACACATGCGAGCACGGCAGCCAGCACAATCCGCCGCACATTGTCGCGGATGAGGATCATCGAAGACAGGAACGTGGCCAGATAGGCGAGCACGCGGTAGAGGTGGAGCGCGGTGTGCGCCGGGTCGACCGTGATGGGGTGCAGTGCCAGTGTGCTGGCGCCGCCGAGCTCGGCCAGACTCGCGGCCTGCTTCCATATCACTGCCGATTGCGGAGAAAGGACACCGAGCGCCGGCATCGGCAGCGGCACGAGCTGCAGCGCGACGACCATCGCGAGAAGCACTCCGCCGGCAGTCCAGAGTTTTCCCGGCCTCGTGAGCAATAGTGGCGGCTGGCGCATCGAGCGTAGGAATGCTGCCCCCGCACAGATGAGGAGCGGCGGAATGATCAGCATTGGTTGCGACTCATCACTGGCCGAGCCGAAGGGCATCGGTACCCACACCAGGAACGCCATCAGTGACAGCAATAGCCCGACTTCAGCCACTTTCCGCATCGGACCATTGTAGATGCCGTGCTACCATCATCTTGGTCCGATATTGTCTGGATAGGAATGGGAGGGTACGTGCGGCAAGGAATGCGGCTTTTTATCGTCGCCGTGGCTCTGTGCGCATGGGCTGGCGGAGCGTTTGCACAGAACGGTCTTCGCGACCGCGAGCGCTCATTCTCCGCGAGCCAGGAGATCGCCAACGATCTGCGGAAAGCACATTTCCACCACGGCCCGTTCTATATTCTGAGCACGTTCCAGCTCTCTGATATCGGCTACGACTCGAGCTTCTACGTCCCGACCGCCGACCGCCAGTCCGGTTTTCGCTTCGGGATCCAGGGACCGACTCGTCTCTACATCGTTCCGAACAAGAAAACGATCTACTCGGTCGATGTCAAACCGGAGTTGAGCTTTTTCAACCGCAACGGAAAGAGCACTGTGTTCGGCTACCGGGTCCGCGCCGACGCCCAATACCTTCTCAACCATCTGTACCTGGACGTCTATGCGGAGGACGCCGACCAGCTTCGCGCCGACGTCTCGGAGATCGCCCGGTTGCTCACGGAGAAGAACCGAAACTTCGGGGTTTCAGGCGAGCTGAAATACTCGAGCCGTACCAGCGCCACCTTCAACGCCGCGACGCTGAAGAACTCGTTTCCTCTGACCGCTATTCAGCCGGCAGGGATCCCCGTGGAGTTGCTCGACCTGACCGGACACAACTACCGGATCGCCGTCAATCACAAGACGTTCCCGCTCACGTCGCTCTTCTTCTCAGCTGAGTTCAGCGACTACTCATTTTCGAACGCCGTCTTCAAGAACGGCCGCCGGTCGTTCTTGGGGGGGGGCTTTGTCCATGACAGCGGCCGAACCGTCACCCGTGTCGAGGGCGGTGCCGGCAAACTCGACTTCTTCCGTGCTGGCCAGCACGACTTCCAGGGGGTGCTCGCCAACATCTCCTCGAGCAGGAAGTTCGGAAGGTCGATCAGCACGACTCTCGCCGTATCACGCGATCTGGACTTTTCGATTTTTGCCTTCAACAACTTCTACATCGCCGACCGCGCCAGTGCTCAGCTCGCGTGGGATGCGACGCGGCGTCTGACGCTGACGCTGCAAGGGGCGATCGGGCGTGACCTCTATGAGACGCCGGTCATCGGCCCGCACGGGTTCCTCAAGCGGCGCGATGTCTTCAGCTTCCCCTCCATCGGCTTTACCTACGGGTTCGCCCGCCTTCGTGGGGGCCTCGATATCGGGTACGTCAGGAGAACCTCGAACTTCGACATCAACCTCGATCACGGAATTCGATTGCTCTTCCGGTTGTCGTTCACCCCGTAACCCGAGTCAAAATAACTAACTGTGCCGCCGGAACGGACGCGGGACCCTGTTTGATGAATAATTTACGTCACCAGGACGACGAGATGACGACCCCGTACCTATGCTATGTGCGGGTCAAGTGTTGAACGAGGGTTGTCATGGCTCGACGCTGTCACGGAAACACAGGGGCCCCGTCGATGAGTTCTGGAAGGATCAAATGAAACGAGTCTCCTCATACGCAATCATGATCGTCGTGCTGGCGACTGCCGTCCTGGCGCAGGGTACGGCGTTTGCCCAAACACAGATACCGCCCGGCTCCCTACTTGCCGACTCCTCGGCGCCGAGCGCGAGCGATGCGCCCATCGGGCCGCGCGATTTCATCGAGGTAAAGGTCTTCCAGGATCCGAATCTCAACACCAAGATGACCGTGACGGACGACGGCCGCATCACCATGCCGTTGATCGGCAAAGTCGATGTCTCCGGATTGACGCCAAGCGAAGTCGAAGCGCGCGTCAAATCGATGCTCGAGGCGAAGTACATCAACAAGGCCGACGTCACGGTGTCCGTGCTCGAAGCCGGAAGCAAACCAATATCCGTCATCGGAGCGGTGATGCGGCCGGGCCGCATCGGTATCACGGGGAACATCAGTCTGATCCAGGCGATCACGCAGGCCGGCGGACTGGCGACCGGTTATGGGCGATCGCTCTATGTACTGCGCACCGCGGCAAACGGCATGACGGAGCAGATCGCCATCGACATCGATGACCTGATGGTCAACGGGAATCCCGATCTCAATTTGCCGCTGCGCGCGAATGACGTGATCAACGTCCCGATTGACAGCTCGATCACCGTCTACGTCCTCGGAGAGGTGATGCATCCGGGCAGCGTTCAGTTTCGCCGCTCGCAGACGCCCACGCTTCTGCAGACCCTCGCTGCGGCCGGTGGTCCAACCGACCGCGCCTCGAAACGCGTCATCCTCAAGCGCGTCGTGGCCGGCGTGGAGAAGACGTTCCACTACGATTTCAAGAAGATCATCGACGGCCGTCAGAACGACGTCGTGTTGCTGGACGGAGATCGAATCGTCTTTGCAGAAAGCTTCTTCTGACGCGGTCGGACGGCTGGCCTGATCAGCTGACTTACCTGTTGGAAGCCGCTCGAAGTATTACCGGTTACCATCAGCTATGGACCTGAACACCCAGGAAGTCCATCTCTCCCACTATTGGAACATCATCTACAAGCGGTGGAAGGTCGCGCTGTCGATCGTCGCTGTGGTGATGCTTGGAACGTACCTCGCCAGCGAATTTGCAAAGCCGCTCTACCGGTCGTCGATCCAGGTTCAGATCGAGCGGGAGAATCCGAACCAGCTCACGGTCGACGACCTCTTCGGCATTGCCGCGTCGGACCAGGAGTTCCTGCAGACGCAATACGTGCTTTTGAAGAGCCGCGGCTTAGCCGAGAAAGTCATCGACAACCTGAAGCTCCTGAGCGATCCCGAATTCAATCCGGGAGGCGTCACCGGAAAGACCCCTGCTCAGATTGCACAATTGCGTGCAGCGCTGGCCGGCGCGATCAGCGGCCCGCTCGAAGTCACCCCGGTACACAGCACCTCTCTCGTCGATGTCGGCTACGTATCGTCATCACCCCGCCTCGCCCAGAAGATCGCTGAGGGCGTGGGTGAGGCGTACGTCCAGCTCAATAACGAAAAGAAATTCGAGTCGGTCCGTGAGGCCAGCGATTTTCTCGACCGTCAGATCGCTCAGATTCGCGCCGATATCGAAGCCACCCGCCGGCAGTTGCAGCAGTACGGCGAGAGCAAGGGGATCATCTCGAGCGCCGACGCGAGCAGTATTCCGTTCCAGCGGCTCATGAAGGTGAACACCGACCTGCAGAATGCAACCAGCCTCCGTCTCGAAAAGCAGAACGCGTACAACTCTCTATTGCGCGCCAATCCGGAGTCCGTCACCAGCGCAGACCCTCTGGTCAGCCAGCTCACGGAAGAAGAGTCGCGGAAGAATCGTGATTATGCCCAGGGGCTGACTATCTTCAAACCCGGTTACCCCCAGTTGGTCGCCCTGAAGAGCTCCATCGAGAAAATGCATCAGGCCAGGCTTGCGGCAGTCAGCGCCGCCTTCGAACGATTGAAGGATGGCGCCCGCCGCGAGGTTGTCGCCGCGCAACAGAGCGAAGATCAGGGGTACGCCGCGCTCAATTTGCAGAAGCATGAGACGTTGACGATCAACGCCAGCGCAGCGGGCTACACGGACCTCACGAATACTCTGCAGTCGAAGCAATCGATGCTGGACCAGCTCGAGAAGCGACAGAACGAGACCGAAGTGACCGCGCGCCTGCGAGGCTCGGCCTCCTCGAACAACATTCACATCGTCGATCATGCTGAGTACCCTTCTGGGCGTTTCAATGTAACGATGAAGAAGAACCTGCAGAGCGCCTTTCCGCTCGGTGTGGTTCTCGGCCTCGCGGCGATCTTCTTTCTCGAATACATGGACCGTTCGATCAAGACCACCGAAGAGCTCGAGCGCGTCACGAAGTTTGCCTCCCTCGGTGTCATCCCATCCGCCAGCTCCGCGGGCAGGGGAGGGTACGGCTACGGCGGATATGGCTATGGCACCCGCGGGACCCGTCTCCGCCCTGTCGCGGTGGATGGCGATGTTCAAGGCGGCATCGATCTGCTGCCTCACATCGACTCGCGCTCAGCCATCGCCGAGGCCTACCGGGCTCTCCGGACGTCCTTGCTCCTGGCCTCCGCCAGCTCGCCCAAAGTCATCGTCATCTCGTCGACGTTCGCGCGCGAAGGCAAGACGACGACGTCGGTCAACCTTGCCACCGTCCTGGCGCAGATGGGGAAACCGGTACTGCTCATCGATGCCGACCTTCGCCGTCCGCGCCTGCAGAAAGTGTTCCGCGGGAAGATGAACCTCGGTCTTGTGAACTACCTCGCCGCGAACATTCCGCTCGACGACGTCATTCAGGATACTCAGGTACCAAACCTCTTCCTTATCCTCTCCGGCCCCACGCCGCCGAACCCCTCGGAGTTGCTAGGGTCCGACCGGATGAAGCACCTCATCCACGAGATCCGGGCGAGGTTCGCGTTCGTCATCTTCGACTCTCCGCCGGTCATGGCAGTGACAGACTCGATCGTGCTGGCGGCGAACGCCGATGGCGTTGTGCTTTGCGTCCATGGAGGACAGACGCCTCGCGATGTCGTGCAGCGTGCGGCCGAGAGGCTTCGGCAGAGCAACATCCCGGTGCTTGGCGCGATTCTCAACAACCTCGATCTGCAGCAATACGGCTATTCATTCAAGAAGAGCTACTACGACTATTACGATTCGGAGAACCGCACTGACAAGGAACCACCTGCGCAACGGGTCGGATAACATCGGTGAGCAGAGCCTCGTATGATCGACATCCATCACCACTGCTTGCCGGGGGTCGACGACGGGCCACGAGCACTATCCGAATCCGTCGATCTCTGCCGGATGGCGGCCGACGAAGGCATTGATACCATAGTGGCTACACCGCACGTGCTCCGTGGCCGCTGGAAGAACACATCCCGCGTACAACTCGCGTCGATCCTCGACGAGTTGCGGGCCAAAGTCGGCGACGTCCCGCGAATCGTCCTGGGGTCCGAATACTTCTTCGCTCACGACATGGACGAGATGCTTCGCACGCAGTCCATTCTTCCCCTTGCCGGCGGCCGCTATGTCCTCGTCGAGTTCGCCAGCCACGCTGTTCCGCCTCTCGTGCGCGATCCGCTCTATCGCATACAGCTCGACGGCTGGATGCCGGTCATCGCTCACCCAGAGCGCAATCATGTTTTTCAGGCGAAGCCTGAGCTCCTGGCATCGCTGATCCGAATCGGCGTCAAGACCCAGGTCACGACCGGTAGCATCACCGGCGAATTCGGCCGCGAGGCCGAGGCTGCTGCGATCGACTGGATCAAACGTGGATGGGTTCACGTCATGGCAACAGACGCGCACAACGGGACCAAACGGCCGCCTCGATTTCGCGCCGCCCGAGCCCGGATCGTCGATCTGGTGGGGGAGCAGATTGCCCAGTCTCTGTTCGTCGACAATCCAAAATCAATCGTAGAAAGCCGCGGACTCGTGTACGATCCTGACTTACCGGAGTCGTCCGGCAACGAATCCGGTCGCCTCTTCAATCGCATTCGAAGGCTGCTAACCAAGTGAACGCATCGCTGCGCCTATTCGTGGCGCTCTTCTCGCTCATCGTCGCCGTTCCGGTCGTCGCGCAGGATTTTTACGAAGCGCGATTCCAGGGCGGCGTAGTCGATTTCAACCGCGAGGCTTATGCCCGCGCGGCCGACGAGTTTCGTATCGCGGCGTTCGGCCGTATCGACAACATCCCGAAATATGAAGCCGCGGAGATTTACCTCACCGTCACCTACAGCAAACTCGAACGCGCCGGCGAAGCGCGCCAGACCGCGGTCAAGGTAGTCCAGGCAGAGCGCATCACTCCGGCCTACACCACGCTCCCGATCCCTCAGGAACTCCGCACCGCGTTTGAGTTGCTGCTGCCGGTTCTGCTCAGCCGGGCGGAGCTCAGCAGCGTGCCGGCATTCGCCCGTTTTGCCAGTAAGGCAGTCTCGGCGGAACCGGGCGCGCCGTTACCAAGCTTGCGCCCGCGCCCGCAGGTGCCGACGCCAACGAAGAGACCGAACGTCGCCGTGACGGTGAGCAAGAACGATGAGAAGGCCGAGCCGCCTCAACCGGCTCTCGACTACGGCAGGCTGGCTCTCGAACGGGTTGCTGCCGGCGATGAACCAGGAGCGAGGCACTACGCTGACCTGGCGTTTGCGGCAGATGATTCCAATCCGAACGCACATGCCGCGCTGGCACAAATCGGCCATGCCCACAACGCCTGGAACGAAGTCGCCGAGCACTACGCGGTAGTCCGCACCCGCCGGCGGCTCACGGACGACGAGGCCGCCGCGTATCTCATCGCGCTCATCAAGATTGGCCGGATGGGGGATGCGGGTGGCGTCCGCCGAGGTCTTCCGGCATCCGTCCTCGACCGGTCCGACGTCCGCGACGCACTGCAGACGATGGAGCCCAAACAGGTGCAAAAGCCGCCTGTGCCGGCGCCCGTTCCGGCCCCGGTACCTGTGCCGGCACCTTTCAAAGCCCCGGTACCCGTGCCTGCTCCGGTTCCGCCGTCCGTGACTCCATCGCCCGTGCCCGATTCCGCTGCGCAGCCGGTGACTGAACAGATTGCTGCTGCCGAGCAAATGGTCGGAGCCGGTAACATCGTCGGTGCTCGCAGCGCACTCCGCCGGATCGCGGCGATGCCCAATCTCCAGCGCAGCGAGCGGCAAGCGTTGGCTCGTGCGCTCAGTCAGACCGCTCTCTACGCCGAATCGTCGGCCCAGTACCGCAAAACGTATCCGCTCAAAGCTGGCGAAGAGAGCCACATGTTCTACGAGGCCGTGAATCGCTACGAGCTCGGGGACTACGCCCTGGCCCGGCAGCTCATCACTCGAGCCATGCCCGCGCTGCCGCAAACGCCGGCGATCCTCGCGTACCGCGACCGGATACTGGCGCAGAAGTGAAATTTTGAAGTATTATTTTAGTTTGTCCGAGGTGACCATGAAGATCCGCATCCCCCTGATGCTCGCATTCGCGTTCAGCGCCGTCGCCGCGCTGGCTGTGCAACCCGGCGTTGTCGAGCACCTCCCTCCTGGCTGCATGGTCGAGGGCGAAATGGCGATCATGAGTGTCGAAACCTCCGACGATGGTCTGCTCCGCGCCTACTTCCGTCGCCAGGGAGCGACTGACTGGTGCTACGTCGATGGCCGGAACCTGGGAAAAGTCTCGCAGGTGACGCTTCCGAAGTTCGACCCGAACGAGACGATCGAGTATTACTTCGTCGTCCTCGACGGCAAGCGTGTCATGGCCAAGAGCCCCAAGATCTACAACGCGCGCAACGAATCGAAATGCAATGCGGACTTCGCACGGCACGCCATCATCCTGACGCTGGAATGTCTGCCGCCGGGTACCAACCCGATCTCGATGACGTCTGCCTATGCCGCCAAGTCGATCATCGGGAAGGACCCGAGCCCGAAGCAGTCGCCCGAGAAGCCTGGCGAGGCACCGAGGCCTGGCGCGGGCCAGCAGTAGTTCTGAACGACCAAATCCGTGAAGAAGCCGCCGCTTTCGGCGGCTTCTTTTCGTTCAGTGCGCTTTTGCTTTCTTCACCTCTTCGGTCAGCGCGGGAACGATCGTGAAGAGATCGCCGACCACTCCGAGATCGGCGATGCGGAAGATCGGTGCCTCGGGGTCTTTGTTGATCGCCACGATGTGTTTCGATGTCGACATGCCGGCGAGATGCTGGATGGCCCCGGACACTCCCGCGGCGATATAGAGGTTCGGGCTGACGACGCGGCCGGTCTGCCCGACCTGATGCTGATGGTCGATCCAGCCTGCATCCACCGTCGCGCGCGACGCGCCGACCGCGCCGCCGATGGCGTGCGCAAGATCGCGGATCAGTGAGAAGTTTGCCGCTTCCTTCAGGCCGCGGCCACCTGAGACGATGATGTCTGCTTCGACGATTGAGAGCTCCCCCGTCTCCGCGGACTTCGTTTCGACGACCCTCGTTTTAGAATCGAGCGGAGCGCTTATCTCGACCACCTCCGCCGAGCCCCCGCCTGACTCCTCGGCCGGGAAGGCGTTGATGCGGGTTGTGGCGATCGCCGGCGTGCTGCTGATCTCGACGGTGGCGAACGCTTTCCCCGAGTAGACCGGGCGCCGTGCGCGCAACTTGCCGCCGGTCCATTCGAGCCGGTCGACGTCCGAGGCAACACCGGCGTTCAAGCGCGCGGCCAGACGCGGCGCGAGATCGCGCCCGTTCGAGGTTCCGCCGAAGAGCACAATCGACGGCGAAGCCTGTCTGATCGCCGCTTGCAGTGCCGCGGTGCAGATCTCGGTGTTGTAACCGCCGGCGTTGGCGACATAGACCTTCTTCGCGCCGTATCGGCCAGCATCCCCGGCGGCGGCACGATCGTTCGCAAATGCCATGAGGTCGCCACCGGCCTCCTCGGCGAGCCTGCGTCCGATCGCCAGTGCCTCGCGCGAGGCCTTCTTGAGTTTGTTGTCCTGAACTTCGCAGAAAACGAGAACGCCGGGCATGGTTGTCTCCGAGTTGCTGAGTGCTGGGTTACTTGGGTTACTGGGTTACTGGGTTACTGGGTTACTGGGTTACTCGAGTCTGCTGAATTGCTCGGTGGTTGCATCTCGGCAACTGAGCAACCCAGCATCGCAGCACCCCCCGCATTTGCGGGTCACAGCGCTTTCGCCTCGTCCTGAATGTACTTCACGATTTCCTTCGCCGCGGCCACCGGATCGGCGCCGTCGATCTTCCGGCCGCCGCTTTTCTCTGGAGGTAGTTCCAGCGAGATGATGGTCACGCGCTGATTGACGATGTCGGAATCGGCCAACCCGAGGTCAGCCACTGATTTCGTATCGATGGCGATCTTCTTCGCTGCCATGATTCCCTTGAGTGAGGCGTAGCGCGGCTCGTTCAGCCCTTTCTGTGCCGTGATCACAGCGGGCGTTGCTGCCTCGATGACCTCCTCCGCGCCTTCGATCTCGCGGTGAGCGGTCACCTTGCCATCGGCCACTTCGAGGTGTGTCACGACATTGACCTGCGGATAGCCGAGCAGTTCTGCCACCATCGGTCCGACCAGGGAGTTGTCGGTACCGACGCCCTGTTTGCCGAAGAAGACCAGATCGTGCGGGAGGCTCTTGATCGCGGCGGCGAGAACCATGGCGATACCGAGTGAGTCGGCATCGGCGGAATCGCCCTTCACGTGCAGCGCTTTCGTCGCGCCACGCGCGAGCGATTCGCGTAGGGCCTGTTGCACCCGGTCAGGACCGAAACCCAGAACGGTGACGTCACCGCCTTCTTTCTCCTTCAGGCGGATCGCCTCTTCGAGTGCGTATTCATCGTAGGGAGAGACGATGTACTTGATGCCGGTTTCGTCGATGTGGCGCCCGTCGCCACTGATCTTGATACGCGTCTCGGTGTCGGGCACCTGCGCGATGCACACTACTGAATTCAAGGTTTGCCTCCGGTAAAGCGCCCGGATTCTAGGGAAAAGGCACAAGGTTCGCAAACCTGAAGCCCGCAACGAAATTCAAGAGCGTGTGACGGTTACAATCCCGCGCCGTGAAACCGCTCGCCATCACCCTCGGCGATCCGTCCGGCATCGGCGCTGAAATTGTCTTCAAATCGCTTCGGAACTTGGACGTTCCGGCTCGTGTATTTGGCAGCAGGGCCTGGGCCCAACCTCCTGATGACATCGATTTTGCGGATGCCGGCGGTTCGGGCCCGATCCGTTACGGCACCATCGACGCGGCCTACGGGCGCGTCGCGCTCGACTCGATCGACGCCGCGTTGCGCGCCATCGAGTCCGGTGAGTGCTCGGCACTCGTCACCGCGCCGATTCACAAACAGTCCATCGCACTCGCCGGCTCGCCGTTTCCTGGCCACACGGAGCTCCTCGCTGCTCGATCGGGTTTATTGCGATACGCGCACGACTACGCGATGTACTTCGATTCGCCGAAGCTGAAAGCGGCGCTGCTCTCCGTCCATCTGCCGCTGCGGGAGGCGGTGTCCCGAATCGATGCCGGGGACATCGCCGCGCTGGCAGGACTCACCAGCCGCGAGTACGCGCGTTTGTACGGCCGGGTGCCGCGCATTGCCGTCGCAGGAGTGAATCCTCACGCCGGTGAAGGAGGGAGATTCGGCGACGAGGAAGAGGTCATCGCGCGCGGCGTTGCACGGGCATCCGAGGCTGGCTTGACGATCACCGGCCCCCACCCCGCCGACACAGTGTTTCTCGCGGCCTCTCGTGGACAATATGACGTAGTGCTGGCGATGTATCACGATCAGGCGCTCATCCCGATCAAGACGATGGCGTTCGACGAATCGGTCAACGTCACGATCGGTTTGCCGTATCTTCGCGTCTCCGTCGACCACGGCACAGCCTTCGATATCGCGGGGCGGGGGATCGCCGACGCCGCTCCGATGCGCTACGCAATCGAATGGGCTGCCAGGCACGCAGGGAGTTACCACCGATGAATCGCTGGGTTGCCCGCATCTTCGGATTGTTGCTGGTGATCGTCTTCATGCTGATGATGCTGCGACTGCAGCGGCAGCTTCAGTTGATGCAGCAGATGCGCAACGGCGGCACCACCACGATGACGACGACATCGGGAACGTAACCACGATCAGCGCATCGAACCCGAACGGCGCTAAGATCGGCGGCATGGACGCTAACCGCCTGATCAAATGGGTCGCCATCATCGTCCTCGCGTTCGTCGTTTGGAAGTACGCGGTGCCGTGGGCAAAGCGGCAGATGAGTCGTCACGCCCCTCCCGCCGTATCGTCGGACAACTCCTGCGTCGCGGCGGCTCAGCGCGCGTCCGAGGCCTGGGGCAGCGGACTCCATCGTTTCGTCAATCCGCCGTATGACCTGACCGCCTGGTCGAGCTTTCAGAGCGATGTGCAGGCGAAGATCAGCTCCGCGGAGTCGGAGTGCCGTGGCTCGGCGCAGTCCTGTGATGCAGCGCGGGTTGCGATGAGCGAACTACGGACTCTGGTCGGAGATCTCGACACGGCCATCCGCAACGGTTCGCCGCCTCCGGATGATGCCGTGCAGCGCCAGGAAGCAATCGACACCAAGATCGAGGCAGCGGCCGAGCTTACCCGCGCGGGTAAGTAGACTTCAGACGCCAAACTCCTCGGCTAAAGCCACGAGCTCGTCGCGCAGCTCGAGGCGCGTGCGCATCAGCCGGTCGAAGGCTCTCCGGCGGGCCACGCGCCAGGTCAGCGTGCGCGTGCGGCCGATCACGTCATCGAGTTGCTCGAAAAACCGCAGTGCCACATATCCCACAAGCGGCAGGAGGAAGGCAGTGCCGACGCCCGGCGCCCATCCGAATCGCCAGGCAACCAGCGCGCCGCAAACGATGTAGGTCAGCGGATAGAGAGCGATCCCGCCGACTGCTTTGAACGTCGCCACCAGCTCTTCCTCGGTCGTCAACCGCGCCGCCAGAAGCCGGATCAGGCGATACGTCGGGTAGTGGACGATTGCGCCGATGACCGCGACGGGCAGCGTGATGAGCAACGTCGCGATTGTTCTCACGCTGCCCAGCACCGTCGGTGCCGGCAGTGTCTCCGGCTCGAGGTTGGCTTCGCCGAGCTCCGATTCGAACCGTTCGAACCGCGACTGCAAATGCGCAAGGCGCGCGGGGGCGTGCTCGCGCAAACGTGTGTAGCCGGCAATGAAGCGCTTCCGAAGCTCGAGCTGCTCCGGCAGGTGCGCGCGGCCGAGGGAAATGACCCGTTCGGCGCGGCCGATGAGCTCGAGCGCTTCACGCGAGTCTGCCTGCAGCGCCAACGCCGTCATTGCTGACTCGATCCGATCGGTCAGTGCTTCCACCGCCTCCCGGGGAGGCTCGCCGGCCTCGCCGGCCGGAACCGGCGCGACGGCGATGCCGTCACCGAAGTACAGCAGCGCATCACTGCGAAAGCTTTGCTTTGCGGTGTAGAAAAGTGCCGCAGCTACAATGACGATGTCCGGACACTCTGAAGCGCTGCAACCGAGAGCGATTCGCGCTGCACCGGTCTTGAGTTCCTTCATGCGCGGCTCGCTATGCGTTGTTCCCTCGGGGAAAATCGCGATCGCGCCTCCGCTCACGAGCAGCGCGCGCGCCACGGCGAACGTTTCGTGGTTCTTCGCGGTCGAATAATTGTCCTGCGTACGGTAGACGGGAATCGAGTCGATGCCGCGCGCGATCCACCCGATCAGAGGCATCTTGAAGAGAGGCGCCTTCGCCAGGAACGACACAGGGCGCGGCGTGAAGCAGAGCAGAAAAACGGGATCGATCAGACCATTCGGATGATTGACCGCGAAGATCACCGGACCCGGCGGCACCTTCTCCCATCCGACGATCTCGATGCGGCGGAAGAAGATGTTTGCGATGAGCCGCAGGAATCGTGTGACGAAACTCCTCAAGTCCGGCTACCCCGCCACGCCGCGTACATCCAGATGAAACCGGCAATCACAATCGCAATCGGCACCAGCATCAGCGCGCGGTCGAGCGACGTGTGGTCGGAGACGATCCCGATCAGTGGCGGAGAGGGGATGTCACCGATGAGATGCATCACAAGAACCGACAGGCCTAACGCCGTGGCCCGCTCCGCCGGTTTCACTGCATTGATCAAAGCGGAGTTGACCGGGCCCGTCGAAACGAAGATGAGTACTTCGGCAATGGCGATGGCCGGCAGGTAAATGGACCGGTTAGGGCTCGATACCGCCAGGTATGTCGCAGGCGCGGCGAGGAGCGTGGCCACGCCGGAGACCCAGAGGTACGACTGCTTCGTTCGTGAAAGAAACATATCGCCGAGCCAGCCGCCGGCGAATGTACCGATGAATCCTGTCACGACAGCGATCACGCCGAAGGTCACCGTCGCCTCGCTGTGCGCCATTCCGCGCACGCGCTCCAGAAACGCCGGCATCCAGTATCCCAACCCGCCAAGCGCAAATGTGTACGCGCCGTAACCGAGTGCGGTGAGGATGAACGGACGGTTACGAAAAAGATCGCGATAGGCATCGGTCCACCGTGTAGGGCCGCCGCCCTCGGCGGCCACATCATGCAACCCCCGTGGCGGATCCTTCACCAACAGAACCAGCAATGCCAGCAGCAAGCCGGGTGCGCCGGCGATCCAGAACGCGGCGCGCCAGCCGAAGTGTTGATCGACCAGACCGCCGACGATGTATCCAGCCGCCGAGCCGATCGGAATGGCTGCGAAGAAGACTGACAGCACACGCCCGCGCCGCTCGATTGGAAACGAATCAGCCAGCAAGGCTGGTGCAATCGTCCCGTAGGCCGCTTCTCCAACTCCGACCGCCGACCTCGACACCAGAAGCGACGCGAAGCTGTGAGCGAAACCTGCCAGAGAGGTCGCTAGACTCCATATCGCTACGCCGAGTGCGATGAGCGGGGGCCGGGCCCGCCTGTCACCGAATGATCCGAACAACGGCGACGTCAACGAATAAACGATGATGAATCCGGCGGGGATGAGTCCAATCTGTGTGTCAGAAAGGTGAAGCTCTGACTTCTTGAGCGACTCCACCACCGCCGCGACCACCCATCGATCGAGATAGTTGAAGAGGTTGATCAGCGTGAGAATCGAGAGCGCGTATCTCGCGGCACGCCGTGTTGCCGGCGAATCGATCGCTTCGGGCATTTCGGAAGTGTAACGCGCGAAACTCGCCGCTCGCCCGATCGTAATCAAAACAAGCGGGTATCATGCAGTCCGGCCGCGAATCATGAAAAAAGCTCTGCCCTATCTGGCCTGTGGCGTGGGCATCGTTGTGCTGGTGTTCCTCATGCCGCGCTTCAACGACGCCCAGCCGCATGGAATCCGTCTCACGCGCGCCGATGCCGTTCCGATTGCTGACGCCGCGGCGCTTCAACTAGGCATTCCAGTCCCTCGTTCATGGGGTGTTCTGTCATGGGCGAACTCGGCTCTGCTCGACAAGGAACTCGAGCCGAAACCGGAGCTCCGCCGCACCGCAGCAGACGATGTCGTGATCGGCCCGCGGCTCGGCGGATACAAACGGATGTATTACCGGCGTGGCCTCGAGAAGAACACGCCTTACGGGTACGTTGTCGTCGACCAGAAGACCGGAGCCATCCTCATGGCTCGGAAGCTGGCTCGTACTGAGGAGCCCGGAGCGCACCTCACCGAGGCGCAGATGAAGCCACGGGTCGAGGCCTTTGTCCACTCACGCGAATTCCCCGGAGCCCCGTCGCCGCAGTTTGAAGATGCCCGGCCGACTGTAATGCGGTCACGCACGGACTGGACCTTCCGCTATCGCGTCAAGACCAGTTTCCCAATCGGCAACGTCGTGCCGTATCTGTACGTGTACTACACCGGCGACCAGTTCACGGGATGGGCCCTCATCGAGGAGTACGCCGACGGCAGCGTCTTTCGTCAGGACGATGCCGGCAGCGGCATCACCACCGTTCTGATCCGCTTCGCCACGAACTACGCACTGCTGTTGATTCTGCTGGTCATCTTCCTGCGCAAGTACCACGCCGGCGAGGTCGGGATCGGCACCGGCTCGATTCTGCTGGGTCTGACCCTGCTCATCTCCATCGGGATCAACATCATGTTTGGGCCCGCCGCCACGGAGGGGAACACGATGGGGAGCCTCGACGCGCCATCGACCACCGCGGCGCAGATGGCCTTCAAGTTCCTTCTCTACGACATCCCGCTGGCGGTGGTGGTCTTCTTCGCCTGGTCGGTCGGCGAGAGCTACACGCGCGAGCGCTGGGGCGAATGGCTGGCATCGTTCGATGCCATCCTTCGCCGTGATCCCCTGAACGCCACCGTGGGCCGTTCCGTATTCAACGGCGTTCTCTTCGCCCCGGCCGTCGCCGCTTCCGTATTTCTTGTGGGCGCCATTCCCTTGGCGTTGCATCTGGCTCACCCATCGACAGGTATTGGCACCGAGGTCTCTGTGAGGCTCGGCGGACCATTCCTCCTGGTACTCTTCTCGGCACTCGATGCGGTGATCTTCCCGATCATCTCGCTGTTTTTCATGTCCTGGACGAATCGTCACCGGCTGCTATGGCTGGGCATGATCTCGGCCGTCGCCATCGGTGTGGTCAACTCCGTCTGTCAAGTCCCCATCGATCCGCTGCTGCCGCAGATGCTCTTTGGATTTGGCGGAATCGCTTCGATCGTCCTGATGATGCGCCGTTTCGATCTTCTTTCGACATCGGTGGCCCTTTTCGGTGGCACGCTGCTATCGATGACCGCGCCGTTGATGTCGGTGTCGCGCGGACACATGTTCCAGCAACTGATCTGGGTGGTGGTGCTGCCGATGGCCGGGCTTCTAGCATTCGGTCTCGCGGCAATGATGACCAAACGCGAGGTCATCTACACCTACGATGACCTTGCCCCGCACGTGAAACGGATCGTCGAGCGTGAGCGCGTGAAAGCGGAGATCGATGCGGCCAACCGCATCCAGGCCGCGCTCCTGCCTGTCGAGGCGCCGGAGTTGGCCGGCGCGTCGTTCGCGTCGCACTACCGGGCGGCGACCGAGATCGGCGGCGACTACTTCGACTTCCTTACGATGCCCTCGGGCGAGATCGGTATCGCGTTCGGCGACGTCTCCGGACACGGACTGACAAGCGGCATCGTGATGGCAATGGCCAAATCAGCGCTGCTGGTACAAGTCGGTTACGACGCTTCGCCGCGCGCTGTGATGAATGTGCTGAACGACATCGTCATGAGGACGGCCCCCAAGCGCATCCTGATGACCTTCTTCTTCGGGCTGCTCGACCCTGCCACGCAGACCCTCCGCTTCTCCTCGGCCGGTCATCTCGATCCCTATGTCTACCGCGCCGGAACGAAACGGCTGGAATCGCTCTCATCGTGGGGTTTCCCTCTCGGCGTGAGGCGCCGCGAGCCGTTCACCGAGCACACGGTCGATTTCGACGGCGGCGATCGCCTCGTCCTTTACAGCGATGGGCTCATCGAAGCGATCGATGACGATGGCGACCCTTTCGGCTTCGAACGTTTCGAGAAGACCATCCTCTCTTGCGGCCACATGCACGCCGAGGACATCAAAAAGACGCTTCTCAACTCGATCAAGAAGTTCACGCGGAATCGGCCGCCCGAGGATGATCAGACATTAGTGGTGGTCAGTTTCGAAGACGAGGCAACCGCGCGCGCCGCGATGTAGCCGTTCCGCTACAATCCGCGCCCCATGGCCAAACCTGAAGAACCAAACAAGATCATCTACTCGATGATCGGAGTATCGAAGTTTCACGGCAAGAAGCAGGTCCTCAAGGACATCTACCTCTCCTATTTCTACGGCGCCAAGATCGGCGTCATCGGCCTGAACGGTTCAGGCAAATCCTCGCTGCTGCGCATCCTGGCGGGCACGGACCGCGACTTCCTCGGCGAGACTGTTCTCTCTCCCGGTTACACCGCCGGCTTTCTCGAGCAGGAGCCTCAACTCGATCCGTCCAGGACCGTTCGCGAGATCGTCGAGCAGGGTGTGCAGCCGGTCATCGACCTTCTCCGGGAGTTCGACGAGATCAACAACGCCTTCGCCGATCCCGGCGCGGACATGGACAAGCTGATGGAGCGGCAGGGCAAGGTTCAGGACAAGCTCGACGCCGCCGGCGCCTGGGATCTCGACTCCAAGCTCGAGATGGCCATGGACGCGCTTCGATGTCCGCCCGGCGATACGCTCTGCGGCATCCTCTCAGGCGGTGAGAAGCGCCGGGTCGCCCTATGCCGGTTGTTGCTCCAGGCGCCCGGCATTCTCCTGCTCGACGAGCCGACCAACCATCTCGACGCTGAATCGGTGGAGTGGTTGGAAAAGCATCTACAGCAATACGCCGGTACCGTCATCGCCGTCACGCATGACCGCTACTTTCTCGACAACGTAGCCGGCTGGATTCTGGAGCTCGACCGCGGCGCCGGCATCCCGTTCAAGGGCAACTACTCATCATGGCTGGAGCAGAAGCAGACACGTCTCCAGCAGGAAGAGAAGTCGGAATCGCAGCGGCAGAAGACGCTCGAGCGCGAGCTCGAATGGATCCGCATGTCGCCCAAAGGCCGTCACGCCAAGGGCAAGGCGCGCATCACATCGTACGAAAACCTTCTCAACCAGCAGACCCAGGAGAGGGTGCAGGAGTTGGAGATCTACATTCCCGCCGGACCGCGACTGGGCGGCATCGTCATCGAGGCGGACAACGTTCGGAAGGCGTTCGGCGAAACCCTCCTCATCGACGAGATGGAGTTCAAGCTTCCGCCGGGGGGCATCATTGGTGTCATCGGTCCCAACGGCGCCGGCAAGACCACACTCTTCCGAATGATTCTCGGCCAGGAGCCGCCGGACGCGGGGACGATCCGCATCGGTGAGACCGTGAAGCTCGGGTACATCGATCAGAACCGCACTCTCGATCCTGACAAGTCGATCTTCGAAGAGATCACCGGCGGCACCGAGCTCGTGTTGCTGGGACTGCGCGAAATGAATTCACGCGCCTACGTGGCCCGCTTCAACTTCTCCGGTTCCGACCAGCAGAAGAAAGTCGGCGTGCTGTCGGGGGGAGAGCGCAATCGCGTGCATCTCGCGAAGATGCTGAAGGAAGGGGCGAACGTGCTGTTGCTCGACGAGCCGACGAACGATCTCGACGTCAACACGATGCGCGCGCTCGAAGAGGCCCTGGAGAACTTCGCCGGCTGCGCCATCGTCATCTCGCACGACCGGTGGTTTCTCGATCGCGTGGCCACGCACATCCTCGCGTTCGAGGGGGACAGCCGTGTGGTCTGGTTCGACGGCAACTACAGCGAGTACGAAGAGGACAAGCGCAAACGCCTCGGCGCCGAGGCCGATCAGCCGCATCGGATCCGCTATCGTCAGATGACGCGCTGAGCAGCTTCGGCAAGGAGTTGCTTGCAACGCACGGCCTCCGCGGGTAGGATGCGTGAACTCCCGGTAAACACAGCGTCGGCGGCTGGTCAATCGCCGCCGAACTTCAGGGTCCAAAGTTCATTCAGGGTGCCGAAGGTAATGTTTGCGGCCGCTACCGCACCAGCTCTGCCGCCCGATGCGGCGAACCGGTGCGACAGTTCAATTCGTTGAATCAGGCGGCTTGTGAAATATCGATGGCAAGAAGGGTTAAGTGATTATCAATCAATGACTTGGGGTCCAAGGATTCATTTGCATAAATCGGTTCAGCACGTGCAGTCAGATAGTGAAGTCCAACGGTAACTTTTTTCGAGGAGAATCGAGGAGGAACGATGAAGCTACAACGATTTACAATCTGTTTCTTCCTGCTGCTCCTGGTTGCAGCCGGCGCATTCGCGCAGGGCACGACCGGGGCCTTGACCGGAACGGTCTCGCAAGCAGGAGCCGCGCTACCTGGCGTAACGGTGACGATTGCGTCGCCTGCACAGCAGGGAACGCGTACCACGGTCACGAATGGAGAGGGAGACTACAACTTCCCGGCCATTACACCTGGTAAGTACAAAGTCACGTTCTCGCTGTCCGGCCTGACGGACATCGTGAAGAACACGCAGGTCAACCTGGTCGAGACCACGCGTCTCGACGCTGACATGAAGATGTCGGCGGTCACCGAGGCCATCACGGTCACGGCCAATCAGGCAACCGTCATGGAGACCCCGCAGGTCCAGACGAACTACAAACAGGCCACGGTCAACCAGTTGCCGATGAACCGCAACCCGACGGCCCAGGCCAACCTCTCGCCTGGCGTCACCGGCGGCATCAACGGCGCCTCCATTTCAGGCGCTATGTCGTATGACAACCTCTATCTCGTGAATGGCGCGGTCGTGAATGAGAACCTTCGCGGCCAGCCGCATGCGCTCTACATCGAGGATGCCATCCAGGAGACGACGGTCCTCACCGGCGGCATCTCCGCCGAATTCGGTCGTTTCACCGGCGGCGTGGTCTCGTCGATCACGAAGTCGGGCGGCAACGAGTTCAGCGGATCGGTCCGTGACTCGCTCGACAATCCGAAGTGGACGGAAAAGAGCGTTTCCACGCAGGCTGACCCGGTCGACCACACCAACAACACGTATGAAGAGACCCTCGGCGGCCGCATTCTTCGCGATCGTCTATGGTTCTTCGTCGCCAGCCGCCAGTCCAAGATCTCGGCGGCGCGGACGCTGACGGCGATCACAACGCTCCCGGACCCAACCGTCGGCGCCTACACAGTCTCGACCAACTCGCCGCGCGAGGAGTACAAGCTGACTGCGAACCTCACGCAGAAGCACTCCATCGTCGGGTCCTACCTCACCAACAACGTCAAAGGGGACAAGAACTGCCAGATCGGTTGCCTCGACCTCAGGTCGATCAACACCGCCGGCGTCCAGAACCCGAACAACTTCAAGACGTTGCACTACAACGGCGTCATCACCAACAACCTCCTGATCGAAGGTGACTGGGCCAAGAAGTACTTTGCCTTTGTCGGCTTCGGTGGCAACACGCCTGCGCATCAGGCCAACCCAACCGCGGCTTACCTCGCCACGGGAAGCCCGTTGATCGATCAGCTCGTCACCGGCGCGACCGCCAATGCTCCTTACTTCTGCGGAAGCTGCGGCGCTGAGACGCGCAACAACAAGGAGTGGGAGCTCAAGGGCCGTTACTTCCTCGGTACGAAGTCGATGGGCACCCACAACCTGGTATTGGGTTACGACGACTGGGCGGAGCAGCGCCAGTCGAACAACTTCCAGTCCCCGACCGACTTCCGTTACGACGTCCGCTTCAACGTTCCGAAGCAGATGCCGGACGGTACGGTGCAGATCGCACTCAAGGGCTCGGCCAACGGCAGCGCCGACCGGTTCCTCTATTTCCCGGTCGCGTTTTCCTCCCTGGGCTCCAACCTGAAGACCACGTCGGCTTTCTTCAACGACAAGTGGGACTTCAACCAGCACCTCACCTTTAACCTCGGTGTCCGTTCCGACAAGAACGACGCCGTCGACAGCGCCGGTCACGGCGTTTCGAAGGACAGCGCCATCAGCCCCCGCGTCGGAGTCATCTACGACGTCTTCGGTACCGGACGTCTGCGCCTCGATGCGAACTATGGCAAGTACGTCGGCCGTCTCGCTGAGACCGTCTCCGGTCAGGGCTCCGCGGCAGGCAACCCGGCTACGATCCGGTGGGCATACTCCGGTCCCGACACCGGGTATCTCGACTCACGCGTCGCCCTGCAGCAGGCCTTCCAGTGGTTCCTCGACAACGGCTTCACGAACCGGGCGATCATTTCGCAGGCCATCCCGGGCTTTAATTCGAAGCTCATCAGCAGCGGCATCCAGTCGCCGAACATGAAAGAGTTCACTTTCGGCGCGGGAACCCAGATCGGAAAGGGCTACTTCCGTACCGACTACATCAACCGCAAGTGGCAGGACTTCTACGCGAATTTCACGACGCTCGCCATCGGTACCGTGAACAATCCAGCCACCAACCTGCCGTCTGACCTGAGCTTGATCGGCAACTCCAGCGTTCCAAGCCGCAAGTACTGGGGCATGCAGTTCCAGGGTCAGTACCAGCTCCCGGCCGGCTTCGGCGTGGGCGGCAACTACACCTACTCCAAGCTCACCGGCAATGTCGAAGGTGAGACTTCCGGCGGCGGGCCGGTAACGTACGGCTCCACCAGCGTTTCCTACCCCGAGTTCCAGAACTTCAAGCAGAATTCACCAGTCGGGTTCCTGGCCGCCGATCAGCGCCACAAGGTTCGGGGATGGTTGACCTACGACCTCGGAACGCGGATCGGACACTTCAACGCCGGCCTCATCCAGCGTTATGACTCCGGTACGCCGTTCTCGGCATCGCAGGCGATCAACACCTGCACCATCAACAGCGCTGGCAACTGCGTAGCGTTAAACAGCACCAGCACGAATTATCCGGACGGCTCAACGATACCGACGGACCCGCTACACAAGTACGCCAACGTCCCGACGACCGTAACGTACTTCTTCAGCAACCGTGGTCAGAATCGCTGGGCCAGCATAATGGCCTCGGACGTCGCTCTGAACTACGAGCTGCCGATCCGCAACTTCGCGTTCTTCGCCAAGGCAGAAGTCCGCAACGCCTTTAACCACCAAGCGGTCACCGGTGGCAACACGCTAGTTCTGACGTCGCAGAACACCGCGGGCCTCGCCAACTTCAACCCCTTCACGCAGTCGCCGATTCAGTGCCCGACGGGTGCCCCGATCGCGACCTGCACCGCAATGAAGGCCAACTACCAGCTCGGACCGCTGTTTGGTCAGGCCAACGGTACGCCCACCACGTTCTCGCAGGGCGGCAACTACCAGCTCCCGCGCACGTACCTCTACGCAATCGGCGCGCGCTTCTAGTCGCCTGCTTCATCGGTTGTAACGAAAGCCCCGGCCTCGGCCGGGGCTTTTTGTTGTCATCAGTGCGGCAATCCGAAGACATAATAGACGGCGCACGATGTGGCAAGAACCAGAGAGCCGCCGCTGATCTCGCGCGGCCGTCCGGCCAGGAGCTTCATCAACGGATAGAGCACCAGGCCCGCCGTCAATCCGTTGGCGATGCTGTATGTGAAAACCATCATGACGATGGTGGCGAATGCGGGGACGAGCTCCGTGAGGTCGTCGAAGTCGATACCGCGAACTGACTCGAGCATGAGCGCTTCGACGGCGATCAGGGCCGGACCGTACGCGAAGCGCAACTCCTGCAGGGGCTCGACCAGCGGGATGAAGAAGAGCGACAGCGCGAAGAGCAATCCGGTCGTGATCGCCGCCGCGCCGGTCCGTGCTCCCTCGCGAATGCCGGCTGCCGACTCGATGTACGCGCCGCTGGTGGACGTGCCGAGCAGACCGCTCAGGCAGCAGGAGATGGCATCGACCGTCATCGGCTTTTCGATCTCAGGGAAGTCGCCGCGGGCATCGAGCATCCCTCCGGCTGCGCCGGCGCCGGCCAGGGTACCGAGCGTGTCGAGAAAGCTCATGAGAAACAGTGTGAGCAGGATCGGCAGAAACGACAGCCGCAGCACTCCGCGGATATCGAGCTGCAACGCGATCGGAGCGAGGCTGTAGTCGCCGGTGAATGGCATCGCGAAAAGCGCGCGTGGAGCGTGACCGAAACCGAGAAAGATACCGGCAACCGCCGTGACGACGATGCCGATGAGAATCGCGCCGCGCACCCGCAAGCGCATCAGCGCCATCATCACCACGAAGCCGCCGATGGCCAGGAGCACCTTCGGGCTGTGCAGATTGCCGATCTTCACCGGTACGCCCGTTCCGCTTTCGACGATGCCGGTCTCCGTCAGCCCGATGAAGGCGAGAAAGAGGCCAATACCGGCGGCGAAGCTGAGCTTGAGGCTCTTCGAAATCGACTTCGCCAGCCATCCGCGCAAGCCGATGAGCGTGATGATGAGAAAGAGGACACCGCTGACGAACACCGATCCGAGCCGCTGCTGCCAGGTGATTCCCAGCGCCGCGAGACCGTACGCGATGAACGCGTTCTCCCCCATGTAAGGCGCCACCGCGATGGGCCGCTTCGCATAGAGCCCCATGAGGATCGAGCCAACCGCCGCAACGACGATTGTCGCGACCGTGCTCGCCCCAACAGGCAGCCCCGCCGCCATCAGAATGGCCGGATTGACGACGATGATGTAAGCCATGGCGACGAAGGTCGTCGCCCCGCCCGAGTATGTCGTTTCGCATGGGGGATTATTGCGCTTCGCGCGTTGTCGGTTATCGGTTGTCTGCGCGTTTGCGCGTTGTCGTGATGAGGCGGTTTCGGGTTTCATAGTTCGCCGACGGAGTCGGCGTGAGAACCGTAGCCCCCGGCTTCAGCCGGGGGAATCGAATGTCCACCAATGTTGTGAGCCCGCTTCAGCGGGCGCTGGAGATTGGACGTTTCGGGGCGTAACGAAAGCACGCCGGAGGCGTGCGTGAAGGTAGCCGGTGGCCACCCCGGAGGCGTTGCCACCGGGTTTGCAGGGGCATGAAAAAGGCACCCCGGCAGGGGGCCCGGCAGGGGGTGCGTGAAAACGTCGAGCTCGATGTCGTTCCATACAATCGAGCCTGCCGGGCTTCACGCACCCCTGCCGGGGTGCCCTTCTTTGCATTACGGAACCGGTGGAAACGCCTCCGGCGTGGCCACCGGCTATCCTCACGCACTCCGTCGGGGTGCCGAGAAACGTCCAATCTCCAGAAGCCCGCTTCAGCGGGCGATAGAGGAGGTGAGTGGCGCTTCGTCATTCCCCGAGCACGCCTCGTCGTGTGTACGCCGGAGGCGTTCGTGAAGGTAGCCGGTGGCCACGCCGGAGGCGTTGCCACCGCTTCTCAGTCGCCTCTCGACCGATGGCGCCTGACTGACTTCCCGCACCCGGCCGGGGTGCCGGTGACCGCGCGGGCAAACCGGTGGCAACGCTTCCGGCCTGTCCACCGGCTACCATCACGCACGCCTCCGCAATGCGCAGCTGAGCCGCGCGGACAACCGACAACGCGCGAAGGGCAGAAAACCTACTCCGCCAGTATCCACGCCAGCGCTGCGATCGCGGCCGTGTCCTGGGCAAGTTCCTTCGGATCGACTTTGTCCAGCGTGTCAGCGTTGGTGTGGTGGTAGTCGAAATAGTGCAGCGGTTCGGGGACCAGGCCGAAGCTGGGGACTCCCATGGTGGTCAGCGGGTCGATGTCGGCTCCCGCCTCTTCCGCCACTTCGAAGCGGTTCGATGATAGGGCGGCGAGTGGTTTTGTCCGCGCTTCCAGCGCCGTCAGGGCATCGCCCTTCAGTGTCGTCGTGAAGCCGGTCGGTGCGGCGCCGCCGGCATCGGTCTCGATTGCGGCGACGTGGGCTTCCTTCCCATGCTCCTTCGCGTACTGCTGTCCGCCGCGGAGGCCGTTCTCCTCATTCATGAACAGGACTGCACGTATCGTCCGGCGGGGATGAAGATTCATCTCCTTCAGCAGCCGCATCGTCTCCATCACCATGGCTACGCCTGAGCCGTCGTCGATCGCACCCGAGGCCAGGTCCCAGGAGTCGAGGTGCGCGCCGATGAGGACGATCTCCTCCGGTTTCTCGCTTCCGCGGATTTCGGCGATCACATTCGCTGAGTCGGTATCCGGCAGCGTCTTCGGTGTCAGCACGATGTGCATCCGGACATGTTTGCCGCGTGTAATGAGCCGATGAACGAGCATGGCATCTTCGGCGGTCATCGCCGCCGCCGGAATCTTCGGCTGCTTCGGATCGTAGCGCAGCGCTCCTGTGTGCGGAGTTCGCAGCGACGCCGATCCCACCGAACGGATCACCACTGCTCTGGCCCCATACTCCGCGGCCCGGCTTGCCCCTGCTCCTCGGAAGGCCACAGCGATGCGGTAGGCCTCGAAGGCGCGGTGAGCGCGCACGAGGTCCATATCCATCGGGTTGTTGTAGAAGACGATCTTGCCGCGAAGCTTCGCCGTCCCCAGCGTCTTCAGCTCGTCGAACGAATCCACCTCGATCACATCGGCTGTGATGCCAGACGCCGGCGTGGCCACGCTGCCGCCGATCGCCGTCAGCACGATCTTCTGATTCGCCGCGGACACCAGGTTCGCCTCTTCGCGGCCGCGCACCCAGTGAGGAACCTTCACCGGCTCGTTCGAGACGGCGATACCCCACTCCCGGAACTGTTGCGTCGTCCACCTCACCGCCAGCGCTGCGCCTTTCGAACCGGTGAGCCGGGGACCGATGTCGTCGGTCAGATGGCTCAGCGTCTCGTAAGAGCGCGACGTCTGCAGTTCACGCGCGATGATCGTATCGGCGGTGGTCTGCGCGAACGACGGTGTGGCGGCCAGAATCAGCGTGACGGCGGTGACGAATCGCATCAGACTTCCTCCGTATCGATCTGAGCCCGCTGCAGCGCGCCGGAGTAATCGACATAGATCGACTTCCACTCGCTGAACACGTCGATGCCGGCGATGCCTGCTTCGCGATGGCCGTTGCCGGTCTGCTTCGTGCCGCCGAAGGGAAGATGCACCTCCGCTCCGATCGTCGGCGCATTCACGTAGAAGATGCCGGTGTACATATCGCGCATGGCCACGAAAGCCTTGTTGATGTCGCGCGTGTAGATCGATGATGACAGTCCGTACTTCACGCCGTTGCCGATGCTGACGGCCTCCTCGAGCGAGTCGCAGCGCATCACCGCCGTCACCGGTCCGAAGATCTCCTCCTGCGCGATACGCATCTCCGGAGTCACGTTCGCGAAGACCGTCGGCTGGTGGAAGTGTCCTTTGGCGTAGCTGCCGCCGGTCAGTGCCGCGCCGCCGGCGGTGACGGTCGCTCCTTCGTCTATGCCGATCGCTACATACTCCTCGATCGTGGCGATCTGCGATGCCGAAATGTTCGGTCCCATGTCCACCTGCGGATCGAGGCCGTTGCCCACCCGCAGCGACTTCGCGCGCGCCGAAAGCTTTGCAACGAACTCGTCATACACCTTGCGATGAGCGACGATGCGCGATGCCGCTGTGCATCGCTGCCCGGCCGTGCCGAAAGCACCCCACAGCGCGCCGTCCACGGCCAGATCGACATCGGCGTCGTCCATCACCAGGATGACGTTTTTGCCGCCCATCTCCAGGTGGACATGCTTGAACTGCGGAGCGCAGGCGATCGAGATCTGCCGTCCGACCTCGGTCGATCCGGTGAACGAGATCACCGACATCTTTGGATGCGTCAGCATCGGCTCGCCGACTTCTTTGCCGCCGCCGGTGACAACGTTGAACACTCCCTTCGGCAGTCCCGCCTCCACGAACGATTCGGCGAGCATGACTACCGAAAGCGGCGTCTGCGACGCGGGCTTGATCACCACCGTGTTCCCGCAGATCAGCGCCGCCATCGACTTCCACGCTGGAATCGCGATGGGAAAGTTCCACGGTGTAATCAGCCCGGCCACGCCCAGCGGCATGCGCACGGCCATGTTGAACTTGTTCGGCAGCTCCGACGGCGTCGTCACACCGTGCAGGCGGCGTCCTTCGCCGGCCATCAGGAAGGCCATGTCGATCGCTTCCTGCACGTCGCCCCGCGTCTCCTGCAGAACTTTCCCCATCTCGCGCGTCATCTCGCAGGCGATCGCTTCCTTGTCGCGTTTGAGGATGTTGCCCACGGCGTATAGGTAGTCCGCACGGAGCGGAGCCGGCGTGAGCCGCCACGGATGAAAGGCACGGTCGGCAGCGTCGACCGCTGCGTTCAGATCGTCCGCATTCGACTCCTGAAATGTTCCGATGAGGTCATCGCCGTCGGCTGGATTCCGGTTCTCGAACGTTTTCCCGCTCGATGACGCAACCCACTGCCCGTCGATGTAGTTTTTGTAGTCGCGCGTGTCGCGCAGACTGGTGCTGGACATGGTTCGGTTCCTTCCGGTGGTGAGGTTTTTGATTCTGGGTTGATGGAAGTTGCTGAGGCAACCAAGCAACTCAGCAACCAAGCAACCCGACCAACAAAACAAACTACTTCTTCGCGCCAGCCGCCTCTGCTTGAGCAGCCGGTTTCACTGAGCCCATATCCACCGATCCGCGGAAACGCGCCCCTTCGGCCACGACGACCTTCGGCGCTTTGATGTTTCCGTCGACAGTGGCTGTGGCAACGAGCTCCACCTTGTCATCAGCCGAGATGTCGCCTGTCAGCTTCCCTTCCACCGTCACGTTCTTCGCGTGGACGGTCGCTTCGATACGAGCCTTCGTGCCGATTCTGAGCTCGCCGCTGAGGTTGATCTTGCCGCGGACAGTGCCTTCGATCACCACCGGCTCCGAGCCGGTGACGGTTCCGTCGATGGTCAGGTTCGCACCGAAGAATGTATTGGTATGTGCGATCTGCGGCTCCGCGCCGCGGGTCTGTGGAGTCGTCTCTTTGGATGAAAAAAGCGCCATGGGCGGAAGCATAGCAGAGGTCTTCGAGGCGACCGGAGGTGGCATGTTCAGCACCCTCTGGCGTGCGTTCGTCACGCTCCGGGAATGTCCAAACTCGTGACACCGGCTCGGCCGGCGTTGGCGTGCGCCTTGGTGTTGCGCGAAGATGGCCGCCGAGGGCGGAGGCCCTACACAACAACGAGGGGGTGGTGAATTGGCGGCTCGCTCGCGTCACGAATTCGTTGCGACTTTCGCGGCGTTCGCAGGGGCGGGAGCCGTGGATTACACTTCGCGCGCAATTCAACGCCCGAGGAATCGGGTCGTAAGGTGCACGGAGGGAGTCATCAGCGTGAGACGTTTTGCAGTGATTCTAACGATTGCTGCCTTGGCAGCGTGCAAAGGCAGTGGCAACAAGAACGAACAATACCGGACGGAAAAGGCCGACCGCGGCGTCATCACCATGACCGTCACCGCGACCGGCACTCTGTCAGCCGTCACCACCGTCCAGGTTGGCAGCCAGGTGTCGGGGGTCATCGCCCGCCTCTATGTCGACTTCAACAGCCGCGTCAGGAAAGGACAGCTCCTCGCCGAGCTCGATCCGACGCCGTTTCAGCAGACCGTGGATCAACGTCAGGCCGATCTCACCAAGTCTCGCGTCGAAGCCGCGAATGCCAGGATCACCTTCGACCGTTCTTCCAGGCTGGTGAAAGCGGGTCTGTCGCCGCAGTCGGACCTCGACTCCGCACGCGCCGCGTACGAGGGTGCCACGGCACAGGTCCAGCAGACGACGGCCGCTCTCGATCAGTCGCTGACAAACCTCAAGTACACGAAGATCATCTCCCCGATCGACGGCATCGTCGTCGACCGGCAATACGATGTCGGCCAGACCGTCGCCGCGTCGTTTCAGGCCCCGACTCTCTTCTCCATCGCTCAGGACATGACCAAGATGCAGGTGCAGGCCGACGTCGACCAGTCCGACATCGGACGCATCGCTGTCGGGCAGACGGCCCGCTTCACCGTCGACTCCTATCCCGATCAGGAGTTTCGCGGCCGCATCTCGCAGATGCGGCTCAACGCCACCGTCAGTCAGAACGTCGTCACCTATCCGGTCATCATCGAGGTACCGAATCCGGACGAGAAGCTGCGTCCGAAGATGACCGCCAACGTCACCATCGACGTCGCCACCGTTCAGAACGTTCTCCGGATCGCGAACTCCGCGCTCCGATTCAAGCCAGACGTCGCGTTGCCCGTTACCAAATCCGCGAGCACAACCACCGGCCGCGGTATGCAGTCCACCGACACATCGCAGACCGCAGCAGCCACGCAGACATCCTTGGTCGAACGGGCCGCATCGATGGAACAGGCCGCGCCAACTGCGGGCGGTCCGAGCGCGGATCAACGTGGCGGACGACGCCATCGTCCGGATGGCGAGCAGACCGCTACAACCACGGGTGGTCCCACTCCCGAACAACGGGCTCGTTGGCGCAATCGTCAACAGGGCGATCAGACCGCTACAACATCCGGCGGACCAAGCCCCGAGCAGCAAGTCGCGGGCATGGGCAATCGCATGCGCGGAGTCGGTGGCGCGGTCAGCGGCCTCGGAGCAGCGCCTCAGACACGCAGACGTCCGCAGACCGTCTACATCCTTGGTCCGGACAACAAGCTCACCGCGGTCGAGATCCGTACCGGCATCACCGACGGCCACTTCACGCAGATCGTTTCCGGCGATCTCAAGGTTGGTGACGCTGTGATCATCGGTCTGGCCACATCCAAGGTGGAGTCGACCGCTCCTCCCGGCGCAAGCAACCCGATGGGCGGACGTCCCGGCGGCCCCGGCGGCGGCAGAGGCGGGCGGTAGTGACGAAAAAGGTCATCGAGATCCACGGTCTTACCAAGATCTATACGATGGGGGAGGTCGAAGTCCGCGCACTGGCGGGCGTCGACCTCCTCGTCGATGAAGGCGAATTCCTCGCGGTCATGGGTCCGTCCGGCTCCGGGAAGTCGACGCTGATGAACATCCTCGGATGCCTCGACCGGCCCACCGCCGGGACCTACCATCTCGACGGTGTCGATGTCTCGACGCTCAACCGCGACGAGCGCGCCGTCATCCGCAACGCCAAGATCGGATTTGTCTTCCAGAGCTTCAACCTGTTGTCGCGCACCTCGGCGGCGGAGAACGTGGAACTGCCGCTCATCTACGGCGATCTCGGCTGGTCGCGGGAGAAGCGCCGCAAAGCGGCCATGGATGCGCTCGCGCGCGTCGGCCTCCAGGGGCGCGAGAACAGCCATTCCTCGCAGCTCTCCGGCGGCCAGCAGCAACGCGTAGCCATCGCCCGCGCATTGGTCACCGATCCGGCCATGCTCCTCGCCGACGAGCCGACAGGCAACCTCGACTCCCGGACTTCCGAAGAGATCATGGGCATCTTCCAGTCGCTCAACGACAGTGGAAAGACCGTCGTGCTCATCACCCACGAGCCGGACATCGCCCAGCACGCCAGGCGCATCGTCACCGTTCGCGACGGCCTGATTCAGCATGACGACAAAGTCGAGCAGCTCCGTGCCGGCACGCACGGCATCGCGCCGGCCGTTCCCCCCATCGCCCCGGAGGCAAACCCATGAAAAGCTCCCTCATGCGAATCAGCAACATCACGCTGGTCGGCCTGCGGGCCATCGCGCGCAACAAGATGCGATCCTTCCTCACCGCCCTCGGCATCATCATCGGCGTCGGCTGCGTGATCGCGGTCGTAGCCATCGGCAACGGCGCCACGAAGTCAGTCGAGAACACCATCAACTCCCTCGGCACGAACTACATCATGGTCTTTCCCGGCGCCGTCACGTCGAGCGGCGCAAGGATGTTCTCCGGCAACTCCACCCTCACCGCTGATGACGCCGACGCCATCAAGGCGGAATGCCCGGCTGTCTCCTATGTCGCTCCCACCGTGCGCGCCAACGCGCAGATCGTCGCCGGAGAGCTGAACTGGGGGACCTCCATCCAGGGCGTGAGTGTCGACTACCCGCTCATCCGTTCATGGAACGTGGCGGATGGAACCTTCTTCACTGATCAGGACGTTAAGAGCGCCTCGAAAGTCTGCGTGCTCGGCGAGACCGTCGCCCAGAACCTTTTCCCGGACGGTCAGGCCGTCGGGCAGATCGTCCGCATCAAGAACGTCCCCTTCAAAGTGGAGGGCGTGCTCGAGAAGAAGGGCGGCAACATGATGGGTCAGGATCAGGATGACACCGTCATCGCTCCCTACACCACGGTCATGAAGCGGCTCTCCGGGAAGACGAAGATCGACATGCTTCAGGTCTCCGCGGCCTCGGCCGGCCAGGTTCAGGAAGCGCAGAGCCAGATCGACGCCGTCCTCCGCCAGCGGCACCGGATCGCTCCCAACGGCGACGCCGATTTCCAGATGCGCTCGCAGGAAGAGATCGCTCAGGCCCAAACCCAGCAGACCGGAATCCTGCGGATGCTCCTGCTCGTCATTGCCGCGATCTCGCTGCTCGTCGGCGGCATCGGCATCATGAACATCATGCTGGTGTCAGTCACCGAACGGACGCGCGAGATCGGCATCCGCATGGCCATTGGCGCCAAGGGCCGGCACGTACTGCTGCAGTTCCTGTTCGAAGCCGTGACTCTGGCCATCGTCGGCGGAGCGCTCGGTATCGCCTTCGGCGTCGGCGCTTCGCTGGCCGTCAAACGCTTCCTGCAATGGCCCATCGTCGTGACCCCAACCTCGGTGGCCCTGTCCTTCGGCGTCGCCGCCTTCGTCGGCATCTTTTTCGGCTATTACCCAGCCCGCAAAGCCGCCAAACTCGACCCGATCGACGCCCTGCGCTACGAATAGGCGGCGGGAAAACGCCGCATTGCTGGCTTCAACTCGAGGCTGTTTTGGCAAAATTTGCGCATGCGAACTGCCCGAGCCGAAGACAGGCGGAGCCTAGAAGCTGATGTTCCTCACGAAATGACAGGTGTAGCCGCCGGGATTCTTCATCAGATAGTGCTGGTGGTACGCCTCGGCTGTCCAGAACGCCTTCGCAGGGACGATCTCCGTCACCAGGGGACGCTTCCAGGCGCCTGACTTATCGACGCGGGCTTTGACTCTCTCCGCGGTCTGGCGCTGCTCTTCATCATGATAGAAAATCGCCGACCGGTAGGACGAACCCAGGTCATTCCCCTGGCGGTTCTTCGTCGTCGGGTCATGCAGCTTGAAGAAGAACACCAGGATGTCCTCGTACGAGATCTTCTTCGGGTCGAAGGTGATCTCGACCGCTTCCGCGTGGCCCTCGTGATTCTCGTAGGTGGCGTTCGTAACATCGCCGCCGGTGTACCCGACCTGGGTCGAGACGACGCCGGGCAGCTTGCGGATCAACTCTTCTACTCCCCAGAAGCATCCGCCGGCGAGCGTGGCCTTCTGCAAACCCTTCGCATCTACCTTGTTCTCCTGCGACATCGATCCTCCTTCGTGAGGCAGCGGCGCGGATTGAGACTGCATGCAACCGAACAGAAAGACGAGGGATGTTGTGATGATCACGAGTGCGCGATGCGCCATGAACTACCTCCTGGCCGGTGCGAAACATATCAAACCGGATGACTATTCGAAGCGGCGTGATGTGCGGCAGAAGGTTCACCACAGAGGCACAGAGATCACAGAGGAGCAGACCGCGTGGTCTCTGTGTCTCTGTGGTGAATTGAATTCCGGTGGTAGTACGATTCCTGGTGTCATGAACAAGAAGCTGATCGTGATCGCTCTCTGCCTGGCCGCTCTCGTCGCCTGCGCGAAGAAAGAGGCAGCGCCAACTCCTACGCAGCAGCCGGCCGTGACTCAAAGCCAGCCGCCAGCGAATACCGCTCCGGCTGCTGCTCCAAAGCCCACGGTCACGCTCGCCGCGGGAGCTCCGATCCCGGCGAACGGTGTCGCGCTCTGGCTGGTCGCGGACGATGCCAAACCTGGTCCGGACGGCAAGCTCGCCTCGTGGAGCAACGCCGGCGTAGCGGGCATCACGGCGACGGCGGACAAACCCGAGTTGCAGCCTGCTGTCGTGCCGAACGCGCTGAACGGGCATGCCGTCGTTCGCTTCGATGGACAGGACAACATTCTGATGACCAACATCGACATCAGTCCGGCTCGGATGCCTGAGGCGACTGTCTTCGCGGTGTTCAGCAGCAAGACCGATCTGGCGGATCCGTTGCGCAAGCTCTATGGCGACGACAACGGCGGCTACGATCGCGCCGCCGGTCTCGACGGCCGCGGAGGCGAAGGAAAGAGCTACACCGTCTTTACCGGCCGCGGCGTCGAGGGTTACTTCGCGCTGAAAGCGAATGAGACTTACGTGACGGCCGATCAGTTCACCAGAACCGGCTTCTCGGGATGGGTGGACGGGAAATCCACGCTTTCGAAGGCCGCGGCTGCGTGGGAGGATGCTCTCCCGAATCTCTACATCGGCGGAACCGGTACGGTCTATCACGAGCCGTGGCTGGGCGATATCGCGGAGGTCATCGTTTATGGCCGTGTGTTGACCGATCAGGAGCGTATTCAGGTCGAGGACTACCTCGGCAAGAAATACAGCGTGACGCTGAGCCGATGAGCCCTTCTGCCGCCGGCAACCTGTTTTGTGCGTCGAGGATTCGGGGTGTATTTTGTAGGATCAGGTGGTGAAGTCAACCGACAAGTATGAAAGACGATAAGGAGCCGGCCGAGCTCGATCAACTGCAACAGAGAGTGTGCCGGCAATGCCACGGTACCGGTACAACGCGCATAGGAGGCTGTACTCTGGAGCACGGTATCAACACATTCTGTAAAGACTACGGATGTCCACCGATCGAAAATGTCAGTTGCGCGACCTGTCTTGGAAGCGGATTTACGATTGGTTGATGCACCGGTCCCGGGAGGCTGACAAGGATGAACCTTTTTCAGGTTGACGATTCAGGGCTGTTGTTCATTTCGCCGGCCATCACCGACTGGGCGACTCTCACCGAGCACGGCGTCGATGTGATCATCGATCTGGACGGGGGGCTCGACGAGGGCGTTCCCACGGCTCCGAACGGCTGTCTGTATGTCTACTTCCCGATCTTCGACGAGGAGCTTCCGGACCCCGCCCGCCTGGAAGCCGTGGCACTCCTGGGTGCCCATCTGGTCGGGAATGGGCACCGCGTTCTCTCCCACTGCGGTATGGGGCTCAACCGTTCCGCGCTGGTCGCCGGTCGAATCCTTCACAAGCTGGGGATGGAAGGGCCGGCCGTCGTTGAGCGGTTGCGCGCGCGAAGGCCGGGGGCGCTCTTCAATGAAGTCTTTGCATCCCACATTGGCGGACTTTCGACAGGAAGCATGGCCGTCTAATGACATTCACGGCGTTGTGGGCGCGGCGCTGCTCTCCAGCAACTGAGCCACGTGGCGATAGTAGGAGCCTGCTTTTGCACGGTCGCCGGACAGTTGTGCGGCACGTGCCGCCCCGGAGAGGCTGTTCAATCGATTCGGTGAATCCTGGAGAGTTCGCTCGAAGGCCTTCAGCGCTTTCTCCGGCTGGTTCACCTCGAGCAGCAGGTCTCCGAGCATTTCACGTGCGGGAAGAATCGCTCCGGGAGTGACCGGGCTCTTGTCGAGAGAGTCTTCGAGATCGGCCGCGGAGCCGAGCAGGGTCAGGGCGTCATCGTTTCTCCCCTCGGCGCGTGCGATCCAGCCCTCCGCGGCACGGCGTTGAATGTCGACCTGATCGGCCCAATAGCCGTTCTTCTGGTCGAGCAGTTTCTGGCGCAGCTTTTTCAGCGTTTCGACATCGCTGCCCGCCCGCGCGGTGTCGCCACTCCGCGCCGCACCCACCGCACGGGCGAAGTAGGTCAATGCTTCGGCGTATGCATACCGGTCCCAGGGGAAGTCCGCGGGCCTGACGGTAAGCGCGGCCGCCTCGGCCCAGTGACGCCGCTCCAATGTGAACCGGGCCGGAATGGCGGCGAGCGCATAGTAGCCGGCGAAATTCTCGACATCGAGAGCTTTGATCGCCAAGGTCTCCTCGGCCAACTGGCGGACCTTCTCGTCCTCGCCGCGCTGCAGATAGGCATAAGCGAGATAGTCATAGGCATGCAGGCCGTCGAATGAGGCAGTGCCGGGATGCGTGCGATTGACATGATCCCGCGCGGCGTTCGATGAGCGGATGTTGGCGTCGATGGTCTCCTGCCACATACCCAGCCGCACGAAGATGTGGGACGGCATGTGCAGAGCATGCGGGGACGACGGAGCGATCTTCGAGTACGCATACGCCGCGTTCAGTGCCAGAGGGGCAAGAGCAGGGTAGTCGAAGCTGTGGATCAGATAATGAGCGACGCCGGGATGCTCGGGATGTTTCCCGAGCAGCCTGTTGAAGATCTCCGCCGCTTTCTTCTGGTATGTGTACGTCTTGTCGGCGGGGGTAGACATCCCGTGTGCGACCAGGGCCAGTCCATAGAAGATGGCCGCTTCATCGTCGTCCGGGAATTGTGTTGTGAGCCGCTCCATCCGCGCCTCATACGCACGAGCGCGCGTGACGGTGTCGATCTTGTCTGCGTCACGATAAAACGTGACGATGGCGTCGATATAGCCGCTCTCCCTCTCTGTCTTCGCTCCCAGGGACGCCGCTTTTGCCGCGGCGGCCACTCCTCGAGCCAGCTCCGGCGGCGAATAGGGAGAGGGCCACACGGGGTGGTAGTTGCTCATGGCCACTCCCCACCACGCCATCCCGCAGCGCGGATCCTGGCTGGCGACCTCGCCGAACGCTTTCTCGGCTTCGCCGTACCAGAACGAATGCAGCAGCGCCACGGCCCGCGTGAACTTTGCTTGCACGTTGGGGCTGCAGGAGACCGGAAAGGACACCGTTCCCAGCCTCTCTCCGGTTGGCGCGCCGTGGACGTGCTCATCCATCTGCGCGGTGAGGATGTGCGGTGTAACGAGAAGGATGCCAGTGACGAGAGCCGGGCCAAGCTTCATGAGCGCTCCTCTGACTGCGAGAGCAGGCATTCTATCCACGCACCGCGCCGGCCGCGAGTTGTCTCCTCGATCGAATGCGATCGGGTACGCTCTGGATTCCCAGGGCTGCCGTCATCAATTGAAACGGCACCACGGGAAGCCAGTAGCGGTACTCGATCCACATCGCGGCGTGGACCGCCAGAGTGATGATCCAGACCATTGCCGCGAGCGAAGCGGTGAGATTCCGCCATGACCCGCGGATACCGAGGAGTGCGGCGGCCACCGGAAACGCCGTAAACAGCAGCATCAGTCCGAGTTTGATCGCGAGATCCCCGATGTCACGCGCGCGGGCGGCATTGCCGAGCGATCGATTGATCCCGGTGAACCTATCGAAGGTGTTGAGAAAGAGATGAGGAAACGTCCGCGCCCGGGACAGTAGATATCGTTCGGGGTTCTTGCGGACATTGGCGATCGCCTGGCGCCGCCCGAAGGAATCTGCGCTGATCACCGCGCCCGGCGTCGTCGCAGCGCCCAGGCGGATGCCGTAGGAGTCGGCGGTGGAGAAGTACCGCCAGATGGCCGGCTCATCGTTCTGATCGAGCCACCAGAGAGTGGGGAGGTACCAGTCGATGAAGGAAGGTGCCTGAATGAGGACAAATTGTCCGGCCACGCGAGACGATCGCACGATCCACGGTGCGACGATGATGGCCGCGCCCAGGGTCATGACGAGAGCGGTCCGGCGGAACCGGCGGAAGAGCAGCACGCAGATGACGGCGATCAGATACATCACTCCGATCGATCGGCAGAGCGTCGCCAGCCCGAATGCCACACCGGAGCACAAAGCGATGACGGGGCTCAGCCGTTCCGCGGCGGCCGTGGCCAGGAACACGGCTGCGACGAGCAACGCCGCGAACAAGACGTCGCTGAGCAGCGTCGCGGAAGCAGACATCGCTCCGGGGTGAAGCGCATAGAGGAGAGAGACGGTGACCGCGAACGGGGGGCGGGCGATGCGCGACGCCATCAGGAAGAGCAGCGCGCAGACGAGCGCGTCGAGAATCGCCTGCGCGATCGCAGGAATGATCGGGGAAGGACTCGCCGGCAGGAACAACGCCAGAAAGAGAGGATAGACGGGCGGCCGGCTGATGGCCGGTTGCAGCGGCGGTCTCTCACTGGTGCTGAATGCGTGGAAGCGCAGGACGTTTCGCGCCAGGAGCTGGTACTCGGATGTGTCCGGAGTGGTCAGAACCCCTCGAGCCGCGATGAATCCCAGCCGGGCAACGACAGCGACGGAGAAGATCACAAGAATGAGCCGCTGGCTGCGAAGAAAGGTCATCGATTGCCGGTAGTCTATGCGGTGCCGCGCCGGCAGGGTAACCTTCCTGTTTCTTTATGTCAGTTGCTGCCTCGTTAGCACCCAAGCCTGCGTTTTTAGTGCTCCGGGCTGCTTTATTAGTGTCCCATGCCGCTTTTTAAGTGCGTCCTGCTGCTTCTTTAGGGCCGATACCCGTTTTTTTAGCGCGGAGATGTCGCCAGAAAGCAGCTCCAGGTACTAAAAACCGAGGCGCGGATACTGGAACGGCCGGCTGGGATACTAAAACGGCAGGTTTGGACGCTAAAAGGGCGGGTGTGAGTATCAAAAAAGCGGGAGGGGGCACTTCAGAAGTATCGCGTGTTCCTTCTCATCCTGAGAGCCTTGCAGAAATCGCCCGTCCGGTGTTCCCTGTCGTCCTTCCTCTCATCCGCCCCTGTCATCCTGAGAGAAGGATGACCGCGGCGGGCCTATGCAAACGCGTTGCCGATAAATCTTTGCCCAGAACAAAAAAACGCTTGACAGATTTTTTCAAAAGTCTACTTTGCTCCGCAGGTGGAGGCGATGCCTGAGTCATAGCATCCGGTTCCCGAGCCAGAGACGGCGGTCGTATATGGCCGTTCTCGAATGAGGTGCTGATTCGAACGAGCTTGTGCAATGGCTCGCCGCGTCAGAGACAACGGGAGTTGAGCGTTAGCTCCTCCGGCCTCATAAGACATACGTGTGCCCCGAAGAACACGTGCTTCGGGGAGAGGCGGGCGGGCGATTTGCGTCGCCGCGCTCATGAACGTTCAACCAGGAACGGTGCTCGAGTTGCGCAAACAACACCTGCACTGCGCCATGACCAATGTTTGCGAAAGGAGTTTCACAGTGTCGAATCAGAGTGCAGTAGAAACGAAAAACGCCGCTTCGGCGGCAAAGGACCCGGTGGTGACGCCGGAAATGATGGTGGAGCAGCTCCGTGCTCTGCGTGAGCAGATCCCGGGGTATGTTCAGTTGGCACCGGCGGATTCGAAGGCCATTCGGACTGCCGCAAGTGTCCAGCCCGAGTTCGCGCAGGCGGCGATCAACGCCATCGGTGCGTCCCCGACGGTGCAGGGTGTCATCGGCGCTACGCCGGAGGAGTTGCAGCAGGAGGCGGAGCTCACCGCGCGCTGGTCCAAGGTAGAGGACGAGCTGCGCGCAATGCTCCAGGGCGTCTCCTCGGCCATGTTGACGCGGCGTCATTGCATCGGTAACGCGGCCCTGGTGACATACGCGCTCAGCAAGAGTCTGGTGCGTACGCCGGAGCATGCCAATTTGCTGCCGCACGTCGCGGTCATGCGCAACGCGAACCGTACCGGTCGCCCGCGCAAGTCAACGGCGCCGGCGCCGGTACCAGTGCCGAAGGTCTGAGGTAGTAACGGAGTGAGCCGGGTGCGCCGCAGTTGCGGCGCACCCGGTCTTGATCTGGTGCGGCTCAGGCCCCGCACTGACAAGAGTGTCTGTGCCTGTCTGTGCTCCTCTCCGCCGAACCTTTCTTCGCAGGCATGCTTATGTAAAGATCGCCGTTCATGAGCGCGACTGTAGAGACGCCTCTGAGTCAGACTCCCATCCTGGACCGAATCATCCGGATGCCGCCGCGAGTTCCACCTCGCTCCGATCTGATCGTCATGGTCGTGGTCTGGCTCTGCATCCTCGGCGCTTTTGCAGCGAGCCTGCTCTTCGGGCGGCCTCCGCTCCTTCGCCAATGGGTGTTGCGTGAGGTGGTGCCATGGATCCGGTGGCATGGAATGGGAGCGGCGATCGCACTCCTCGTCGTGTCGGTGATCGGTTCCACCCTGGCGATGGTCGCTGTACATGAAACAGGTCACGTTCTCGGCGGCCTTGCCGTCGGGTTCCGGTTCAAGTCCATTCGTGCCGGCCCGATTCAGCTCGACCGCCCGTTTCGACTGTCGTTCCATGGAGAACCCGGTCTCGCGTTCAACGGTGTCTCCACCGTAATCCCTGTTTCGGCCGAGAGGCTGATTCCACGTGCGATGGTGATGTTGTGGGCAGGGCCGGCGGCCAACGTCCTCTCAGGCTTTCTGGTGCTGGCCCTGCCGTTCCCGAAGAGCTTCCTCCCGGTCCTGTTCATCGTCATGTCGATCGCGAACGGCCTGAGCGATCTGCTGCCGTATCGCAGCAAGCTCGGGGCGTCGGACGGGATGTTTCTCTGGGCGCTGTTCCGGCATCCCGCGAGGGCAGAGCGCTGGCTGGCGATCATGACGCTCAACGAGGAGAGCAGAGATGGAGTGTTGCCTGAGTCGCTGCCGGCCGCCTTCATTGCCAAAGCGATCGCGGTCCGCGACGATTCGATCGATACGGTGGTCGCGCACGCGTATGCCTTTTCAGCCGCCTTTCATCAGCACAGGAACGCCGAAGCGGCGCAGATGCTGGAGACCTGTCTGCGATACGCGAGTCATTCGCCCCTGGTCCTGTATCAGGCGCTGATGAGCGATGCGGCTGTCTTTCAGGCCAGAAGGCTGGGGCGAGCTGATCTGGCGGAGCAGTGGCTGGCTGACATACCTGGAACAACGGCGCATCCGCGATTGCGGACCAGGGCCGAAGCCGCGATTCTCGAGGCGCGAGGCGACGTCATAGGGGCGTTGGGGAAGTTGGACGACTTCGAGCAAGCCATCGTTGTGCTGCCCGGCTGGCAACGAGAATACTTCCTGCGATTGCTGCGGCGATGGAAGTCGGAACTGAGCGGTGTTTAGTCGTGTGATCCAGTTTGCACGCGATGTGGGCGCCACCGAGGTCGTGCTTACATCCAATACCGCGCTGGTGGATGCCATCCGGCTCTACGAATCACTGTGTTTCCGTCACGCGCCGGTACCGTCAGACGTGCGGTATGTCAGTGTCGATGTGTACATGACGCTGCGACTCGACGCGTAGGGCGCGGCGTTCCGCCTGGGGAACGCCGCGCGCTTTTCGATCGAGTTACTGATTGTGTGCGACAGTCACTGTCACTGTGCGGGTGGCGGTGTGGCCGCCGCCGTCGGTGCAGGTGATCGTGATGGTATAGACGCGGCCGTCGTTATTGCCGCTGCGCTCGGCGCGCAGCAGGACGTGATGAGCGTCGACGATCTGCCAGTCGGGGGAGGTGTTGCCGTCCCCTGTGCCATTGACAGGTTCGCTGCTGGTGATCGACGTGATGTTGCAATTCACGCCGCCGCAGCCACCCGTGGTGGTGTAGTTGACGGCGATGCTGACCATCTTGTGGTTCGGCGGCCAGAGGGTGTTTGGAGTGGCGCTGGCTGTGATCGAGACCGGCGGAGCGTTGACGGTCACGTGCTGCGTGGCGGTGGCGTTGTTGCCGTGCGCATCCATCGCGGTGTAGGTCACGGTCGTCGTGCCGAGGGGGAAGGGCGATGCCGGAGGCTGCGCGTCGCTGCGCGACGCGGTGGTCGTCACGCCTGTGCAGTTGTCGTTCGTCACGGGTGCGCCGAGGCTGACCGTGGCGCTGCACGAGGCACCGGCGGTGACGGTGACGTCGGGCGGTGCGGTGATCGTGGGTGGCGTGGTGTCTGTGACGGTCACGCTCTGCGTGGCGGAGCCCGAATTGCCGTGCGCGTCCGTCCCTGTGTAAGTAACGATCGTTACTCCGGCCGGGAACACGTTGCCTGGCGGTACGCCGGTGCGGACGATGACGGCGCATCCGCAGTTATCGTGCGCGGTGGCCGTTCCGAGCTGTACGTCGGAGACGACAGCGCTGCAGGACGCGCCGCTGGATGCTGTAACCGCGGGCGGCGGCGTGACCGTTGGCGCGGTGGTATCGGAGCCGCCCGGCGTCAGCATCACGCTGGCGAAGCTCACGTTCATGTTCGCGCTGATCAGATCCATCTTGCCGTCGCAGTTGAGATCGACCGCGGCCACCTGGTTCGGCTGCCAATGGGAATCGATGCAGGTCGGGCCGTAGCCGATGCTGATCACTTGAGCCGCACCGAACGTGCCGTCTCCGTTGCCCGGCCGCGCGGCGAGGTTGCTTCCCCAGGGCGTGCATCCGAACTGGTCGGCGGTGACGATGTCAATGTTGCCGTCGCCATCGAGGTCGGCCAGAGTCACCGAGACGGGGTTCGCCGGTTGCTGCGGCATCGAGAACTGCGTTCGGGTGAAGGTGCCGCTGCCGGAGTTGATGAAGACGCTGGCACCGGCGACGACGTTGCCGCCCGCGGTGGCCAGATCGATGTGGCCGTCATGATTGAGGTCTGCCGCGGCGACATCGACCGCGCCGTCCGGCGATGCGAAGGTGAAGACGTTGGGCGTGCCGAACGTACCGTCGCCATTGCCGAAGACCCATGACAGCGTCGATCCGTTGGCCGAGGCGAGGTCGAGATGGCCGTCGCCCATTGAGATCGGCGGCAACAAGTCCGCTCACGACATCGCTGCCCGGCGACGGCTCGACGTCGAAGTGCGTCCCGGCTCCGAACGTGCCGTCGCCGTTGCCGGGGAAGATCATCGCGCCGGTGCCGGCGCCACTCGCGTCGGGCGCGACGATGTCGAGGTTGCCGTCTCCGTTGAAGTCGGCGGCCACGAGCGCATGCGGCCGCGAGCTGGCTGAGAGCGTCCCGGCCTGCAGGGTAAAGTTGCCCGCTCCGTCGTTCAGATAGATCTGGATCGTATGAAGCAATGGTGTGAACGAGCCGGCGTTGCCGACTGCCAGATCGATCTTGCCGTCGTGGTTGAAGTCGCCGGCCACGATTGACTCTGGATCGGCGAGGCCGGTGATCGTGTGCGCTGTCGGGAATCCTCCCAGGCCATCACCGAAGCGGATGGTCACGGAGCCGGTCGAGAAGCCGGCGGTGGCGAAGTCGGGATTGCAGTCTCCGTTGAAATCGGCGACGACGATGGCGATCGGGCCTGTGCCCGTGGCCGGGAACGTGGGGGTGCCGTAGCTGATCGCTGCGGCTAAGGGCAGTGAAATGAGCAGGATAAGGAAAGAGATGATGGTCGACACCAGGGCACGATAGTGGTTCATGGATCTCCTTTCGGGAAGCAGGTTGTTGAGAGAGAGAGATCGTGGTCGTCACAGAAATTTGTGAACGCCACGCTGGCCGTGGCCTTGCCGTGGGCCTGAGCTTTGATGCATGAGATATCGCCTCGCGGTCGGGGCCGCTGTGCTCTGCGTCACGCCGCTCGGCGCTTCCGTGACAGGCGTGAGGGCCGGCCCGGACGGCAAGCCGCGTCATTTTCCGGTGATCGTGGTCGATGGTCAGACCACGACAGCGCCGATCGATTGATGTAACGTAACCACTCTGGAGTGTGCGCCATGTGCAGAAATATCAAGACACTATTCAACTTCGAACCGCCCGCCACGGATGATGAGATCCAGGCTTCCTCGCTGCAGTTCGTTCGCAAGCTGTCCGGCTACAACAAACCGTCGCAGAGCAACGAAGAGGCGTTCAATCGGGCGGTTCAGGAGATCGCCGCGATCGCCCGCGGCCTGCTGGATTCGCTGGAGACCAACGCAGAGCCACGCGATAGGACGATCGAAGCGGAACGCGCCCGCGCACGATCCGCCGCGCGATTCGGGAGCACTGCCTGAAGGCTCATCCGCAGATGGCGCAGATAAGAGACAGATGGGAAACGTGTCCCCTATCTCGTCTCATCTGCGTCATCTGCGGACAAAAAGATTCTAAATCTAAGCCGACATCCGCTTCACCGACTTCGCCAGGCCGACGAATTCGAGCATCCAGATCGCGTACCAGCCGAAGTCGATCTGCCACAGTCTCCATCCAAAGCGTGCCGAAGAAGGCTTCGCATGGTGGTTGCTGTGCCAGTTTTCACCCTGAAAGAAGTGGATGACCGCGAGCCAGGCGATGTTCTGGGAGGAATCCTGGCCCGCTTTGCGTCCCTGACGCATGTGGGCGATGCTGTTGACGAAGCATTGCGCGTGAAGCGAGGCCACCAGGCGCATCGGGCCGAGCCAGAAGAATGCAGGGACGCCGAAGGCGAGGCCTCCGAAGAGCGACACCGCCAGCAGCGGAATCTGCATCCGTCTCCAGAAGCGGTACTCACGCTTGTCGAGATCGGGGCACCAGCGGTCGAGCGGAACGCGGCCGGCCTGCCACAGCCAACGCAGATGAGCCCACCAGAAGCCGCCGATGAACGGACTGGAGATGTCCTCTGCCGACTCGACCTTCGAATGGTGCTGCCGGTGGTTCGCGGTCCAGGAGTCGGGCGAGCCGGAGCCGTTGAACATGGCGAAGAAGATGAGCAGGTGCTTGACGACCGGGTGCAGCCGGAGCGCCGTATGCGCGAGCGTGCGGTGGTAGCAGACCGTGACGCCCATTCCGCCGATCCAGGCCAGAGCGACCGTGGCGGTGATCACCCGCCAGCCGGGCGTCGCGTAGAACACGATGCCGGCCACGGCAAGAAGGTGAATCGCGATGATGTAGTAGAAGGTGGCGCGGTCGCCATCGGCGGTCTTCCACCACGCGCTCTTCCATGGCTCGGAACCAAGGCTGGAGAGGATCGGAGCATCACCAGGCCGGACGATTCCAGCTTTCGGTAGATCCGTAGCGGGGGCCTGTAGTTCTGTAGCTGGAGTCATGGTGCAGGAAGTCATCGAGTGCCTTTCGGGGGATGAGGTGCTGGCCTGCAAGAATCACGGCAGGCACAGAAATTCGGGGGATGAGGTAGTTGAGGAGCTGACCAGGCGCCGCCATTCTACCCGTTGTGGCGATTCTTTGTTGTTAACACCTTCCTCGCGGCCTGCGTCTGTCAGGGATGGGAGGATGCCATGGACTGGTACATCCGCATCTCGATCGCCTCTGCGTCGCTGCTTCTGCTGCTCACTTCCGCGCCCGTCCCGCCCGCCTCGGGACGGGTCGTTTCCACCGCCAGCATGCACGAGCGGCGAGAGGACCACACCTCCACGCTGTTGCCGAATGGCCGCGTTCTGATCGCCGGCGGCATGGTCGAGAATGGCGTCTTTCTGAGCTCGGCCGAGCTCTACGATCCGTCGAATGGCAGATTTGTCCCGACTGACGGCATGCAATCCCGCCGCGCCGGCCACAGCGCCACCCTCTTGCCGGACGGCAAGGTGCTGATCGCCGGAGGCCTCGCCGGCCGCCGATTCGAGGGAGGGCCGGGTGTGGTCGCGACAACGGAGATCTACGATCCTGCGAGCGGCCGGTTTGCGCCTGGTCCGACGATGAGTACCCCTCGATCGGGACACGCCGCGCTACTGCTCCTGAACGGGCGAGTGCTTGTCGCCGGCGGTGTGGATGCCGATGAGCGTCCCCTCAGCACCTCGGAAATCTACGATCCTGCGTCGGGCCGGTTCACCGCCACAGCAAGCATGCACACTTCTCGGGTGGCACGAGGAGCCGTGCTCCTGAAGGATGGACGCGTGCTCGTCACAGGGGGCGGCGATCTATTTCGAAATGCCATGACCAGCGCCGAGATCTACGATCCGCGCACCGCCTTCTGGCAATCGGCCGGGAACATGACCTCACCTCGGGAGAAACACGCTGCGGCCGTCCTATCCGATGGCCGCGTTCTGATCACCGGCGGCTCCGCCGACGGTCAGTGGCATCCGGTGCGCTCCGCGGAGCTCTTCGACCCTCATACGAACAGATTCACCGCGGTTCCCAATAAGGAAATGGCTCGCTTCAAGCTGCCGGATGCGAGCGTCCGCTTGAAGGACGGCAACGTACTGGTGGCTGGAGGCGCCGCCGAAGTCGAGATCTATGACCAGGCAGCCGGCAGGTTCAATCGCGCAGGCAGTGTCGCGGAGCCCCACTACTTTGCCCAGGCAACACTGCTGCACGACGGCAGGGTGCTGATCAGCGGTGGCTACGGCACGGGCGCAGGACGGGCGAATGGTCCGCTTTCAACCGAGCGGGCATGGGTGTATCAGCCGTGAACAGGTGGGCTTGGGGCTACCGGGTAAGGGTCTCCGTGGTTGTCTACTGACTGTGTCAAAACTCACGTCTGTGCAGCGGTGTCGCAGCCACCCCTTTGGGTAGCCGGAGTGGCTGAGTGCCGCGCACTCCAGACCGCTGGACACTCACTCGCTTCCGGGGAACAGTACTTTAGGTAGGTAGGTACTGGGGAGCGGTCAATCGATCGCCCGGCAACGTTGCAACCAAAGGTAGGATGGGTGGCGTGAGCACCTATGATGTTTTCTTTGTTCCGGATCAGTTCCCGACGCTTCAGGAAGCCGTCGATGCGGTCGTTCGTCCCTCCACCATCATGCTCTCGCCGGGCCTCTACGCGGAGAGCGTTCGCGTGGCGGCGGTCGGGTATCTGGTCATCGAGAGCACACGGTTGTCCCGGCGCGGTGTCACTCTCGCTGGTAGCGAAGGGCACGCCGTCATATCCGTAGAAGGCTCCGTCCTTCACCTGAGTGGCATCGAAGTGCGCTCCAATGCCCGGCTCCGCGGGATGATGGTCACCGACTCGTACGTCAGCCTTCAGGAGTGCATCGTGGCGGGCAACCGGGTTGGCGGAGACTCGCGGGAGCCGCTCGGTGCCGGGATGTTGTGCCGCCGGTCCACGGTGCGAATTCAGAAATCAACCATCGCAGGCAATACGGCCGGCTGTGACTCCGCCGCAATCGTGGGTGGCGGCGGTCTTTACTTCGAAGATTGCATGGTGGAGCTGGCTGGCAGTTCGGTTCAAGTCAACGCTGTCTACGGAACGGCCGAAGCGCGAGGTGGCGGGATCTGGTGCGAGCGGAGCCGCATGCGTATGTGGCGAAGCCGCGTCACCGACAACGCGGCCCACGCCTTTCTTTGCGAAGGCAGCGGCATCTATCTCAGGGATCCGATCGACTGTCAGATTGGCGGAAGCGTAATCACCGGTAATGGCGGCGCGGCCGGGCGAGGTGGCGGTGTCTTTCTGAGAGGGAATCCGGAAACCGTTGCCATTCATCCCAATACCATCGTCCGCCAGAATTACCCTGATGACCGTGTTGTCGAGGGATGAATCATGAAGCTTGCGGCTTGCTTCGCTCTTTGACCTGCTCCTCGCGTGACAGTAGTTGTAGAAGACCACGGTCAGCGCGAGCATGTGGCAGTTCGCGAACTTTGACGAAACCCTTCGGACTGATCCGATTGACGGAATCGCGGCGTAAGCTTGATGGAACGACACCGACAAGGTTGAAGGGATCACGCCGGTAGATTGATCGAAACGCCTCGATAGGGTCCGTCGTGGCGGATGCACGAGGGGGCGTCGCTCGTAGGGCCCGGCTTGCGCTGGGCCGAACCCCCGGCGTGCGGAGGCACGCGCAAATATTGCCGAAAAACACGCCGGACCCGCGCTGATCGCTATCGATCGTCCAACTATTGAACAGACGGAGGGGTCGCTGTCTCAATGGCGCTTGACACCCCATCGTCACTGTGTATACTGAGTATATTAATATGCACAGTGATCTCGTCATCTCCCGGTCCGATGGCCGGCCGATGTACCTGCAGATCATGGAGCAGATCCGGCAACGGATCTCGGTCGGCGACTGGGCGCGCGGTTCGGAGATCCCGTCCATCCGGCAGCTCGCCGTCGCTCTCCGCGTCAGCGTCATCACCATCAAACGCGCCTACCTCGAGCTCGAGCGGGAAGGCGTCATCGTCACCCAGCACGGCAGAGGCTCCCGCGTCGCGGAGCATCCGGATCTGCAACCGCGGCTCTACGACGAGGAGCTGGCGCATCACCTCGAGCAAGTCGCACGTCTCGGAGAGCTCCTCGGCATCACGCACGAGGAGTTGGCTACGCGCGTCCGTGAAGCAGCGGATTGTTTCGAAAGGAGCATCCATGAGTGATCTTGCAGTACACCTCGAACACGTCGGGAAGGAGTATCCCCACTTCATCCTCGACGACATCAACCTCCGGCTCACCACCGGCAGCATCATGGGCTTCATCGGCGCCAACGGCGCGGGGAAGTCGACCACCATCCGCATCCTGATGGGGCTCGTCCCTCCAGACCGCGGCCGCGTGGAAGTCCTCGGCCATCCGATCCCGGAGCGTCAGGCGGCCGCGAAGATGGACATCGGGTTCGCCTCAGAGGACCTGCGGCTCTACAAGCCGGCGACCCTGGCGTGGCACATGGCGTTCATCCGCTCGATCTATCCGGCCTGGGACGAGCAATACGCTGGACAACTATTGAAGCGATTCGACCTTCGCGCGGAGCAGAAGATCAAAGGCCTCTCGCACGGGCAGCGGGTCAAGGCCTCCCTTCTGCTGATCCTGGCAAGGCGCCCGCGGATGCTGGTGCTCGACGAGCCGACCACAGGACTCGATCCCGTCGCCCGCCAGGAGGTTCTGCAGGAGTTGATGGAGGTCATCTCCGACGACCAGCGGACGATCTTCTTCTCCTCTCAGAACACACTCGACATCGAACAGATCTCCGACCAGATCACCTTCATCGACCGCGGGCGGATCATCGACTCGGGGGACAAGGAGACGTTCCTCGACCGCTGGCGCCGCCTGAGACTGGACGTTCCGTCCGGCGTACGCCTCCCAACACTTCCGGGAATCGTCGACTCGCGCAGCAGCGGGCGGCTGGCGGTATTGACCACGAATCGCTACGAACCGGCAATGGCCGCCGCGTTTCAACACGCCGGCGCAACCGTGAACGCTGTAGACACGATGACGCTCGAGGAGATCTTCGTCGCCAACGTCCTGAGCAGACGGGAAGGAAGGGCCGCATGAACACAACGATGGTGAAGCGCCTCATGTTCAAGGAGTGGTATTTCCAGCGCTGGCTCATCGCCGGCTACATGGCGGGAGGGATCGTCGCCCTTGCGTCGCTCGCAGGTAGCACCAACGGTTCGTTCTACATCGCGACGGTTGTGCTGATCACAGTGATGGTCGGTTGCGGAGTCCAGATCGCCATCGTCGCGGCGTGCACGAGCGGACGGAGCAGACGCTCCCGTTTCTCATGACGCTGCCCGTATCGCCCCGCGAATACGCCTTCGCGAAGATCACGTCGAGCACCGTGATGTTCTTTATCCCCTGGGCGCTGCTGTCGCTTGCGGCTGTAGGAATGATCGCCATCTCGCCCACCGGAGCAGGGCTGACGCCGTTCGCCGCGATCGTCCTTACCGAGCTCCTGGCCAGCTTCTGCCTCGTCCTCGGCGTCGCCATCGTGACGGAATCGCAGGCATGGACGATCGGCGTCATGGTCGCCTCGAACCTCTTCCTCCAGGGATTTCTCTACTACGTCTCCCACATGCCGTCGATCGGCGGAACGATGTCGGGGAAGGTCGCCGTCTGGAGCTCGACGGCCATCGGTCTCCTCGCAGCCGAGTTTGCCATTAGCGCGATGCTGCTGGTAATCGTGTTCGTACTGCAATCGAGGAAGAGGGAGTTCATCTGAGCGGGCACGGCCCGCAACGTTGGTTGCCCAAGGCTCGCCAACCGGGGCGCCCCAACTCTTCTGCCGTGCAGATTCAGCAGGCTGAAGCAAACCACTAACCAAGCCGCACAGGACGCACGAAAGCTCGTGCTCCGCCACGCGTCTGTCCTGACGAAAGGAAAAGAGGCTCGCAATGACCACATCTGCCGAAACACCGAACCGCAACATACCGATGGGCTATCTCAGGACCTTCCTCACGCTGCTCGTCGTCGCCCACCACGCGGCGCTGGCGTATCACCCGTATGTGCCGCCGTCCAAAGGGCTCGACAGCACGATGATCTGGGCCGCCTTCCCCGTCGTCGACGCGAAGAAGCTACCGGGCATCGACCTCTTCACCGGCATCAACGACACCTTCTTCATGGCGCTCATGTTCTTCGTCTCCGGCGTCTTCGCCTGGGGAAGCCTGCAGCGCAAAGGCTCCCTCGCATTCCTGCGCGATCGTGCCGTGAGACTCGGCATCCCCTTCGTCATCGCCGCCGGACTCCTAGCGCCCCTTGCCTACTACCCCGCCTGGCTCACCGCGCACACGCCCTCCGGTTCGTTCTGGAAACAGTGGCTCGCGCTCAGCGCGTGGCCTGCCGGACCAGCGTGGTTCCTCTGGGTCCTCCTCGCCTTCGGCTGCGTAGCCGCCGCGATCTTCGCCATCGCCCCCCGCTTCGGCAATCTCCTTGGCCGGATCACCGAACGCCTCTCGTCAAAACCAGTCGTCTACTTCGCCGCATTCGTCGCCCTCTCCGCCCTAGCCTACCTCCCGATGGCAGCCAAATTCGATCCCCTGCGCTGGGTCAGCTTCGGACCGTTCTTCGTCAAATCAGCAGACTCCTCAACTACGCCCTCTACTTCTTCGCTGGCATCGGAGCCGGAGCCTACGGACTCGACCGCGGCCTGCTCGCCCGCGACGGAAAGGCTCGCCCGACGGTGGGAACTCTGGCTCACGACTGCCCTCCTCGCATTCGTCGTCCTCATCGGCTCCGTCATCGCAATCATCGGCGCCCTCAAGAAGGGATCCCCACCCACCTCCCTCCTGACCTTCGCCAACTTCGCCTTCGTCGTCACCTGTGCATCCTTCTCGCTGACAACTATCGCCCTCTTCGCCCGCTACGCCCGAAACGGCAACCCCATCGGAAACAGTCTCAGCGCGAATGCCTACGGGATCTACATCCTGCACTACGCCTGCGTGAGCTGGCTGCAGTTCGCGTTGCTCGATGCACCGCTACCGGCGATCGCGAAGTTCGGCGTGGTGACCGTGGGTACGATCAGCGCGAGCTGGCTTGCCAGTGCGGGCCTTCGGAGGATTCCGGCCATCGCGCGGGTGATTTGAGCGATGTGCCCGCACTATGGTGCCACTCGCCAGCGACAAACACAGTGACCTCCCTGGGCGAACGTGATGCTTACCGGTTCGAATCCCGTCACACCCTTCAATTCTCCAATTCTCACTCCTCCGCCCAGCGGGTCAGTGTTGTTTAGGTAGGGCGATCAGGGATGTCCTCCATGCTGTCTCGAACTCGGCGCGCATGTTCTTGAGCATCGCGCTGCTGTCGCGCGCGGAAACGCGAAATGACGGCCAAGCCGGTTGTCCTTGATAAAAGTGAGTACTGAGGTGGCCGAGTGCATTCCGTGGCACATCTGGATCTCGAATCCACATCGTGTAGAACAGAGGCCGGTTATTCCATCGAAAATCGAGAGTGCCAGGGTAAGTTTTCCGGTCTTTGCGGATCTCATCACGAAGACTCCGCAAAACTTTGTGTGTCGCGAAACCGCCACCGATGCTTTCATCGAGCATCGCCGCCTGATTGGTCGCCTGGATGAAGGCGATGTATTGGGGGCGGTTCGACGGTGTGTAATCCCACAGGATGAATCGGACGCGTGCTCCGCGACGGATAATCGCCTTGATATTTTCGATTTGATCCGTCCGGACGAATTGAGCATTATTCGCAAGGATGTCAAATGACTGTGTTGTTGCGAGAATGTCGCTCCCGAAGTTCGCCTCGTGCCGCAATGCTGCATATGTGGCGATCGGCCTCGCGATCTCGTAGGTGCCATCGTCAGAATGATTGAACAAGACAGGGTCGTCGAATGCCAGGAACCGACCGAGATACTGTCGACGCAGGCTTGGGGTCCGATAAGCATGAACCACGTACGCAGCGAAGGAGACCAACACCAGTAAGGCGACGACAAGTGCCGCGACGATCGTTTGACGGAAGCGGAGCGCTCGGCGGGATTCTCTGGTAACCACCCACCGAGCCAGTGCTGACTCGATCGGGACGGAATCAGGGGGTAGACCAAAGAAACCGACCACTCGCTGCCGACGTATCGTCTCGCGCCAGGCGTCCACACCTCTATCGCTCGAACGCTCGTCGAACGCAGGATCTGCGGCCACTTCTTCCAGGAGGAAGGGGAGGACATCGATGTGGTGTGTTCGGGCCGCGTCGTATTCCAGTTGTGTGATGCTCCGCTCTCCGGTCTCAGGGATGTAACCGCGCCGGAATCCGACTAGAAGAATGCAGAGGTTGCAACCCTTCAGACGAGCGACTGAAAACTCACGCGGGGCATCCGCATCCGCACTCCAATCTTCCATCGAGTCCACTTCGAAGCCGGAGGATCGGAGTGCTCCGATGACGTACGCCCGGTGTTCTCGCAAGTCGGATACCGTTGACGAAACAAAAGCCTTGTAGGTCATCTCGTCCAATACTCCTGGTGGGTCATACGCTAAGGGGGTGACACAGAACCGAATATGCCCCCTACGAAGCAGATCGCCTCCATTGCGCGGTTGCCTCGTCCGGCATGGTCTTCTGGATGACCAGCGATCTTCGCAGTCGCGTGTCGAGTGCAGCAGCCTGCTCGGTGTGGCGGCCGACGATTGAGGAGAGCGAAGACAACGACCATGGCGATCTTCGAGACGCCATGATCGACGCGTTGCGCGATGGCGCCGCAGGATTGCCCTCGACCGATCACGACTCTCGACGGCAGATCGTCGAATGGCTTCCGCGCGGTCCTGGAACATCGAACGGCGCATCGCGCTGTACGTCGCTTCGCTCGGTACGGACTGCGAACTCGCAGGTGCGCTCGCGTCACAGTGCGATCTGCTAAGCAGCGACGATTGTTGGCGGGAGATGACGCAACTTCTGCGCGCGCATTGGCCGCAATTCTCTAACTAACAACGCTCGCACAGCGATCACGGTATGCATCGAGACTGTCGCACCTTCGACAGACGAGGAAGTACGACGACGCCAGCAATGGCGCCAGCTCGGCCGGTTGCCCGAACCTCTTCCGCCGACACTTGCCGCCCTCGCCGCACAGCGTCGAGAAGAGTTTGGGCCGACACCAGCGCGGGAAACGCCGGCCCTGTCGCACGCCCAGTTTGTGGCAACAACAACCCCGCTCACTCGCCAACAGCTCGCGCTCATGGAACTGCCGGAGATCGTCGAATATCTGCGAGCCTGGACGCCGCGTCCGCTGGACTTGCACACGATGTCGATGGACAGTCCAGGGGCGCTTGCCGAAGAGCTACGCGCCGTCGTCGCCATGCGCCCCAACGAATACGCCGACGCGATTGAAGTCTTGCGCGGACTCACGCCGGTGTATGTCCGCGGCGTTGTCGGGGGACTTGGGGAGGCGCTCAAGAACGGCGCACGGTTTGACCTAACGCCCGCTCTCGCGCTCTTCACGTGGATTGTGCGTCAGCCACGGCGGATAAATGATCACCGGCTCGCTTCTGGCGACGATCACGAGAAGAGCTGGCTCCATGTATTCCTCGCGGTCCTCGACCTGCTTGAAGACGCAGTCGGACGGCGATCGCTTCCTGAAGCCGCGCTCTCTACCGTGACCCGGCTACTCATGCAGCTCACACGCGATCCCAATCCGTCGGCCGAGGATGAGGCGGACTATCCAAGTGCATCTGAGCGGTGGCTCGCCAACGCGATCGGCTCGGTTCGCAGCAAGGCAATACGCATATTCGTGCTCTTGGCGAGCACCTATCCTACGGACGCGGCTCTTCGTCAGGCGCTGCACGCGGCGATCGAAGAGCGTCTCGATCCTTGTCTCGAAGCGTCGCCATCCGTGCGTTTTGCGATTGGCAGGCTCTTCGTGACACTTCTCCGGCTGGATGCAGAGTGGGCTCGATCCCACGTGGATACGATCTTCAGCGAACCGTCGGAACTCCGCCAGGCAAGTTGGCAGGGGTATCTACACGATGGCATCAGCGCCGAATCGGCTCGACTACTCCGTCGGCGATATGAGGAGGCGATCGACGCGCTGGATCCGAAGGGCGAGGCGTCGGAAGCAGACAAGCTTGTTGCGCAACACCTCATGCTTCTGGCAGCGTACGGCGACCTGACATTTGCTAGTGAAGACCTCTTGGCGCGCTTTTTCGCCGTCGCGTCGGCGCCGCTTCGCTACCATACGCTCTGGCGTGTGGCCACCGAAGTTCGGTCTGAGACACCGAGTGACGAGCTGCTTCAGAAGTTCATTGACCTCTGGACATGGCGCCTTGAGAATGGCGCGGACAATGCCGAACTGCGGGCATTCGATGACTGGTTTCTCTCAGGACGGTTCCGGACCGAATGGGCGCTCGATCAGCTCATGACGCTTGCCAACCGGGGAGTGCGGTTCTTTCAGTATACCTTGCTGGTCGAAGCTCTGGACCAGATGTGGTCTTCCGATGCGCGGCGTGTGATCTCAGCGGCTCGCGGTATGACAGAGGCCGAGACGGACGCGGTCCAGGTCAACGCGGCGCGACAAGCCCTCCGAGCGCTCGTTCAGCGTGGCATCGCGCACGACGACGCCGACGTTCGAGACGAGGCGCGGCGTCTTACCAATATCGCTTCTGCACGAGGGCTCACCGAATTCAAGACGTTAGCTTAGCTTAGCTGACGAAGGACATCTGTGGGCCGAGCGGCACCTAGAGGTACACCTCGAAGACTAGGTTGAGAAGGCTGCGTGCTGACTGATATCACAATCCAAGACCGCGGGATACCTACTTCAATACCAGCGACACCTTCGTCCCGCTGGCGACACCATCCTGCATCGCATGTGGATCCGATGGGTCCTTGGTCATGGCGTCGCCGTCGGAGTCGAGGCGGGCTTCGATGCGGAGGGTGGGAGGGAGGGGTTGGCCCATCATGGAGTCGGCGGCGGTGAGGTCGATCTCCATGGGGAAGGTCGGATTCATGATGCGTTTCACTGCCGCGGGTGGGCCGGCGGTCTGGCCGGCGGCGCGGGCGATGATGAAGAGCACTGCGTTCGCTGATGGCTTCGCTCCCTGCAGCGACAACGTTAGATGTATCGAGGGACCGCTGGTTGGGGCGGAGGATGAACCAGGAGCGGAGGGGGCGGAGGAAGCAGTGGCGGGAGCGGCGGGGGGCTGCGGCGGGTTCTTGGCCTGTTCCTTCATCCGCGTCAGCACCTCGGCGAGGCGGGCTTGCTGTTCGGGATGGCGGCGGCCGGCTTCGGCAATCATTCCTTCCGCGTCGGTTACTTTGCCGCGCTGAACAAGAGCCCAGGCCAGGGCGACGTAGGCGTCGGTGAGTTGGGGGTCCGACTTGATGGCGCGGTGGAGCATTTCCTCTGCTCCATCGCGCTGGCCCATCGACATACGCACCAGGGCCTGATAGGTCAGGGCGCGGGCATCGTTGGGGGCGCGCTGGAGGATGTACTGGGACTGCTGGAAGACACCCATCAGGTTCTCGCGTTCGAAGTAGGCCTTGGCGAGCTGGTTGCGCATCTCCAGATCGTCGGGCGACTTCGCTACCGCCGCTTCGATCTGCTGCAGAGCGGCGTCGGGCTGCTGCTGTTGCTGTTGCGACGGGGATGCCTGTGGCGATGACGCCATCGGAGTGCCGCCGGTCGTCCCTTCGGTCTTCGGCGTGGCGTGCTGCGTGACGAACCAGCCGATACCGCCGATCACCGCTACCGATGCCGCGCCCCAGATGAAGCCGCGGATTGAGGCGGCGCGCGTCAGGGCGGCGATATTGACGTCCGCGATCGCAGGTGCCGGCTCCGCCGACTTCGAAGGTGCGGTGCGAGCACCGCCACCCTTCGGAGCCTTCTGATCGATCTTGCGCAGTACATCAGCGGTTTCGCGTTCAAGGCGCCGTTGTTCATCGGCGCTGCCGCTGGTCTCCTTCATCTCGCGCAGTTGCTGCAGCAAGGCGTCACGCTTGGCCTCGAGATCGAGGCGCTCCAGGTCCGGCTTTGCGGAGGCGCGTCCCTTCATCCCGTACCAGAACATGAAGCCGGCGATGACGCCGGAGAGGATCATCCCGGCGGCGCTGAACCAGTCAGTCATTGTTTCTCCACCATCTCGCGGACGCGTGCCAAATATGGATCATCATCAGCTTCTGCAGCCGGTGCGGCAGTCGCCGCATGTGCCGCTGGCGCGGTCTCCAGCTTCTTCGCCTTCGACACGACGAGCACGAAGCCGAGGGCCATGGCCAGCACCGGCAGGATCCAGACCAGCGTGTTCACTCCCTGAAACTTGGGTTTGAGCAGGACGAACTGGCCGTACGACTTTTCGAAAAAGCTGAGGATCTGCTGCTCGGTGTAGCCGCGCGAGAGCATCTCCCGAACCTGCGCCTTCATGTTGGCAGCCATCAGCGACGGCGAGTCGCCGATGGCCAGACCCTGGCAGACCGGGCAGCGCAGCTCGGAAGAGATCTCCATCGTGCGGCGCTCTAGCTGCGGGCCGGCGAGCGGAGTCCCTTGCGGCGGGCCGACAAACTGCTCGGCGTCAGGCACTTTGACCTGCATCAGAACCAGCAGTAAGAGAGTCGCGATCATCGCAGTGCCTTCGCCAGGTTCTCCTGCAGCAGCTCAGTGGACAACGGGCCTTCGAACTTGGCTACGACCACGCCTGCAGGGTTGATGAAATACGTCTCCGGCACGCCGCCGACGCCATAGGCGATGGCCGTCTTACCGTTGGTATCGAGAAGGTTCGGGTACGCCGAACCGCGCTCGGAGAGGAAGCGGAGGATCTTGTCATCCGTGTCGTTGAAGACGACGCCGACGAACTGCACATTCGGCAGGTTGCGGGCGTTGGCTACCAGTGTCGGGTGCTCTTCGTAACACGGCCCGCACCAGGTCGCCCAGAAGTTGACGATGACCGGCTTGCCGCGCAACGTTGCGAGATCAACGGTCTCACCGGTGCCGACCGCCTTCAACGCGAACGACGGAGCCGGCTTACCGATGAGCGGCGAGTCGATGTGCTGCGGGTCTTTGCCAAGACCGGCGAAGAGGACGAAGACGACCAGCGCGACGATGATCACTCCGATGATCAGGACCGTTCGATTCACGCCACCGCCCCGTCGCCGGTCGCTACGGCCGTTTCAGGCACCACAACATAGGTGCGGCGCCGCGCCGGAATCAGCGCGATCAACCCGCCCGCGCCCATCATCAGCACGGAAAACCAGATCCAGCCCACCATCGGCATGTTGATGATGAGCACTCCGGCCTGATCACCCTGCATGTTCATGATCGAGATGTAGTAGTCGCCGGCAATCGTCGAGTAAACGGCCGGCGTGCCGACCGGCTCGCGCATCGCCGCGTACTGGTTCATGCGCGGCTCCATCGTGGTCACGGCTTTGCCATCCTTCGTGATGTTGAACCGCGCGATGGTCGACTTGCGATGCGGTTCTGCACGTTCTTCGGAGCCGATGTACGTGACTGTGTAACCGGCGAAGGTGGTGCTCTGGCCGCGAGTCAACGATGCTTCCTGCTGCGTCCGCATCGTGCTGCTGACCGCGATAGCGACGAAGACGAGCACCGCGCCGGCGTGGACGATGTATCCGCCGAAGCGGCGCCGTCCGCGGCGAAGCTGCGCGTCGAGGAGGGCCGGCCCGAAGGAGTCGCCCCGTTTCAAACGTTGCCGGAGCGGCAGCCACATCTGCGCGAACGTCACATGTGCCGCGTAGCCACCGAAGAGCAGCGTGAGAAGCGTCCATCCGTTGCGCACGCCCATTGCGTATCCAACGATCAGGACGATCGCTCCCGTGATCAGCGGCGGGAGCAAGGCGTTCTGGATCTCTTTCCTCGAAGCCTTCCCCCACGGCAATGCCGGGCCGACACCGAGCAGGAACAGCAGTGCCGTACCGATCGGCACCACCATCGCGTCGAAGTAAGGACGGCCCACGCTCATCTGCTTCCCTTTGATCGCTTCGACGATGAGAGGGAAGCAGGTGCCGATCAGCACCGTAAACGTGAGGACGACGAAGAAGAGGTTGTTCACAAGGAACATCCCCTCGCGGCTGACGGCACTGTCGAGCTTCCCCTCGGCTTCGAGGGAGTCGATGCGTAAGGCGAGCAGGGCCACCGAGAAGAGCAGCACCGCGGCCAGGAAGATGAGGATCGTCGGTCCGATGGCGCTCTGCGTGAACGAGTGGACCGAGTTGAAGACGCCCGAGCGGGTCATGAACGTGCCGAGGATGGTGAGGAGGAAGCTGGCCTGGATGAGGGTGACCGTCCATCCCTTCAGCACGCCGCGCCGTTCCATGACGATGGCCGAGTGGAGCGCCGCGGTGGCGGTAAGCCATGGCAGCAGCGAGGCATTCTCGACCGGATCCCATGCCCAGTAACCACCCCAGCCGAGAACCTCGTAGGCCCACCAGCCGCCGAGCATGATCGCGATCGTCAGGAAGACCCAGGGCAGGAGCAGGGATGCCCGGAGGGGGCGAAGGAACGACTGTCCGAGCCGGCCGCGCAGGAGCGCCGCGATGGCGAAGCCGAACGGGATGGTCATACCGACGTAGCCGAGGTAGAGCATCGGCGGGTGGATGATCATCAGGAGATGGTTCTGCAGCAGAGGATTGGGGCCCGGTCCATCGAGTTGCGGATTGGCGATGGTCAGGAACGGATTGGCGGGACCGGCGATGAGGAAGCTGAAGAATGCGCCGCACGACAGCCAGGTGCCGATGGCGAAGGGCATGTACTCCTGGTGGTCATTGCGATTGATCCACGTCGTCGCCGCTATGTAGATGCCGAGGATGAAGCCCCAGAAGAGGATCGACCCTTCCAGCGACGACCAGAGGCTGACGATCGTCACCCACAAAGGGACCTGCGTGGAGCCGACATGCGCGACGTATTCCACGCTGAAGTCGTGCGTGATGAGGGCGTACTCCATCACGCCGGTCGCGGCGAGCATGAGGGCCGCAAACGCATACGCGAATCGCTGCGACCAGCGCAGCCCCTCCGGAGAGCGCTTGGCTCCCGCGGCGTAGGCGATGATGGCCCCGGTCGTCGAGACCAGCACCGAGGCAAGGATGAGGAAACGTCCGAGTGCGGCGGTCATAGTTAGTCTTTCAACCCTTCCGTCGTCCGCATCAGCTTCTGCAGCTCCTCCTTGTCCATCTTGTGCCCACCCTTGGGTGCGCGGTACTCGTTGCTATGCGAGACCATGAGACGGTTGCACTGGAAGTAGCCGGAGCGGGTCATCGTCCCTTCGACGACGACACCAATGTTCTCGCGGAACATCTGCGGCGGTACGCCGGAGGACTTTACGTGAACGATGCCGGTGGCGTCCTTGACGTCGAACTCCAGCCCCGAGGCGCCGTTACGGTTCTTCACGGAATCCTTCGCCACCATTCCGCCGAGGCGGATCGTCGCGCCGTAGGCCTTGTCGCCGGCAGCGTGCAGGTCGGCCGGCGTCCAGTAGTAGACGAGGTTCTTGTTGATGCCGCCCGCGGCGATGACGACGAACGCCGCGGCGGCGACGAGGAATGCGCCGGCCATGAAGAGGCGCGTTTTGCGGCGAGATGCCGCGCTGGCAGTCGGTTTCGTGTTCATAGCGCTCATTTTCTTTACCTCTCTTCCGAGGCGCGGGAGATTTCATCACGCAGCCTCGTGATCACCGTCACGCCATAGATCAGCAGCACCAGCGCTGTCACCGCGTACGCGGCGACGACGAAGTTCCAGCCGCCCGAGACCACTCCGTTCATACAGATTCCCCAATCTCGGCACCGGTGAGCGGCGGCGGCGCCAGTTCATGTTTCAGCCGCAGCGCCGCGACCCGGGCCCGCAGCATGATGAACGCTGTCATGAGCAGCAGAATACCGAAGGCGCTGGCACGCAGGGGAATCCAAAAGGGCTTGGAAACCGTGTTCGGATTCGACTGCTGCTGGTGCAGCGAGTTCCACCACTTCACCGAGAAGTAAACGATCGGGACATCGACGTACGCGATGATCGTTGCCACCGCCGACCACATGGCCCGCCTGTACGGATCGTCGACGAACTTCCGCAGCGCCAGGATGCCGAGGAACGCGAACAGCAGCACGGCAGTGGTCGTCAGCCGCGGGTCCCAATCCCACCAGACACCCCAGGTCGGTTTGGCCCAGATCGAGCCCTGGCAGCAGAGAAGGAAGGCCAGCACCACACCGACTTCAATCGACGCCTCCATTCGCGCGTCCCAGTCGTAGTCGCCGCCGAAGAGGTAGACGACTGCGCTGGCGAAGGCGAGCGTCAGGGCCACGAGCGCGAACCATGCCGTCGGCACGTGGACGTACATGATCCGCTGAATGTCCCCCATGAACTGTTCGGGCGGCGCGACGAAAAGCCCGAAATACGAGCCGACCATGAGGAAGAGCGCGCCGGCAACAGCAAGCGCTTTGGGCCGGGAGAGGTTTCTGAAGTCGTCGGCGACGATGAGAAGAACGAGCGCCACGAGGCCGCCGAGAAGGGCGATGAGTGTTCGCGCCCCGACGGGCAGGCCGAGGGAGAGATCGGCGCGTAGGTACTGCTCGCCCACCGTGACGATGAGCCCGCAATAGACCGCCGCAGCGAGCAGCGCGATGGCCAGCCAGAACAGATTCCGTTTCATCAGGTTAGGGCCTCATTCTTCGACGACTCGACTAAAAAGAAGTCCGCACAGCGACCAGTAGATCGCATCAAAGGCGACCAGAAGCACGATCCAGGCTGTCACCTGATTCATCGGATCGCCGAGGATGATCAATGATGTCGCTTTTACGGACGCCAGTAACGCAGGAACGATAAGCGGAAACAGTAATAACGGCAATAGCGTCTGCTTCGAGCGCACCTGTGCCGTCATGGCCGCGTAGAGCGTGCCCGGCGCGGAGAGCCCCGCCGCGCCGAGTGCGATGACGCCGATCAGAGGACCGATTCGCGTCGTACCCGCGTCGTAGAGCACGACCATCACCGGCACGAGGGCGATGCCCAGGAGGACGAGTTGCAGCCAGTTGGCGATGGCCTTGCCGTAGTAGAGCGCACGCGGATTGGCCGGCAGGAGCAGCAGTCCTTCCAGCGCCCGGTTCTCCATCTCCGCGTGGAAGCTCTCGGCGAGAGTGAGCGTCGATGAGAGCAGCAATCCCAGCCAGAGGAATCCGGCCGAGAACTGCCGCAACATCTCCGCCACCGGCCCGACGGCAAAGCTGAAAAGGAGTAGCGCCGCCGCACCGAAAACAAAGACAGCCATGAATTGCGCACGGCTTCGCCACTGCAGGAGGAGCTCTTTGCGGAGCGCGGCGATCAACATGGGGCCTCGGAGGCTTTCCCCTGCCACGCCACCCGCCCCGATTCGAGCAGCAGCGCGTCATCGGCTACGGTAGCGCCACGCTCGAGCTGGTGCGTTGCCATGATGACGGTGGTTCCGCCAGCCTTCAATTCGCGCACGACGTCATCGACGAGGACGAAGCCGCCAGGGTCGAGCTGGCCGTAGGGCTCATCGAGCAACGCCACGCGCGGCTCCTGAAGCAGGACGCGCGCGAACGACAAGCGCTTGCGCATGCCGGCCGAGAACGTGGACACCGCGTCGTCGGCGCGGCGACCCAGTGCGACGCGGTCGAGCAATTCCTCGATGCCGCGGCGGGAGCGTCCGAGGTGGTCGGCGACCACGGCCAGATTCTGGCGCGCGGTGAGCGAATCGTAGAGATACGAGGCATGGCTGAGCAGCGCGACGAGTTTCCTGACGTCTTCGCGCTCCTGGGCGACGTCGAAGCCACCGATGCGCGCCGAACCTCCATCCGGCCTGACCGCCGTCGCCAGGGTTCTCAGCAGCGTCGACTTTCCCGAACCGTTTGGTCCCGCCAGCATCAAGACGTCGCCGCCTGCAAGCGAGAACGATACGTCCGAAAGCGCCCATCGGCGGCCGTAACGGCGGGCAAGATTCTGCGCTTCAATCGCGGCGGAGATGGACATGCAGGCGGCAGTGTCGTTCAGGCCGGGGTTGGTGGCAAGGGTCATGTGGACTGTTGCGGGCTGTCGAGGCTCACTGACTTCGAAGCGCTCTTTGATTTAGGCCCCTCGACGGACAACACCCTTCATGTGGGTAGAATCCTGAATGCGCACCGCTGCCTTCGCTCCGCTCATCATCCTCGCGATCGCCTGCACGACTGCCGCTCCCTCTCCTCAACCACCCCCGATAGCGCCGCCCGCGCCTCATGTTTATGGGTTCACCATCGAAGAGGAAGTGCGCATCCTGCAGGCGGAAGACCGGCGAGAGTACGACGCGGCGCTCGCTGATTGGGGTATCCATCATCCAAACCCCTTGCATCGCGCCCGCATGGCTCTGGCCCTCGGGCGCATCGGTCCGCATACGTTTGTGGATGCGAACGGCAATGGCGTGCGCGACGAGGGCGAACGGCAGGCTGGCGTGGCTCAGCTCGTGACGCTCGTGAGCGATCCGGACGCCAACGTTCGAGCCACGGCGGCGTTCGCGTTGGGACAGATTGGCGATCCGGCCTCCGTCGAAGCGTTGCTGCAGTTCGCGGGCGACGCGGATGGCACCGTCGCCGCGGAGGCGGTCGAGGCGCTGTCGAAGCTCGCCGCGAAGGTGCCGCTGGCGCGCTACGCCGCATTCACATCCGCGCAGACGCCGGAAGGTGTCCGCGCGCGGGCGATCCGCTTCGTGTTTCGTTTCAAGTCCGACGAAGCATCGTCGATCGCCGCGGATGCCCTGGCATCGCCGTCACCGCACGTCCGCGAGGAAGCGGCGTACGACCTGGCGCGCCGCGCGTATGCGCCGGCACGAGCCCGGCTGGAGCTCCTGGTCAACGAACCGAATCATCAGACGCGCGCCAACGTCATGTCCGCGCTGGGCCGGATCGGCTCTCCGGAGTCGCTGCCTCTGTTGCTCGACGCGTTGCTGGATCCGCACCCGTGGGTGCGGACAAACGCGGTGGTGGCAATCGCGCGGCTCGCCGCCAAAGACCGCCACGTCATCGAGCGCTCGCAAATGCCGCAGGATGTGCAGCGCCTGCTCGGGTTGCTCGAGGATCCTGATCCCGGCACCCGCGCATCATCGATCGACGCCCTTGGCTACTACGCCGTACAAAGCGAACCGGCGCGATCGCGCCTCCTGGACATCGCCGCGAATGGCGACCGCTGGAACCGCGAGCTGGCCGCCGGCGCGATCGCGAAGAACCTCGGCGACGAGAAGTTGCTGCCCGCGGTTCTGAGCGGCTGGGCCAAGGTGCGCGTGCTCGAGGCTGCCACCGCGGTCTCCGACGCCGTCCGCGAGCGATACTCCCACGATGCCGATCCACTGGTCCGCGCACAGGCGATGGCGACGATTGCCGACGATCACATCGAGGTCAATCTCCCTCTGATCCTGGCCGCACTCGACGACCCCGACGTCATCGTGCGCGGCTACGCCATCGGCCGGTACGCGAAGTCGAAGGACGCCCACAAACCAGCCACGCTGCAGGCGGCTGAGCAACGCGCAAGAAACGACAAACAGAATGACGCACGCCTGGCCGCGATCGGCTCCCTCGCCGAGCTCGACTATCCGGAACGCCAGAGCGTCCTGCGCAGCCAGCTCACGGATCGCGATCCAGTGGTTCGCCGCATCGCCGCCGACGCCATCGAGCAGAAGCTAAAGCAACCGCGCCCGCAGTACACGCCACTGCCGGTGACGCGAAACGACTACGCACAGATCGTAGATTGGTCCCGCCAGCCGCATACCGCGACGATTCACATGACCCGAGGCAACATCCGGATCGCGCTCCTCACGCAGGACGCGCCGATCACGACATGGAACTTCGCGCAGCTCGCCCGCGCGAAGTACTTCGACAACAGCTCGTTCATGCGCGTGGTCCCGAATTTCGTCATCCAGGGAGGCGACCCTCGCAACGATATGGAAGGAGGTCCCGGTTTCGCGATTCGCGACGAGATCAACCTGCAGAAGTACACCCGCGCCGCCGTCGGCATGGCCCTCTCCGGCCCTGACACCGGCGGCTCGCAGTTTTTCGTCACGCACTCCCCCCAACCGCACCTCGACGGCGGCTACACGATCTTTGGCCGCGTCACCGCCGGAATGACCGCAGTGGTCGACCAGACGGAGCGCGGTGATCGAGTGGAGACGATTACAGTGGATGCAGACTGACGGTCAGTCACTGTTCTGACCGATTCGCCACATGACTCCTGACGGGTCGGCGAGAACGAAGTCTCGCATCCGCCACGGCTGCAGCGCGATTTCTGTGACCTTCACGCTGTACTTCCCAGCGATGTCCGCCTCGTGAATCTGGTTCCACCACGAATCGACATCCTCTACCAGGAGATGCATCATGAGGTTCCCGGCAAGGTCTTCCACGTAGAAGTCCTGGAGCAGAAAGCTCGCCTCTCCGTGATGAAAGTAGGCAACCCCGTTTGCATCGGACGCCTTGGTGAAGCCAACGTCCTGATAGAAGCGCTTCGACAACTCGAAGTCCTTCGCCGGCACAAACGCTTTGATCTCAATCGCTCGAAGATTAGGCATGAAGTCTCTTTTGTGATTTGGGATTTCACCACAGAGACTGAACCAATTCACGCAAAGGTTGCCAGAATTTCCTCCCTCCCCGGCGGCATCAACACGCCTGACGCCCGTTCGCGGATGTCGATCATCTCGTCGAGCAGAGAGGCGCGCGGGGTGGAAAAGAGCACGCCGGCGGTCAGCCGGTCATCGGGCTCATTCGTGAACCGCAGCGCCGCCTCGCGGTCGGTGCGGATGTGATCCGCCGGTACGGGGCGGACCAGTGGGCGCAGGAGCTTCATCTGATCATCGCCGCGCCAGGTTACGCAGGGGGAGATGATGTTGAGGAAGGCGAAGCCGTGGTGCGTGATCGCTTCTTTCATCAGCTCGGTCGTTCCCTTGACATCGCCGGCGAAGGCGCGGGCCACCCAGCTGGCGCCGAGGGCGATGGCCAGGTTGCAGGGGTCGATGCTGATCTCGGGGTTGCCGTAGGTGGTCGACTTCGTCTTGTCGCCGTGCGGCGTGGTCGGTGCGGCCTGCCCTTTGGTGAGGCCGTAGATCTCGTTGTCCATGATGAAGTAGGCGAGATCAACGTTGCGCCTTGCGGCGTGCATGAAGTGATTCCCGCCGATCGCGAGGCCGTCGCCATCGCCGCCGACGGCGATGACGTGGAGATTCGGCGCGGCCAGCTTCGCGCCCGTGGCGATCGGGAGCGCGCGGCCGTGCAGCGAGTTGAATCCGTACGTGTCGACGTAGCCCGGCAGCCGCGAGGAGCAGCCGATGCCGGAGACGACGACGGTCTCGTGCGGCTCGAATTTCAGATCGGCCAGGGCGCGGTAGACGGAGTTGAGGACGGCGAAGTCGCCACAGCCGGGACACCACACCGGTTTGAGATCGGTCTTGTAGTCTTGCACTGCATACGGTTCCGTGGTCATGCGGTCACTCCTGCCAGATTCTCATTGCGCGCGAGCAGACGTTGCAGCTCGCCTTCGATCTCGGCGGCGGTGAGCGCTTTGCCGCCGGAGCGTTTGTAGAGATGCGTGCGCTTGCGTGGGAAGTCGGCGAAGCCGCGCAGGTAGCGTTCGAATTGCGAGGAGTAGCTCAGCTCGATGATGAGCAACTCGTCGCACGAGTCGATGAACTCCTGCAGCGGTGCCACAGGCAGCGGCATGAGGAGCTGCGGCGCGAAGACGCCGATTCCGGATTCGTCACCGAGGCGGCCGGCAGCCTCACGGAGCGGTCCGACGGTCGAGCCCCAGCAGATCACGCCGAGGCGCGGTCTGGCGGCGCCGAAGCGGCGAAAGAGGGGATAACGCTCAGCGATGCCGTCGAGCTTGCGGTAGCGCTTGGCGTTCATTTGCTCGTGAACGACGAACGACGAATTGGGCCGGGCGCGCTCATCATGCTCCAGGCCGTTCGTTTGATACATGCCGCCCGGCGTCGACGGAAGAGCCATCGGCGAGACACCGCTCGGCGTATCGACGTAGCGGTGGTAATCGGCGAGCGCCGCCGGTGTTGCGGTCACCCGGTCGTGTACGTCGTGTACGAGCGCGCCGGCGTCGAGCGTCTCGCGCCGCTGAGCGATCGACTGATCGGTCAGGACGATCACCGGGATCTGGAACTCTTCGCTGATGTTGAAGGCGTCGACGGTGGCGTGGAACGACTCCTCGACGTCCGAACAGGCGATGACGACTCGCGGAGTGTCACCATGGCTGGCGAAGACGGAGTGGAGAAGATCGGATTGTTCGCTCTTGGTCGGGATGCCGGTCGACGGGCCGCCACGCTGGACGTTGACGATCACGGCGGGGATCTCGGCGATCGAGGCCAGGCCGAGCATCTCAGCCATGAGCGAGAGTCCCGGCCCCGAGGTTGCCGTCATCGACTTGACGCCGGTAAAGGAGGCGCCGATGACCGCGCCGATCGCGGCCAGCTCGTCTTCGGTCTGCAGCGTGGTGCCGCGCAGCTTCGGAAGCCAGACGGCGAGGAATTGCAGGATCTCGGTGGACGGAGTGATCGGATATCCGGCGAAGAAGCGGCAGCCGGCGTGAATGGCACCGAACGCCGACGCTTCGTTGCCCGACATGAGCAGATGCGGTTCGCTTCGCTCGTACGTCAGCCGTTTCGTAACGGTGATCTTCTCCGCCTCGGCCATACCGAGGTCGAAGGCCTCCAGGTTTGCGTCGATCACCGCCTGCTTCTTCTTCGAGAACCGTTTCGCCACCGCGCTCCGGATGCCTTCGAGCGGTAGTCCGAAGAGCGTGGCGAGCATGGCGATCGCGGTCACGTTCTTCGAGACGCCTTTGAATGCGATTGGATAGATAGCGCGGCCCGTGAGCGCGGCCGGCGGTTCGTCTCCTGCCTGGCAAAGAATCACGGCGTCGTCAGCGATCACGAGCTCGTTCTCGAACCGAGCGAAGTCAGCCCAACTGAAGACGACCAGGACGTCGATGCAATCGGCCTGTGCGTGAATCGGCGCGCTGCTGACGCGTACGACCGCGGAGGATTCGCCTCCTCGTATCTGTGGCCCATACGCCTCGGTCTTGATGACGTGGAGCCCGTCGCGGGCACATGCTCCGGCGATGATGTCTCCCGCCGCGACCGCTCCGTCGCCCCCTGCGCCGACGAAGGCAAATGTCAGCTCGTTCATGTGACTCCTCCCGATAGACAGCTTCGCTTCACAAGGACGGAGCAGGCGACGACCCGCGTCACCGAGGGGGGTGACGATCATCACCAGTTTGTGTTCGGGAGAGGTTCACATTGGCTGAGACCATGTCTCAACCTCAACCTGAAATCGTACTGATCGGAAACGCCAACGTTGGCAAGTCGCTGCTCTTTTCGCGGCTGACCAAACGGCATGCCACCGTTTCGAACTACCCGGGCACCACCGTGGAGGTGACCAGCGCCTCGTCGGATATCGGCATCATCATCGACACGCCCGGGGTGAACTCGCTGCTGCCGCAGTCGGGGGACGAGATCGTCGCGCGCGACCTTCTGCTGGAGCGCAAAGGGAACGCCGTGGTGGTGCAGGTCGGCGACATCGCCAACCTTCGCCGCACGATGCTCCTCAGCTTGCAACTGGCGGAGATGGATGTGCCGCTGGTGGTCTGCCTGAACATGGCAGACGAGCTTCACAGCGGAGACGGCGACGGAAGTGTGAGCGCCGCCGCGCTCGCCACCGAGATCGGGTCGGCGGTGGTGGCAATCTCCGCGTTGCGGCGCTGGAACATCGGACGCCTCCGCGACGCGATCGCATGGGCGGCCAGGCCGGCGATCAGGGTCACGTACTCCGCCGCGATCGAGAGCGCTGTCGAGCGGCTGCTGGCGATTCTGCCGGCGAACCTGCGCTGCCGCGGCGTGGCGCTCACGATCCTCGCAGGCGACCTCTCCCTTCGTCCGTTACTCCCATCGGACATCCTCGCCGCCTGTGACGAAGCGCGCGAATCGGTCCCGCAGCCGGCGAGCATCGCCATCACGCACGCGCGTGTGGCTGCCGCGGATGCGCTCATCGCGCGGGCCGGCGCCGCTTCGACGCGGCGCAGCGGAAACTTCCGCGAGCAGATCGGCGCTCTCTGCATGCACCGCGTGTGGGGTCTGCCGATTCTCGCCGGCGTCCTCGCCTTCGCCTGGTTCTTCGTCGGAAAGATCGGCGCGGGAATCATGGTCGACTGGATGCAGGCCACCCTCTTCGGCAAGTACATCAACCCGAACGCAATCCGGCTCCTCGATGCCATGCATCCGCCGCGGTTCATTCACGAGCTGCTCGCCGGCCAGTACGGCGTTCTCACGATGGCCCTCACCTACGCCATCGCCATCGTGCTCCCGGTGGTCATCACGTTCTTCGCCTTCTTCAGCATTCTGGAAGACACCGGTTATCTGCCACGGCTGGCGGTGTTGCTCAACCGCGCCTTCCGCCGTATCGGTCTCAACGGCAAGGCAGTCCTGCCTATGGTCCTAGGTCTCGGATGCGACACGATGGCGACGCTGACTACGCGCATCCTCGACTCCAGGAAGGAGTCGACCATCGTCACACTCCTGCTGGCCCTCGGCGTCCCCTGCTCCGCGCAGCTCGGCGTGATCATGGGGATGCTGGCGCCGCTTGGCGCACCGGCGACGTTGATCTGGATCGGGATCACGCTCGGTACGATCGGTCTGGTCGGCTGGGCGGCGGCGCGCGTGGTCCCCGGCGATCCCGCCGATTTCGTGCTCGAGATTCCGCCGATGCGCATGCCGGGCATCACCAACATCGTCATCAAGGTCGCGGCGCGCGCGGAGTGGTATCTGAAGGAAGCGGTACCGCTCTTCATCATCGGAACGGTGCTGTTGTTCATTCTCGATTGGATCCACGCCCTCGGCATGATCCAGCGCGCGCTCTCGCCACTGATCGTCCACGGACTCGGTCTGCCCGCCGAGGCCACCAACGCGTTCGTCATCGGATTCCTGCGGCGCGACTACGGCGCGGCAGGACTCTTCACCATGCAGAAGGCAGGACACCTCACGCCGAATCAGGTCGTGGTGGCGCTGACCGTGATCACGCTCTTCATCCCCTGCATCGCAAACCTGCTGGTGATGCTGAAGGAGCGCGGGGCCCGCGTGGGATGGACGATGGCGGCCTTCATCCTGGTCTACTCGTTCGGCATCGGGGCGCTGATGAACGCGACATTCCACCTGTTCGGGGTGGTGTTGTGAGCGAGCTCGCCTGCCCGATGTGCAGCACCGACTTCGAGGCGGAGTCGTGTCACGGCTCCTGTCCTCTTTCTTCCGGCTGCGCCATGTCGCGCTGCCCGCGATGCGGGTACGAGTTCGTTGGCAACGGCCGTCTCGCATCGCTCCTTCAACGGCTCCTTCAACGCCCTAAGCAGGGGAGGTCTCATGATTCACGCAGCAACGGATGAAGTGCTGGAACACCTCTGGTACGCGGTCGAAGAAAATCGCCCGGTGCGATCTCTCGACGACCTCGGCGCAACGATCGACGCCCCATCGTTTCGCTCGGCGATCTACGAGCTGGTCGCCTGCGATGCCATCGATTCCGAGATGCGCCTCTCCGCGTCCGGCACCGCGCGCGCAAGACGGATCGTCCGGAGACATCGCCTGGCCGAGGTGCTGTTCTTCGAAGCGATGGGAACGGGACTGAGGGATGCGGAACAGTCAGCCTGCGAGATGGAACACATGCTTTCCGATTCGGTCGTCGACCGCGTCTGCACATTCCTAGGTCACCCGCCCATCTGCCCGCACGACAAACGCATTCCGAGCGGCGACTGCTGCCGTCTGTACTCGAAACAGATCGAGCCGCTGGTGATGCGCGTGATCGACCTCCCGGTCGGCGCCACCGCGACGATCGCATTCATCGCCCCGAAGACTCTTGCCCGCCTGGAGAAGCTGGCCGCCTTCGGCATCGTCCCCGGAAGCCAGATCCGCCTCGTGGCCCGCAAGCCAAGCTGCGTAATCGCCTGCGGCGCGACGTCGATCGCGCTGGAGGATGAGATTGGGCGGGAGATTTACGTGCGGACGTGATCGCGTCCGCGATGTCGGATCTGGCGCCTTCGCCGGCGGCGTCGAGGTTTGGAAGAAGTTTCTCAGTTCTTCAAGCCCGCCTTCGGCGTGCACCCGCTTCGCCCACGCGAGACCGCGAGACTAAACAACCCAGCAACCCGGCAACCAAAACCTACAACTCCCGAAAACGACCGCGAACCTCGCGAGCCAGCTCCAGGAACTCGGGTTCCCGATCCACGCCTTCCTTCCACGACAGACCCAGCTTCATCAGGTCGTAGGTGCGCTGTACGTGTGCGCCGGGGATGACTCTGCCACTGGGATCGCGATCGCGTCCCAGCAGGAGAACGGTGTCGGCGACCTGGAGTCCCGCTTCGATGTTATGCGTGACGATGAAGGTCGTGTTGAGCTCATCCAGATTCGACACCTCGGCGATCAGATGGCAGACGTTGTCGACGGCGATCGGGTCGAGTCCGGAGAATGGCTCGTCCATCAACAGCAGATGCTGGCTGCAGAGAAACTGCTGGGCGATGGCCACGCGCTGGCGCTGACCGCCGGAGAGCTGAACCGGATAGCGGCGGGCAAACTCCGACAGACCGAATCGCTCGAGCATCTCTCGCGCCTTCGACTGTTTCGTTTCGCCCTTACAACCGCTGAGTCCCGCTGCGATCAGTAGGTTTCCCATCACCGTGCGGTGCTCGAAGAGACGGTAGTACTGGAAGACGACGCCGACCATACCCGCCTGCACCGGCTTCTGTTGCGGTCCGATCAGCACATGTCCGCGATCGGGGGGATTGAGTCCGGCCAGGATGCGGAAGAGAGTCGTCTTCCCTACGCCCGAGGGGCCGAGGAGGGCGATGACCTGGCCCTGGGTCATGTTGGGGCGCACGACATCCCGCACCTGAAAATGCACGTCCTTCAGGATGGGAACGCCGTCGATGGCGAGCGACACATCGCTCACATCGAGGACGACGTCTTTCAGTTCGTAGGGGGCGGCCTGCACGATCACCTCCGCACGGCCAGCAAGCCGGCGTAGGGACAGAACAGCCTGCGCAGCGCTCCGATGGCGTAATCCTGAACGATCCCGACGAACAGGATCACGAGCTGAATGGCGAACACTTCGGCGATGTGGAAGTGCTTGTTCTGATTGAGGAGCATCGCGCCGATGCCTCCCTCCGAACGGGAGATGCCTTCCACCATCGTCAGCATCATCCATCCGATCGCTGCGTTCTGCCGCATCACTTCGAAGGCCCTGTCGGCGGTACCGAGGATCACAGCCTCCCACACCACGCGCGATTCCTTCATGCCGAGGGTCCGGGCGTAGTCGAAAGTCTCGGCCGGTAGCTCGACCACCACCGAAGCCATCGACGTCACGAAGAAGACCGTCATGCCGAACACGAGAAGCGACAGCTTCAGGACGTGACCACCGCCGATGGCCAGAGTAAAGATCAGCGTCAGGCCGATCAGGCCGAGAAAGCGCCCCTTGGAGACTGCCACCGCGATCGGGCGGAAAGCCGGGATCACCGTGAGATACGAAAGGATCAGCGAGATCAGAGTCGACCAGGCGATGGCCTGGATATTCAGCGTCAGGCTCGTGATCAGCTCATAGCCGAGCCCCTGCGTCATCCAGAGCGATCCGAGCGCTCGCGCGACCTCGTCGGGCCGCGGAAGGATGCGCATCGGCGCAAGCCACCAGATGGTGAGCGCGACCACAGCCTGCCCGGCGATGATGATTTTCATCACAGTCGGGCTGACTAAGCGGTTGGGCAGAAACGCTGCTGCCGGAGAATTTGAGTGAGCCATTATTGAGCAGTCAGAACGATCTCGACGCGGCGGTTCTGGGCGCGGCCTTCAGCGGCCGCGTTCGACGCCACGGGGTTCGTCGCGCCGTGTGCGTGAACCGAAACGCGCTCCGATGGGAAGTTGACGCTCGACTGGTTCATCAGCCACTGCTTCACAGCGAAGGCACGGTCTTCGGAGAGCTGTTGATTCTTGTCGGCACTGCCCTGGTTGTCGGTGTGCCCGTGAACTTCGACCAGCGTTCCGCCGGCAACGAGCAGCTCGCGCGCGAGCTCATTCAGCGTCTGCTGCGCCTGCGGCGTGAACGCGGCTTTTCCGCTCTCGAATTGAATGTTCCACGATCGCTTGCTGACCACCGTGCGGTTGGCTGACGGCGTGCCTTCATATTTCGGCTTCTGTGTTTCGGCTACCACCGGCGCGTTGCCGGAGATGGCTTTGAGGTACGAGAGGTCGCGGACTTCGTCGATCGGCGGATACGCCGGGATGAGCTCCGGATACTGCTGCACCACGACGTCACCGAACTTCGAGTAGGTCGCAGCGAGGAGATCGGACGAGCCCGGGACCAGCCCGAACAGCAGGAGGTTGTCAGCCATGTTGTTGACGTACGAGCCGCCGAGCGAGACCGTGATGCCCTGCTTGTCCTGCTCCGTGACCGGGCTGAAGTACTTCAGCCAGTAACTGGCGCTCTCCTCGTTGTATACCTTGGCACTGACCTGGGCCGCGAAGTCCAGTGCCTTCGTGCTCGACTTCACCGCGTCTCCGCCCTTCATGGTCGCGCTGAGCATGCCTTCGACGATGGGCCGGTTGCCCTTCATCCACTTGTCGATGCCGATGATGACCTGCGGCATCTGCGAGGTGTACTCCTTCGTCGAGACGATGGAGACCAGTCCGCCGCGCTTGGTGGCCACGGTGACGTCGCCGGGAGTCCAGGTGACTACGCCGTTGACCGTGACGTGCTTCGTTTCCCCGGTCAGTTTCCCGTTCCGGATGACCTTGCGGTCCTCGGACCACCCTTCAACGTACTTCTTCGCCGCATCCGTATAGCTGTCCGCGGCCACCCAGTTCAGGGCGTCCGGATCCCATGTCTTTTCGTCCGGATTGTTCCGCAGGCCGTTGTCGCCGAGCCACTTCTGAGCGATGTTCCAGTCACCGTCGCGGAGCACGCCGGCCACCACGCCGCCGCGCGACGCGCCGGGAGTGCTCTTCCACTCGGCCGGACCCATGAACTTGTCTTCACCGCGAGAGAAACCGGTCGAGCCGATGATCTTCGCTTTGTACTCGGGCCCCAGTTTCCTGCCCAGGACGTCGTTCAGTCCCTTGAGGAACTGAGCGCTGCCGTCGCCCATGATGCCGACGAAGTGGACGCCCGCCTTCGGCTGTGCCTCGCCGTTCTTCAGACCAGTGGCAAACGCCACCAGGTTCTCCTGCATCTTGTTCGAGTCATCCTCGCGAAGGAGATGGAGGTTCACCTTCTCGGCGCACATCAAACTTCCCTCTGCGGTCTGCTTCCCGCCGGTGGCAGCCATCATTCCCATCTGAGCGTTCCATGCCCAGACGTTGAAGCGGACTTCCGGCTGATCGGCGCACCCGGGCGTGTCGCTGGGGAGACGGAAGGTGGCGCCGGTTGCCTGACCCTCCTGCGCAGTGGGGAGATCGACTTTCGACGGTACGACCGAGCTCTTCAGCCCGGCCTTCGGCATCAGAGTGTCGCGATACGTGTAGCCAACGTAACCCAGGACACCGAGAATCACGATCGTGATGAATGCCTTGGCGAAACCAGTGAGTTTCATGTTGCGAATGCCTCCTGAGCAGACGGCAATCGTACAATGAGTCGAGACCGTGCCGGCGCCGATCAAACCGCAGCCACAAACCAAGCTCTCCGCTGCCGTCCGGGAAACGGCGAAGGAGATGGTGACGGACGCTATCTTCGAGAAGCGGCCCTATCTCAAAATGGCATTCGCCAACGTCTACAACCTCTCGCTTCTCGGCGGCGCGCTGGCGGCCTCGGTGCTGACACTCAATCCCATTCTGGCTATCGGCGCGATCGGTGCCGAGGCACTCTGGCTGCTGCATGGCCCCGACAATTCGACGTTGCGGCGCCTCCTCTGGGATCCGCGATTCGACCGGATACGGCTGGTCCTGGAGGAGCAGGATCGCACCGAGCGGATGAAAGTCCTCTCCGAAGACCAGCGGAAACGTGTCGAACACCTGGTGGAGAGGCAGCAGGAGATCAACGGGCTGGCGTCGCAGAATCCGTCGTTCACCGGCGAGCTGTTGCGCAGTGAGCTGGTCAAGACGCGGAAGCTCGTGGACTCGTTCCTGGAAATGTCCCTGACCTGCGGCCGCTACGAGAATTACCTCGACAGCGTTGACCTCGACTCGCTCGAGCGCGACTCCGAGCGGTGGCGTGCGCGCGCGTCGCTCAACACCTCCACGCAGCAGGAGCGCGACATCGCCGGAAAGAATCTGGCCGTCCTCCTCAAACGCCTGGAGAAGCTCCACGATATCCGCGACTACCTCGGCGTAGCGAAAGGGCAACTCGACTTGATCGAGAACTCGTTCCAGTTGATCGCCGACCAGATCGTCACCATGGAGTCGCCGAACGAGCTCTCCGGTCAGCTCGACGATCTGCTCGACGGCGTGGAGTCGATTCGCCAGACCGCGGTCGACACAGAGAAGATTCTCCACACCATCGAAGCGTGATCGAGACCATGTATGACTGATCCGAAGAACCTTCCCTCGTGGGCCGATGACCTCCGCCGCCGCTATGTGCGCGGCGAAGCATCCGTGTTCGTCCTGCACGGCAACGTCTATGACGCGGTGCTCAGCGGCAGCGAGACGCTGAGTCTCACCGACTTCCTTGGAAACGCGCTGCTGCTCGAATCGAAGGAGACGGTGCTCGTCTACAACGTCGCCACCGGCGTCCGCTTTCTCAAGCGCGCCAAGGGTGTGGAGCATCTGGATGAGCTGCTCCTCCCTGCGGACAAGGCGCGGGCACTGGCGGCGATCGAGCGGCTTCTGATCGGTACGACCAAGACCGCCGTGATCCTCGAGTATGCCGAGGCGCTCGTTCCCGTCGGCGACCCGAACTTCCAGAGCGAGGCCGACCGCGCCGCCGTCGTCACTCTGCACCGCTGGTCGTTTCTCCCCGAGATCGAGCACTCCGACAACGTCGTCATCGTCATCACCGAGAACCTCAATGACGTCTCCTCGAAGCTGATCTCCAATCCGAAGGTGGCCGTCGTGGAAGTGCCGATGCCCGATCGGGACACTCGCCGTTCCGCCGCACTCGCCGCTGACGCCCAACTCAGTCCGAAGGAAGCCGATCGTTACGCCGAGATCACCGCCGGCCTCAAAGCGATCCAGATCATGGCCATCCTCACCCCCGCACCGCGAATCGAGAGCGAGGCCGCCGAGCGCGAGGCGTTCATCACCGGGCTCCTCGGCGGAAGCGATGCAAGCGAGCGTGCGAAGAAGCTGGCCTCCCTCACGTCTGGGCTGAGCCAGGAGGAGATCACGCGTCTCCTCGCCCCCGGAGCGCGGCCGGCGGAGCCTCCGCCTGATGATCGCGCCGAGCGCGCACGGCAGGAGGTCGATCGCCTGATCGCCAGCCGCAAACGCGAGATTCTCGAGCGCGAGTGCTTCGGCCTGATCGAGTTCGTCGTCCCCGAGCACGGCTTCGAGATCGTCGGCGGAATGGACGAGGTGAAGAAGGATCTCCTGGTCATCGCCGCCAGCATCCGCGACGGGCTCACCGCCCGCGTGCCGATGGGGGTGCTCTTCACCGGCCCGATGGGGACCGGAAAGACCTTCGTCGCCGAAGCGTTCGCCCACGAGTGCGGCCTCACCACCATCAAGCTGAAGAACTTCCGCTCCAAGTGGGTCGGCGCGACCGAAGGAAACCTGGAGAAGATTCTCAACGTGATCCGCGCCATCGGCCAGGTGGTGGTCATCGTCGATGAAGGGGATCGCGCATTCGGCAACACCGACGGAGAGGGCGATGGTGGCACATCGTCACGCGTCATCGCCCGCATCAAGGAGTTCATGTCGGACACCACCAACCGTGGCCGCATCCTCTTCCTGGTGATGACCAACCGTCCCGACAAGCTCGACGTCGACCTCAAGCGCGCCGGCCGCCTCGATCGCAAAATCCCGTTCCTCTACTCGCAGTTGCCCGAGGAGGTGGAGAACGTGGCGCGGGCGGTGGTCCGGAAGAACAAGATCTCCACGAACGTCGATTTTTCATCGATCCGCGAGACCTTCTCGAAGAAACTGGTCGGCTACTCCAACGCCGATGTCGAAGCCGTGATCCTCATGGCCAACGACGACGCCGCGCGCAACGCATCGACATCAGTCCCTGATGCCGTAACCGAAGCGCAGTTCGTGAGCGCCGCCGCCGACTACTTCCCCAGCCGCGATGCCGAGCTTCTCGAATATATGGAGCTGCTCGCCGTCTTCGAATCATCCAGCCGCCGTTTGCTGCCCCCGAAGTACGCGACGATCACCCCCGAGGAGCTCGACCTTCGCATGCGTACCTTGCGCGCGACCATCGGATCGCGAAGGTAGGGTGTGAACTGCGTTGGATGAGTGCGCAGATGCCGTGCGTGAGGATAGATAGACGGTGGATTGCGGCTGGACTTTCGTGGCCGCATTGATTTGCAGATTGCGCAGATTGTTCAGCCGGGTATTCTTGCGCACGGCCTCGGCGCAAGCGCTCCGAGGTTCGGTGCGAGTGCGCACGGGCTCGGTGCAAGTGCGCCCCCGCCGGGACCCTGGCGGGTGCCGGCGACTCCGCGAACACTCGGTGGCGGCGCAGACGCCTGCGCCGTGCTTGCTCACTTCCTCGGCGTGCTGGCGCCTGGCACCCTCAGAGGGTGTGCACAAATCGCGTGTTTTCCGCTGCAGTGTAGGGCCGCCGCCTCGGCGGCCAGCGCCGCACGCGACGCGATAGTTCGAAGCAAACACACGGCCTCACGGCCGTTGGCCGCCGGGGCGGCGGCCCTACACTGCAGCGCTTGGCACCCTCACTCCACCTGCAGCCTCTTCAACCCCCGCAACACCAAACCTCGGCGCCAGCGGAGCGGCTCATTCGTCAATCGCAAGCCGGGAAATGTGCGAAGTAACGCGCGGAACGCGATCTGGCCCTCCATCCGTGCCAAGGGGGCGCCGAGGCAGTAGTGGATGCCGAGGCCGAAGGAGAGGTGGCGGTTGGGGTCGCGGCGGAGGTCGAGCTGATCGGCGTCGGTGAAGACGGACTCGTCGCGGTTGGCGGAGGCCAGGACTGCATAGACCAGCGCGCCCGCCGGGAGCGTGGTACCGGCGAACGAAAGGTCCTCGCGCGCGTAACGCTCCGTCGCGGTCTCCAGCGGGCTGCCGAAGCGAAGCAACTCCTCGATCGCCGGGCCGAGGATCGTGGAGTCGTCGCGCAGACGCTGCATTTCCGCCGGGTGTTGCAGCAGGGCCAGCGTACCGTTGCCGATCAGGTTCACCGTCGTCTCATGGCCGGCGATGAGAAGGAGAAAAATCATCGCCAGGAGCTCGTCGTCGCTGAGTCGATCCTCCGATTCGCGCGCGCTGACAAGCGCCGTGACGAGATCGTCCGCGGGATGCAGACGTTTCAGCGCGATCAGCCTGCGGATATAGCGAACGAACGCCATCACGTTCGGGAGCGCGCGCAGCATCGACCACTTCGACCAGTTTGCAGAAACGATTGCCTGAGACCATCGATGGAAGCGGTGTTGCTGCTCCGAGGGAACCCCGAGCATCTCGGCGATGACGATGGTCGGCAGCGGCAGCGCGAAATCGGCGATCACGTCCATCCGCCGCCGGCGGCGCATCGCCGCCAGAAGATCGCCGGCGATTGTCTCGACGCGTGCGCGTAGTTGCTCGACGACGCGGGGTGTAAAGGCCTTCTGTACGATGCCGCGCAGCCGCGTGTGATCGGGCGGATCGAGATCGAGCATGTTGCGCGCCAGCGGGCGGAACATCGGCGGAAGCCACGGCTCGCGATAGCTCTTGTCAGATAAGCGCACGTTCGCCGGCGACTTTACGAAGCGCTCATCTTTCAGCAGCGCGATGACGTCGTCGTAGCGCGTGACCAGCCACGCCGGCTGACGGCCGGGCAACACGATCTCGTGTACCGGCGACTCGCGCCGCAACCGTGCATAGAACGGGAACGGATCAGCCTTGAAGGAGGCGCTGGTGATGTCGGGATTCATTTAGGTGATCATCAATCCGTGACGATGATTTGTCCCGACATCGCTGGCTGATGCATCGTGCAGTAGAAGGGGAACACGCCCTCGTCGTGAAAGGTCATGACGTACGTCGTCTTCGACAACGGCGCGAACTTGGTTTGCAGGAGGACGTGATTCTGCGGATCGGTGAGCATGAAGTCGTGCTCGTCGTCGGGCTGGAGATTCCAGAAGGTGATCTGCGCCGGCTGGCCGCGCCGGACGGCAAAGACCTCAGGAGAGAACGCGTAGACCTCTCCGAACTGTTTGACCGTTTCTGCCGGTCCCGTTTCTTTGATGGCCACGCCGATCGTCGTCACCAGCACGTGCGCTTTCGCGCCGCCGCTTCGGGCAATCGTGACGCCATGCTGCCGCGGAGCGCGACAGGCAAGGAGCAGCATCGAGATCACAAACAGTCGTCTCATGCGGTGAATAGTGACATGCCGGGCGATCTGGCCGATGATCCCCGATCATGGCGAACGAGGATCGGCCGTCCCTCGCGGAGCTGGCGCTCGTCTTTCTCAAGCTCGGCACGATCGCTTTCGGTGGTCCGGCCGCGCACGTCGCGCTGATGGAAAACGAATTCGTTACGCGCCGCCGCTGGCTGACGCGCGAAGCGTTCCTCGACCGTCTCGGCGCTGCCAACCTCCTTCCAGGCCCCAGCTCGACGGAGCTGGCGATCTTCGTCGGCTACGAGAAGCGGGGATGGTGGGGACTGCTGATCGCCGGTTTCTGCTTCATCGTTCCTGCGGCGATCCTGGTCTCGGTGATCGCCGCCGGATACGTGCGCTACAGCGCTCTTCCGCAGGTCGCCGGAGTCCTCTACGCGCTCAAGCCGGTCGTCATCGCGGTGATCGTCCAGGCGTTCTGGAACCTCGCGGGGACGGCCGCGAAGTCGCGCTGGCTTGTGTTTGCCGGCGTCGTGGCACTGCTTGCCTACGCGTCCGGAGTGCATGAGCTGCTGGTCCTGTTCGCCGCTGGAACGATCGCCGCTGCACCGCTGCTTCGACGGTCTACAGCAATGCAGATGATGCTGACGACCGGCTTGCCGTTCTCCGCCGCGGCGGCAGACAAGGTGACGTCCTATAGCCTGGGACGGTTGTTCCTCGTATTTGCGAAGACCGGCGCGGTGCTCTTCGGGAGCGGCTACGTACTGCTCGCGTATCTCCGCGCCGATCTCGTCGACCGGTTGCACTGGCTGACTGAAAAACAGTTACTCGATGCCGTTGCGGTCGGCCAGATCACGCCGGGACCGGTGTTCACCACCGCGACGTTCATCGGCTACGTGACCGGTGGCCCCGCAGGCGCAGCCGTCGCAACCCTCGGCATCTTCGCGCCGGCCTTCATCTTCGTCGGTCTGAGCGGCCTGATCCTTCCGCGGATCCGCCGGTCGCCCGTAGCCGGCGCGATGCTCGACGGCGTCGTCATCGGCTCGCTCGCCTTGATGGCTGTCGTGACCTGGCAACTCGGCAGATCCGCCATCGTCGACATCCCGACTCTCGTGATCGCGTTGACCAGCGCGGTGCTTCTCCTCCGCGTTCGCCTCAACGCCGCATGGCTGATCGTCGCCGCGGCGTTGTTCGGTTGGTTGCGTTGAATTTGCGCCGGCGTTACCAGCGCTTTACATGGCGGTCTCGGCCATGGGGCCTATACTCTCTCCAACCCGTCCCGTCCATCGAGGTGATTTGATGCGGCAGAGCGAATGCGAGACTCGCCCTATCCTGCTCATCCGGTTACTTGTGGGATGGGTGTTCTCTGCCGAAGGGGTGCTCGAGTTCACGCGGCCCGAGGCGCTTGGAATCGGCCGGTTCGCGAAGATCGGTTTTGGCTCGCCGGCGCTCGTCTCCTCGTTCGTCGGATGGGTGGAGATCATCTGCGGGGTGCTGATCCTGGTGGGGTTCCTTACGCGCCTCGCGGGCGTGGCGCTCCTCATCGACATCCTCGTGGCGATCGTCACGACCAGGCTTCCTATCCTGCTCGGTCACGGTTTCTGGGGTCTCGCCGATCCGTCCGCCAAACCGTTTGGATGGGGAACGATGCTGCATGAAGCAAGAACCGATATCTCCATGCTGCTGGGGCTGGTCTTTCTGCTCATCGCCGGAGCCGGCCGGTGGTCGGTCGATTCATCGATTGGCGAACGGCGGCGTTAAGGGCGGTTCGTAGCATCATCGTCACAGACGGTTCCGCCGCCGATTTGCTATCCTCTCGCTCCCCGTCCCAATATCCCAACTTCGGAGAGGAACCCACACAAAATGAGCTCGAGACGTCTTAGTACCGCGATTTCAGTGATCGTACTTTCGCTGTTTGCCACCGCTGCGCTCGCTGAAGACGCGAAGCCGGCGGCTCCCAGCCTCGTCAACGCCAAACGCTTTGGCACTTGGGGTATCGACATCGATGGAATGGACCGCTCCGTCAAGCCGGGCGACGATTGGTTCAAGTACGTGAGCGGCAAGTGGGCCGCGACGACGCAGATTCCACCTGACAGGACCGAATACGGCGCGTTCTCACTCCTCACGGATCTCTCCGAAGCTCGTGTACACGCGCTTCTCGACCGCTGGGCTGCTGACAAGAGTCTGAAGCCCGGATCCGACGAGGCAAAAGTCGCGGCGGTCTACCGGACGTTTCTCGATGAGGCGGCCGCGGAGAAGCTCGACGCCAAGCCGATCCAGCCGTACCTCGAGGCGGTGAAGAAGGCGAAGTCGTACGACGACACAGCTCGCCTGATGGGTGGCGCTGAACGAGGACTCGGCAGCTCCTTCTTCGGAGCCGGCATCGGAGACGACGCCAAGAATCCTGACAAATACGTGCTCTACATCTCGCAATCAGGCCTCGGGCTGGGCGACCGCGAGTTCTATCTGAGCGATAAGTTGAAGCCTCAGAAGGACCGCTACCAGGCGTATGTCGCCGGCATGCTGGGGATGATCGGTTGGGAAGAGCCCGAGAAGAACGCGGCTGACGTCGTGGCCTTGGAGACAAAGATCGCCGACGCGCATTGGACACGCGCAGAGAGCCGGAATCGCGACAAGACATACAACCTGACCACGATCGCCGAGCTCGAGACGAACGCTCCGGGATTCCCATGGCGGGTCGCCTTGAAGGAGGCGGGGATCGACAAAGTCGACCATGCCGTCGTACGGCAGAACACCGCGATTCCGAAGATCGCCAGGATCTTTGCCGGCACGCCGGTGGCGACGCTGCAGGCCTGGCAGGCGTTCCACATCGCCGATGATGCGGCGCCGCTCCTTTCGAAGCGCTTCGTCGGCATGCACTGGGAGTTCCACTCGAAGTTTCTCAATGGCACCAAGGAGCAGCGCCCTCGCTGGAAGCGCGCCGTCGGCGCCGCGGAGAGAACGATGGGTGATGCCATTGGCCGCGCCTACGTGGCTGCGTATTTCCCGCCTGAGTCGAAGGCGAAGATGGAGAAGCTCGTCGCCGACCTCCGCGCCGCGATGAAGGCACGCATCGAGAATCTGCAGTGGATGAGTCCCGAGACCAAGACGCGTGCTCTCGAGAAGCTGTCCAAGTTCACCGTCAAGATCGGCTATACATCCGAATGGCGCGACTACTCCGCGCTCGAAGTCCGCGAGGGAGACCTGCTCGGCAATTCCGAGCGCTCCTCGAAGTTCGAGTGGGCCCGTGATGTGAACCGGCTCAACAAGCCGGTCGACAAGAAGGAGTGGGGGATGACGCCGCAGACCGTCAATGCCTACTACCAGCCCACGAAGAACGAGGTGGTCTTCCCGGCGGCCATTCTTCAACCGCCATTCTTCGATCCCAACGCCGATCCGGCCGTGAACTACGGTGGTATCGGGGCGGTAATCGGACACGAGATCACCCACGGCTTCGACGATCAGGGGCGCAAGTCGGACGGCACCGGCGTGTTGCGCGACTGGTGGGCGCCCGAAGATGCCGCGAAGTTCAATGTGCAGGCCGCCAAGTACGGCGCACAGTACGAGGCGATCAATTTCCCGCAGCTCCCGGGCATCCACATCACCAGCGGTCTGACCATGGGAGAGAACATCGGTGACCTCGGCGGCATCCTGATGGGCCTCGAGGCGTACAAGATCTCCCTGCACGGCAAACCGTCTCCTGTGCTCGACGGCTTCACAGGCGAGCAACGGGTGTTCCTGGGCTGGGCTCAGGTCTGGCGGACACTGATGCGCGACGACGCCCTTCGCCAGCAGGTCACCACCAACCCGCACTCGCCCGGCATGGTCCGCGCAATCGTCCCGCTCCAGAACGTCGATGCCTGGTACGAAGCATTCGGCGTGAAGGAGGGCGACAAGGAGTACATCAAGCCGGAGGATCGCGTTCGGATCTGGTAGATTTTGGTCGCTGGGTTGCCACAATGCACGTGGCAACCCAGCGGCAACCTGGGATCGCGGGCGTCCCGCCCGCTTGCTGCTTTCGCACGAAGGTCGAATGCGGGCGAGACGCCCGCGATCCCAGGGTCCGCCTTTGACGCTGGTCCAGCGAACCGACGGAAGGCCGCGCGGACGGCCCTATCATTGATCGTCACGTGCGCGCACTCCTGACATTGCTCGCGTTCGCTGCATTCGCCGCTCCTGCTGTGAGCGCGAATGACTACGTTGCCGACACTGCGTGTGCGTCGTGTCATGCAGCGAAATACGCGTCGTACCAGGGTGTGGGTATGGCTCAATCGATGCGGCGGCCGGGCGCTGCCGTTCTCATCGAAGACTTCCGCAACGCTCACTTCTTTCATCAGCCGTCGCAGTGTCACTACGAGATGGTGTGGAAGGATGGGAAGCTGCTCTTTCGGCGGTATCAGCTCGACGCCGGCGGGCAACGGATCAATCTGATTGAACAGCAGGCCGACTGGATCGTCGGATCCGGCCATCGCTCCCGCGTGTATCTCTACCGCACGCTGAGCGGCGAGTTGTATCAGTTGCCGGTCGCCTGGTATTCGCAGGAGCGCGCATGGGGGATGGCGCCTGGCTACGGCCGCGCTGACAACGACGGCATCACCCGTCCCATTCGCCGCGAATGCCTCTTCTGCCACAACGCCTATCCTGAGGTGCCGGCGGGGAGTGACGCGCATTGGATGCCGCAACGATTTCCGGCTGTGCTCCCCGAGGGAACGGGATGCCAGCGCTGTCACGGTCCGGGCGGTGATCATGTGCGCACGGCCATGAGCGGCGGAAGCGACGCCGCGTTGCGCGCTGCCATTGTCAATCCTGCGCGGTTGCCGCCGGCGCTGCGCGACTCCGTCTGCTTCCAATGTCATCTGCAGCCCGCCGTGTCGATGATCGGCGTGCGCCGGTTCGAGCGCGGCGACTACTCCTTTCGTCCCGGTGAGGCGCTCGGGAGTTACATGCTCCACGTCGATATCGACGAGCCCGGACGCCCGCGCCAGGAGCGCTTCGAGATCAACCATCACGCCTATCGGCTGCGGCAGAGTCTCTGCTTCATCAAGGGCGGCATCACCTGCATCTCCTGTCACGATCCGCATCAACCGCTGAAGAAGGATGCCAGGCTGGCGAACGTCGTGAACGTCTGCATCGGCTGCCACCAGAAGCGCCACACCGAATCGAATGACTGCGTGCGCTGCCACATGCCGCAACGGCGGACCCAGGACGTGGTACACGTCGTCACCACCGATCACAACATTCAGCGGCGCCCGGCGCCCGGCGATCTCGTCGCGCCGCTGGCCGAACACGATCCCAACATCAGCCGTGTTGATTTTCTCGATCCTGCTGATGCTCCGAGTGGCCCCCTCGGCGAGTTGTATCGCGCGGTCACCGTGATCCGTGCCATGCCGCGCAACGCCGGCGCCACCAGTTTCCTCAGCAAGCATCTCGATGCCACACCGTCGCTGGTTCCGCGGCTCGACCTCATCGCCGCCGAGCTGCAGCAGCGCCAGTTCCGCATCGCACTCGATCTGATCGGAGCCCTCGGCGACACGGTGACCAGCAATCCCCGCCTGCGCGACTGGCGAGGCTCGGCCGGGATCGGTGTGGGATCGACCACCGAAGGTCTCGCCGATCTGCACGCGGCCATGGACACCGATCCCGACTTGCCCGAGTTTCAGTTCAACTACGCCGCCGTACTCCACCGCACCGGCCATGACGCCGAAGCCCTTCTGCCGCTGACGCGAGCCCTCGAACTACGCCCGAACTTCGTCGCCGCCTGGATCATGCGCGCCGAAACCCTCATCGCCCTCGGCCGCCGCGATGAAGCGATGGCCGACCTCCGCCACGCCCTGTCCGTCGATCCGCGCCAATCGCGCGTCTACATCATGCTGGCTGATCTATTGAAGAAGTCCGGACAGCCGCGCGAGGCGGAACGGTGGCGGAAACACGGCGAGCGCGTAGCGCACAACTGATGATGCTTGTTTCGCGCGAAGCGCTTTGGAGTGCGGTGGCCGCAGCCACCGCTTTCTTAGGCTCACTTACCAGGCCCTTCGTTCACCAGGCCACCCGCTCTCCCAAAGCGGTGGCTGCGGCCACCGCACTCCAAAGCGCTCCGCGCGAAAGCAGTGTACGTAACGGAGCTGTACGTCTTTTCCCGTTCACTCGACCGCAGATGGAGCACTCACCGCGCGTGGTGGCCATCGTCCGACGATTGCATTCGGGCGTCCGGCGATAGCCGGAACCTCCATCCCCGCATCGGTTCTCCACGACCGCTGGAAGACCGGCGACTCGAATCGCCTTCTCCAGGTGCCGTGCCAGTTGTGTTCCCGAACTACGTATGCCAATCTGGTGTCCGCTCGAAAGAGCAAGGAGGACATCATGAGCAACCGTAAGAACGAGGACCACTGCTTTTGAAGTGAGCAGCAAACGCCGGAAGGGCTATCCGTCCGAAACGCACGTCAAACGCGGCATCCGGATCGTCCACGGCGACAAAGAACTGCTGGAGAAGCTCGGCCGGAACGACCCCTGCCCCTGCCAATCCGGGAGGCGTTTTCAAGAACTGCTGCATGCGCTCCGGCCGCTACGACGGCTCCCCCAGAGACCACTACTTTCCGCTGACCACCCCGCGCCGGGCCCTCGGGCCCGGCGCTTTGTTTCCAAGGAGCGGAGACTCGGTGCTGGGCAGCCATTCGACAGCTCCGCGCCGCGTCACCGCCCTTCCTGAGAAGGGTCACGGACCCTTCTGCAAAAGCCTCCAGACCTTTTGTAAAAGGGGTCGGAGCCTTTTGCAAATGCCCTCCGACCTTCAGCAAAAGGGGTCCATCCCTTTTACAAATGCCGCCGGCCTTTCTGCGGAGGAGCGAGGGATCTCCTGAGAGCACCTCTTCACTTTCCGAGAGCGGCCGGGGAGCACCATCCTCTCGGAACAGGTCGAGGAGGTCGATCGTCGTTGCTGCGGTGACGACGACACAGCCGAGGCGTTGTTCCGCCATCCAGATCGTGAGGATGGGCTGCTCGAACGTCGTCATTTTTCGCAACTGAAATACTGCTCGACTGGCTGCCTTCTTATTTTAGGATGTCGCTAAATCTTAAAACAAAAGGGTAGATACCTCACGGAGGTGACCGGTGAACGAAGCCATCCCGACGCGGAACTGCGACATCGTCATGAAGGGGGGGATTACCAGCGGGGTTGTTTATCCGCTGGCGATTGCGGAGTTGGCGGAGGAGTTTCGGTTCAGGAATGTTGGGGGGACGTCGGCGGGGGCCATCGCGGCGGCGTTGGCGGCGTCGGCGGAATTCGCTCGCGTTTCGGGCGTGGGGCCTGGATTCCAGCGTCTTCAGCAGTTGCCGGCGTTCCTCGCAGGGGCGACCGGGGGAGAGGCGAATCTGATCAATCTCTTTCCACCGGCACGGCCGGCCCGCCGGCTCTTTTCGCTGGTTACGTCATTCCTCGGGGATGTTTCCGCCGGTGAAAAGATCGTTACGGCGTTCGGCGCTCTTCTGCTGGTCTCGCCGCTGATCACCATACTGAGCTTCGCGCCGGCTGTGCTCCTTCCGATCGTGTTCCGCGACCAGCTTGGCGCGGGGACGTTCGGGGATCCGGCGGTGATCCTGTTCGCGATCGCGGAGGTTCTTCTGATCGCGGCGGGGATCGTCGTGACGGCGCTCGCCAACACCGTGCGCGCGCTCGGGTTTACGTTGCCGCACAACCGGTTCGGATTCTCCACCGGACGCGCGCCGAAGGATTGTGCGCTGCCGGGCGTCAGCCAGTGGCTGCACGATGAGATTCAGGCCACTGCGGGCCTCGCGCCCAGTGCGCCGCCGCTTACGTTTGGTGATCTCTGGCTTGCAGGAGTCGAGGTGACGGACCGGGATGCGCAGTTGCGGGCGTGCGAGAGCAGTCCTGAGTTGCGCTCGATCAATCTGCAGATGATCACCACGGCGCTTTCCCATGGCCATCCCTACCGGCTGCCGTTCGAGAACCGGCGCTTCGCGTTCCGCGCCAGCGAGCTCCGGGAGTATTTCACCGACGACGTGGTCGATCACATGGTCCGCACTGCGCGGATCGAGTCCAGCGTGACGGGTATGAACGATCCGGATCTTCATGCACTTCCGGAGCCGTGGGATTTGCCGGTGGTCGTGGCCGCGCGGATGAGCCTGAGCTTTCCGATCCTGTTCGCGATGGTGCCGCTCTATGCGGTTGACTTCACGCTGAGCGTAAACCGGGAGGGGGCGAAACGGTTCGACCGCTGCTGGTTCATCGACGGAGGTCTCAGCAGCAACTTCCCGGCCACCCTCTTCGACTGTCCGTTTCCGCGCTGGCCGACCTTCGGTATCAATCTGGACGGCTTCCATCCTGACCACCCGAAGGATCCGGGGAACCAGGAGAACAACGTCTGGATGATCGAGAGCAACCGTGGCGGAATCTCGGACCACTGGAGGCATCTCCCGGATGCCGGTATCGCGGCGATGGGCGGCTACATCGGCGCCATTCTCGACTCGATCCGAAACTGGCACGACAACACCCAGATGGCGATCCCAGGATTCCGCGACCGCATCGTTCATGTGAAGCTTTCACCCGATGAAGGGGGGCTGAACCTGAACATGGATCCGGCTGAGGTCAACGCTCTTTCCGAGCGTGGATTGTGGGCGGGACGGCGTCTGCGCGAACGGTTCGGCGTAGCCGGCGCCACGCGTCGCGGCCTGAACTGGAACTCGCATCGCTGGACCCGGTATCGCACGTCGATGATGCTCCTTCAGAAGATGATGCGGCAGACCGAGCAGGCATTCGCGGCGTCTGACCCTCCATATCCCGGCTACCACGAACTCGTCGGCCGCAAGGCGGATAAGGATCCGGCTACCGGCCGCTGGTGGCCGCGTACGCCGCGCGTGTACGAGACTTCGACCACTGCCCTGGTGAATTTCGCGGCAGGCTTCTCGGCTACGCCGGACTTCAGCGAGGACGCGCCGCAACCGTGTCCGGAGTTGAGGACGTTGCCGAAGTTGTAATTGCTTGGGATGCTATACGGCATCACTCTTCCTCCTGGATCAGTTTCAACTGGTACATGCTCAGCCACCGCCTTTCAGCCAATTGCTGTATCCGCACCGAGGTGACCTCGAAGAGGACATTCCGTGGCGGGCCTTTCCGCGTCAGCTCGGGGAAATGATCGATGTTCGTCCAGTCCACACCGACGTCATGGTGCATGGGGAGATACAGCCGCTTCACGAACGTCAATTCGGAGCTGGATTCCCGGATCACCTCCGCGCGATAGGAATGACCGATCTCGAGTGATCCATCGAAATACTCGATCAGTCGTTTCGGCGGGAGTGTTCGCAGGTTTACGAACCGGCGGAACCGGCCGTCACAAGCCATCAACTCGGCTTCGATATCGACCGTCGACCCGGCGATGTTCCCGGCGCCGAAGGTGCGCGCGGGGCTGTGGATACCGAAGTTCCGGCGCTGGCCTGGCTGCAACGCCAGACTCGTAGTCTCAACGCTCTCTACATCGACGGAGACGACGAAGCTCATATCGAAGTCAACCGGTGTGATGTCTTCCTGCCCGGCCAGCTGCTCGATTGAGCGGATCGTGCCGCGGAAACGTGCGGCCGTTCGCATCATCGAACCGCAGTTGTCCTCGGCCTGGATGGTCGATGTGAGCGATAGAAGGAGAAGCAGGATTCCGAGGCGAGAGGCCATCGAAAGATGATACCGGTGGTTCGATGACTGGGGAACAAGCTCCGGCACAGACAAGAGTGTCTGTGCTCTGTGTTTCCCGGCACCGCCGTTCCTTTTGTGATCAGGCGCACGTAATCTCCGTCCCGCCTCGTCAAATAATTAATGCCTCATGCGAAACCTTCTCCTGGCGGCGGTGGTGCTGACGAATCCGATTCTCTTTGTGACTCAGGTGCCGGTGCCGGGCGACTTCACCGACGTCGCCGCGACGTTCGGCAACCAGATCGCTCCCGTGGCGTCGGCGCCTCGGGGTGGAGATCTCTGGATCCGCTATCCGGACGGGACGACGAAGAACCTCACGCGCGCGGCGGGGTTCGGAACGAGCGGGATGCAGGGGGCGAACGCCATCGCTGTGCGCGAGCCGTCCGTCCATTGGAGCGGGACCAAGGCGCTCTTCAGCATGGTCATCGGTGCGCCGAAGCAGCAGTATCTGTGGGAGGACTATGTCTGGCAGATCTACGAGGTGACAGGCATCGGCGAGACCGATACGCCGGTCATCCGCAAGATCGCCAATCAGCCGGCGAGCTACAACAATGTCAGTCCGATTTACGGGACCGATGACCGCATCCTCTTCACCTCGGATCGCCCGCGTGGCGGCGAGCCGCATCTCTATCCTCAGTTGGATGAGTACGAAGAGGCGCCGGCGGTGACCGGCCTCTGGAGCCTCGATCCGGTTACGGGTGATCTGCATTTGCTCAATCACACGCCGTCCGGTCTCTTTTCGCCGTCGATCGACAGCTTCGGCCGCCTGATCTTCACGCGGTGGGATCACCTGCAGCGCGACCAGCAGGCCGACACCGATGCCACAGAGGGAGGGTCGTATGGGACGTTCGACTATGCGGACGAGTCTGCGGGGGCGGCGCGGAGCGCACAGCGGGTGGAAGTGTTTCCGGAGCCGCGCAGCAGCCGCACCGATCTGCTCGCGGGGACGAACCTGCAGGGGAACAGCATCAACCATTTCTTTCCGTGGGCCATGAACGAGGACGGCACCTCGGAAGAGACGATGAACCACATCGGCCGGCACGAGTTGCACGGCTATTTCGACAAGAGCCTCAATGGCGACAGCGGAGTCAGGGAGTTCATCGCCGCGCCGGCCGGGCGCACCAATCAGAGCTCGATCGAGAACCTCTTTCAGTTGCACGAAGACCCGGCACATCCCGGGGTCTACTTCGCCGTCGACGCGCCGGAGTTCTCTACACACGCTTCCGGGCAGATCGTCCGCTTCGGCGCCGATCCGGCGATGCCCGCTGACAAGATCGTGGTCACGTACATCACGCCGCGCTCGACGTTCGACGTCCCTGATGGAGCGCCGGCGGCCGGCGCGTCGGGGCACTATCGCGATCCTCTCCCGCTCGCCGACGGAACGCTGATGGCGGTACACACGAGCGAGCTGCGCGCCGATGCCAATGACGGGACGCGCGCGGCGCCGAAGTCGCGCTACGCGTTCCGCGTCCGTACACTCGTACCGCAGAACGGCGACTATGTACCGGGACCGTTGCTGACGGGCGGCATTCAGGCGAGTGTCTCGTATTTCGATCCCGACGTGCTGGTGGCGTGGTCCGGCGAGATGTGGGAGCTGAATCCGGTGGAAGTGCGCGCGCGGCCGCGGCCGGCGCTCCGGACGACAGCGATGGAGGAGCCGGAGGCAGCGGTCTTCCGTGAGGAGGGAGTCGATCCCGCGGCGTTCAAGGCCAGCCTGGCGGCGCGCAATCTGGCGGTGATCGTGAGCCGCAATGTGACGTCACGCGATGCCGCGGACAAGCAGCAACCGTACAACCTCCGTGTGGCCGGTAGCTCGACACAGAAGTCGACAGGCAGCGGGAAGCTGTACGACGTCGCGCATCTCCAGCTTTTCCAGGCCGACCAACTCCGTGGCCTTGGCGGAACGGTATCGCCGCGGCCGGGGCGGCGCGTGCTCGCCCGGACGATGCACGATGCCGCAGTGAAGAATCCGCCGACGACCGGTCCGGCCGGCAGCGTGCAGATCGCCGCCGACGGCTCGATGGCAGCCTTCGTTCCTGCCCGTCGTGCCATGAGCTGGCAGTTGACGGACGGCGCAAGTACCCCGGTCGTACGCGAGCGTTACTGGCTGACGTTCCAGCCGGGCGAAGTGCGCGTGTGCAGCGCCTGCCACGGCGTCAACTCGCGCGATCAGCTCGGTGCAAGCGCCCCGGTGAATTCACCCGAGGCGTTGCGAACGCTGCTGCGGTATTGGAAGTCGGCGCAGACAGCGCGGCGGCGGGCGGCGAAGTAGGGGTTGCGGGGGCTCGGGTTACGGAGTCTCCTGGCTGCGCGGGTCGGCGGAAACACCGAAATGTTCAATGTTGAATGTTGAATGTTGAATGTTCAATGTTGAATGGAGGCCGTGGTCATTCAACATTCAACATTGAACATTGGGGTTCTAACCATGTATCCGATTCTTGCGAAACCGCGAACCCCTTAACCGCAGACCCGCAACCGCGAACCTACTCCGCCAGCATCCTTCTCACCAGCACCAGCTGCCCGAGGTGATAGGTGTTGTGATCGGCGATCAGGAGGAGTTGGCCGAGCAGGGTGGCGGTACCTTGCGGGATTTTGGCGAATAGATCGGTCGACTCGTCCTTGACCATGGCGATCATCGCGGCGCGGCCGGCGCGGCACCTGGCGACGCTTTCGTCCCAGGCGGCTTCGCTCGGCGGCTCGGGAGACGGTGGCCAGTATCCGCTCGGGAAGGCGGGGGAGATGTGGGCCAGATCCGCGGAGTATTCGAGGATGTCGGTCTGCGCGATGCGCATGTGCTCGAGCAGTTCCCACGGCGAATGGGGAACCCCGGCAGGACGCTTCCCTCGCACGGCGGCCGGTACAGCGTCGACGGCGGAATCGAAATCCTGATGGGCATCGCCGCTGGCGATGAGTGCGAGGAGATGTTCGCGGAGGGGATCGGTGGTCGTCATTCTCGGTACCTGGAATACAAGAGTCTTGTCTGCAGGAGGACCCAGATGAACGCAGACAGGGGGCGCACTCTATCTGCGTCATCTGCGGATCAAGCCTCTTTTTCGGTCCATTCTGTATCAAAACTGTCACCAGAACGACATCTGCAGCAAGGAATGTGCTGAGAATGCCGTCGCTACGTTTGAAACCAACTCCGCTTGCCGCTGCTCTAGGTGGGGCATCGGCAGCGCTCGGTCTGGTTGTGATCGCCGGCTGGCACGCACACCTTCCGGCCGTCGTGCAACTGCACGCCTCGTTTCCGGCGATGCAGTACTTCACGGCGGTCTGCTTCGTTCTGGGTGGCCTGGGACTGCTGGCGGCGGCGCTGCGCTGGCGGAATGCAGCCGCTTCTCTTGGCGGCATCGTCTCCGCGCTCGGGTGGGCGACGCTCGCCGAGTATGTGTTCGGCATCGACCTCGGCGTCGACCGGCTGATGGATGCGTATCTCAGCACACCGGCGTTGCACACCCACCGGATGTCACCGATCGCGGCGATCGCATTCGGGACGCTGGGAGCGGTACTCATTCTGGTGACCGGTTCGCGCCGTTCGAAGTGGATGGCAGCGGTAGCGGCGCTATTCAGTTCATTGACGATCGCGCTCGCGGCCATGGTCGCCTTCGGTTACGCGACGAAGCTGACCGGTGCGTACACATGGGGGCAAACCACCGGAATGGCTCTTCACGCGGCCGTTGGTGTGCTCGCTCTGGCCCTTGGCGAATTCGCCTTGGCGTGGCGTGCCTCGGCTCGCTCGGCGACGCCTCGATGGCTGCCGCTGGCGGTCGGTCTGGCAGGGGTGACGCTGTCCGGCGGCATCTGGCAGGCACTTCTGGTCGAGCAGCGCCAGAACATGGCACTCGCGCTGCGCGCGGACGCCGCCACGGTCACAAACGCCGTTGCCGTGCGGTTCGAATCGCCGGTGCGATCACTGTCGCGCATGGTGGAGCGATGGGAGTACTCAGGCGCACCGGCCGCTGGTGTATGGGAGAACGACGCCGCAAACTATGTCCACGACTACCCAGGATTGCGCGCATTGGAATGGGTCGACACGTCGTACCAGGCTCGCTGGGTCGTGCCGGCGGCTGGTAACGAGGCGATGCTCGATCGCGATCCACTCGACGAGTCACGCCGCCGCGTGGCGTTCGAGCGAGCGGGGGTGCTTCACCGGGCGGTGGTGACGCGTCCCATCGGTCTGAACAAGGGTGGACGCGGTGTTCTGGTGGTGTTGCCGATCGAGTATCACGGGCACCTCGAGGGATTCATCGTCGGCATCCTGGCGATCAAACCGCTCTTCGAGTCGATCCTTCCAGCGTCGCTCGCGCCGGGGAGCTCGATCGCCGTTTTCGAGGATGGGGACGTCATCTACCAGCGTGGATCAGAGCCCTTGCATCCGGATTGGATCACCGAGTCGGTGATCGACATTTCCGGAGCGCACTTGAAGGTACGCGTCGCCCCCAGTCCGAGCCTGGTCGCGATGCGGAAATCCAACTTTCCGACAGTCGTTCTGGCGGCCGGGGTTGTCTTCGCGCTCCTCATGGCGCTGACGGTCTTTCTGGCCCAACAACAGGTTCTTCGGGCGAAAGAGCTGGACGCGTCGAACAGGACCATGCAGCGCGCGATGGCAGAGCGCCAGGACGCTGAGGAGGCCACGGCGAGGTTCGCGGCCATCCTGGAGGCCACCACCGATTTCGTGGCCATCTCATCACCAAAGGGAGAGGTGCTCTACGTGAATCGCGCAGGCAGGCGAATGGCAGGTCTGACCGATGGCGCGGACGTCACGGGGAGCCGGTTCACGGACTACTACTCGAAGGAGGCAGCAGCAACGATGTTGACGGAGGCCGTTCCGATCGCCATTCGCGAAGGCGCGTGGAGCGGTGAGTCGACGCTTCTCGATTGCGATCGCAACGAGCTTGCCGTCTCGCAGGTGATCCTGGCCCATCAAGGGCCGGACGGAACACTCAGGTTTCTCTCTTCCGTCATGCGCGATATCACCGAGCGAAAGCTGGTGGAGAGCGAGCTGATGAAAGCGAAGGATGCCGCCGAGGCTGCCACGCGCGCGAAAAGCGAATTCCTGGCGGTGATGAGCCACGAGATCCGCACGCCGATGAACGGCGTGATGGGGATGACCAGCCTGCTGCTCGATACCGATCTCACTGCCACACAACGCCATTTCGCTGAGACCATCAGGACCAGCGGCGACTCCCTCCTGACAGTGATCAACGACATCCTCGACTTTTCCAAGATCGAAGCGGGGAAGATGGTCTTCGAGATGGCCGACTTCGACCTGCGCGAAGTCGTGGAAGGAACGCTCGAGCTCCTGTCGGAGCGCGCACAGGTCAAAGGCATAGAGCTCGCCGGTTTTGTCCATCCCGAGACGCCTCTGCATCTGCGGGGCGACTCCGGCCGTTTGCGGCAGGTGCTCATGAACCTAGCCGGCAATGCCATCAAATTCACCGAGCACGGAGAGGTGATCGTGCGCGTCAGCCAGGAAGAGGAAAGCGACGGCCAGACGACACTTCGATTCGAGGTGCGCGACACCGGCATTGGAATCTCGCCTGAAGCGCAGGCCGGCCTGTTCCAGCCATTCCAGCAGGCCGACGGCTCGACGACACGCCGATACGGCGGCACGGGCCTCGGGCTCGCCATCGCCCGGCAGCTCGTCGAGTTGATGCATGGCCGGATCTGGGTGGAGAGCGAGCCCGGCCGTGGCTCGACGTTCCTTTTCACAACTCGCCTGGAGCGGCGGCCCGAGCCGGTTGACGCCATACCACGGCAGACAATCGACGTGGCCGGCCTCCGCGTGCTGGTCGTCGACGACAACGCCACAAACCGCGAGATTCTGAGCAGCCAGCTCGATGCCTGGCAGATGCGAAACCAGTGCGCCGAGGATGGTATGAGCGCTCTTCGCTGGCTACACGCCGCCAACGCCTCCGGCGATCCATTCAAGCTTGCCATCCTCGATATGCAGATGCCCGGGATCGACGGCCTGGAGCTGGCACGTAGAATCCGGAGCGAACCGGAGTCGAGCGGGATCCGTCTGATTCTGCTGACTTCGTTGGGGCAACCGGTTGACCCTGGTGTGCTGAGTGCCCTTGGGATCCCGGTCTGTCTTGTCAAGCCGGTCAGGCAATCGCTGCTCTTCGACTGTATCGCTTCGACGCTCACAGGCCAGACGCACGTGATCCGGCCCGTTCCCGTGGAGCGATCCCTTCCCGAGCGCATACACGCGGTGCGCATCCTCCTTGCTGAGGACAACATCGTCAATCAGCAGGTCGCTCTCGGGCAGTTGCGCAAACTCGGCTACTCCGCGGACACCGTCGCAAACGGCCTCGAAGCGCTCGAAGCGTTGCAGCGGATTTCGTACGACGTCGTTCTGATGGACTGCATGATGCCTGAGCTCGACGGCTACGGTGCCTCAGCCGAGATCCGCCGGCGCGAAGCAGGCGGTGCGCGGGCTGTCCACATCATCGCCATGACCGCGAATGCCATGCAGGGCGACCGGGAGAGGTGTCTTGCCGCCGGCATGAACGACTACCTGAGTAAACCCGTTCGCACGGCGGAGCTGCAGCGGGCCCTGGAGCGATGGAGCGAGAAGAGCAGCGCGGCGGAGCCTCCGGTGGACATGGAGCGCCTTCTCGAGATGGCGTCCTCCGACGAGGAGGTCCGCGATCTCGTTGCTCTCTACATGAAACAGGCGGTGGAGATGCTCGCAGGATTGCGCGACGCCATCGATCGCGGCGCGGCACCGGAGATCCGGCAACTCGCGCACAAACTCGTTGGATCGAGCTCGACATGCGGCATGTCAGCCATCGTGCCGTCGCTCGCCGAGCTCGAACGGATGGGAGCGGCGGGCGTCGTCACAGGCGCGATGAAGGTACACGTCGAAGCGATCGGACAGCTCGACCGGGTTCGCCGTTTTCTCGAGGAACAGTTGCACGCCGCGTAAGGAGCGGAACGAACCATGAGCAGGATTCTCATCACCGAAGACGATCAACTCGGAGAGCTCATCCACGTCGTGAAGGCGGCCGGCGCGAACACGTGCCTGTCGAAGGCAAACAGTTCACCGCGCAAGGTGGTGAACGAGGTCAGGAAAGCACTGATCGCGGAACCCCCTCAGTATCACAGTGCGCCCAGGACCACTGGTCCGGTGGCGTTCTTTCATATGGCGGACGCGGGAGGGACGATGCCGGAGTTGAACGATGATGAATGGAAAGGGAGGCGATGGTGATGGTCAATGTTGAATTTCCAATGTTGAATGCAAACCGGGCTGCCGTCCGCCACCACCGTTCTTCCATTCCGCCATTCAGCATTCAACATTGAGTATTCAACATTCAGTGTTCACCATTTCAACAGTGCTTGCCATGTCGCGCGCCGGCTTCCTGTGAGAGGGCGCTTCTGCGAGATTTACGGTGCCCTCCGCAACTGGGAAGAAGAGGTGAAATGCCGACCCGATGCCCGGCTTGCTCTCCGCGAAGACATAGCCTCCGTGCGCGCAGACCAATTGATGCGTCACGGCCAGACCGATTCCGGTGCCCCCATTCGTCTTTGTGGTGAAGAGCGGTTCAAATGCATGCCTCAGCACATTTTCGGGCATGCCACAGCCCGTGTCTTCGATGATGAAGTAGACGAACCGTTCTGGGTTGGGGACCACCCCGAAGGGGAAGGACTCGCCTGGGCGCGCCTGCCGCGCCAGAATGCGCAATCGTCCGCCCCGCGGCATGGCATGCCGTGCGTTGCTGATCAGATTCGCGAAAACCTGAGAGAGCTGGGAGCCATCCGCGAGGATGGTCAGAGGTCCGCTGAAGGAGGCGGTCAATTCAATGTTGTCGCCGGCACTGGCGCGCATCTCGGGCGCGAGCTTCTTCCACCAGTCAGCCACGTCCACGGGCTCGAACATAGGATTGGCGGGGTTGGTGAACCGGAGGATGTCGAGCGCCACCCGTTTTCCGCGGGCAACTGAGTTGGCGATGTGCCGAGCGCCCTTCGCGACCAAATCCGGCGTGATGTCGGGCCGTTTCATCAGATCGGCGAAGGGTTGGATTCCCATCAGGACATTGTTGAATTCGTGCGCGACGGTTGCCGCGAGCTTGCCCAGGCTGTTGAGCCGGTTGGCTTGTTCGAGCTGCGCGATGAGCAGCTTCCGTTCCGTGATGTCTCTGGCATTCAGGATGATCGAGGCGTTCGATCCCGACCACACGACAGGGCTGGCCACCATGGAAACCAACCGCCAGGAGCCGTCCCGGTGGCGTACGCGGAGGTCGATCGTCCGCCTCGGCTGGTCCGGGAGGCTGAACTGCTTCTCAAAGAACTCCTTCGCTCTGACGAAGTCATCCTCATGAACGAGCTCATAAAAGCTCCGGCCGTTCAGCTCCTCGAAACCATACCCAAGCGTCCGTTCCGCTGAGGGGCTGTGGAATTGAAGAAGCCCTGACGGATCGACAATCCCGATGATGTCCGAGGCGTTGTCGACAATCGTGCGGAGCTGACGTTCGCTGGCGCGAAGCTTTTGGAGCGCCTCTTCGCGGTCGGTTACCTCGTGGGCCAGGCCTCGCACAACCGTCCTGCCTCCCGGAGCGCATGCGATGACGTTCCGGTACTCCCATACCCTCTTCCGCCCGCTCGCCGTCCGAACGGTAAGCATCCCCATCGAGACACCGTCACGGCGGATGGTCTCGAGATACGAAACCAGGTGGGATTGCGCCTCGACGGAGATGACATCCCGGAGGTTCAGCGTGCACAACTGTTCCAGCGTCAGCTCCAGCGCGTGCGCGGCGGCACTGTTGGCTGTGAGGATGTTTCCTTCGAGATCGTGCTCGCAAGTCAAGTCGTGAGTGGCGTCCGCGAACGGTGCAAGCGGACCTGTCTCGTACGGCTCCTCGGTCATTTCTTCAGATCTCCGTCACTCTGGCGAACGGCCGCTGGAGCCGTTTACAGTGCATGAGTCACGTTCGCCGCTCCGGAAAATACAGTGGGACCGGGATTGATTTGGTGATGTTTGACCGGATGGGGCCGGTAGGGTGTTGGGTTGAGCCATCAGGACTGTGAGTTTCGTCACCCGCTGCTCTGTCGCGTATCACCGCGGCTACGGCATCGCGGATGTACATTTCAATCGAAAGGAGAAATGAACCATGCGCAGGAAACTCTTCTGGGTTGGTTGGGCAATTCTCTTCGCGCTGCCCTTTGTCGCCGGAGCAGAGATCTATCTCAGTCAGGACCTCCCGACTCTGACTCCGTGGAAACTGGCCGTGGCCGCGGGCGCCGTCATCCTGGTAATCCTCACCCGGAATCGGGACGAGGTGCTCAAACACCACATCGTGTGAAGGCTGAAGGCTGAAGGCAGAAGGCAGAAGGCAGAAATGCTCCGCTACACGGAAAGTAGCGGATAGCGGAGCGTGTGAAGGCAGAAGGCAGAAATGCTCCGCTTCACGGAGAGTAGCGGATAGCGGAGCGTGTGAAGGCAGAAGGCAGAAGGCAGAAATGCTCCGCTTCACGGAAAGTAGCGGATAGCGGAGCGTGTGAAGGCAGAAGGCAGAAGGCAGAAATGCTCCGCTTCACGGAGAGTAGCGGATAGCGGAGCGTGTGAAGGCAGAAGGCAGAAGGCAGAAGGCAGAAATGCTCCGCTTCACGGAAAGTAGCGGATAGCGGAGCGTGTGAAGGCAGAAGGCAGAAGGCAGAAATGCTCCGCTTCACGGAAGTAGCGGATAGCGGAGCGTGTGAAGGCAGAAGGCAGAAGGCAGAAATGCTCCGCTTCACGGAAAGTAGCGGATAGCGGAGCATTTCTGCTTTCTGCCTTCTGCCTTCTGCCTTCTGCCTTCTGCCTTCTGCCTTCAGAAGGGTTCTGCCTTCAGTTCTGGAAAACCTAGTGCACGCGCCAGTCCTCATTAGTGATGAGCAGCGTAGTGCTTGGGCAGCAGCGGCCACGGGCGGAACGGCCGTCTTCGCATTCCTGGTGGTCACGCGGGAAGGGGCGTATCCTTCCTTCCAGCAATCAGTTCATGCACACAAAAGAGCTGTTCGAGGCGAACCTCTCGCTGGTCGAGAGAGTGATAAGCCGTGTCTGCCTCAAGGCGCACCTCTCAGGCGCCGATGCGGAAGACTTTGGCTCCACGGCCCGTCTCCATTTGATGGAGAACGACTACCACGTTCTGCGGTTGCACGACCCCGATTCATCTCTCCCTGCCTATCTCGCCGTCGTTCTGCAACGCCACCTCTCCGACCAGCGCAACCGTGACCTGGGCCGGTGGCGGCCATCGGCGGAAGCACGGCGGATGGGCGACACCGGCGTATTGCTCGAAACGCTGCTGCTGCGCGATCAGAGACCGCTGCGGGAAGTCGTCCCCATCGTCGCCGCGGCCGGACGTTTGCCTCCGCGCGACGTCGAAGCGATGGCTGCGCGTCTTCCGGAGCGCTCGCCGCGCACGCGTACTGCGGAGATCGATGAGGTGATGGAGGCAACGCTCGCCGCCGAAGGCGACACCGCTTCGCGCGTCGTCGAACGTGAGCGGCGGCAACTCGCCGAGAAGACCGGGAACGTGCTCGGAACGGCCATCGCGGCATTGCCGCTCGAAGACCGGATGATCGTCAAGCTGCGCTTCGGCTCCGCCATGAGCATCGCCGACATCGCGCGCATTCTGCGTCTGCCGCAACGCCCGCTCTACCGGCGCATCGAATCGATGCTGGCCGGGCTTCGCCGCGCACTCACCAACGCCGGCATCGACGGCGCTGCCGCCTTGGAGCTGATTGGCTGCATGACCACCAACCTCGACCTCGGCCTCACCGAGACGGGAGGTCAGTCGTGACCGCCCTCGATACCCGCGGTCCCTGCATCCCTCCGCAGACACTCGCGCGGCTCGCCGAAGGCCGCCTGCCGCGCGGCCAGATGCCCGCGGTCCTGGCGCATCTCGAAACCTGCGCCGATTGCACGGCCGCGCTCGAGACGGCGAACGACGTCCTCGGCGATGAGTCAAAGGGCGCTGTGCGCCATCTGCGTCCCGCCTGGTGGATAGCCCTTGCCGCCGCGGTGGTCATCGTCGTCACGGTCACGGTCGTCCTGCGCGTCAGGCGCGAGGACGGCATCGCCCGCCTGGTGGCACTCGCGCCGCACACCGAACGCCTCGTCGAGCCGCGCCTCTCCGGCGGCTTCGCCTGGGCCAGATATCAAGGACCCGACCGCGCCGCCGGGAACGACGACAGCGTGCAGAAGATGAAGCTCAGCGGAGCGGCGGGCGAGGCCAGGGAGCGCGCCCAGCACGACGATTCCGCGGCGGCGCAACACGCCGCCGGCGTGGCCATGCTCCTCGTCGACCACCCCGATGCCGCGGTGAAGTCGCTGACCCTGGCCGTCGAGCGCGCCCCGCTGGATGCCGCGTCGTGGAGCGATCTCGCCGCCGCGCAATACGCCGCAGCGGTGCGCCTCCGCCGCGCGTCGCTCTATCCCGAGGCGCTGGCGTCAGCGGATCACGCTCTGCGCATCGACAGCGCTCGAGCTGAAGCGCTCTTCAACCGCGCGCTCATCCTCCAACGCATGGGGTTGCGTGAAGAAGCGCGTGCGGCGTGGCAGCGTTTCCTCGTTGTAGACCCCTCCTCCGAATGGTCCGCGGAAGCGCAGCGCTCTGCGAAGGAAATCCCCGCCGTCGATCTCGACGACCAGTTCCGCCGCCAACTGCCTCTGCTGGAAACCGCCGCGGTCAGCGGCGATACCGCGCGCGTACGCGAGCTGGTGGCGCTCAATCCGCAGCAGGCACGGTCGTTCGGCGAGGGTGAGCACCTCGGGCGCTGGGGCGAGGCCGGACAACGCGGCGACTCCGCCGAGGCCAACCGCCTCCTGACGATCGCACGCGTCATCGGCGATGCGCTTCGCGGCCGCGGCGAGACGCTCCTCGGCGATGCGGTTGCGGCCATCGATGCATCGGCGGGTGAACGGCGCGCTGCTCTCGCGGCAGGCTATGCGCTCTATCGCCGCGGCCGGATCCTCTACTCTCAACAGAAGCCGACCGAAGCCGAGGCGGTACTGCGCGATGCTCAGCGACGCTTCGAACAGGGACGCAGTCCGATGGCGCTCGTGGCACGCTACTTCGCCGCGAACACGGCCTTCGACCAGCAGCGAACGACAGAAGCGCGGACCCAGCTCGAGGTTCTGTTGCGCGAGTGTGAATCTCATCGCGGCTACGTCGCGCTCGTCGCCCAGGTGAAATGGGAGCTCGCCGTCTGCGCGAACTTCGATGCGTCATGGTCCGACTCTCTGGCGCTCCTCCGCGAGGCGGAAGACGGCTTCACCAGGCAGGGCGAAACGAGGAACGCCGCCGCCATCTCGTCACTCCTGGCCACCACGTTGATGGGGACCGGCCGTCAGGAGGATGCCTGGGCGGCGCGCATCCGTTCGTTCGACGCCCTCAGCGCTGCCGGCAACGCCGAACGCCTCCTCGCATCCATCAACGCGACGACGCGGATGGAGCTGCGTGCGAGGCGGCTCGAACCGGCGAGATCCCTCGTGCAGATCGAGGAATCGATGGGCCGCCGCATCGCCAATCCCTCTTACCTGGCCGACGCGATGATGCGCGACGCCGTGATCAGCGAGCAACTCGGCGACCACACCACCGCTGGACAGCGCATCCGCGAAGCCGCGATCTCCGCGGCGAACATCAGCGATCCGGCATTGCGAAACCGCGCAGACGCCGACGTCCAGTTCGGCAACGGCGCAGTGCTGCTCGCGGCCGAGCCGCTGCGTGCGCGCGAGAGCCTGTCGCGCGGGATCGATGCGTATACCGCCGGCGGGCGCGCTCTGTCGCTGCCGGAGCCCTACCTGCTCCGCGCCCGTGCAGCGATCCGCCTCGGCGACACGCAGAGTGCCGCGCGCGACCTCGACCTCGGCATCGAGATTCTGGAGAAGCACGCCGTTCGTTTCGCAGGCTCCGTCGCCGGCACAGGTGTGCTCGACGCCGGCCGCGCATTGTACGAAGACGCCATCCGGATGCGCCTCGATCAGCACGACGAGCCTGCCGCATTCCGGTACGCCGAACGGTTACGCGCGCAACTGACGACCGCCGCGGCCCCGGTCCCCTCGGTCGATGAATTGCAACGTCGTCTGGCAGGCAGCAGCGCCGCCGTTCTGGAGTTTGCCGCGCTGCCCGGCGAAGTGGTCGCCTTCTGTATCACCGAGCGCGGTGTGCATGTCGCGCGCTCACCCGTGGCGCGGACGCGGCTCGAAGAGCTGACCGCGCATGACGATTCCGGCGCGTTGTACGACCTCATCATCCGCCCTTCGCTGGCGTCCATCGGCGACGCGCGGACCCTCATCGTCATCGCCGGCACGCCGCTGCGCAACGTCTCATTCGCCGCGCTCGGCAGCGGAAAAGACCGGCTGATCGAACGGCTCGCCGTCGTGAGCGCTCCGAGCGCCGCGGTACTGCAACGCGACACACGAACCCCGAAGCCGAGGACGCTGCTCGCGGTCGTACTCCCCTCGGGCGACGTCACCGCGACGCTTCCTGACGCCGATCGCGAGATCGCCGATCTGCGCGGGATGTACGGCGCCGCAACGGTACTCCCGGCATCAAACGCCACCTTCCGCTCGTTCGTCTCTGCCGCGCGCTCGGCAAACGTTCTGCACATCAGCGGACACACCGACAGGGAACCGGGCGAGAACGAGCGTGCTTTCGTCTTCGCCAACGGCGAGCGCGTCTCATGGCTGACGATCGCCGCCACGCCGATCGCCCCCGACAGTCTGGTCGTCCTGGCAGCGTGCGAAACGCTCCGCGCGCCGCTGACGGCGAACGAGCGCTCCCTCAGCCTGGGCGAGGCATTCCTATCCGCCGGCGCACGCGGCGTCCTCGGAACGTTAACGCCCATCGCCGACCGCGACGCCCGCGATCTCTTCGCCGCCTTTCATCGCCAACTCGCATCCGGCGTCCCCGAGGCCGAGGCGCTGCGGCGGGTACAACTCGAAGCAATGGCACGCGGCGCAGGCGATGCCTGGCGCTCCGTCGTGCTTCTTACAAACCGCATTCCGGCATCGAAGTAAGGGGGATAGTCATGGCCACACTCACCGTCAAGTTTGCGGGCATCTGCATACACTTCGACAGTACGAGGAACCCCGGCCTGGGGCTTCCCGTCCCCTACAGGGTGGTGGTCCCACGAACGGACGGCGTCCTGCAAGTTGGAGGGTTCGGTCTTCGTCTCGACCCCGTCCTTCAACTGCCCGACGGCCGCAATATCGGTCTGAATGGCGTACGGATGTTCATCGACAGCACGCTGACCTCCTCGCCGTTAGTGAATCTCACATGCCCTCCGAGCCTGACTCAGATCTGGCCCGAGATGGTGCTGAACACGGATGTCGTGCTCAACCTCGCGCCGCCGGCGGCAGCACACTTCGACATCGCCGGCGGGAACTTCACCCATTTCAATCAGGACCAATCCGCCGGCGCGAAATGGGAAGTCGAGCTCGAGTCTTCGACCGCGGTACTGAAGATGGAAAGCTCCGGATCTGTGACCTCCATATTCATCGGTCTCCCGAATGAGATCACAATCAATAATTATTCGGTCCTGGTGCCTTCCGTTCCACCTCCCGCTCCTATTGGCAGCATCGAAGCTGAGCTCGCACTGAATTTCCTCGTGGCGATGGAGCTCCCTCCGTTTCCGGGTATCGCATCGTCCCTCAATGTCGCCATCGGGAACATCATTGATTGCGTACACGCCTTACCTAGGTTTGAAGCCGGCGGCCCCGGCTGCTCGAACTCGCAGTTCCCGTAGGGATATGCGCAATGGTTCATGACATGTACGCCACTATTCAGGATACGCTTACCATGTGTAATGACACGAACGACCTAAATAACGGCGCACTCACCATGAGTAGCTGCTCATGCGACAAGATTCAAGTCTCATTCAACCTAAGTCATGCCATCAACAACATAATTAATGGCGTTCATGCCATGAATCAATGCACTCACACCTCTAAACACGTCATGAATAACTAGACTCCAGGTGAACGTAGCGCGACTCATGTCACGAATGGCGCGAACTGCGTCATCCGTGCGATACTGCGGTCCATGAATGACACGGTCAACCGCGTTCTCGACGTCTCCTCACAGCTTCGACAGATGAAAGACCGGCTGACAGAGCTGGACAGCGAGCGAGCGGATCTCCAGAAGCAGATCGCGCAGTGCATGGACATCCTGGCATCGGCCTTCGACGGGCATCGCGCGACAAACCTTCCCTCAGACGCCTCGATGGCCGACCAGGTCCTGGCAGTGCTCGCCCGGAACAACCATCCCCTTTCACCGCTCGACGTCGCAGACATGCTCGAGCTCCGGCGCAACGCGGATATCATGAACGTGCGCACGCTCCTTTCGCGAATGGCGCGCGATGGCCGGGCCACCAAGGTTTCGCACGGACGCTACGTAGCCCGGCGGGCCTGACCACTCTCGATCACGTAAAGTCAGCGTGACGGAACGCTGGCGTCCCGCCGCCATTTTCTTCGAGATTCGGGCGCCGGGACGGCGCCCAGCCAGCCGGCGAGACGCCAGCGCTCCGTCAGTTAGCGCCACTCCCTCAGCGGAACATCGATCGCGAAAATAGTCGTTGATCCGCCCCGAGACCCAACAACCCGGCAACCAACAAACCATCCCCCATCCCCTACAATACCCACCTTGGCGTTCCAGTCCGGCGTCCCCACTACCAGCGTATGCACCAACTGTGGTGACCCGCAGATTGCGGTGTACTGTGCAAACTGCGGCGAGCGGCAGCCAGGCCACCACGACCTCACCGTCAAGCACTTCCTGCATGAGGTCTTCCACGAGCTCGCGCATGTCGACGGAAAGCTGTTCCGCACACTTCGCGAGCTGCTCTTCCGGCCGGGACAACTGACCACCGAATACTTTGCCGGGCAGAAGCAGCGCTCGATCCCGCCGTTGCGGCTGTTCCTGACGCTCTTCGCGCTGCAGTTCCTCGCCTACACGGCCTACAAACCGGCGGCGATCTATTCGATCGGGACGATGAGGAAGTTCGACACGGGCGGCAATCTCACCAGGCTCCTGGACAGGAAGGCGGCGAAGGAGCATCTCACTCACGACGAGATGGCCGGACGGATCGACGAACACTTCCACCACAACCTGTCGATGCTCCAGCTCGCGAACATCGCCGGCATCGCCATCGTCTTGAAGCTGCTGTATCTGCGGCGCAAGCGTGCGCTCGTCGAGCACCTCGTCTTCGCCGCACATTACCTCAGCTTTTCGTACATCGTCACCCTGCTCATCTGGCCGGTCTATGCCGTCATGGGGTTTGCGCCCGGTCCGCTGCAGAGGGTGATGATGGGCGTGATCATCGCGGTGAGCCTGACTTACTTCTACTTCGCCCAGCTCCGCTACTACGGCCTCGGCACGGGGAAGACGATCGTGAAGACCGGGTTGCTGTGGGCAGGAACGTACGCCGTAAGGGTCGTGATCTTCGCCGGTGCGCTCATCGCCGCGGTGCTGCAGCGCTGAGGCAGCGCATCACCAGTCAAATGTCTGCCGGCTGCGGGTCCGCAAACGCCGCGATCGGGGAGCTGACTCCCATCCGGTAATCGGACGGCGTGACTCCAATCTTGCGTTTGAAGGTGGCGGAGAAATTGTCGCCGATGCGGAAGCCGCACTGACGGCCGACGTCGATGATGTCGAGCGTCGTTTCCCGAAGCAGGCGGCAGGCGAGCTTCATCTGACTCAACGAGAGCGCCTTCTTCGCCGACATGCCGAGGACTTCCCGCATCATCCGGTCGAGGAGACGGCGTCTGATCTCCAGAAAAAACGCCATTTCCGAAGTCCGCGCGGCAATCTGCTCACGAACGCACGACGTCAGATAGTCGTCGATCTTCGTTTCGAGCATCTCCTTCGTCACGTCCGGAAACTCGCGCTCAGGGAGATCGCCAGGAATCGTACTCATGGAATCGATGGTAGCAGGATGTGAGGAAGCCGACGCGGAATCCCCATTCCCATTTCGCGCGAAGCGCTTTGGAGTGCGGTGGCGACAGCCACCGCTTTCTGAGGTTCATTCACGAGTCCCCCGCCCTCCCAAAGCGGTGGCTGCGGCCACCGCACTCCAAAGCGCTTCGCGCGAAAGAGGATGTACAACCCTGCTCATTGCTGAGCGGCAAGTCCGGAACTATGCTTCGCTCTTCGTGAATGATCAATTCCCGTTCGACGTGTTCCTGAGCCACAGCGCGAAGGACGCGGACGTCGTGCGCGGCATCGCCGACCGGCTGCGGGCGGATGGACTGCGGGTCTGGTTCGATGGCGATGCTGCCCCGGCGAAGATCGCAGAGGAGCTGGAGCGTTCCCGCGTGCTCGTCCTCTGCGCCTCGGCGAACGCATTCGGCTCCGAGTGGCCTGAGTTGGAAGCGAGGACGCTCCCGTTTCGCGATCGATTGAACAAAGAGCGGCGATTCGTTCCGCTGCGCTTCGAGATGCTGATGCTTGCTCAGGAGATGCTGCGCGGCGTAGGACGGCGAGGAATCCCCAGCCGATAGCCCATTCCTCCCGTCCCTGGTTTCAGGAGGGGGATTCCTCGCCGCGCGTTGCCGGCTCGGAATGACAGGTGATTTGAAGCGGCGGTGCCCGGGTTTACGGC
>JBBRNB010000004.1:0-117923 GCA_038230535.1 Thermoanaerobaculia bacterium
CACACGTCTCCACCCTGACCGACCGAACAACGACAAATACCAACTCAAGGAGGAGTCAATCTCGATCCATTCACCGAGTGCCCACAGGGGGCTTTACGAAGCCCGACGTGTATCACGGTAATAACAGTTATTGGTATGCACCAAAAGGGAGGGGGTGGACCTTTCGCAACCGCCAAAACAGCCCAGCTCCTCGCTTGTTTGAGGGCTAGAGTGCTTCTGATCCATTCGGATACGTTCTGCCCGCTCGCTCGCGCGGAGCTCTCTACCCGCCGGAGCAAGTCCGGGTTGAACCGCACCGGGACGATGTGCGCCTTTGCGTGTCCCTTCTCTAACTTCGGGCGTCCCGGTTTTCTCTTAGCTTTCGGCTGATTCAAGGCTTCTGAGCTCCTGCATGATTACGCTCGCACCGCTTGCCGTGCTGATTCGATTGGATGACTGCTTAGGATCGTTACCGTTACGTGATGGCTTTGGCTGGTCGCGATCGTTGACGCTTTCGGTCCAAGCGTAGACCGGTGTACTCTCGGACCAATGCCGCGACAGGGCCGCGATGCGGCCTCGCCACGATGCTCTCGCTGTCTGGCAACTGGGCCGGCTGATGGGTCGCCAGAGGGATAAGCTGCTCGCCGGAGCCGCGGTCTGGCGGTTCTTGCAGTTCTTCCATCCTCGAATCCTACTCCTCGGCGGCGGTTTCCGTATTACGTTTTCGATGGCCGGCGCCCCCCCGAAGGCAGGCCCAAACCAACCAAAAGTGGGAATAAAGACGCTACCCGATTCCGTTCACCACCAACACGACACTACGCGATACCGGATAAGCGTTAGCTAGCTCGTCAGTGACAGCAGAATATGACGAATCATGGTGCACACGAAGACGTGCCTCCTGAACGATGGATGTCCGTGTGTGCAAATCTGCACAGTTATACTTATCTTGATTTATATGGTCTCGCTTTTGCAGTGTCGAGCTTGAGAATTCCCGGCAAGCTCTGCTTTCTGCTGACCTCGGCAGGTCCTTCGGCTGTCGCATCGTCTGCGGTAGCTAAAAAACTAAGCGGTCGGTCGCGGTGCATGTAACCCAAGGGGCGAAGCTCTGCCGCGATCCGAGACGTTTTGTACTTCCCCAACGAACCGAGCCTCCTGCTGTGCTCTCTCGAAGTCGCCGGTGGTACCCAAAATGGATCGCGTAATCACGAAATCCAAAGCTTCCCGGATCAAACGCCCTGCGATCATCGCCGCCGTGGTGGTGGCGCTGATCAGCGTTGGGGTGATTCTCGCCAACATCGATTTCAGTACCAAGCGGGTCGATCGGGCGACGCTCAGTATCGAGACCGTGCAGCACGGCACGATGGAGATCAAAGTGGCCGGTAATGGGCAGTTGCTCTCCAGACATATCGAGCAACTTGCCGCGCAGGTTTCCGGCCGGGTGGCGAAAGCGGATATCAAGCCGGGTGCGGTGGTTCATGTGGGGCAGGTGCTGGTGGAGCTTGCGAATCCGCAGCTCATCGCCAGCGCGGAGGAAGCACAATCAGAGTGGGAAGGTGCGAGCGCCGAACTGCAGGCGGCGGAGGCCGACCTCCAGACGAACATGATGAATCAGGAAGTGGCGGTCACCCAGGTGCAGTTCAATCTCGAAAAAGCACAGGCAAAAACCGAGGCCGACGAGGCGTTGGCGGGCGCCGGTCTTCTCTCCGGGATCGAGCTGAAACGCTCTCAACTCGATCGGGCCCAGCTCAAGAAGACCTACGAGATCGAGGGGGGGCGCCTGAAGAAGGTCCGCGACAACATTCAGGTGCAGCTGGTCGTCAGAAGGTCGCGCGTGACCCAGTTCGCGCGGGCACTGGACCGCGCCAGGACGCAGGCAGCGAACCTGAAAATCGTTGCCGGGATCGACGGCATCGTGCAGGCGATCAGCGTCGAAGTGGGGCAGCAGTTGCAGCCCGGCAGCCCGGTCGGCCGCATCGCGCAGCAGGATCAACTCTATGCGGAGCTCAAGGTCCCGGCCCGCGAAGCCACCCAGGTTCAGGCGGGACAGAAGGTCGTCGTCGACACCCGCAACGGGACCATGGAGGGGATCGTCACGCGCGTCGATCCCGGAGTCACCGACGGTACGGTCGTGGTAGACGTCGATCTCGCGGGCGCTCTCCCTGCGGGTGCCCGTCCGCAGCTGCCGGTCGAGGGGACGATTTACGTCAGCCAGTTGCCGAACACTCTGTATGTCGGCAAGCCCTCCTACGTGAAGAATGATGCGGCAATTGCCGTCTACAAACTCGATCCGGCGGGTCAGTATGCGACGCGGGTCACTATCAAGGCAGGCAAGGTCTCGCTGAACTATCTGCAGGTGCTGCAAGGCCTGGCGGCCGGCGACCGCATCATCACCTCGGAAATCGGCGAGTGGCAGGACAAAGAGCGAATCCTGCTGAAGTGACGCCACCGCGCCAGCGGCCTCCGGTTGCTGATCACTCCCACCGGCAGCACGAGCAAATCAACATCGAGAAATCCGGCCTCGATCCATCGTTGACAAGGGGAATCCGTCTATGAAGGCAGTGGTCTGCAGGAACGCGCAACTCGAAGTCACTGACTTGCCTGATCCCATTCCGGGAAAGGGACAGGTGCGGATCAAGGTGCTGCGCTGTGGGATTTGCGGCTCGGACCTGAATGCACGTCAGGGATTCGACGCCTGGGCCGACATGGCCTCGCGCGTCGGCTATCACCGTTTCGGCCGGTCGAGTGAGTCGATTGTCTTTGGCCACGAGTTCTGCGGTGAGATCGCCGAGTACGGGGCCGGATGCAGGAAACGAACCGCGACCGGCTCGACGGTCGTCGCGCTGCCGCTCCTGCGCGGAAGCAACGGTGTCGACACGGTGGGCTATTCATCGCACGCCCCCGGAGGCTACGCCGAGCAGATGCTGATCGACGAGCCACTGATGATGCCGGTCCCGAACGGCCTCACGCCCGACGTCGCCGCACTGACCGAGCCGCTGACCGTGTCGTGGCATGCGGTTCGCCGCGGCGAGGTCGGCAAGAAGACGCTGGCGATCGTCATCGGCTGCGGTCCGATCGGCCTGGGTGTGATCCTGATGCTGAAGGCGAAAGGGGTGAAGACCGTCGTCGCCAGCGACTATTCGCCCGGGCGGCGGGCGCTGGCCAAAGCGTGCGGTGCCGACGTGGTGGTTGATCCCGCGAAGGGCTCCCCGTTCACGGCGGTGGAGCGGAAGGAGCACCTCAAGGATATCCCCGCCGCGCTCAATCTCGCCGTCGGTGTGCTCGAGAAACTGGGGAGCCTGCCCTTCGGCTGGTGGCACGCCTGGCGGCTCGCCGAGGCGGTCGGAGCCGCGCCGAAGCCGCCGGTGATCTTCGAGTGCGTCGGGGCGCCCGGTCTGCTCCAGAGCGTCATCGCCGGCGCGCCGCTGTTCTCGCGGGTGGTCGTCGTCGGTTTCAGCGTCGGCGTCGACCAGTTCATGCCGGCAATGGCCATCAGAAAGGAAGTCGACCTGCGGTTCGTGGGTGCTTATACGCCACTCGAATTCCGCGATATCCTGCACATGCTCGCCGATGGGAAGGTCGATCCCCGGCCGATGCTCACCGGTACCGTCGGACTGGAAGGGGTGGAAGGCGCGTTTGCGGCGCTCCGGGATCCCGAGGTTCACGCAAAGATCCTCATCGATCCCTACGCGGCCAAGCCGGCCCTCGTGGCCGTATAGCCCGGCAGGGCCATTGGTCGAAACCCCGCGAACTTCACCCTCACATCCGTGACACGGAGCCCTCATGACAACACACGATCCGACTGTTTTTCATAAGTTGTATGGCGAAAAGAAGCCGAGAGTCAACTACTACGGAAAAGATCTCATCGACTACACCTTGATGGTCCTGCTGACCGCAGTCGTCATCGCCTTCTCGTATGGCCCGGTCCGCGTGATGTCGGTCATCGGTTATGTCCTGTGCGCCTTCATGATCGTGGCCTTTCCAATCCGGCACGGACTGGAGCTCAAGGTGCCTCTGATCCTGAGGCGGCCGCAGGACGTCCTGTACATGTTCATCTACAAGCTCCAGAACCTGACGCCGGTGTACTTTTTCGCGCTCGGGCTGCTCATCCTGGAGAATGTCGTGATCGCCAGGACGCCGAATCTTCCGCATCACGTCGAGTTGATGCGCAAGATCGCCTACGTCCTGTTCTTCCTGCACTTCGTGCTCATCACTGGCTACAGGACGGTCATCCTCGTCGCGCATCTGAGGAAAAAGGAATTAGCCCGCGACGTCCTGATGGAAACCCCTTGGAAGCGGGTGATCAACAAAAAGACCAACATCACCCTGGAGATCCTCCACGCGTACGCCACCGGCGTCCTGACGCACATCGTCCTGATCGCGCCGTGGTATCTCGTGATCACGTATCTGAAATTCTCGGTGATCTTTCTTCCAGTCGTCTGCGCGATCAATGTTTACGTTCACATCAAATGGGTGAAGGCGACGAACGAGTGGTTCTATCGGGACCATTGGCTGGGCCACAATTCCGAGCTCGAGTTCATCTTTCTCCACGGAACACACCACGACGCCATCCCCTGCGGATTGATCGGCGTGGCCGGCAACGGATTCCTGGAGGGATTCGCTCGCGGAACGATCGGATTCCCGATTCCATTCTACAACCCGGTCATCTGCCTGCTGGTCTATACGATGGAGATCCAGCAGGACATGAACCTGCATCAGTACATCCCCGGCATCTATCCGAAGATGCCCAAGAAGGCGCTCGAGATCGGTCAGCATTCGACGCACCATTATGGACGGCTCGAGCCCTACACCATCGGTCTGAAGCTCGATCAGCCCAGCGTCTCCGAAGAGTACAAGCACGCCTTCCGCATGTATCCGGACGAGCTGATGAACTCCATCAAGCTGGACGAAGAGCTGACCGGCTTCGTGTGGGACAACCCGACCCAGCGGGCCACACTCGCTCTCTGGGACAAATATCAACAATGACGCAATAGGCGCGGGCGGATTCCTGGTCGAAACCAGGAGTTGGATGGACAGACCTTCACCGACGAGGTAATGAACTATGAGCTCCTGGCTTGATTTGAAATACGCATGGCGCCTTCTGACGAAGTCGTGGGGGTATACATTGCTGTGTGCGAGTGTCGTTGCGCTCAGCGTTGGACTCGCCCTCTGGACGTGGTGTGCGGTGGCCTACCCGCAGTTGCTGAAGCCGCTGGGGCTGCCCAATTCCGAGCGCTGGTACAACGTGCAGCTCGCGGCCGACACCGCGGTCGCGCCGCGGCCCGCCAGCGTCGATGCCTATACCTATCAGGAACTGGTCAAGCAGAATCGCTCGGCCGATCATCTCGGGGCCTTCGTGAACGGTGCCGCCGTTCTCAGTGAGGGTCAGGCCAGCACGAACCTGCGCACCGCGACGATCAGCCCGCGCCTGCTCTCGCACGTGGTGCCGATGATGGGCCGTATGTTCCAGGCGGCCGACGCTCAGCCTGGAGCCGCTTCGGTCGCCATCCTCAGTTTCGATACCTGGCAGAACTATTTCGCGGCCGATCCAGCCATCATCGGCAAGACCACACGAATCGACGCTGCGCCCGTGCAGATCGTCGGCGTGCTGCCCAAAGAATTTTTCGTTTTGTGGGATTTCCAGCTATGGCTGCCGCTGCGCCTGACGAACCTGGCGCGGCCGGGCGACTCGAAGTTGATGCTGAATCCGATGATCACGCTCAACAAGAATCAGAGCACAGGGACCGTGCTGAACGAAATGAAGGCCGCCGTCAGCGGTGTCAACCAGAACTATCCCGAGCTGTTCAAGGCCGGACGTCACCCGATATTGATTCCGGCGAACCGGATGTACTTCTATGGCGCGACGCCGGTAGTGGTCGTGCTGATTCTCATGTCGGGGGCGGTGTTCCTGCTGGGCGCCTTGAACATCAGTCTCGTGTTTCTGGCCCGGTTGCTGGAGCGCAGCCGTGAGCTGGCCCTGCGCACGGCGCTCGGCGCTTCGCGCTCGCGTCTCCTGCGGCAATGCCTCATGGAAACGGTCGCCTTCGTCCTGATAGGACTACCGATCGCGTACAAGCTTGCGATCATGGGGTTCCGGTGGACGGATGGGTGGGGCGACTACCTGAACCGGATACTCGCCATCGGGCGGCTGAATGGTCTGCCGGTGTTTCGCCCCATCGATTTGACGGTGGCCGTGGGCACGGCGGTCGCCATCTGGCTGCTCAGTACGCTCATTCCGGCATGGCGGATTGCCAAACAGGACTCGGCCGTCGTACTGGCTGGCAGCGGCAAAGGAGTATCCGTTCGCGGCAGCAACAAGAGCGCTGGAATCCTCGTCGGACTCCAGGTCGTGGTCTCCTCACTGGTCCTGGTGGTCTGTGCGAGCATGGTGCTGGCCCTCAACAAGGAGACCAGCAAGCCGACGCGCCTCAACAGCGCGAACATCATCATGCCGACGTCGGCCACCGTGTTCGACGGGCGCTACACCGATCCAAGCAAGCGTCTCCGCTATTGGGAGGATCTGTCGGCGGCCATCGAGAACAGGATTCCCGGTGCCGTGGTGGCGTTTGCCTCGGAGCAGCCGAGCACGCCCGGCAGAGTCCCGGCTTCGATCGAAGGGCTGCAAGGCGCGGAGCGCCAAGGCACGATGACTCTGCCTTACAGTGCGGTCTCCGACAACTATTTCGAGATGCTGGGTGTGAGCCTGCGCTCCGGGCGCCTCTTCGACAGCACCGACAACAGCGGCTCCCTCAACGTGGCCATCGTCGACGAGGAACTTGCCGGCCGCCATTGGCCGGGCCAGAACGTCCTCGGCAAGCGCGTCCGATTGAATCCCACGGACAATGGTCCCTGGCTCACCATCGTCGGTGTCGTCTCTTCGGTGACCGGCGGCAGGCCGTATGACAAAGAAGACATCGGGGCTCTTTACCGTCCTTTGCGCCAAGCGGTGCCGTCGGAATTCCACGTGATGGCCAGGGTGCCGAAGACGACCGCGGACAGCCGTGTGACGGTGCGAGCCGCGGCCTTTGCCGTGGATCGCGACCTGCCGTTGCGCAACCTGCAGACGCTCGACGATTACCTGGCCGCAATGAGGTTCAACCTCAAGTCTCTGATGCCGATCGTCATGGCCATCGCCCTCATCACCGCACTGGTCACGGCGTCGGGCCTTTTCGGGCTCATCAGCCGTTCGGTGGCGCAGCGCACGCAGGAAGTGGGCATACGCCGCGCGCTGGGAGCGACGTCGTGGCGGGCGACCTCGATGTTTCAGCGCCAGGGCTCCCTGTACCTGAGCGTGGCCCTGGTCGGCGTCGGCCTGGGCACCATTCTGCTGTCGCCGATCAGCAAGTTGTACACGAACATCCTCGATTACGTGATCCCTGCGTCGCTGGGGGTCGTTCTTCTCATGGCCGTCGTCATTTTCGCTGCCTCGTACTTTCCCAGCCGCCGCGCGGTGGCACTGGAACCGGGCGATGCGCTGCGTTACGAGTAAAACCACTTCGTGAGACTTCATAAGAGTCGGAGCTAGCTAATGACCATCCAGCACCTCATCAGTCTTCAAGGTATTACCAAGGTCTTCCGCACCGAGGAAATGGAAACCACTGCGCTGGACCATATTCAGCTCACCATCGATCAGGGCGAATATGTGTCCATCAGTGGCCCATCAGGATGTGGGAAATCGACCCTGCTGTCAGTGATGGGATTGTTGCATTCCGCCACCGGCGGGAAGTACTTTCTCAACGGAGCGGAAGTGACCGGTCTGCACTCGGCAGAACAGGCGCGCGTGCGCAGCCGGGAGATCGGCTTCATCTTCCAGGCGTTCAATCTGATCGCCGAGATGAGTGCGTTCGATAACGTCGAGCTGCCGTTGACTTATCGCGATGAGCTCCCCCGCAAACAACGCCGCGAACTGGTCGAGGCGGCGCTCCAAAAGGTGAACATGGCCGACCGCCGGAAACACTTCCCCACGCAACTGTCCGGCGGTCAGCAGCAGCGCGTGGCGATCGCCCGTGCGCTCGTAGGCCAGCCGAAGGTCCTGCTCGCGGACGAGCCGACGGGGAACCTCGACTCCAAGAACGCGCAGCTGATCATGGAACTGCTCGCCGGGCTGCACGAGCATGGCAGCACCATCGTTATGGTCACGCACGATCCGCGTTTCGCGGAGCGAGCGGAACGACAGGTCTCGTTGTTCGACGGAAGGATGATCGAGGACCGTCGTCTCCGCGAGGTCCCGGTCGAGGCGACCGTGGCGTGAGCGGGACCGCAAGAAACGGCTTGGCTCGAGGAGCATCGAGCAGACCCGAAGGACGGACATGACCAATATCGACATTCTGCACCTCATCGCACGGCATACAAAGGAGATCCTGCCGGGTCTCGACGCGCACGAGTTCGTGGCGTCTGACCGCCTGACCGATCTGGGCGCGAACTCCGTCGACCGCGCCGAGATCGCCATGATGGTGCAGGAGTCGCTCGGCCTGTCGGTGCCGCGGGTCGAGTTGTTCGGGCCGAAGAACATCGGCGAGCTGGCGGATTTGTTCGTCAAGAAACTCGATGCGGCCTGAACCAGTCGTAACCGGGATCGGCGTCCTCTCGGCCATCGGACAAGGCAAAGCCGCCTTTGCCAACGCCCTGCTCGCCGGCGAGAGCGCATACCGGGTGATGCAACGCCCGGGACGCCAGCAGGAATCGGCGTACCTCGGTGCCGAGATTGGCGAGATCGTGGTTCCCCCGGCAATTTCCAGCCAGACGTTGCGCGCGGCCTCACTCTCCTCGCAGGCGGCTCTGGTGGTTCTGGAGGAAGCGTGGAGCGAGGCACGATTATCCGGCGTCGATCCGCGCCGCATCGGTCTGATCGTCGGCGGCTCGAACTTTCAGCAGCGCGAATTGACGCGGGTTCACGAGGCCTACCGCGATTCGCCGCAGTTCCTGCGGCCGACGTATGGACTGTCGTTCATGGATTCGGATGTCTGTGGCTTCTGTACCGCGCAGTTCGGAATCCGCGGTCTGGCGTACACGGTGGGCGGCGCATCAGCAAGCGGTCAGTTGGCCATCATTCAGGCGTCACAAGCCGTAATCACGGATCAAGTCGACGTCTGCATCGCATTGGGAGCATTGATGGACCTGTCGTATTGGGAGTGCCGCGGTCTGCGCGCAATCGGTGCGATGGGTTCGGATCGCTATGCGAATGAGCCCGCGCTCGCATGCCGCCCGTTCGACCGCGATCACGATGGCTTCATCTTCGGCGAGTCCTGCGGCGCGGTCGTTATCGAATCCCGGGAATCGAGTCAACGCCGGGGAGTGGAGCCTCGAGCCGCGTTGCGCGGATGGGGAATGGCCATGGACGCCAATCGCAATCCGGATCCGTCGCTCGACGGAGAAGTGCAGGCCATCCGGAGCGCGCTCGACGCTTCCGGGTGGACGGCGGCGCAGATCGATTATGTGAATCCTCACGGCACCGGCTCGATCATCGGGGACGAAACGGAGCTGCAGGCGTTGCGTGCGTGCGGCCTGACCGGCGCGTCTGTGAATGCCACCAAGTCGCTAGTCGGCCACGGTCTCAGCGCGGCGGGCACCGTCGAGGTGATCGCAACGTTGCTGCAGATGCAGGCCGGCCGGCTGCATCCGACTCATAATCTGGAACATCCCATCGATCCGGCATTCCACTGGGTCACGAAGGAATCGATCGAGCAGCCGATCGAAAACGCGCTGACCCTGAGCATGGGATTCGGCGGGATCAATACCGCGCTGTGCTGGCAGCGGCAGCACTAATCGCCTCGTCCTCCCCATCAATCACAAACGACAACCCCACAAATCGAGTGATCCCGTGGCCTACAACACTATCAAGGTTGAGTTTCAGGAGTCCGTCTGCTTTCTGCAGATCGACCGGCCCGAGGCCAACAACACGATCAACGATGAGCTGGTGGCCGAGTGCGGCGAGGTTCTCAACCTTTGCGATGAGCTGGCGACGGTGGTCGTGCTCACCGGTTCCCCGGAAGTGTTCTGCTTCGGCGCCGATTTCAAGATCATCGCCGGCGCGCAAGGCGACCCGAGATCCCGGGTCTGGGAACCGCGCGAGGAGCTGGAGGGTCCCGAACAGCTGTACGACCTCTGGCTCCGGCTCGCCAGCGGGCCGTACGTGACAATCTCGCACGTGCGCGGCAAGGCGAATGCCGGAGGCCTCGGGTTCGTTGCGGCCTGCGACATCGTGCTGGCCGCCGACAACGCGGTGTTCAGTCTGTCGGAATTGCTCTTCGGGCTGTATCCCGCGTGCGTACTGCCCTTCCTGATCCGCCGCATCGGGTTTCAGAAGGCGCATTACCTCACGCTGATGACCAAGCCGATGTCGGCGATGCAGGCGTGCGTGATCGGATTGGTGGATGAGTGTGAGGCGTCGAGCGATATCTTGTTGCGCCGTCATCTGCAACGGTTGCGGCGCCTGACGAAGCCGGCGATTCGAAATTACAAGACGTACATGAGCCACATCGGCGCTCCGCTGCACGAGCTCAGGTCACGCGCGGTCGCCGCCAATCGCGAGATGTTCTCCGACGCCGGCAACCTCCACGCCATTGCCCGCTACGTCGATCACGGCCTCTTTCCGTGGGAGAAGCTGTAATGGCTCGCGAAATCGCCGGGTGGAGCTTCTGATGCCTGCGCCGGAGACGGTTTTCATGTTCTCGGGGCAGGGATCTCAGTACTTCCAGATGGGAAAGGCACTGTACGACAGCAACGAGACGTTCCGCGGCTGGATGCTACGGCTCGACGAGATTGCGCTGCAGGCGTCGGGCCGCTCGGTGATCGGTGCGCTGTATTCCGACGAGCACCGCAAGGGCGATCCATTCGACCGCACCCTGCTGACGCATCCCGCGATCTTCATGGTGGAGTACTCGCTGGCACAATCGCTGATGCACGCGGGGGTCCGGCCGGACATGGTCCTGGGAGTCAGTCTGGGATCGTTCGCGGCGGCGGCCGTGGCCGGCTTCCTCGAGGTGGAGGATGCTTTGACCGCCGTAATCCAACAGGCGATCGCGCTTGAGAAGTGGAGCGAGCCCGGCGGCATGACCGCCGTCCTGGCAGATCCGGCGCTGTTCGCAGAGGAGTTTCTCAGCGGCAGCAGCGAGCTGGCTGCCGTGAACTTCTCCTCGCATTTCGTCGTCTCCGCCAGACTTACGGAGCTCGCCTGGATCGAGGCGGCGCTCAGAAAGAGCGACGTGGTCTATCAGCGGCTGCCGGTTTCCTTCCCCTTTCATTCGCGGTGGATCGAGAACGCGAAAGTCCCTTTCGACTCGTTTATGCGGTCGATCCGCTACAAAGAGGGAGAGTTGCCGATGGTGTGCTGCGATCGGACCACGACTCTGTCGGATCTCTCTGGACACTATTTCTGGGATGTCGTTCGTCATCCGATCCGATTTCGCGAAGCGACGGCCCGGCTGGAGCAGGAGGGTCCTCGCCGGTACATCGACGTAGGCCCGGCCGGCACGCTGGCTACGTTTCTCAAGTACGGAATCCCCGCCACCACCCGCTCGACGGTGCAGTCGATCCTGACGCCTTATGGCGCCGATCTGAAGAATTTCGCGGCTGTGTCCGCGTCGAACGGACATTGACCCAGCCTGCTGCCAGACCCAAACCCACAATGCGAGTATTTGCCCTTTCCGACGTCCACATCGACTACACCGAGAACGCGAAGTGGATTGCGGGTCTGTCCATCGCCGAGTATCAGGACGATGTGCTCATCCTTGCCGGTGACGTCACCGACACTTTGCGGATGCTCGACTGGTGCCTGGGCGCACTGGCGAAGCGTTTCAAACAGGTGCTGTTTGTCCCGGGCAACCACGACCTGTGGGTGATTCGCGACCACCGCGAGAAGAATTCGTTCCAGAAGTTCCATGACGTCTGTGCCGTGGTCGAGTCGAGCGGTGCCTCGATGCGGCCCTTTTACGGGCCGGGGATCTCGATCCTTCCGCTGCTGTCCTGGTACGACTACTCGTTCGGCGAGCCGAGCCAGGAATTGCGGTCGATCTGGATGGACTACCGCGCGTGCCGCTGGCCGGCCGGATATACGGATGGTGACGTTGCCGCGTACTTTGCGACGTTCAACGACGGGCAGGTCGGTCACGGCGGCGACAAGGTCATCACCTATTCGCACTTCCTGCCGCGGATCGACGTGATGCCCGGCTTCATCCCCTGTGCCGGAAAGCTGCTCTATCCCATCCTCGGCTCCACGCGGCTGGACAGCCAGTTGCGCGACCTCGGCGCTGACATTCATGTCTACGGACACAGCCACGTGAATCGTCAGGTGACGATCGACGGTGTCTCGTACATCAACAACGCCTTCGGCTATCCGAACGAAACCCGGCTGACGTCGAAGGTCCTGAGGTGCATCCATGAGTGCTGACCCGAACGAGCGCGCATGGCAACATCCGGTGGAGCAGGTGCTTCCGCTCAACACCTCCGAGATCCATCTCTGGCTCACCGACTACGACACGATCGCCGATGAAGGGCTGCATGCGGCGTATCGGGAACTGCTCAATCCGGCCGAAAGGGCGCAGGAGCCGCGATTCCATTTCGCGAAAGACCGGCGCCGTTACCTGGTCACGCGGGCACTCGTGCGAACGGTCCTTTCGCGCTATGTATCGATCGATCCCGAGGAGTGGGTGTTTTCGACGAATGCGTATGGCCGGCCCGAGGTGGCCAATGCCGGGGCGGCGGAAGCATGCCTGTCGTTCAACATCTCGCATACCCACAGCATGATCGTGCTGGGAGTGACTCGGCGCCGCGCGCTGGGGGTGGATGTCGAGAACGTCCGCGGCCGCGAGGTATCGATCGATATTGCCGATCACTATTTCGCGCCGCCGGAAGTCGCGGTCCTCAATGCCGCGCCGCGGCACGAACAACACGATCGTTTCTTCGAGTACTGGACGTTCAAGGAGTCCTACATCAAGGCCCGCGGCATGGGACTCTCCCTGCCCCTCGATAAGTTCAGCTTTCACTATCCGCACGATCGAGCGGTGAAAATCGCCATCGACGCCGAACTTGCGGACGAACCGGGGCGCTGGCAGTTCTGGCAGTTCCGGCCGGCGCCGGAGTACCTGGTGGCGGTCTGCGCCGAGCGGATCGGCTCCGGGGCGCCGATTCTGACGGTTCGCCAGTCGATTCCCATGCTCAGCGAAAAGCCATTCACCCCCGAGTTTCTCCGCATCTCTCAATAGATCATCAACGTAGCACAACCATTATCCATACAGGAGTGTTCGATGCTCGCCTTCGTATTTCCCGGTCAGGGCTCTCAGAAACGCGGCATGGGTCAAGGCTTGTTCGACGAAGTGCGCGAATACGCCGCGATTGAGAAGGACGTCGACGCGATCCTCGGCTATTCGATGCGCAGGCTGTGCCTGGAAGACACTGAGAACCGTCTGAAGGAAACGCAATTTACCCAGCCCAGCCTCTACGTCGTCAATGCCCTGCACTACTACAAGGCAACCGGCGAAGGTGCTCGTGCCGCCTACCTGGCAGGTCACAGCCTCGGCGAATACAACGCACTCCTGGCGGCCGGTGTCTTCGATTTTCTGACGGGGCTGCGACTGGTGCAGAAACGCGGCGAGCTGATGTCGCAGGCAAAGAACGGCGGCATGGGTGCGGTGATCGGTCTGAGCGCCGATGCGATCAGCAAGGTGATTGGCGACAACGGCCTGTCCGCTCTCGACATCGCCAACTTCAATACGCCGTCGCAAACGGTCGTCTCGGGCCCGTTCGAGGATGTCAAGCGCGCAGGCCCGTCGTTCGAAAAGGCAGGCGCGCAACTGTACATTCCCCTGCAGGTGAGCGCCGCCTTTCATTCACGATACATGGCAGACGCCGGGAAGGCGTTCGCTGATTTTCTGGCGCCGATGTCATTCGTTGCACCCGAAACACCTGTCATGGCCAATGCCACCGCCCAGCCGTATCCGACCACGAATGCCTCGGACTCGGTCAAGTCGCTGCTCGTGAGCCAGATCACACACTCCGTGCAATGGACGCAGAGCATTCGCTTCCTCATCAACCAGGGCGTGACGCAATTCAGCGAAATGGGTCCCGGAAACGTGTTGACGCGCATGGTGCAGCAGATCCAGCAACAAAAAGACGCCTGACGTCTCGGCGAGCTCCGGCGATTCCTTTCGCCAGTGGCGATCCGCGGGGTGGTGGCCATGCAAGGTTCGCGTAACGGAATGCCGCACCGTAGAGTCCATCAGTACCTCCATCGGCTGGCCGGCAACAGATAAACAATTACCGCAGCGATCGATTCGCTGACTAGTCCGCTCCGAAGTCACTAATGTTGCTATCGAATCTCGCTCCATGACACATCAACGGCAAGAGACGTCCATGATCGATCACGAACTGCTACGAGACCCAACGGAGTCGTATCTCAAATCCCTCATTTCCGAGGTCTCCGGCTCTTTGAGTGCGGACTTCGATTCGCTCGCCCCATTCGGCGAGATGGGAATCGACTCGTTTCATGTGCTGAAGATCATCAAGAGGCTGGAAGCCGACTTCGGCACATTGCCCAAGAGCCTGCTCTTCGAGAACTTCAATATCAACGACCTGGCGAATTACTTCGTCGTCAAACATCAAGAGACGCTCGTGACGAGGTTCGCGGAGGAATTGCAGGGCCCCTACGCGTATGCAGCAAAGCCGGTGGAAGTGCATGCCGCCGTCAAACCGCCAGAGGCACCGCGGGCCAACCCTGCCGCGCGAGAGGCCGAGCCCATTCGCATTCTGGAAAAGGACGCGTACGCGCATCCTGAATTGCAGGAGTTGGTCCGGACGCTCTTTCGCCGTCACGGCGCCGAGGGCTCCGTATCGCGGGGGACGCGAAAGATTGCGCCGAATCTGTTCATTGGCAGTTCGCGGCGGGGCTACTTCAACTACGGGCGGAGCAACCGGATCATCCTGGTGTACGGATATGCCGGGCCGCTGGATTACCTGCCGACGCTCCTGGAGGAGATGCACCGGTATTGCGAGACGAAGCATTTCCAGCTCAACGTCATGGCTGGTGAGGACAATCAGCCGGCCGGCGCGGTCGCTCTTTCTGCGACGCCGTTCGGCGTCATGCAGCGCATCCTGAAGCTCAAAGAGTTCACGCTCGACGGCGGAGCGATGCGGCGCCTGCGCTACCAGGTCTCAAAGTTTCAGAGGGCGGGGGCATGCAGAACGGAAGAGTACCGGTGCGGCTCCAATCCTGAGACGGATAAGGACATCGCCCGCGTCATCGATGCCTGGTGCGAAGGAAGGACGATGATCAACCCGCTGGTAAACGACGTCCGCGGGGAGATTCTCGCGGGCACGCTGCCCGGCGAGCACCGGCTCTTCCTGACCTATCTCGACGGCGTCCTGCAGAACGTGATCGTCATCACGGCGATGTCCGAGGAGGAAAACGGCTATCTGATGGATCTCGAATTCTATCCTCGCGAGATGCCGCTCGGAGGCCTGGAGTTCACGATCGTGCAGATGATCGGGGTTCTCGCGGGCGAAGGCTGCGACGTCCTGAGCCTGGGCGGAACCTACGGATGCAAGCTCAATCCATCCCCCCATGCCGACCCCGAGATCGACCGGATACTAGACGGCCTGCGCGAGCAGAAGATCTTCAACGACCAGGGCAATCTTCAATTCAAGAACAAGTTCAATCCCGAAAACAGCGGGATCTATCTTTGCCGTCCGGTCCGGAGCGGCAACGCGGACAACGTCATCGACATCATCATGATGATTGCCGATCCCGAGAAACTGCAGACGTCGGATGTGGAGAACCACAATTTCCCTGCCGTTCGGCTCGAGGTTTCGGCGGCGACTGAAGCGCCTGCACGGCGCTCGATGGAGACCGCGCCGGCAAGCTCAGATCGACCGGCGATCGAGTGCGACGAGCGGTCGCGCGCGTTGGCGGACAGCGGCTTCAATCCACTCAACATTCCTAACGAGAAGGTCGACTTCGACCTGAAGACGGACTCCTGGTCGCAGCTTTCGATGCCTGCAATCGAAGCGCAGATGAAGCAGCTCCACGCTCAGCTTCAGCAGCCCGTGAGCGTGGATGACAGCCTGAGGTCGGTCTTCCCCTTCGCTCATTTCGTTCTCACCGCCTCCGGGCAGGCGGCAGAGCACCTCTTCTTCAAGGCGTGGCCACGACAAGGCGTCGTCCTGCAGAATCTCCTCTTTCCCAGCACGATCTTTCATCAGATCGACAAGGGCTTCACGGCGCGGGAATTGCCTCATCCCGAAGTCTTTCAGCTAAATTCGCGGGAACCGTACAAGGGCAACATCGACTGGGATGCGCTGGAGGCAGAAGTGGCGCAGGATCCGGCCGCCATTGCCTTGGTATGCATCGAGGTCAGTGACAACGCCGCCGGCGGATATCCCGTCTCGCTCCAGCATCTGAGGAGCGTGAAGGCGCTGCTGGCCCCGCATTCCATCCCTCTCGTGATCGATGCCACGCGAGTTGTGGAGAATGCGCAGTTCCTGATCGAACACGACAAGGAACAGAGCGGCAGGAGCCTGTGGGCCGTGGTGCGCGACATCCTGTCGTCCGCAGATGCGGTCATCGGCAGCCTGACGAAGGATTTCTGCGTAAACAAGGGCGGAATCATCGCCACCAATGACGAAACGCTGTTCCGGAGACTCCAGGAGCTCGTGCACGAAGAGGGCTCCGGAATCGATCTGATCGACGAGAAGCTGATCGCGCTTTCGCTGCAGAACCGCAAGCACATCGAGGCGAAGGTGTTGCGCAGGATCGAGGGCGTTCGGCTCATCGGGCAGGCATTGTCCGATGGCCAGGTTCCCATGGCCTACCCTGCCGGCGGGCACTGCATACTGATTGACGTCCGACGGATTCCGGGGTTCAAGGACTTCGGCGATCCGATCGCGTCGTTCCTGGCTTGGCTGTACCTGAACACCGGCATTCGCGCGGGTGCTCACAGCGCCGGGATGCAGAAGCGCACCGTCCTCAATGATCTCGTCCGGCTGGCCATCCCGGTCGGCCTGAAACGGGAGCGGATCGACACGCTGATCGAGCGGTTCCTTCAGGCATTCGGCGCCATGGCGAACATCCCCGAGGTGGTCGTGGAGAGCAGCGCGCCGCAGCCGTCGGGCAGGGCCTATTCGAAGTACAGGTTGGTGAAGTATCACAACGTGCCGGAGAGCCTCGCCGGGCGAGCCGATGCCTCGCAGTCCGCGCCCGTCACGCCGATCGAGGAGCCGGCCCGAGGAGTCCCGCAGGGCGCGAGTGCTCCGGCGGCGGAGCAGGTATCCAGACAGGCCGATCCGGCCGGGACCAACGTGAACAGGAAGCCGCGCGGGACGCAGGACATCGCTATCGTCGGCATGGCCGGCCGCTACCCGAAGGCGGCGAACGTTCGCGAGCTGTGGGAGAACCTCGCTCGCGGCACCGACTGCATCGAGGAGCTTCCGGCGGAGCGCTACGAACGACGCCTGCAGCTTGGAAGCGCCGAGAAATACCGCGGCGGCTTCATCGACAACGTCGACAAGTTCGACTCGATCTTCTTCAACATCTCCCCCAGAGAGGCGGAGATGCTGGATCCGCAGGAGCGGCTGTTCCTCGAGGTGGCGTGGGAAGCGGTCGAGGACGCGGGTTACTTCCCCGAGATCCTGGCGCGGGAGGACGCGTCGCGGAACATCGGCGTGTTCGTCGGCGCGGTTTGGTCGATGTATCAGATCGCCGGCGTCGACGAAAAGCACGCCGGCAACAAGGTCGCTCCCAACTCCTTTCTCTGGAGCATCGCCAACCGCGTCTCCTACTGGATGAATCTGGCCGGGCCGAGCCTGACGGTCGATACGGCGTGCTCCTCGAGCCTGACCGCCCTCTATCTGGCCTGTGAGGCGATCCTTTCCGGCGAATGTCCGGCGGCCATAGTCGGCGGCGTGAATCTCGACCTGCACCAGGCCAAGATCGACATCAACCAAGTCGGCGGCGCTCTCTCGCCGGACGGTATCTGCCGTACCTTCGGCAAAGGCGCCAACGGCTATGTGGCGGGGGAGGGGATCGGCGCGCTCCTGCTCAAGCCTCTGGAGCAGGCGGTCGAGGACGGCGATCATATCTACGGCTTGATCAAGAGCGCCGTGGTCAATCATGGCGGACGAACGAGCGGCTATTTCGTTCCCAATCCGGCGGCGCAAAGCAACGTGATCGTCTCGGCGCTTCGGAAGGCGAACGTCGGCGCTGCGAGCATCGGCTACATCGAGGCGCACGGAACGGGCACCGAACTGGGCGACCCGATCGAGATCTCCGGCCTGAGCAATGCCTTCAGTGCGGACAAGGTCGGGAATCAAACCTGTGCCATCGGTTCGATCAAAAGCAACATCGGTCACCTGGAAGCGGCGGCCGGAGTCGTGAGCGTCTCCAAGGTCCTGCTGCAGATGAAGCACCGCCAGCTCGTGCCGTCCCTCCATTCCTCCGAGCTGAACGAGTTCATCGATTTCGAGCATTCGCCGTTCTACGTCGTCCAGAAGCTGGAAGAGTGGAAGGCGAAGGAAGTAGACGGGGTGCGGTTACCGCTTCGCGCAGGCATCAGCTCGTTCGGCGCGGGTGGCGCGAATGCGCACGTCATCCTGGAGAGCTACGAGCCGGCCGAGACGGTGAAGGAAGCCCCGGCGCAACTGTCCGCGCTGATCTTCCCGTTCTCAGCCCGAAACGAGGAACAGCTGCGCGAGACCGCGGTCCGCTTCGCGAAGTTCCTCGGGCAGACCGGCGTCGACCTCGAGGGCACCGCCTACACGCTGCAGCATGGACGGAAGTCGTTTGAGCATCGTCTGGCCGTCGTCGCCCGAACGCAGGAAGAGCTGCTCGACAAGCTGCGCAGCTTCATCGACGGAAAGAAGGCAGACGGCCTGGCGGCCGGCAACGTGAAGCAGGCGGAAGGCGTCACACGGTTGCTCAATCGAAGGGAGAAGCAGGAATTCTTCCGGCTGCTGTCGCAGGGGCGGGATCCTCAGAAGATTGCCGGCTTATGGGCCGAGGGTCTCCTGGCGGACTGGCAGGGATTTCCGGCCAGCGGATCGGGGAAGCGCGTCTCCCTGCCGACCTATCCCTTCGCCGGGAAACGCCACTGGGTCGGCGATCCATCCGCGGTACGCCGTCCATCGACGCCGTCGGCCGTGGGCCTGCATCCGATTCTCGACAGCAATGAATCGACCTTCGAGCGCCAGCTGTTCAGGAAGACTTTCAACGACCGCGACTTCTTCATCTATGACCACCACGTCGCCGGCGTCCCGACGCTGCCGGGCGTCGCCTACCTGGAGTTCGCGCGGAAGGCGGGCGAGATCGCAGCCGGCAGACCGGTCAAAAGAATCCAGAACATCCTCTGGGTGAGCCCGATCGCCGTCGAGAGCTCGGTTCCCAAAGAAGTGTTCATCGAGCTGAAGCCGAGCGGAGAGGCGGTGCAGTTCGAGGTCTTCAGCACGACGCCGGAGGGTGTGAGAACGCTGCACTCGCAGGGGAAGCTTCTGTACACGAACCGGCAGGACGGAGAGCCGGAACAGATCGATCTCGATGCCATTCGCGCGAGGTGCGGGGCGGGCATGGACGGAAAGAGCGCCTATCCTCTCTTCAAATCGGTTGGCCTCAACCTCGGCCCCAGCTTCCAGGTGCTGCAGGAGGTCTACAAGAGCAACTCGGAGGTCCTCGGCGTCCTGAAGCTGCCGGAGTTCCGGCGCGCCGACCTGGAGAGCATGGTTCTCCATCCCTCGCTCGTCGACGGTTCTCTGCAGGCGGGAATGGCCGCGCGGCTCGGCGACAGCGTCGGCGAAATGCTGGTCCCGTATTCGATCGGCGAAGTGGAGATCCTCCATCCGCTGCAATCGAGCTGCTACAGCTATACGACGGAATCGAAGGAAGGGAAGAAGGGCTCCCGCGTCCTCAAGTCCAACGTGCTGATCCTCGACGAGACAGGGAAGGTGCTGGCCAGGATCCGCGAGTCGACGGGCGTACCGCTCGGCGACGTCTTCAAGAAGGGAAACGACGCCGACGCCGGCTTCTCGAAGTTGTACTACTCATACGATTGGGTGAAGGCGCCGCTCACGGCGGAAGACGCCGGTTCGAGTCTCCCGCAATCGATGCTGCTCTTCGATACGGACGAAACGCTGCGGGATCTCTATGCGGCGCGGCTGCACGACGTGGGGGCAGCTGCCGCGCAAGTCATCCTGGTGCGGCCAGGTCAGGAATTCCGGGAGCTCGACGGGCTGTCCTACGAGCTGGATCCGAGGAACAAGGAGGGCTTCAATCGGCTCTTCGAATCGTTGGCCGGGAAAAACGTTCCGGTCGACGAGGTCTGTTTCGCCTGGCCCGCCAGTCACACCGACTTCGTTGGTGACGATCGCCTGAAAGAATCGCTGGAGCAAGGGGTCTCCTCGTTCCTCTTCCTCTCCCAGGCGCTGGTTCAGGCCAAGATCGAGAGCAAGGCCCAGCTCCTGTACGTCTATGGAGCGAAGGCGGGAAAGGCGCAGCCGCACAACGAGGCGGTGAGCGGCTTCGTCAAGACGCTGCACGGCGAGTATCCGAAGCTACTTTGCAAAACACTCGAGATTCAAAACGGGACTGGCGGGCGCGCCGAGCTGATTGACGCCCTCTGGTCCGAGCTTCGCGGGCGCGCGCAGGATTCGAACGTCGTTTGCTATGAGGCGCAGGAGCGCTATGTCCGGAAGCTCGTGGCTTTCGATCTCGAGCCGGGAACCGCGCCAGACGTCATTGGTTTGAAGGACGAAGGCGTCTATCTCATCACCGGTGGAGCCGGCGGCCTCGGCCTTCTCTTCGCCGAGTATCTGGCGAAGCAGTACAAGGCGAGATTGGTCCTGACCGGCCGGTCCACTCTCTCCGCGGAGCGGGAGGCGAAGCTCGACGAGCTCAGGACGTTCGGCGCGGAAGTCCTCTACGTGATCGCCGACGTGTCCGACCGGGAAGCCGTCCGGAACCTCATCGCCCAGAGCAAGGCTCGCTTTGGAGAGCTCCACGGGGTCATCCACTCCGCCGGCGTCGTCCGCGACTCGTACATCAAGAACAAGACGGCGGAGGAAATGAGAGCAGTGTTCGCTCCGAAGGTGCATGGAACGATGCATCTGGACGAGCTGACATCGAGCGAGCCGCTCGATTTCTTTGTCATGTTCTCCTCACTCGCCGCCATCACCGGCAACGTGGGTCAAGCCGACTACAGCTTCGCGAACCGTTTCATGGACTCGCTCGCGGCCGACCGCGAGAGGCTGCGCGCCCGAGGTGAGCGATCGGGGAAGACGCTGAGCATCAACTGGTCGCTCTGGGCCGACGGCGGGATGAAGCCGGACGAGCAGACCGAGCTGCTGCTCAGGAAGGCGATGGGGATGAAGCCGCTGAGTGCGGCCACGGGCCTCGAGGCGTTCGTACTCGGTCTCGGTTCGGAGCGATCGCAGTTCGTCGTTGTCGAAGGCATTCAGGAGAAGCTGGAGCAGGCTTGGGGTGGAAAGAAGAAGACCGCGCCGGCAGCAGATCCGGCCGCCTCGTCCGAGCAGACCGTCTCCGGACCGGTCGCCGATGAAGGCGACGGAGATCTCCGCGCGCAATTCCAGCGCGACCTGTCGCAGATCGTCATGGATTTCCTGAAGCTCGACGCGTCCGACATGTCCGAGGACAAGATCCTGCTCGATCTCGGCTTCGACTCGATCGGCCTGACGACGTTCGCCAATGCCGTCAACGAGAAGTTCCACCTCGAGATCACGCCGATCCTATTCTTCGACTATCCTTCTGTCGGGGAGATCGCAAAACATCTGGCCCTGGAGCAGAAGAGCGAACTGTTGAAGTTCTATCGCGGCTCGGCTTCCGCGCCCGCCACGCCGCTCGGAGCGCCGGCAAGTGCAGCCCACTCATCGGCGAGCGGACAGGCCGGGAGTCAACAGGCACCGGTCCTCACGAACAACAAGGGGTGGGATCCTTCGGGCCTCGATCGCGGGGCGGAGGCACCGGCTGCGGCCACCGCCGTCTCACCCGAGCTGCGCTTCGTCCACGACCCGATTGCCATCGTCGGCATGAGCGGCGTGATGCCACAATCTGACGATCTCGACGAGTTCTGGGACAACCTGAAGAATTCGAAGGACCTGGTCACGGTCATCCCGCCCGATCGCTGGCGCTGGGATGATTACTACGGCGATCCCCTCAAGGAAGCGAACAAGTCGAACTCCAAATGGGGTGGCTTCATGAGGGAGGTCGACAAGTTCGACCCGCTGTTCTTCGGAATCTCGCCGCGGGAAGCACAGATGATGGATCCGCAGCAACGGATCTTCCTCGAGCAGGTCTGGAAGGCGATCGAGGATTCCGGACAGAAGGTCTCCGACCTCTCCGGCACGAAAACCGGACTCTTTCTCGGAGCCGGCACCACCGACTATGCCGGCCTGCTCAGCAGCAAAGGCGTCGCGCTGGACGGCTACACCGCCTCGGGCAATTCCCACTCGGTCACAGCCAACCGCGTTTCCTTCCTGCTCAATCTGCGGGGACCGAGCGCGCCGATCGACACGGCCTGTTCCAGCTCGCTGATCGCCTTCCACCGCGCCATCGAGTCGATCCACTCAGGCAGCTGTGACATGGCCATCGTCGGCGGCGTTCAGGTCATGCTCAGTCCCGCCGCCTACATCTCCTTCGGCATGGCCGGGATGCTGAGCGGCGATGGGAAGTGCAAGACCTTCGACAAGGATGCGAACGGCTATGTCCGGGGAGAAGGCTGCGGCGCGGTCTTCCTCAAGCCGCTGTCGGCCGCCGTGGCGGACGGGAACCACATCTACGCGCTGATCAAGTCGACGGCCGAGAACCACGGCGGCCGCGTCACGACCATGACCGCGCCGAACTCGGTCGCGCAGACGGACCTCCTCATCGAGGCCTACGAGAAGGCGCACATCGATCCGACGACCGTCGGATACATCGAATGCCACGGTACAGGCACCGGCCTTGGCGATCCGATCGAGGTTCAGGCGCTGAGCAAGGCCTTTGCGGAGCTATACAAGAGGAACGGCAAACCGCCGGCCGAGGTCCCTCACTGCGGTTTGAGCTCGGTGAAAACCAACATCGGCCATCTGGAGACCGGCGCGGGCATTGCCGGTGTTCTGAAGGCATTGCTGGCCATCAAGCACCATAAGATTCCGGCGAACCTCCACTTCAAGGAGATCAATCCCTACATCAATCTCAAGGGCACGCCTTTCTATATCGCCGACAAGCTTACTCCGTGGGAAGCGGCAGTGGGAGAGGATGGGCTGCCGGTGCCGCGCAGGGCGGGCGTCAGCTCGTTCGGATTCGGCGGAGCGAATGCCCACGTCGTGCTCGAGGAGTACATCCCTCTGCCGCGTCACGCGCCGGCTGCGGCGCACGGTCCGCAGTTGATCGTGCTCTCCGCGAAAAATCAAGAGCGGCTCGAGGCGTACGTTCGCTCGATGGAGGTCTATCTCGCAAAGGGCGAGGTGGAGCTGGTCGACATCGCCTATACGCTCCAGGTCGGACGCGACGACATGCCGGAACGGCTGGCTCTGGTCGCGGAAACCATGGCGCAGCTGAAGCAGAAACTGTCGGAGATTCTCGAGGGCGGCGCGCGGCCTGCTGACAGTTACCGCGGCAACACCAGGAACAAGGATCCGAAAGCCGCAGCCGCGGACGGCGCCGAGGGAGAGGCGCTCGTTCGTTCGGCAATCGAGAGGAAGGAGCTTTCGAGGCTGGCGGAGATTTGGGTCTCCGGCGCGAAGATCGACTGGCGCCTGCTGCATACGGCCGATGACGCACGGCGGATCTCCGCTCCGACCTATCCGTTTGCGAGGGAGCGTCACTGGATGCCGGACGTTGCGGTCGACGTGAGGTCCCGCCCACGGACCGGCCAGATCGGGGAAGCCGTCCTCCTGCATCCAATGATTCATCGGAACGTCTCGACGCTACGCGAGCAGAAGTTCGCCGCGCACTTCACCGGAACCGAGTTCTTTCTGGAGGACCATCGGGTCAGGACCGAGCCGGTGTTACCGGCCGTCGCCTATGTCGAAATGGTTGCCGCCGCCGGCGAGTTGGCCGGCGATCAGAAGGTTCGCGTCATCCGGAACATGACCTGGCTCGCGCCGCTAACCGTCGGAGAGGGCGGAAAGGATGTTGAAGTCTCGCTCGCTCCCGGCATCGGCGAGGTCGAGTTCACGGTGAAGACGGCGGATACCGGCCGTTCCACGACGCACTGCCGCGGCACTCTCGCCTATCGGGAGAACGCCGGGGGGCCTGAGGCGTTGAACATCGACGAGATTCAGGCGCGTTGCGCGGACGAGACCCTCGCCGGCAAGGATCTTTATCCCTTTCTTAGTACCTCCGAGCTCGACCTCGGCAAGAGCTTCCAAGTCGTCCAGAAGGTCTACGCCGGCGAAGCCGAGTGTCTCGCGGTGCTTCAACTCCCCGAGCATCTGAAGCAGGAAGCCGATCGATTCTGGCTGCACCCTGCGCTGCTGGACGGTGCACTGCACACGGCCATCGGCGTGGTGAAGCTACGCAAGCCGTCCATGCCGTGGAGCGTCCCTTATTCGGTGGGAGAGATCCAGGCGATCGGCTCGCTGAAGGACGCGCACTACGCCCACGCTGTCTGGAATGCCGAGCGCCTCGCGAACGAAGACGGGCCGATCAGGATTCAGATGCATCTGCTCGATTGGGACGGACGCGTACTGGTGCGGATGAAGGACTTCGTCGCCAAGCCGTTCCGGCAGCCGGCCGTATACGTGGACGCACGTGTCGAGAGCAAGTCCGCTCTGCAGTCGCTGGTTCCCATCTGGAATCCGTTGCCGCCGGACGCGAGCAAGGGAGTCATTGTTCCCGAGTCGAGCAACGTACTGTTACTGAGGAGCGATCCCGCTCCGCTGAGGTGGGTTCGGGAGTCTTATCCGAACGCGCAGCTCCTTGCGCTGAATCCGCGCGCGGGTGTCGAGGTTATTGCGCAGGCACTTGCCGATTGCCCGTTCGATCAGCTGTTGTGGATAGCGCCCGATGTGAGTGCCGACGCCGGAGTGCGCGAGACCGACGAGCGGCTCATCGACCGCCAGGAAGAAGGGGTTCTGGCTGTCTTCCGGATCATCAAAGCCCTGCTGCAAATGGGGTATGCGAACAAGAGTCTGCAGTGGACGATCGTCACCGGCAGGACGCAGGGCATCAGCGAGGCCGATCCGGTCCAGCCGGCGCACGCCGGAGTGGCCGGCCTGGTGGGCAGCCTGGCGAAAGAATATCCGCATTGGGATCTTAGGCTGCTCGATCTCGACTCGCTGGCCTCGGTATCGGCCCGGGAATGCCTGTCGCTGCCGTGGGACAAGCAAGGCAACGGCCTGGCGCATCGCGGGGATGTGTGGTTCCAGCAGGGGCTGGTGTTCAACGCGACTCTCCCGCAGACGAGACCGGCCTATCGGGATCACGGCGTCTATGTCGTGATCGGCGGGGCAGGCGGCGTGGGCGAGGTCTGGAGCCGGTTCATGATCGAGCATTACCAGGCCAACGTGGTCTGGATCGGCCGGCGCGAGCCCGACGCCGCCATCGAGGCGAAGATCGACGCATTGTCCAAGGTGGGGCCGGCGCCGATCTACATTTCGGCGGACGCGACGAACCTCACTTCATTGGAGCGGGCGCGAAACGCGATCCTCGAAATACACCCCGCGATTCACGGAGTCGTGCATTCAGCCGTCGTGCTGCAGGATCAGGGGCTCTTCCGCATGGACGAGCCGGGCTTCAAAGCGAGCCTCTCCGCCAAGGTCGACATCAGCGTGAACATGGATCGGGTCTTCGGCGGGGAGGAGCTCGATTTCATGCTCTTCTTCTCGTCGATCATCTCGTTCGCCCGGGCGCCGGGACAGTCGAATTATTCGGCAGGCTGTACCTTCAAAGACAGTTTCGCGCACACGCTGCAGCAGCAGCGCCCGTATCCGGTCAAGATCATGAATTGGGGATACTGGGGCAACGTCGGCGTCGTCGCGGACGAGTTCCACAAGAAGATCATGGCGCAGATGGGCGTCGGTTCAATCGAGCCCGACGAGGGGATGGCCGCGCTGGAGCTGCTGATCGGCTCCGAGACAGGACAACTGGCTTTGATCAAGACACTCAATGGTCACAAGGCCGCGGGCGTGACTCCGGCCGAAGCCGCGGCAAATCCTTCCATGACCGAGCCAATGGCCCTGCCGTCCGTTCGCAGCGCAAGAACGTCAGAGCCCGCCGCAGCACGAATGACCCTAACGGCCGGTGGCACCTCGCCCTCGGCAGAGCTGAGTGATCCTATGAGCAACGATACCGTACGACAGGTCATCACCGAGAAGCTCTCCGATGTGCTCCGCCTGGATGCGGCAAACATCGGCAACGACGCTCCATTCGCCGATTACGGAGTCGACTCCATCGTCGGGGTCAACCTGGTCCGCAACATCAGCGAGGCGCTGCAGATTCAGCTGGAGCCGACGAGCCTGTTCGAGTGCAGCACCGTCAATCAGCTGACCGAGTACATTGTCAGGAACTGCAATCCGCAGATCGCCGGATCGTCGCGTTCCGCCGGACTCTCCCAAGAGCCCAGCCGCTTGAAAGACGACGTGCCTGCCGATCCTGGCGCAGCCACGGGACGGTTCCTGAATAACGATCTCTTCGCCGGTGCACCGCGCGAGCTCGACGACGAGCCTCATACCGAAGCGAGGAGCATCGTCGTGGAGCCGATCGCCATCATCGGCATGAGCGGGCGGTTCGCACAATCCGAGACCCTCGATCAGTTCTGGCAGCATCTCGAGCAGGGGAAGGATCTGGTGCGGACCGTCTCCCGCTGGAGCACGAGCGATTGTGTGACGCCAGGCTCCGCGGATCAGCCGTACTCGAGTCACGGCAGCTTTCTCGACTCGGCCGATCTGTTCGACCCGGCATTCTTCCGGATCTCGCCGCAGGAAGCGACGTACATGGATCCGCAGCAGCGTCTGTTCCTCGAGGAATCGTGGAAAGCGCTGGAAGACGCCGGCTACGCGGGCAATAGCGTGAACGGGAAGCAGTGCGGCATCTACGTCGGCTGCGGTACGTCGAACTACAGCGACCTGTTCGGGGAAGATCCTCCGCCGCAGGCCTGGTGGGGGAACTCGCAATCCGTCGTTCCGGCGCGGATCGCCTACCACCTCAACCTGCATGGGCCGGCGTTCGCCGTCGACTCCGCCTGCTCCAGCGCGCTGGTGGCGATCCATCTGGCGTGCCAGGCGCTGTGGTCGCGCGAGACGGAGATGGCCGTTGCGGGCGGCGTCTATGTCCAGGCAACGTCTGGCTTCCACCAGGTCGCCAATCGCGCCGGCATGCTCTCGCCCGAGGGGAAGTGCTACACGTTCGACGCGAGAGCGAACGGGTTCGTCCCCGGCGAAGCGGTCGGCGTGGTGGTGCTGAAACGCCTGCGGGACGCCGTGAAGGATGGGGATCACATCCATGGCGTGATCGCCGGCAGCGGCATCAATCAGGATGGCAGCTCGAACGGCCTCATCGCCCCGAACGCGCCGGCACAGGAACGGCTGGAGCGCGCCGTATACGACCGCTTCGGAATCAACCCCGATACAATTCAGGTCGTCGAGGCTCACGGTACGGGGACGATCCTGGGAGACTCGATCGAATGCCTGGCCATCACCCGCGCGTTCCGCCGCGACACCGACAGGAAGCAGTTCTGCGCCATCGGCTCGGTCAAGACGAACATCGGACACGCCGGCAACGCGGCCGGCATCGCCGGCCTCCTGAAGCTGCTGCTGTCTCTGAGACATCGGCAGATTCCGCCATCGCTGCACTTCGAGAGGGGCAACCCCGCGATCGACTTCGCTTCCAGTCCGTTCTACGTCAACACCGAGACGAGGGCATGGCAGGCCGAGAGCGGCCAGAAGCGACGGGCCGCGGTCAGCGCGTTCGGGTTCAACGGGACGAATGCACATCTGGTGATTGAAGAGGCACCGTCGACCGAGCGGCCCGCTTTGGAATCGCCGGGCTACTTGGTGGTGCTCTCCGCCCGAACTGCAGAGCAGCTGAACCAGCAGGTGCGCAACCTGCTCGCGCAGGTCAGACAGACGCCCGACCTGCGGATGAACGACCTGAGCTTCACGTTGTTCGTCGGCCGGGCGCATTTCAACCGCCGTCTCTCCTGCATTGCACGCAGCCAGAAGGAGCTGTCGCATCTTCTCGAGCAATGGCTCGACACGGGAGCGGCGAGTCAGATCTCCACGTCCGAGCTGCAGGAACGCAAAGTCCTGGAGCAGCCATCGTTCACGAAATTCGGAAACTCCTGCATCCGGGAGTGCAGGAATGCCACGGATGCCGTCAGCTACCTGGAGGACCTGGCTGCCATCGCCGACCTCTATGTGCAAGGATACGCTCTCGACTTTCCATCGTTGTTCCCGAGAGGCTCGAAGCGGATGTCGCTGCCCACCTATCCCTTCGCAAGGGAGCGTCATTGGGTGGACGCGGTGCGCGCAGCCGCGCCGAAATCGATATCCGCATCGGTGCCGGCGGAGGACGCTACGACGGAACCGGCAGTGCATGCCACCTGGCTCTTCACCACAGACGCGACCGGGATCGCCGGACACAACGGATCGATGGGGGCCGCGGAGAAGATCGAGCTGTTCCTGAAACAGGAGGCGGCGCTGCAGCTGCGGAAACCGATCGAGAGCATTCCGGCGAATCAGAGTCATTTCGACCTCGGTCTCACGTCGCTTGCGATCGCTCACCTGATCCGCAACCTGAATCTGCTCCTCGAAGAAGACCTGTCGCCCAGTGCATTGTTCGAATACACCGACATTCAAAGCCTGGCTGCGCATCTCGCACGGACTTATCCGGGCAAGATCGAGGCTCTAGGTGTGAGACGAGCGAAGGGCTCGCATGACGTGACTCGCGAGAAACGCACACCGCTGTCCAGCGAGCCCGATTTCTCAATGGCCAGACCAGTGACGCCGTTACCGGCGGCCGCGCCGCTGCCTGACACGAGTCGTGAGCGGATGCTGGAACAGGTCCTATGGCAGGAAGCATTGTTCGACGACAGCTACGAGAAAGTCACGTTCTAACAAAGGGTCCGTCATGGAAGCCGTCACTGAGTTTCTGAACCGATTAGCAGACAAGGGCGTCAAGCTCTCGGCCCACGCGGGCCGGCTGAACTGCTATGCGCAGAAAGGTGTGCTGACTGAGGATCTCAAGGACGGCATAACCCGGTTCAAGCCGGAGCTCATCGCCTTATTGGAGGGCGGGAGTAAGAAGCAACAGCCCAACGAACACGGGCGGCCGAGGGAATTCGCGCTGTCGGCCGGGCAGAAGGGTCTCTACATCCTGCAAAGGCTGAATCCCGGGATAAGTGCCTACAATGTGCCGCTCTGTCTCCAGTTCAACTCGGTCATCGATCCGGCGGTGATGGCCAGGGCCTGGGATCACGTGCTGGATCAGTTCCCCATTCTGACGGCACGAGTCATCGAGAGGGACGGAGCGTTGTATCAGCGGCTGGAGGAGGGGTGCAGAACCACTCTTCGCCCGCGGGCGATCGATTTTCAGGACGATGTAAAGCTCCTCTCGTTCCTGCAGAAACAGGCGAAGCAGCCGTTCGATCTGAACCGGGGTCCGTTGAACCGAATCGATCTGTTCATGCGGAACGGACAGACGGCTATCCTGCTTATCACCGTTCACCACATCGTCTTCGACGGCGCATCCGCGTTTATGGTCCTGAAGGCGTTGCTCGAGCTCTACCAGCAACTGTCCGACGGCAAGCCGGTTCGCCTGTCGCGTGAGCTGCCGGGGTATCAGGAGTTCGTCGCGTGGGAAGAGGCTATGCTGGCATCGCCGGAAGGCGCCGCGCATGCCCGGTATTGGCAACAACAGCTGAGCGGTGAATTGCCCGTCTTTGCGCTGCTCCCGGATGTGCCTCGCCAGGCGCGTGTGAGCTTCGAGGGGACGACACTAGTGCAGGACCTTCCGGCCGATCTCTCCCTTTGGGCCGGTGCCTTTAGCAAAGCCCATTCTCTGCCGCCGTCGGTGATCTTCCTCGGGTTCTTCCAGATGCTGCTGCATCGGTATACGAATCAGGATGACATCATTATCGGCATGCCGGTCATGGGGCGCTTTGCGCAGCAGTTCGCGGCCGAGGTGGGCTACTTCGTCAATATGGTTCCTCTTCGTGCCCGGCTCGGCGGACATCTCGAGCTCCTGCCGTTTCTCCGTAAAGTGCAAAGCACGATGCTGGATGCGCTCTACCACTCCAGCTATCCGTTTCCACTGATTGTCGAAGGCCTCGAGTCGAGGCGGCGCAACGACGGGCCGATCTTTCGCGTTTCGTACGCCTATCAGAACTTCGCGAATCCGGCCGACTTCCTGTCACTGTTGCAGCAGGGGAGGTTTAAGCTGGAGGCCGTTCCGGGAATGTGGCAGGAGGGGGATTTCGAGCTCGGGCTGGAGATTTACGAGGGGCATGCGTCGTCCTTCAGCGTCCACTTCAAGTACAGTCCGGAGCTTTATGCTCGGGAGACGATCGCCGGTCTGTTCGAGGACTATTGTTCCCTGCTCCAACAGGCGCGCGAACGCTGGCGCGAAGGCACGATTCCGTATCTCGGGAGATCCGGCGCGGAAATCCATCTGAGCCAGCAACTTGCCTACTGGCGGAGCAGGCTGGCCGACGTTCCGGAGGCCGTGGGCATACAGACAGATTTTCCGCGACCGAGCGTACCCGGCGTTACCGAGACGACGCACGCATTTGCTGTCGATACTCAGTTGACCGGGCAGCTCAAACGCCTGGCTGAACAGAAAGGCGCCACGCTGTTTATGGTCCTCCTGGCAGCCTTCAAGGTCTTGCTCCATCGCTACACTGGTCAGAGCGATCTCTGTGTCGGCAGTTCCGTCGTCGCGCGGCGGAACGCGATGCTTGAAGGCCTCGGCGAGACGTTCGTCAACACGATCGTCTTGCGGAGTCAGGTCGATGGTGAAGATCGCTTTTCGCCGCTACTGTCTCAGATCAAGGCGACCTGCCTGGAGGCGTACGAGCATCAGGACGCGCCGCTCGGGCAAGTCCTCGATGTCCTGGAATTGCAGCGGGGGGCGGCCGCCGGTCCGCTGTTTCAGGTGATGGTCGTCATGGAAACGCCGGACCGGGCTCTTTCTGTCCGAAGTGGCACCGGCACATGGGAGCTCACGGCCCGCTTTGCGGAGACGGCGGAAGAACTGACCGCGTCGATCGAGTACAGCTCGATGCTGTACAGGTCGCGGAGCATCGAGCGTATGGCTGGGCATTTTATTTGGCTGTGCCAGTCAATTGTCGCCGCGCCAACCGCAAAAATACAGGCCCTCGACTATTTCGGCGAAGCGGAGAAACACCGGCTGCTGGTCGACTACAACGACACCCGCGCCGATTATCCGAAGGACAAGTGCGTGCATCAGCTGGTCAACGAGCAGCTTCGGCGCAGCCCTGACAGAATCGCAGTGAAGTTCGGCGGGCAGGCATTGACCTGCCGCCAGCTCGAGGAGAAGGCCAACGCGCTCGCCTCGTATCTGCAGGCCTCGGGAGTTAAGCCAGACAGCGTAGTCGGACTCTGCGTGGGACCGTCGCTCGACATGGCCGTTGGCGTCCTGGGAATCGCAGTGGCGGGCGGGACCAGTCTGCTGCTGGATCCCGCTCTCCCGGACGACAGCCTCGCCTACATGCTGCAAGACAGCAAAGCCGCCGTCGTACTCACGCAGGACGCGTTCAGAGACAGGGTCGGCTCCCTGCTGGCACAAAACGCGAGGCGAATCGCATTGGATGGACAGTGGCCGGAGATCGTCAAGCGCGCCGCGGCTTCGAAGGCAGCCGGCATTGCCTTGCGCCTGGACGTCAAACCGGACAACGCCAGCTATCTGATCTACACGTCGAGCTCCACCGGCAAACCGGCGGGCGTGTTGATGGAGCACGGATCCCTGGTGAATCGGTTCAACTCGATGCAGAGGAGCCATCCGACCGGTGCAGGCGACGTCGTTCTGCAGATGACGCTCCGCGGTTCCGACGTGGCCCTCTTTGAGCTTCTCTGGCCGCTGATGGCTGGAGCGCCGGTGGTGCTCGTCACCCCCAACGGTGAAGAAGACATTGCGTACCTGGAAAGCGTCATCGCGGAGACAAGCGTGACGGCTCTGTACGTGTCGCCGAAGATGCTGAAGACGTTTCTCGATAGCGCGAAAGGCACTTGCAACGGTGTCCGGCGGGTTTTCTGCAGTGGCGAGAGGCCGGATCGAACGCTCATCGCTCGTTACAAGGGGAGCTTTCCGAACGCGTCATTGCATTGCTGTTATGGTCCGGCAGAGGCGGCCGGCGTCACGGCCTGCGATTGCTCGCAGATGAACGGATCCTCTCTCGGAATCGGTGTCCCGATCGGCGGCCCGATCGACAACACTCAGGTCTACATCCTCGACCGACACGATCATGCTCAACCGATCGGAGTCCCAGGCGAGCTGCACATTGCCGGTGACGGACTCGCGCGAGGCTATCTGAATCGGCCGACATTGACGCGGGAACGATTCATCGCCAATCCCTTCATTCCGGGAACGCGCATGTTCAAGACCGGTGACCGGGCCCGATGGCTGGATGACGGGAACATTCAATACCTGGGACGGAGTCCGCACTCAGCCTAGGGATTCAACCGCGGCGTCCTTCGCCGTCTTCGTGGCTTCTAAAAGATCAACGTTCGGAAGCTACCGCTCCGACCGCGCTTCTCAACCACCTGATCGCGCGTCGAAGCAACTCAATCCTATGCCGTGCGAATGCCGGCGCTACCTCTTCTTGCCGCCGCGTCGCGAGCTCGGGGTCGTTCTGAGCAACGGACAGTTGGCGGTAGCTCAATGGACGTCGACGAGAATTGCCCCTTTTCAAGGAAGGTCTGCATGCAAACGGTCAATGATTTCATCAACATCTTAGCGAGCAAGGGCGTCAAGCTCTCAGCCGAGGCTGGACAGCTGAATTGCTATGCTCCGCGGGGATCGCTGACGGTCGATCTCAGGGATGGTATCGTCCGGTACAAGCCTGAAATCATCGCCTTTCTGGAAGGCACGCAGGCGCCACAGCGCGCCGAAGTCAGCCACTCCCAAATCATCCTTCTTTCCGAACAGGAGCGGCAGAAGCTGCGCGTGTTCAATGCCACGGCGGCGGACTACCCGCGGGACAAGTGCATTCACGAGCTGTTCGCCGATCAGGTGGCGATCGACCCCGGCAAGACGGCCGCCGTATTCGATGGAAAATCGCTGAGCTATCTGGAGCTCTACGAGGCGAGCCACGATCTCGCCCTTTACTTACAGTCGCAGGGGGTCGGTCCGGACCGCATCGTTGGGCTGTGTCTGGAGCGCTCGCTCGAGATGATGGTGGCCGTCATTGCGACGCAGCTGGCCGGCGGAGCCTACCTGCCGCTCGATCCCTCCTATCCCGACGAACGGCTGAAGTACATGTTGCAGGACAGCGAACCCCGAGTCATCCTTACACAGGAGCGATTCCGGGAACGGATTGGCTCTCTGGCCCCGCGGGACGCGAGCGTGCTTGCGCTGGATTCGCAGCAATCGGAGCTCGCCGGTTACGTCTCGGTCCTGACGGACGCGGGTGTCACATTGCGGAACGGCGTCAGGTCCCACAATCTTAGCTATGTGATCTACACCTCCGGCTCGACAGGTAAACCGAAAGGCGTGCTGGTTGAGCACCGGGCGCTGGTGAACCGGATCGTCTGGATGCAGGAACAATATCGCCTGACCCCGAGCGACGTCGTCCTGCAGAAGACGCCCTACAGCTTCGACGTCTCGGTGTGGGAATTCTTCTGGCCCATGATAGCTGGAGCATCGGTGGTTCTTGCCGCGCCCGAAGGTCACAAGGACGTCGATTACCTGGAGAACCTCATCGACGGAGCGCAGGTGACGACCCTGCACTACGTGCCTTCGATGCTGCACGCCTTCCTCGACCATGCCAAGGGGGAGTGCCGGAGGGTGCGGCAGATCTTCTGTAGCGGCGAGGCATTGGACAGGAGAGCGGTCGACGGCTATCCGTCGCGCTTTCCCAATGCGGTATTGCACAACCTGTACGGCCCGACCGAAGCAGCGATCGACGTAACCTTCTACGACTGTTCGAAGCTGACGCTTCCCTTCGTGCCGATCGGCAAGCCGATCTCCAACATCCAGATCCACATCCTCGACCCGCTCGGCAACCCGCGGCCGCTCGGCACGCCGGGCGAGCTGCACATTGCCGGGGACGGCTTGGCCCGCGGGTACTTGAATCGCCCGGAGCTGACGCTGGAGAAGTTCGTGGCCAACCCCTTCACGCCGGGCGCGCGCATGTACAAGACGGGCGACCTGGCGCGCTGGCTGGACGACGGCAACATTCAATACCTAGGACGCATCGACAACCAGGTCAAGATCCGCGGCTACCGTATCGAGCTCGGCGAGATCGAGGCGCGGCTCAACCAGGATCCGCGAATTCAGGACAGCGTCGTCATCGCGCGGGGGGAGGACGCCAACAAGCACCTAGTTGCCTTCTATCGGGCGAAAGGGACGACCGCGGATCATGTCGTGAAGCTCCCCATCGACGAGATCCGCGCGCATCTGCTGATCACCTTGCCGGACTACATGGTGCCGGCGGCATTCGTCGGCCTGGCGGTGATTCCTCTGAGTTCCAGTGGGAAGGTGGATCGCCGCGCCCTGGCGGAGCTCGAAGTGACGATGAGCTCGGGTCAGGACTACCTGGCGCCGCGCAACGACACCGAGAAGCAGCTCGTCGACCTCTGGGCCGAGGTGCTCAACGTGGCGCCGGAGAAGACAGGAATCAACGACAGCTTCTTCGAGCTTGGCGGGAACTCGCTGCTGGCGACGCGGCTCGTTTCGAAGCTTCGCAGTCAGCTGGACATCGAGGTTCCGGTAAGCGCAGTCTTCGAAAGGACCAGCATCGCGCAGCTTGCCGAGTTGGTTGCCGCGGCGCACAAGAGCGGTATTCCGCCGATCCGCCCCATCGATCGCACCCAATACGAGAGACTGCCGCTGAGCTTCGTTCAGGAACGGGTGTGGTTCATCAACGAGCTCGAGCCCGACAGTGCCGGCTACAACGTTCCGGCCGCGGTCACACTCCATGGCGAACTAAATGCTGGCCATCTGGAAGAGACGTTCCGGCTGATCATCGCCCGGCACGAGATTCTGCGCACCGTGTTCCCCAGCCACGAGGGGCGGGCGGAGCAACGGATTCTCGATCGCCTCGACTTCAACATCGAACGCCTCGATCTCAGCCACATCGAGAGCAGCGCTACGCGCGAAGAACAGGCGCATGAGATCTGCCGGTTGGACGCCGCGGCACCCTTCGATCTGGCGGGCGGGCCGCTCCTCCGTGTGAAGCTGATCAAGCTGGCGGAGCAAGAGCACATCCTCATGCTCAACATGCATCACATCATCAGCGACGGCTGGTCGCTCGGTGTCCTGATCAAGGAGCTGCGGCTGATCACGGATGCCCTTCGTGAAGGCCGCCGTCCGGAGCTGCCTCCGCTGCCCATCCAGTATGCGGACTACAGCATCTGGCAGCGGAACTGGCTGGAAGAGAGCGGGACTCTGAAGCAGCAACTGGCCTACTGGCAGGAGAAGCTGACCGGCGCTCCGGAGAGCCTGGATCTGATGACCGACTATGCGCGGCCGAGTGTCCAAAGTTATGCAGGCGCAACGCACGCCTTTGTCATCGACGCGCAACTGACCCGCCAGCTCGAGAGTCTGGCTCAGCAGAATGGCGGCACGCTGTACATGATTCTGCTGGCCGCCTTCAAGACCCTGCTGTACCGCTACACCGGCCAGAGCGACTTCTGTGTAGGAACCCCGATCGCCAACCGTCAGTACGGCGAGACCGAAGGCCTGATCGGGATGTTCGTCAATACCCTGGCGTTGCGCAACCAGATTGAGGGGAACGAGACGTTCTCCGCGGTGCTGAAGCAGGTCCGGGCGGCCTGTCTCCAAGCGTATGAGAATCAGGATGCGCCGTTCGAGAAGGTGGTGGACATCCTGCGCCTGCAGCGCAACCTCGCCATTAGCCCGATTTTTCAGGTGATGTTCATCCTGCAAGACGCCGACATGGGGGCGCTGGATCAGCGGTTTCCGCACCGTCCCCTTGAGAGCGGCATAAGCCTGTTCGACCTCACGGCCGAGTTCACGCAGACCGCGGAGGGGCTGGCCGCGTTGTTCCGGTACAGCACGGCGTTGTACAAGCCGGCGACCATCGAGCGCATGGCCGGACATTTCACTTCCTTGTGCCGGGCCATCACCTCCATGCCCAGCGCCACGATCCTCGACCTCGACTATCTGAGCGGGGCGGAAAAACAGCGGTTGCTTGTGGACTTCAACCAGTCTCGCGCAGCGGTCTCGGCCGGCTGGTGTCTGCATGAGCGATTCGACGAGCAGGCCGCCCGGCACGCCGAAAAGACGGCGCTGGTCTGTGACGATGAACGGCTGACCTATCAGCAGCTCCAGGAGAGAAGCCACGCCCTCGCTCTGTATCTCCAGTCGGAGGGAGTCGGTCCCGACCAGCGGGTCGGTCTCTGCATGGAGAGATCGCTGGACATGGTGGTGGGCCTGCTGGGAGTCCTGCAGGCCGGCGGGGCCTATGTTCCGCTGGATCCGGAGTATCCCGATGACCGCATTTCCTACATGATCGAAGACAGCGGGGCAGCGATCGTCCTAACTCAGGAGACATTGCTGGGCAGGCTGGCCGAGCTGACGCCGGCTCACACGCGTCTCGTGGCGATGGACCGGCAGTGGCCGGAAATCGCCGACCGCGCTGCCGCATCGAGAGCGGACGCGATTCCGCTGCGGCAACAGGTCGAGCCGCATCATCTGGCGTATGTGATGTACACCTCGGGATCGACCGGCAGGCCGAAAGGAGTGATGGTCGAGCACCGGCAGATCGCGAGCTATATGACGGCGATTCAGAACGCGCTGCAGATTCCGGAAGGCTCGTCGTTTGCCCTCGCTTCCACCTTCGCCGCGGATCTCGGCAATACCGTCCTCTTCCCGGCGTTGCTCGGAGGAGGCACGCTTCATGTCCTGAGCCGGGAGGCGATGACCGACGCCGACCGTTACGCGTCGTATTGCAGGGAGCATCGCATCGATTGCATGAAGGTCACGCCGTCGCATCTCCAGGCCCTGGTGGGCGAACGGACGGATCGGTGTTTGATCCCGGCACACACGCTGGTCCTAGGTGGCGAGGTCCTGACGCGCGGAGTCGTGGAGTTGATCCGGCGGATCAACCCGGAATGCCGGATCTACAACCACTATGGGCCGACGGAATGCAGCGTCGGCGTTCTGTGCGGCGAAGTCGGGGCCGGCGCCCAGCCGGTCCGCGGCTCCCTCCCGCTTGGATTACCTCTCGGCGGCACGCGCATCTACATCGTCGACGGCAAAGGCCAGCCGGTCCCGATTGGGGTCGCCGGGGACCTGTGCATCGGCGGCTCGCAGGTGGCGCGCGGATACCTGAATCAGTCGGCGCTGACGGCGGAGCGTTTCGTCGCTGACCGGTTCCAGCCGGAGGCGGGAGCGCGGATCTACAAGACGGGAGACGTCGCGAGATGGCTGCTGGATGGGACGGTCGAATATCTCGGCCGGAACGACTTCCAGGTCAAGATCCGCGGTTTCCGCATCGAACTGGGAGAAGTCGAAGCGGCTATGGCGCGGCACCCGGGCGTGAAAGAAACCGTTGTAATCGCACGGGAGGACGAGCCTGGAGAGAAGCGCCTGGTGGCGTATATGACGGCTACAGGCGATGCGGTGGAGGTGGAGGAGCTGCGTTCCCACATGCTGGCGAGCGTGCCGCGGTACATGGTGCCGGGCGCCTTCGTCCTGCTCGAGGCGATGCCATTGACTCCGAACGGGAAGGTGGACCGCAAGGCACTGCCGCCGCCGGAGTCGCAGGCGTACGCGAACCAGGAGTATGAGCGGCCACAGGGAGAGATCGAAGAGACGCTGGCGGCGATCTGGCAGGAGCTGCTGCATGTGGAGCGGGTGGGCCGCCACGATAACTTCTTCGAGCTGGGCGGGCACTCGCTGCTGGCCACGCAACTGATCTCGAAAATTCGCCGCCGGCTCGATATCGACGTGCCGCTGAAGGCCGTCTTCGAGCGCGCCAGTATCGCGCGATTCGCCGAGCTGGCCGCCAGAGCCGGGACGAGCGAAATTCCTCCGATCCGCCCGGTCGATCGCACGCAATTAGAGCGGCTACCGCTCAGCTTTGCGCAGGAAAGACTCTGGTTCATCAATCAGCTCGAGCCCGACGGGACCGGCTACAACGTTCCCAGAGCGGTCACGATCCGCGGTGAGCTGCATCTCGACCAGCTTGACCAAGCGTTCAATCTGATCATCGCTCGGCACGAGAACCTGCGCACGCTGTTCCCGAGCCAGGAGGGGCGGGCGCAGCAGCTGATCCTCGATCGCGTCGATTTCAAGCTCGATCGCATCGACCTCAGCCACGACGAAAACAAAGATGGCAGGGCGAAGGAAATCTGCGAGATCGAAGCGGCGACGCCGTTCGATCTGGCCCGGGGGCCGCTTCTCCGGGGCAAAGTCATCCGGCTGGCGGAGCACGAGCACATTCTCATGTTCCACATGCACCACATCGTCAGCGACGGCTGGTCTCTCGGCATTCTGATCAAAGAGCTCGGCGAGATTCTGGAAGCGTCGCGCGAAGAACGGAGTCCGGAGCTGCCGCCGCTGCCGATTCAATATCTCGACTACAGCGTGTGGCAGAGGACGTGGCTGGAGGAGAGTGGGACGCTCGAGCAGCAGTTGGCCTACTGGAAGGGAAAACTGGCCGGGATTCCGGAGAGCCTCGGTCTGGTGACGGACTACCCGCGCCCGAGCGTCCAGAGCTTCGCGGGATCGACGCGGCCGCTGGCTCTGGATGCGCGGTTGACCGGGGAGCTCAAGAGTCTGGCCGAACAGGGAGGCGGGACACTCTACATGGTCCTGCTGGCCGCGTTCGACATCCTGCTCCATCGCTACTCGGGCCAGAACGACATCTGCGTCGGCAGCCCGATCGCCAATCGCCAGTACGGAGACACGGAAGAGCTGATCGGCATGTTCGCCAACACCCTGGCGCTGCGCAGCCAAGTCGAGGGGAGCGGTACGTTCCAGTCGCTCCTCTCTCAGGTGAAGGCTACCTGCCTCGAGGCGTACGAGCATCAGGATGCGCCGTTCGAGAAGGTCGTGGAGGTCCTCCACCTCCCGCGCAACCTCGCCATCAGCCCGGTCTTCCAGGCGATGGTCATTCTGCAGAATGCGGACATCGGCACGCTGGACGAGCGGTTCCCGCGCTATCCGCTGGAAAGCGCCAGCAAGTTCGATCTGACGGTGGAGCTCACCGAGACGCCGGATGGATTGACCGGAGTGATCGAGTACAGCACGGCGCTGTACAAGCAGCAGACGGTCGCGCGGCTGGCCGAGCACTTTGTCGCTTTGTGCCGGGCCATCGCCGCGGCGCCTGACGCAAAGATCCGCGAACTCGATTACCTCGGCGAGGCGGAAAGGCAGCGCCTGCTGATCGACTACAACGCGACGCACGCCGACTACCCCGGCGACCAGTGTCTTCATCAGATGTTCGTCGAGCAGGTCGCTCGCCATTCTGACAAGCCTGCTGTGGTCTGCGGAGACGAACAGCTGACATATCAGCAGCTTTATGAGAAGAGCAGGACTCTCGCGTCATACCTGCAGTCGGAGGGAGTGCGGCCGGACAGCCTTGTAGGTCTCTGCATGGAGCGCTCGCTGGACATGCTGGTCGGCATGCTGGGCATCCTGCAGGCAGGCGGAGCCTACGTGCCGCTCGATCCCGAATATCCGGATGACCGCCTCGCCTACATGCTGCAGGACAGCCGCGCAACGATCGTGCTCACGCAGGAGAAGCTGCAGGGTCAGCTGGGCGCTCTGATGCCTGCGGGCACGCAGCTCGTCGCCATCGACCGGCAATGGCAGGCGATCGGCGACCGTGTGGCGGAACTGACGGAGAACGGCCTCGTACTGCGGCAGGAAGTCACGCCACGTCATCTGGCGTATGTGATCTACACCTCGGGTTCCACAGGCCAGCCGAAAGGCGTGGCCATCGAGCACCACAGCCCGGTGACCCTGGTGCACTGGGCGAGCGAGGTGTACAGCCGGGAAGAGCTGGCCGGCGTGTTGGCGTCGACCTCGATCTGCTTCGATCTGTCGGTTTACGAAATCTTCGTGACACTGGCCAACGGCGGCACGATCATCCTGGTCCCCAACGCGCTCGGGCTGATCAACCTTTCGACGCCAACCGAGGTCACGTTGATCAACACCGTTCCCTCGGCGATGGAGGAGTTGGTGCGGTCGGGCGCGATTCCCGATTCCGTCAAGACGATCAACCTCGCCGGAGAGCCGCTGTCGACCGTGCTAGTGGACAAGATATACACCACCACGAAGGCGAAGAAGGTCTACGACCTCTACGGCCCCTCTGAAGACACAACCTATTCGACGCATGTCCTGAGGAAGCCCGATGCCCTCGCGACGATCGGCCGGCCCATCGCCAACACGCAGGTCTACATCCTCGATCCGGACGGCCATCTACAGCCGATCGGCGTGCCAGGCGAACTGCACATCGCAGGCGACGGCCTGGCTCGCGGGTATCTCCACCGCGATGAGCTGACGCGGGACAAATTTGTCGCCAATCCCTTCGCACCGGGCACCCGCATGTACAAGACGGGCGACCTCGCGCGCTGGCTCGATGACGGCAACATTCAATACCTCGGCAGAATCGACACACAGGTCAAGATCCGCGGCTTCCGCATCGAGCTGGGGGAGATCGAGGCACGGCTCGGCGAGCACACCGAGATCCAGGATAGCGCCGTCATCGCGCACGGTGAACAGGGAGCCAGGCAGCTCGTCGCCTTCTATCGGGCGGCCGGCACAACGGCACATCACGTCGTCCAGGTGCCCTACGAGGAGCTGCGCGCGCATCTGATCAGGACGCTACCGGAATACATGGTGCCCGCGGCGTTCGTTAGCCTGCCGGCCATTCCGCTGAATCCCAACGGCAAGGTCGATCGGCGCGCGCTGGCGCGGATGGATGTGACGATCGAGTCGGGTCAGGAGTACGTTGCTCCGCGCAACGAGACGGAGAGCCATCTGGTCGAGATCTGGGCCGAGGTGTTGAAGGTGGCGCCGGAGAAAATCGGGGTCAATGACAATTTCTTCGAGCTAGGTGGTCATTCGCTGCTGGCGACGCAATTGATCTCCAAGATCCGCAGCCAGATGAACGTCGATGTGCCGCTGAAGGCACTCTTCGAGCGGACCTGCGTCGCCCGGTTCGCAGCGTCCATCGCCAAAGCGGGACCGAGCGACATCCCGCCGATCCGACCTGTTGATCGGGCGCAATTCGAGCGGTTGCCGCTGAGCTTCGCCCAGGAACGACTGTGGTTCATCAACGAGCTCGAGCCCGACAGCGCCGGGTACAACGTTCCCCGAGCGGTGACGGTCCGCGGCGAGCTCGATCTCGACCAGATGGACCACGCTCTCAATCTGATCATCGCCCGGCACGAGAATCTGCGCACGGTCTTCCCCAGCGAGGAGGGGCAGGCGCAGCAGCTGATCCTCGACCGCATCGACTTCGCGCTCGAGCGTATTAGTCTCAGCCACGACGAAAGCAGGGAAGCCCGCGACCGGAAGGCGAAGGAAATCTGTCAGACCGAAGCGGCGACCCCGTTCGATCTGTCCCGCGGGCCGCTCCTTCGAGGCCTTACGATCAAGCTGGACGAGCATGAGCACATCCTCATGCTCAACATGCACCACATCATCAGCGACGGCTGGTCACTGGGCGTGTTGATCAAGGAGATCGGCTCGATCATGGAGGCCCTTCGCGAAGGGCGGAATCCGGAGCTTGCGCCGCTGCCGATCCAGTATCTCGACTACAGCGTCTGGCAGAGGAGATGGCTGGAAGAGGGCGGAATCCTCGACCAGCATCTGGCCTACTGGCAGGAGAAGCTGGCCGGCGGTCCGGAGAGTCTCGATCTCGTGACTGACTACCCGCGGCCGAGTGTGCAGAGCTTCGCCGGGGCCACTCACGACTTCACGCTTGACGCGGAGCTGAGTGGACAGCTCAAACGGCTCGCCGAGCAGAAGGGCGGGACGATGTACATGGTCCTCCTGGCCGCCTTCAAGGTCCTGCTGTACCGCTATACGGGGCAGAGCGATCTCTGTGTCGGCAGCCCGATCGCCAATCGGCAGTATGGAGAGACCGAAGGCTTGATCGGGATGTTTGCGAACACGCTGGCGTTGCGCAGCCAGGTGGAGGGGAAGGAGACCTTCTCTGCGCTGCTGTCTCAAGTGAAGACCACGTGCCTCGAGGCGTACGAGCATCAAGATGCGCCATTCGAAAAGGTCGTCGACATCCTCCATCCTCAGCGCAATCTGGCGATCAGCCCGATTTTCCAGGTGATGGTCGTCCTGCAGAACGTCGACATCGGCGCACTCGACCAGCGCTTTCCGCGCTATGCGCTCGACAGCGGCATCAGCAAGTTCGATCTCACGGCTGAATTCACCGAGACGCCGGACGGGCTGGCCGGGTCGCTCGAATACAGCACCGCGCTGTTCAAGCCGCGGACCATCGCCCGCATGGTCGAGCATTTCAAGGCCTTATGCCGCGCCATCGCCGCCACGCCCGCCACCAGGATCGGCGACCTCGATTATCTCGGGGAAGCGGAAAAGCACCGGCTGCTGGTCGACTTCAACGCCACGCACGCCGACTACCCGAGCCGCGAATGCCTTCACCAGCTGTTTATCGATCAGGTGGCACAGCACGCCGGCGAACCCGCTGTGGTCTGCGGAGACGTACATCTGACCTATCGGCAGCTGTACGACAAGAGTCAGACGCTCGCCTCGTACCTGCAGTCGGCGGGCGTCGGACCCGACGCCCTGGTCGGACTCTGCATGGAACGCTCGCTCGACATGCTGGTCGGGATGCTCGGTATTCTGCAGGCGGGCGGAGCATACGTGCCGCTCGATCCGGAGCATCCGGACGACCGCCTCGCCTACATGCTGCAGGACAGTCAGGCGGCGATCGTATTGACGCAGGAGCGGCTGCAGCACAAGCTCAGCGCGCTGATGCCGGCCGGCACGCAGCTCATCGCCATCGACAGGCAATGGTCGGAGATTCATGAGCGCGCCGCCGAGTTGAACGCGAACGGCGTTGCCCTGCAACAGCAGGTCACCCCACATCATCTGGCGTATGTGATCTACACCTCCGGATCCACCGGTCTGCCCAAAGGCGTGGCCATCGAACATCACAGCCCGGTGACGCTGGTGCATTGGGCAAGCAGCGTCTACAGCCGCGAGGAATTGGCCGGCATGCTGGCGTCGACCTCGATCTGCTTCGATCTTTCCGTATACGAGATCTTTGTTACGCTGGCCAACGGCGGAACAATCATCCTCGTCCCGAACGCGCTGGGACTCACCAACCTTTCGAATGCCACCGACATCACGCTGATCAACACCGTTCCCTCGGCGATGGAGGAGCTGGTACGGCTCGGCGCCATTCCCGACTCCGTCAAGACGATCAACCTGGCAGGGGAGCCTCTCTCCACCGCGCTGGTGGACAGGATCTACACCACCACGAAGGCCGGCAAGGTCTACGACCTTTACGGCCCCTCGGAAGACACGACCTATTCGACGTATGTGTTGCGGCGGCCGAATGCTCCCGCAACCATCGGCCGGCCGATCGCCAATACGCAGGTCTACATCCTCGATTCGCACGGGCATCCGCAGCCGATCGGCGTTCCGGGCGAGCTGCACATTTCGGGCGATGGTCTCGCCCGCGGTTACCTGCACCGCCGGGAGTTGACGCACGATAAGTTCGTCGCCAATCCGTTCGCGCCGGGCACCCGCATGTACAAGACTGGCGATCTTGCGCGCTGGCTCGATGACGGCAACATCCAATACCTCGGCAGAATCGACACGCAGGTCAAGATCCGCGGTTTCCGCATCGAACTGGGCGAGATCGAAGGGCAGCTCAATGCCCACTTCGAGATCCAGGACAGCGCCGTCGTGGCGCAGGTTCACGAAGGCACCAGGCACCTGGTCGCATTTTATCGCGCGAGCGACACCACGGCCGATCAGCTTGTCCACTTGCCGTTCGAGGAGCTTCGTTCGCATCTGCTGCGGAAGCTGCCGGAGTACATGGTGCCCGCGGCGTTCGTCAGCCTGACCGCTATTCCGCTGAACCCGAACGGCAAGGTCGACCGGCGTGCGCTCGCTCGGATGGATGTGACGATCGCTTCGGGTCAGGCATATATCGCACCGCGCAACGACATCGAAAAGCAGCTCGTCGAGATCTGGGCCGAGGTCCTGAAGCTGTCACCGGAGTCGATCGGCGTGAACGACAGTTTCTTCGAGCTGGGCGGGCATTCCCTGCTGGCCACCCGGCTGATCGCCAAGATCCGGAGCCGGATGGCGATCGACGTGCCGCTAAAGGCGCTCTTCGAGCGGACCACTGTGGCCCGGTTCGCGGAGCTCCTGCCGAACGCGGCCAAGAGCGACATCCCGCCGATTCGCGTCGCCGACCGCTCGACATTTGAGCGGTTGCCGCTTAGCTTCGCGCAGGAGCGGGTCTGGTTTTTCGATCAGCTCGAGCCGGGGAGCGTCCGCTACAACGTTCCCACCGCGGCCACCATCAGCGGTGAGCTCGAGATCAGTCAGCTGGACGAGGCCTTCAATCTGATCATCGCGCGGCACGAGAATTTACGAACTCTGTTCCCCAGCCTGGATGGTCAGGCCCGGCAGCTGATTCTTGAGCGCATCGACTTCCGGCTGGAGCGGATCGATCTCAGCCAGGGGGAAAGCAAGGAAGCACGCGATCGCAGTGCGAAAGAGATCTGCGAGATCGAAGCGAAGACGCCCTTCGACCTGGCGCGTGGACCGCTGCTCCGCGGCAAGGTGATCAGGCTGGCCGAGGACGAGCACATCCTCATGCTGAACATGCATCACATCATCAGCGACGGCTGGTCCACCGGCATCCTGATCAAAGAGCTGAGCGTGATCCTCGAAGCCCTTCGCGCGGGGCGGCGCCCAGAGCTGCCGGCACTGCCGATCCAGTACGCCGACTACAGCGTCTGGCAAAGAACATGGCTGAAAGAGAACGGGGTCCTCGATAAGCAGCTCGGCTACTGGAAAGAGAAGCTGGCTGGCGTTCCGGAGAGTCTCGATCTCGTGACCGATTATCCGCGGCCGAGCGTGCAGAGCGTTGCCGGCGCGGTACACGAATTCGCCCTCGATTCGCATCTGACCGCACAGCTCAAGCGGTTGGCCGAGCAGGGCGGTGGCACGCTCTACATGACCCTGCTGGCCGCGTTCAACGTCCTGCTCCATCGTTACACCGGCCAGCAGGACATCTGTGTCGGCTCGCTGATCGCCAACCGCCAGCATGAGGAGACCGAAGGGCTGATCGGGATCTTCTTCAACACCCTGGCACTGCGCAGTCAGGTCGAGGGAGAAGATACGTTCGTCTCTCTTCTGTCGCAGGTGAGAGACACCTGCCTCGAGGCGTACGAACACCAGGACACGCCGTTCGAGAAAGTCGTCGACGCCTTGCGGCCGCAGCGCAACCTGGCGATCAGTCCGATCTTCCAGGTGATGGTGGCCCTCCACAACGTCGACTCGGGACAGCTTGAGCAGCACATGAAGGCTTACCCTCTGGAAAGTGGTGTCAGCCAGTTCGATCTAACTGCCGCTTTCATCGAGAGACCGGAGGGGCTGACCGGGTATCTCATCTATGGCACGGCGCTGTTCAAGCCGCAAACCATTGCGCGTATGGCTGGGCATTTCATGGCGCTATGCAGCGAGATCACCGCCGCTCCCAGTGCCAGGCTCCGCGATCTCGATTACATCGGCGAAGCAGAGAAGCGCCAGCTGCTGATCGAATACAACGACACCCGCGCCGACTATCCCACGGACAAGTGCATTCATGACTTCTTTGCGGAGCAGGTTCTCGCCGGGCCCGACAGCACGGCGGTGGTTTCCGGCGACCAAGTGCTCAGTTATCAAGAGCTGAATGACCGTTGCGGCGAGCTCGCTCTCTATGTGCAGTCGATGGGAGTCCAGCCCGATGACATCGTCGGCCTCTGTCTGGAACGGTCCGCCGAGATGATGCTCGGAGTCATGGGGACGGTGCAGGCCGGCGGCGCCTATCTGCCAGCGGATCCTTCGTATCCAGACGACCGTCTCGCGTACATGCTGCAGGACAGTCAGGCATCGGTCATCCTGACCCAGGGAAAATTCAAACGCCGGCTCCGTTCGCTGCTGGAGGAGGACACGATCGTCATTGCCCTCGATACCGAGTGGGCAGAGATCCGCGAGCGCGTGGCTGCTCTTAAAGCGGAAGGCGTCGCGCTGCGACGCGACGTGAAGCCGGGCAATGTCGCCTACCTCATTTACACCTCGGGCTCCACCGGCAGGCCCAAAGGCGTACTGGTGGAGCATCTGGCGCTGGTGAACCGCATTCACTGGATGCAGAAATCCTATCCATTGGCGCAGGCCGACGTCGTTCTGCAGAAGACGCCCTACGGCTTCGACGTCTCGGTATGGGAGCTCTTCTGGCCGATGATGACCGGAGCGTCGGTCGTCTTCGCCGAACCCGAGGGCCACAAGGACGTTCACTATCTGGAAAACCTCATCAACGAGACGAATGTCACGACGCTGCACTTCGTGCCGTCGATGCTGCATACGTTCCTCGACAATGCCAGGACCCGCTGCAACAGTGTCCGGCAGATCTTTTGTAGCGGCGAGGCGCTGGATCGGAAGTCGGTCGACCGCTACAAGACGCGGTTCCCGAACGCGGCGATGCACAATCTTTACGGTCCGACCGAGGCGGCCATCGACGTCACAGCTTACGACTGCTCGCAGCTGAGCTACCCCTTCGTGCCGATCGGCGCTCCCATCGACAACATCCAGATCTACATCCTCGACGAGCACCAGCATCCGCAGCCGATCGGCGTGCCGGGTGAGCTGCACATCGCCGGCGACGGTCTCGCCCGGGAGTATCTCGACCGCCCCGAGCTGACCGCCGAGAAATTCGTGGCCAGCCCATTCACGCCGGGCGCCCGGATGTACAAGACCGGCGATCTCGCCCGATGGCTCGACGACGGCAACATCCAATACCTCGGGCGCATCGACACGCAGGTCAAGATCCGCGGTTTCCGTATCGAGACCGGCGAGATCGAAGCGCAGCTGAATCAACACCCGAGGATCAAGGACAGTGCCGTCATCGCGCAGGGTGAAGCCGCCGACAAGCAGCTCATCGCCTTCTATCGGGCGACTAAGACGCAGGCAGACGACGTGGTGCAACTGCCGTACGAGGAACTGCGTGCGCATCTGCTGCGGACATTGCCCGAGCACATGGTTCCCGCGGCGTTCGTCAGCCTGGCGGCGATTCCGCTCAGCTCGAACGGCAAAGTCGACCGGCGCGCCCTCTCCGGTATGGACGTGAGGATCGAGTCGGCCCGGGAGTACGTCGCTCCGCGCAATGAACGGGAACGGCAGCTCGTCGAGGTCTGGGCGCAGGTGCTGAGCCGGGAGCCCGAGACCATCGGTGTCGAAGACAATTTTTTCGAGCTCGGAGGCCACTCGCTGCTGGCGGTCAAGCTGATCGAGCGCATGAGGCAGCAGGGTCTGCACGCGAGTCTTCAGGCGCTCTTCAACGCGCCGACTCTGGCCAAGCTCGCGGTGGCCATCGAGGCCGATCCGAACATCGGCGTCGCCGCCGAGGAGCGAGTGCTCGACCTCGAACAGGAAGCGATTCTCGATCCGGCGATCGTGCTTCGCACCGTGGGCATGCCCGGAGAGATGAGAAACACGTTGCTTACCGGTGCCACCGGATTCCTGGGCGCTTTCCTGTTGTACGAGTTGCTGACCGAGACGAGCACCAACGTGCACTGCCTGGTCCGCGCCGCCGGTCCAGCGGCCGGAGCCCGGAAGATCGAAGAGAAGCTGAAGTACTTCGGTCTCTGGGATCCGTCCTTCGGTGGTCGCATCCTTCCGGTCGTCGGCGATCTGACGAGCCCCCTGCTCGGCCTGACACACGAGAAGTTCGAGGAGCTGGCCGGCGTCGTCGATGTGATCTATCACAGTGGTGCCACTGTCAACTTCTATTACCCGTACAGCGTGCTCAAGGCAGCGAACGTGCTCAGTACCGAGGAGCTACTGCGTATGGCGAGCATTGGGCGAGCGAAATCGTTCCACTTCATCTCGACGCTGGGCGTGGTCCTCGCTCCAGGAGAAGAAGGTCCTCGGCCGGTCATTTCGGAGAACGATCCGATCCCGGAGGCGCGGGCGCTCACCGGCGGATACGGCCAGACGAAGTGGGTCGCCGAAAAGCTCGTCGGAATCGCCGCGTCGAGGGGGATCCCGGTCGTGATCTATCGCCCCGGCACGATCATGGGACATTCGAGAACGGGAGCGACCAGTCTCAATGATTTCGTCCCGTCGTTCATCCGCGGCTGCATTCAGGCTGGGAGCGTTCCCGAGGTCGACCCGCACGACGAAGTCCACCTGATGCCGGTCGATTACGTGAGCCGCACCATCGTGGCCATCTCGAGTCAGCCGGAGCACTACGGCCGATCCTTCAATCTGACCCATCCGCGCGGCACGACGAGACAGGAGATGCTGGACCGCTTGCTGACCTTCGATCCCACGTTACAGCGGGTGCCGTACGAAGAGTGGCGGTCGCAGGTGGCCGGCGATCCTGGCAATACGCTGGCGCGGTTCATCGCCTCGCTTCCTGAGCAGTCCTCGACGGCCGGCCAGGTCGTGGTGCGGTCGCAGTTCGACTCCGCGGCAACGATCAGGATCATGGAAGCGGCGGGGATCGACCGCCCGCAGATCAGTCACCAGTTGCTGGACACGTACTTTTCCTATCTTGCCGAGCACACGGTGAGCCGCGCAGGGGTCGGCGCGGAGTAACTGTGCAAGTCCCGCCGACGCGGGACTCCATCTGCAAAGCCCCTGACCAGCACACATTCACATAGCGCGAGACCCTGAAAGCGAAGCTCGGCGAGCCGACGTCTTCGATCATCGTCATCACATTTTGAAGAAGAGGAAACGTTCATGCTTACCGTAGACCGAGTCAAGATCATTTCGAAGATCGCAATCCCACTAAGCATCGCCATCAGTGCAAATCTGGTGATGGATCTGATCGACATTGCCATGGTCGGGACGCTGGGCCCGAGCACGATCGCCGCGCTGGGATTGGCGGCGTTCAGTAATACGCTCATTCTCGCTTTCGTCGGGGGGATTGCAGTGGCAGTCCAGGGGATCGTGGCCCGCAGACGAGGGGAGGGCTCCACCGAGCCGCGCTGCCTCCCGCTCAACGGCGGCCTTCTGCTCGGCCTGGTGATCGGGATCCCGCTGGCCATCGTCGTCCACGCGCTCACTCCCTGGTTCTATTCGATGATCTCGTCGGACCCGGTCGTGACGCGCATCGGCATCCCCTACCTGAGAGTTCGATTCCTGGCCGTTCCCGCGTTTGGAATGCTCATGGCGTTCAAAGGCCATTGGGCCGGCGTGGAAAAGACGAACAGGTACATGCGGATCATTCTCTTCATGGACCTCACGAACGTCGCCGTGAACTATGTGCTCATCTTCGGGCATTTCGGCGCACCGAAGCTCGGACCGATGGGCGCGGCAATCGGCACGGTCACCGCTCTTTACGCCGGGCTCATCGTCAATTTCGCCATCGGGTTCTTCCGTTCGCGCAAGGAAGGCTTCCTCAGCGTGATGCCTGGCCGCGACCTCCTGGCGCGCATCTACAAGCTGGCCATACCGGCCAACATGCAGGAGATCTTCTTTTCGGCCGGCTACATTGTTTTCTTCTGGATGGTCGGACGCGTCGGAACCACGGAGCTGGCCGTCACGAACATCATGGTGCGGGTGACGATTCTGATGCTGATCGTGGCAGCGTCGGTGGGACAGGCTTCGGCGACGCTGGTTTCCAGGACGGTGGGCGAGGGCGATCCCGAGGGCGCTGCGAAATGGGGATGGGATGCGGGGAAGCTGGGAGTCATCGTCAGCCTCATTCTGGGGCTTCCCCTCGTCTTCTTTCCCAGAGCCATTCTCTCGATCTTTCTGCACGATCCGCACGCAATCGAGATCGCGACCATTCCCTTCCAGATCCTGGGGGGTACGGCGGGCTTCGGCAGTCTCATCTGGATCTTCGCCTACACCCTTTATAGCGTCGGCGACGGCAACCGGGTCATGCTGGTCTCGTTCTGCACACAATGGCTCTTCTTTCTCCCCGCCGTCTGGTACGTCGGCCCTCATCTGCATTACGGGCTCTTACAGATCTCCCTCGTGCAGGTTGTCTACGGCCTCATCTCGACCATCCTGATCACGTCGATCTGGGCTCAAGGTCGATGGAAGACGGTCAAGATCTGACCGATTCGCATTTTCAATCGCTGTTTTGGAGGTTCACTTTGGACGTAGAGTCTTGTAGCAACGAATTCGATGTAATTGTCGTAGGCTCCGGACCCGCCGGCGCGACGATCGCCCGGGAATTGAGCAAGCGCAAGAAGAGCGTGTTGATTCTCGAACGGGGCAGCAACTCGCTCGTTAAAGAGGGCTCGCTGGCTACCGCGGGCATTCTCAATACCGTGTCGGTGAGTGACAACCTCGTGGCGGCGAGAGCGTTCACGACGGGCGGGACGACGTCGCTCTATTTCGGCGTCGCCGATTTTCCGCCGCTGGATGAGTTTCGCGCGCTGGGAATAGATCTCTCCCGCGAGCTCGAAGAGGCGAAGGGCGAGCTGCCGCTGGCGGTGGTGCCCGACGAGCTACTGGGCGCGCAGTCGCTGCGACTCCGGCAGAGCGCCCTCGAGCTCGGATACCCGTGGCCGAAGAGCCACATGCTGGTCGACCTGGCCAAGTGTTCCACCGGCTACAAGTCCGAGGCGAAGTGGAACGCGAGGACCTGGGTCGAGGATGCCGTCGGGAACGGCGCCACGCTGATCAACCGGGCCAAGGTGCGCAGGGTTCTGTTCGACGGCGACCAGGCCACCGGTGTGGAGTACGAGATCCCGAGAGCGAAAAACGAAGTGGAAGTGCGTCAGGCCTACGGCGCCAAAGTCGTTCTCGCCGCAGGGGGTGCCGCGTCGCCGGTCATTCTCAAGGACAGCGGCATGAAGAGCGTCGTCAACAGCGGGTTCTATTGCCATCCCGGTTTCGGACTGTTCGGCTTGATCCCAGGCCTCAAGGCGAAGGACAGCTTCACGGCATGCATGGGTCCCGTGCTCGAGGACAACATCGGCATCGGCGATGGCAATTTTCCCAAGGCTTTCTATCGGATGTTCATGCTCGGCAGCAAGCAGTGGGTCCGCGCCTTCCGCCATTCGTCGAGCATCGGCATCGGGGTGATGATCAAAGAAGGGCTGGGCGGCGGCCTGCAGGAAAACGGCCGCTTCCGGAAGGAATTCACCGCGGAAGACACGAGCAAGTTGAAGCGGGGTGAAGAGATCGCTCGGCAGATCCTGCAGAACGCTGGCGCCAGGGACGTCTACAAGGCCGCTCCGGGCGCCTCGCACGTCGGTGGCGTGCTCCGGATCAATGAACATCTCGATGAAAATCTGCAGACGGAATACAGGGATCTTTACGTCTGCGACGGGTCGGTCATCCCGGTGAGCGTCAAAATCGCTCCGACGTTCACGCTGATCTGCCTGGGCAAGTACCTGGCCAATCGTCTGTTTCCTGCGGCTGGAAATCATATGACGGGCACACGCAAATCATCATCAGACATGCTAGCCATCGCTAGTTAGGAGGGTACAGTGACGGAAGAAAAGACGGGCAGCAAACCGGGACGTCGGGTAGTCAGGATTTTCAAAGGGCTGGCGGTTGGAATGTTGGTCCTTCTGGTCATCGTCAACATCGTCCATTTCACGTGGAAGAATTCCGGCTCGGGTCGGTGGGAGCAGGTGATCGACAAGGACGGCGTCAAGATCTATACGCTGAAGTCGCCCGGCTCGGTTCTGAAGAGAGTCCGAGGAGTGACGCACGTCAAGACGACGCTGAATGCCGCGGTTGAATCGATGATGCAGACGAGCAGCAAAGACTGTCAGTCGTGGTTTCCCGGCTGTCAGAGCGTCCAGACCGTCAAGCCGTGGAACCCGCAGGATCTGACCTATGTCCAGCTGTATCGCCTGAATCCGAAATTCCCCTTCTCGGGACGCGAATTCCTGCTCAAGGGGAAGGTCACACAGGATCCGCAAACGAAGGCCGTCCTGATCGAGTTCATGGCCATGCCGGACGAGCTGGCACTGAATTCCTGTTGTTTCCGCGTCGCTCACATGCACAACAGCTGGCGCTTCACACCGCAGGCCAATGGGCTGGTGGAAGTGGAAAACCGGATGAATGTCGATCTGGGCATTCCCTACTTCCTATTCAACAGGTATACGCCGGGCTCTCTGTTCAGACTTCTCGCGCCGCTGCAGAAGTATCTGGACAACGATCGTTGGCAGCACACTAAATACGATCTAATCAAGGAAAAGGCGTAGCGCACGAATACTGTGATGTAGCTGCGGCGTCCAAGTGCCGTTAGCACCGCCTTCGCGGCCGCCGGAGTTTTCGGTGGCCGCATGTGAACCCCGCCTCTCCTAGCGTTGTGTTACCGAAGTCTCTTGCATTCTCCGCCGAGAGCAGGAACCTGATCGCTCTCGCGGAATACGACAAGGAGTAGTTGAAGCACAACACTAGCTTCCAAGAAACTCCCAGTATCTATGCGGGTTCCAGCGCATCAAAGAGCTCACTTTCAGACCTCCGCAAGATATGCGAATAAGTCCCCTCCCCCAGGTGCGGCGCGCGCGCTGTCCCTCGGTCAGGATGACGGGCGTTCGAATCGCAACTCACGAGCGCGGCTGCGGTCCTCCACCGCTGCGATTTTCTACAGATTCCCGCTACACAAAGGTTGATCCCTATGCAGGCAACAGAGCACTCTGCCGACGAAGTGGCAGGCCCACAGGTTGGCTCGACGGACATCGCCATCGTCGGAATGGCGTGCCGGTTTCCCGGCGCCGCCGATTACGACGAATACTGGCAGAACCTCATTTCGGGGAAGAACTGCATCCGCGAGGTGCCACCCGATCGATGGGACTGGCGTCAGTACTTCGGCGATCCGCGTCTGGAGCCGAACAAGACCACGGTCAAGTGGGGCGGGTTCATCGATGACATCGATAAGTTTGATCCACTCTTCTTCGGCATCTCGCCGAGCGAGGCGGCGTTCATCGATCCGCAGCACCGCATCTTTCTCGAGGCCGCGTGGCATGCGGTCGAAGACGCCGGGTACAGCGTAGCCAGCCTCTCCGGGAGGGCCATCGGCGTTTATGCCGGTGTGTCGAAGAACGACTACAGCGAGTCGATGCGCGAGAGCGGGCGCGAGATCGTTCCCTACATCTCGACCGGAACCGTGCACTCGATCCTGGTCAACCGGGTGTCGTTTCTCTTCAATCTCCACGGCAGAAGCGAGGCGGTCGACACGGCCTGTTCCAGCAGCATGGTCGCGCTGCACAACGCCATCCGCGACATCGTGAGCGGGGAGTGCCAGGCGGCCCTCGTCGGCGGGGTGAATGCGCTGATCACGCCGACGATGTTCATCTCGCACACTAAGTCCGGAATGCTGTCGCCGGATGGGCAGTGCAGGACCTTCAGCTCCGGGGCGAACGGCTACGTGCGGAGTGAAGGGGTCGGAGTGCTGTTCATCAAGTCACTTCACCAGGCGCTGGCAGACCGCGATCACATCCATGCCGTGATCAAAAGCTCGGCGATCAACCACGGCGGCCGCTCAAATTTTCTGACGTCACCAACGACCGAGGCGCAGGCGGCGGTGGTGATGAGCGCGCTGAGGCGGGGGAAGATCGATCCACGGTCGATCGACTACATCGAGGCGCACGGAACAGGCACACCGCTCGGTGATCCGATCGAGATCGACGGGCTGAAGAAAGCCTTCGCGCAGCTGGCTCAGGAGTTTCCGAATCCGGACGCGACAAGGGAGCCGCATTGCACTCTCGGATCCGCGAAGACGAACGTCGGCCATCTCGAAAGCGCATCGGGAATGGCCGGAATCATCAAGGTCATCATGGCGATGAAACACCGTCAGATCCCGGCGATCCGGAACTTCGAGCGGCTCAATCCCTATATCGAGCTGGAGGGGAGCCCGTTCCGCATCGCCACCGCGAACGTCGCGTGGGAGCGGGGAGAAGAGCCGAGACGGGCGGGTGTCAGCTCGTTCGGCATGGGTGGCGTCAACGCACATGTGGTGCTGGAAGAGGCGCCGGAGACCGCGGCGGAGGCGGTCGTCGACGGCCGTGAGCATGTCATCCCGCTGTCGGCGAAGAAGGGCGGCCTGAAGCCGTATGCGCAGTCGCTCCTCAACGGGCTCGCTCTGAAGAAGTCCGGCGGCAACAGCGGACGGCTCTCCTTGCGCGATGTCGCATACACCCTGCAGGCCGGTCGTGATGTGTTCGACGAGCGGCTCGCGGTGGTGGCGACCTCCGTCGATGATCTGCTCGAAAAGCTCGAAGGCTATCTGACGGGCGCGGCGACGCCGAACGTTTTCGTGGGAGACACCGGAGGCAACGGCAGTGCCGTCCCCGAGTCGTCGCAGAATGCGGTCGATGTCGCCGCGCGATGGGTGCGGGGTGCGAAAGTCGATTGGATCGAACTCTCCGAACCTCCCCCGCGGCGAGTTCCACTGCCAACCTATCCATTCGACCGGAAGCGCTGCTGGTTCACGGACGTTCCGTCCAGGACCTCGAACGCCGTGCACGTGGCTCTGGCCACGGTTCCCCCTGACGACGATCGCTCGGTGAGAACGATCAGCTCCCGCGACTTCTTCATCCGCGACCACGTGGTTCAGGGACGGCCGATGTTGCCGGCGGTCGTCCATCTCGAGTTCGTTCGTGCGGCGGCCTCCGCCCAGATGGGCGATCCGCGGCGTGCCCGGGTCCTCAGAGATGTCTATTGGATGACTCCTGTCGTGGCCGGGAGTGAAGACGTTGCGGTGCAGATACGGCTCACGTCTCAGGACGACCGGATGCAGTTCGAGCTGCTCCGAGGCGACACGGTTCACAGCAAGGGGAGCGTCTCCGCGGCTCCATCAGACGGTGCTCATCACCGCAAGCTCGATCTTCAGGCGATCGATGCGCGGTGTTATCGAGGAACGACGAAGGGTGAGCTGTATGCGCTGCTCAGGGAGCACGGTCTCGCCTACGGGAGCAGTTTTCAAGCGATCGAACGATACGCTCACAACGACCGCGAGATTCTGGCCGAGCTGAGGGTCCCGGCCGAAGTGACCGGCGAGCTTGGGAATTACGCACTGCATCCGAGCCTCATGGACGGCGTGTTCCAGACGGTGACGGCGCTGAGTCTCATTGGCGGCCACACCGCGGGAAAGCAGTTCATCCCCTTTTACCTGGAGAGCGCGGAGATCGTGCAGCCGATGGGCGGCCACTGTTTCGTCCATGCCACGATCCACGCTGACGGCTCGCGCGAAGGAGCGGTGGCGTCGTTCGATGCCACCCTCACCGACGGCGAGGGTAATGTCCTGGTCGCGATCAGGAACCTTCAGAAGCGGCCGATCGAGAAAAGGCAGGCAGTGGAAACAGCGCCCGCGATCATGCGCAACATCTATTACCGGCCTGTGTGGCGCAGACGGGGGCTCCTTCGTCGAGCAGCCCAGACACCGAAGATGCTGCTCCTGTTTGCGCGCGACACCGAAGCGGTTCAGAGCTTCAGGAAATTCTGCGGAGCGGCAACGACGATCGTGCTTGTGCGGCCCGGTGACGTTTATCGGCAAGAGGAAGAGAACCTCTATCAGCTCGATCCGCGCGACGCGGTCGGCTACGAGCGGTTGTTGCAGGACATCAAGACCCAGGGGCTGACGCCGATGCAGGTCGCGTATCTGTGGGGTCTCGACGTCCGGCCCACGAACGACCCGCGGGACGGACTGGATAGCACGATCTACGGTGTCTTGCACTTCACCAGGGCCGCGTTCAAGGCCAGGATCCACGGGAACGTGAAGCTGGTGTATCTGCATCCGCTGGACGGACAGAGCTCCCTTCACTCCATGGTGGCCGGCTTCGCCAGAACGCTGAAGTACGAGAACCCGCGGTTCGACTACGTAACTCTGGGGGTCGACCGGACCGCCATCCACGACGTCGCTCGTGCCGCGTGCGCGGAGCTTGGCGCGGCTTCCGAGGTCAGCGCGCTCCGCGAAGTGCGCGAGCTCGGCGGAGAGCGATACGAGCGGACGATGGTGCACGAAGCGGTTGCGAATCCTTCGAAGGGCGGTGATCCCGCGCCCGTCACCAGGACTGGCGGCGTCTATCTCATCGCCGGCGGCGCCGGCGGTCTCGGCTCAGTGTTCTCGCGATATCTCGCCGAGACGTATCAGGCCACGCTTCTCTGGCTGGGCCGCGCGGCAAAGACTTCGGCCATTGGTCGGAAGATCGCGGAGATCGAGGAAGCAGGCGGGACGTGCGAATACTTCAGCGTCGACATCACCGATCGGGATGCTCTGGCGGCGGTCATTTCCGAGATCAAGACCGCCCATCCTGTCATCCACGGAGTCATTCACGCCGCGGCGGTGATCGAGGATGCGTTCATCCTCCGAAAGGGGAAGGACTCGTTCGCCAGGGTGATCGCGCCGAAGGTCGCGGGGGCGATCAACCTCGACGTAGTGACCCGTGACGAAGCACTCGACTTCTTCTTGGTCTTCTCCTCCATCGCCGCCCTCATGCCCAATCAGGGCCAGTGCGACTATGCGGCCGCCAACAGCTTTCTCGACAGCTTCATGGAGGTTCGCAACGGGCTGGTCGTGGATCGGCAGCGCTCGGGAGTGAGTCTCGCGCTGAATTGGCCGCTCTGGGAGAACGGCGGCATTCGCGTCACGGCGGAAGAGGAGCGCCACTTGCTGAGGACGTTCGGCATGAGCCCGCTGCCGAGCGCCGACGGTCTGGCGATCTTCGAGACGTCGCTCGCGTTCGCGCGGCAGCGCTTTCCGGCGATCCATCAGCTCGCTGCCGTCGCCGGGAACACGGAGAAGATCGAGCGCTGCCTCGGCGTCGATGCTTTGGCGAATGCCATCGCCGAACCGGAAATCGCGGAAGCGCTCCGAGGGCGGCTTGAGACGGAGATCAAGTCGATCTTCGCTGCGCGTCTGGGGATCACGCCCCATACGATCGACGGCGGGCGCACTATCGGCGAGCTCGGAGTCAGTTCCTCGATGCTGGTCGGTGTCACACAGGACCTCAACCAACGCTTTGCCGCCGACCTCAAGCCGACCCTTCTCTTCGACATCAATACCGTCGACAAGCTGGCGGCGTATCTGGTCGAGATCGGCAGGAGCGAGGTGGCGGTCCCCCGCGCCGAGATCGTGCCGGTCTGGAATCGCTCGCTGATCGACGTCGACCAGTCCGACCCCGCGCGCATGACGTTCAGCAGGACGTTCAAGACCGCCGAGTTTTACCTGCGCGATCACGTCGTGGATGGACAGTTCAATATGCCGGGTGCCTGCTACATTGAGATGGCGCGCCAGGCGGGCGACCTGCTGCTGGGGAACCAGTCGGTGAAGATCCTGGCGCACAACTATTGGGCCAGCCCGCTTTCGTCGCCGAAAGAAGATTTCACAGCATCCGTACAGTTCACCTCGAAGCAGGATCATCTCGCGTATGAAATCGTCAGCTTCACGCCGGCCGGTGAACGGCGCCTCCACGCGATGGGGCAGATCTCGCTGGATCCGAGCGTGGCGCGAGCCGAGACCACGATCGACATGGCCCTGGTGAAGTCGCGGTGCGACGAGATTCGCCGTCCCGCGGCGATCTACGAACAGATCGTGAGCGAGGGGTTGCATGTCGGGCCGACGTTCCAGCCGATGACGCAGATCTTCCTGAGCGATACGGAAGCGCTGGCGATGCTGGAGTTGCCGGAGGCCATCTGGTCGACGGCCGGCGACTACGTCCTGAATCCCGCGTTGCTGACCGGTGTCTTCCAGACGGCCTTGATCAGCAACCGGCGCCGATCCGGCAATCCGCGGCGGTACGTCCCGATCGGCATGGACGAGCTCGAAGTTATCGCGCCGATTCCCGCTGAGTGCTACGTCTACTGCCAGCCAAGAGCGGCGAATGCGCGCAACGAGGAGATGAGGAAATTCGACCTGGAGGTCTGCCGGCCCGACGGTGTGGTCGTGGTGAGGTTGAAAGGATTCTCGATCCGGGCGCTCAAAGAAACGGCTGCGTCGGCGGAATTCCGAATCGCTGCCGCTGAAGTTGCTCCGCGCGTGCGGTCCGGTGATGCTCCACTTCATGCCGTGTATGCGCTGATCAAGGCCAAACTGGCGGGACCGATCGGATTGACGGTCGAGGAACTGGATGCCACGGTGGAGTTCGACCAGTACGGCGTCACCTCGGTCATGGTCGTGGAGCTCAATCAGACCTTCGAAGATCTGTTCGGGCCCATTCCGAAGACCCTGTTCTTCGAGTATCGAAACATTGCGGAGCTGGCGGAGTACTTCGTCGAGCAGCACGGAGCCACGCTGGCACGCCTGCTGGGAGACGATGCCAAGCGTCCGCCCGTTTTTTCCGCTGCTTCCGTGGCGGTCAGCGACGGAGAGGCGGAGCGTGACGGCGCTCGGATCGCCGAAGTCTGCTCGTACCTGCGGTCGCTAATTGCCCGGCCGATCGGTCTCTCCGCGGACGAGATCGACTTCCAGACCGGGTTCGATCAGTACGGCGTCAACTCCGTGATGGTGGTGGAGCTCAACGAGATCTTCGAGGCCATCTTCGGACCGCTTTCCAAGACGCTGTTTTTCGAGCACAGGAGCATCGACGAGCTCGGGCATTACTTCCTCGAGACTCATCGCCACAAGATTCTCGCCGCGCTGCCGCCACGACCGCCGGCGAAGCGGTCGCCGGAGAGCGTTGCGCTCCGCCCCGCGGAGGTACGGGGCAGCGCGAAATCCGTTGGCCTGCAGACGGGGGCGGAGCCGTCTGGCGCGGGAGCCGGCGCCGATGTTCGCGAGGATATTGCCATCGTCAGCGCGGCTGGACGCTTTCCCGGCGCTCGCAACCTCAGAGAATTCTGGGACGTGCTGCGCCAGGGGCGCGATTGCATCACCGAGATCCCCCCAGACCGCTTCGATTACCGCAAACATTTCAATGCAGATCCTGCGCAGAACGGGATCTACGGCAAGTGGGGCGGCTTCATCGACGATGTCGACCGGTTCGATCCCGCTTTCTTCAACATCTCCCCGCGCGAGGCGGAGCTGATCGATCCGCAGGAGAGACTGCTCCTGGAGGTCGTCTGGGAGATGCTGGAGCATGCCGGCTACACGCGGCAGCGGTTGCTGAAAACCTCCGATCGCCGCGTGGGCGTCTTTGTCGGAGCTCTGTGGCAACCGTACGAAAGCGCCGGCGTCGAGGCCACACTCTCCGGAAACGTGGTGGCGCCCAGCAGTCTGCTGTACAGCATCGCCAACCGGATCTCGTACTTCTTCGATCTCGCGGGCCCGAGCATGGCCATCGATACGGCCTGCTCCTCGTCGCTGACGGCTCTGCACCTCGCCTGTCAGAGCATCCGAGGGGGGGAGAGCCGGTCGGCGATCGTCGCCGGCGTCAATCTCTCGCTGACTGTGAGCAAGTATCTCTTCCTGTCGCGGAACCGCTTCCTCTCCACCGACGGCCGTTGCCGCAGCTACGGTGCCGGGGGAGACGGCTACGTTCCGGGAGAGGGCATCTGCGCGTTGCTTGTGAAGCCGCTGGCGGATGCCATCGCCGGCGGCGATTCGATCCTGGCGGTGATCAAAGGCTCAGCCGTCAACCATGGCGGCCGCACCAACGGATACACCGTGCCGAGCCCGCGGGCGCAAGGGAACGTGATCGTGCAGGCGCTCGAGCAGGCACGCATCGATCCTCGCACGATCTCCTATATCGAAGGCCATGGGACCGGCACGTCGCTCGGTGATCCGATCGAGATCGACGGACTGGAGAAGGCTCTGGGTTTGCCGGGAGACGGGAAGCGGGTCGTGGCTATCGGTTCGGTCAAGTCGAACATCGGCCACCTGGAAGCAGCCGCCGGCGTCGCCTCGGTCATCAAGGTGATCCTGCAGATGCAGCATGGCCAGCTCGCGCCGTCACTGCACACGAAGACGCTGAATCCCAACATCGATTTCGGCAGAGGCTCATTCAGGGTTCAGCGCGAGCTTGCGCCTTGGCCGCGTCCGGAATGGGCGAAGGACGGGAAGAGAGAAGAGGGAACGCGGATCGCCGGCATCAGCTCCTTCGGTGCGGGCGGGTCGAATGCCCATCTGATTCTGGAGGAATATGACGGACCGCCGGCTCCGAGCGTGAGAAACAGCAGCGGGACCAGCGCGGCGCTGTGTGTGTTTTCGGCGAAAACCGAGGATCGGCTGTTCGAGATGATCGGCCGGTTCGAAGACTACCTTCGCGATTCGGGAAACGCCGATTTGCACGGGATTGCGTACACACTCCAGTTTGGCCGCGAGGGGATGCGGGAGCGGTTGGCAGTGGTGGCGGGCAGCGTCGCCGAATTGAGAGCGTCGCTTGCCGCTTTTCTGACGAATCGGCAGCAAGCGGGAAGCTGGCGGCGAGGCCGCGCGTCGAAGGGCTCGACAGGAACCACGAGCCTCATCGAGCTGCGCGACACGGCGTCGACGAATCTCTTCGAGATTGCAGAGGCCTGGGTCGAAGGGAGCGACGTCGATTGGACGCGGTTCTACGGCGGGAGTAACCATCGATTCCTCCCGCTGCCGACGTATCCCTTTGCCAAAGAGCGCTACTGGCTCGACGCGGCGGGCGAGCCGGGCCTGTCCGGCGCGACGCTCACCGGCCCGGCGGCGGTCCTCCATCCACTACTGCACCGCAACACGTCGGTGCTGAACGAACAACGCTATTCCACGACGTTCACCGGTGACGAGTTTTTCCTCGTCGATCATCGGGTGAAGACGGATGTGGGCACGGTCGATAAAGTGCTGCCTGGTGTGGCTTATGTGGAGATGGCGCGGGCGGCGATCGAGCAGGCGATGCCGGCGCGGTCGGAATCGGCGGTCCTGGAATTGCTGAATACCGTCTGGACGCAGCCGATCATCGTCAGCCGGGTCAGGGAGGTCAGCCTCGCGCTCGCGGCGAACGGCGAAGGACAGATCAAGTACCGGATCTACAGCCTGGACGGCCAGACGGAGGTCGTCCACTGCCAAGGGTGTGCGGTCTGGAGTCAGAAAGCGGCGCCGGTCACGCTCGATCTCGAACAGCTCGGAAACCAGATGAGGCATGGGCGTCTGGAGCCGAGCAGCGTCTACGGAGCGTTTGCCCGCATGGGCCTCGTTCTGGGGCCGTCGTTCCAGCCGATCACCGCCATCGATCTGGGCGACCACCAGTTGCTGGCACATGTACGGCTGCCGAAGGGGATCGAGGCGACGTCGGCGGACTACGTCCTCCACCCGACTCTCATGGATGGCGCCCTGCAAGGCAGCCTCGGTCTCATCGACGGCTGGTTCGAAGGCTCCAATCAGCTGCGGCTGCCGTTCGCGCTCGGCTCGCTACGGATCGTCTCGCCGTGTCCGGCGGAGATGATCGCGTGGATGCGCTACTCGGCCGGCAGCCAGCCGGGCGACCAGGTCGTGAAGCTCGACATCGATCTGTGCGATGAGCGGGGGCGTGTGTGCGTGCAGATGATGGGGTTCGCGGCGCGTGCGCGCGAAATGCCATCCGAGGGCCGGAGGAGAAGGATCGAGGAAGGACGGGAGAGCGTGCTTTCGGCGAGGGAGCCGGAAATGCCCGCGGGGCTGTTGACGCTGGCGCCTGTGTGGGAGGTGGTGAAGGTCGAAACAGGCGAGGTCTGCGCGGCGGCCGGTGAGCGGGTGGTGGTGATCGGTGGAGAGGAAGAACAGCATCGCGGCCTTAGGCAGGAATACGGCATGGCGGAAGTACTGCCGATCGACGAAGGAGCCACCATCGCGGAGATCGCTGGGAAGCTGCGCGGCGAGCGCAGGATCGATCAGTTGATCTGGCTCCTTCCGGACGCGAAAGAGCGCGGGGGAGAGAGCGCGGAGCTCATCGAGGAGCAGGAGCAGGGAGTGTTGCTCGGATTCCGCTTGATCAAGGCGCTCCTGCAGGAGGGCTACGGCGCCGGCGAGCTCCGGTGGACCGTGATCACCCACCAGACGATGAAGGTTGGAGGATCGCCGGATGAGACGGTCGACGCCGCGCACAGCAGTGTTCACGGGCTCGTCGGATCGATGGCGAAGGAGTACCGCAACTGGAAGGTGCGGCTCGTCGATACGGAGAGCGGAGCGCAACCCTGGAGCGAGCTGCTGCGGCTCGGTTGGGATGAGCGGGGAGAAGGCTGGGCTTGGCGGGAGCGGCAGTGGTATCGCCAGCGGCTGGTGGAATGCGAGCTGGGAGAGAGACGCAAGGAGCAGCGATTCAAGCGTCGCGGCGTGTACGTCGTGATTGGCGGCGCCGGCGGCGTCGGAGAAGTGGTGACCGAGTATTTGATCCGAACGTACGACGCGCGCCTCGTCTGGATCGGTCGCAGGCCGCAGGGCGAGGACATCTCGCAGAAGATCGAGCGGGTAACGGCAGCGGGTAGCGAACGGCCGCTCTACATCGCCGCGGATGCCCGGAAGCCGGAGGAGCTCGAGCGAGCGCGTCGGGAGATCAAGGAGCGCTACCAACACATCGACGGCGTGATCCATTCGGCCATCGTGCTGACGGACAAGAGCCTGGCCAACATGCCGGAAGAGCAGTTCCGTGCGGCGCTTTCCGCCAAGGTCGACGTTGCGGTGTGCATCGCTGCGGTGTTCGGCCGCGAGCCGCTCGACTTCATCCTCTACTTCTCGTCGGCACAGAGCTTCCTCAAGGCGCCGGGACAGAGCAACTACGCTGCCGGTTGCACCTTTACCGACGCGTTTGCGGGGTGGCAGTCCGCGAATGCCGGCTACGCCGTGAAGGTGATGAACTGGGGATATTGGGGAACCGTCGGGGTCGTGGCGAGTGCCGACTACCAGGAGCGGATGGCGCGGCTGGGATGGGGCTCGCTCGGGGCGGAAGAGGGGATGGCCGGCGTCGAGCGGCTGCTCGCGGGCCCTCTCGATCAGATAGCGATGATCCGGACGATAGGACATGGCGCCACGCAGGCGCTGGGAGTTACCTCGGAGGAGAAGGTATGGGCGGCTAGGGACGTAGCGCCGTCCGTATGCGAGCGGCTGAGCGAATTGGCCGAAGCCTCCGAAGAGTCCGCGTGGGAGCTGACGACCTGGGAAACGCAGCGAAGCGGATTCGACGATGTGCTGGTGAAGATGCTGCGTGCCGAGATGAGGCGCATGGGGTGGAGAGGCGAAGAGGCGTGGCAGGCGGGAAGAATGGCCGGATATGAGCGCTGGCTGAAGGAGAGTCTGTCGATTCTCTCGTGGTATGGCGATCTCGAGGAGAGCGTGACACCGGACGACCATCTCTGGAACGAGTGGGATAGTCAGACCAGCCTTTGGGAGGTGGAAGGGCTCGGGGCGCAGGTGCGGCTTGCCGATGCCATGCTGCACAACCTGGGCGAAATCCTGCGCGGCGGGAAGCGTGCGACGGACGTCATGTTCCCCGGCTCATCGCTGGCGCTGGTCGAAGGGGTTTACAAGAATAACGCGGTGTCGGATCACTTCAATGGCGCGATGGCGAATGTGGTGCGCCGGTACGTGGAGGAGCGGAGGGCGGAAGGGGAACCCAGGGAGACGGGGCTGAACCTGCGCCTCCTCGAGCTGGGAGCGGGGACGGGCGGGAGCAGTCAGGGGATCCTGCAGAAGCTCGACTGCTGCCGCGAAGATGTCGCCGAGTACTGCTACAGCGACGTCTCGAAAATCTTTCTGGTCCATGGCGAAGAGGCGTATGGAGCCGGGAGGGAGTATCTGAAGTACGCGGTGGTCGACGTCGAGCGGGGGCTGGAGGAGCAGGGAGTCGAGCGCGGGGCCTACGACGTGGTGCTCGCGGCGAATGTACTGCATGCCACACGGCGGCTGCGGGAGACGCTCAGGAATGCGAAGGCGGCACTCAAGGAGAACGGCATCCTGGTGCTGAACGAGATCTCGGCGAAGAGTGTGTTCATGCATCTGACGTTCGGCCTGCTGGCCGGGTGGTGGGCGTATGAAGATGAAGAGCTGCGGATGGAAGGCAGTCCGGGGCTGACCGCGGAGGGATGGCGGCGGGTCCTGGAAGAGGAAGGATTCCGGAGTGTCTGCTTCCCGGCGCACGATGCGGCACGCCTGGGCCAGCAGATCATCGTCGCGGAGAGCGACGGCGTCATCCGTCAGAAACCGGCGGCGGCCACAAGGCCTCGGTCTGCCGCCGTGGTCTCCGCTCCGGCAATGGCGGCCATCCTCCCTCCGGCAACCGAAACCAGCAGAGATTCGGAATTGCTGCCGAAGATCGAAGCGTGGCTGGTCGATGCCGTTGGCGTGCTGTTGAAGGTCAGGAAAGAGGACGTCGACCTCGATGCGGAGCTGAGCGAATTCGGATTTGATTCGATCAGCCTGACCGGCCTCGCCAACCACGTGAACCGGGCTTGGGGACTGGAGCTGATGCCGACTCTCTTTTTCGAGCATCCGACAGCGAGGCGCTTTGCCCGTTACCTTGTGGAGACGCATGCGCAGCGGCTGGCGGAGAAGCTCATGCCTAGCCTGCCTTCGGGCGCGGCGAACGCGCGAAAGGTTTCTTCCGCGGCCGGCCCGATCGTGATTCCCTCGACGACGGAACGAAGAGATTCGGAATTATTGGCGAGGGTGGAAGCGTGGTTGATCGACGCGGCCAGCGTGCTGCTGAAGGTGAAGAAGGAGAACATCGATCCCGATGCGGAGTTGAGCGAGTTCGGATTCGATTCGATCAGCCTGACCGGCCTTGCCAATCATGTGAACAACGCGCATGGGCTGGACCTGATGCCGACCATCTTTTTCGAGCATCCGACCGCGAGGACGTTCGCCCGCCATCTCGTGGAGCAGCACGGAGAGCGGCTGGCGAAAACGTTCGGTGTAGAGTCCCAGGCATTCGAGCATGGGCGCTCCGCGAACGCGCCTCGGCAGGCGATGCCGGCGCACTCCGTAACGACGGCGGGCCGTCTCCGCGTAGAGACCGCTGAGGCCGCGGGAAGCGCGGCCGAACCGATCGCCATCATCGGGATGAGCGGGCGCTTTCCGGGGGCGGAAGACCTCGAGACCTTCTGGGAGAACCTGAAGGCCGGTAAAGAGAGCGTCGTCGAGATTCCACGGGAGCGCTGGGACTGGCGGGCTCTCGATGGAGACGCGCAGGGGGATGGCAATCAGAGTGGCGTGAGATGGGGAGCCTTCATGGATGGCGTCGCCGAATTCGATCCTCTCTTCTTCGGCATCTCTCCACGGGAAGCCGAGCTGATGGACCCGCAGCACCGGCTGACGATGATGTACGGCTGGAAAGCATTCGAGGACGCCGGCTACGGACCGAAGCAGCTGTGGGGAAGCCGGACCGGAGTCTTCGTCGGGACGGCGAACACCGGCTACGGCGAACAACTCCTTTCACGAGATGGCACCGCAATCGAAGGCTACACCGCGACCGGGCTGGTGCCGTCGGTCGGCCCCAACCGCCTGAGCTACCTCCTGAACCTGCACGGGCCGAGCGAGCCGATCGAGACCGCCTGTTCCAGCTCTCTGGTGGCCGTGCACCGCGCCGTCCGAGCCATCCTCTCCGGCGATTGCACGATGGCGCTGGTTGGAGGGGTGAACACCCTCTTCCCGACCCTGCACATCAGCTTCAGCAAGGGCGGCATGCTGAGCCGTGATGGGAAGTGCAAGACATTTTCCAGCCGGGCAGATGGCTACGTGCGCGGCGAAGGCGTGGGAATGGTGGTGCTCAAGAGGCTGAGCGACGCGGAGCGCGACGGCGATCACATCTACGGATTGATCCGGGGGAGCGCGGAGAATCACGGCGGGCGGGCGCAATCGTTGACGGCGCCCAATCCCCTGGCGCAGGCTGAGCTGATCAAAGACGCCTGCCGGCGTGCTGGCGTGAGCCCCGGGAGCGTGAGCTATATCGAAGCGCACGGAACGGGGACATCGCTCGGAGATCCGATTGAGATCAACGGCCTGAAGAGCGCGTTCCAGGGGTTGTCCGAGGAGTTGGGCGAGGCCACCGCGACGGCCTACTGTGGATTGGGCTCGGTGAAGAGCAACATCGGACATCTGGAGCTGGCGGCCGGGATGGCGGGTTTGATCAAGATCGTGCTGCAGCTGAAGCACGGGACACTCGTCCGCACGCTGCATTGCGAGGAGGTGAACCCCTACATCCGGCTGGAGGAGAGTCCCTTCTACATCGTGACGGAAAACCAGCCGTGGAAACGGCTCAGAGACGGAGAGCCGCGCCGGGCGGGGGTGAGCTCGTTCGGATTCGGGGGGGTCAACGCCCACGTCGTCGTCGAGGAGTACGTCGGTCACGACGGAGTGAAGAGCGAAGCGCACGGACCGGTGATGGTGGTGTTGTCCGCCAAAGACGCCGAGCGGCTGAAGGAGCAGGCCAGGCAGCTGCGGCAGGCGATCGGGCGGGGCGAGTGGCGCGACGGCGATCTGGTCCGTCTCGCCTACACCCTGCAGGTCGGACGCGAGGCGATGGAACATCGGGTGGGAATGATCGTCGCTTCGCTGGAGGAGTTGGACGCGAAGCTGGAAGGGTTTGCCGCCGGGACTAGCGGAATCGAAGGCCTCGTCATCGGAGAAGTGAAGCGCGACAGTGAGGCCCTGGCGGTGTTCCGCGGGGACGACGACCTGCGGGATGTGGTCGGCAAATGGCTGCGGGGCGGCAAATGGGTGAAGCTCCTCGATCTGTGGGTGAAGGGATTGGAGATCGATTGGCAGCAATTGTATGGAGAGGTGACTCCACAGCGGCTGAGCCTGCCGACGTACCCCTTCGCCAGAGAGCACTATTGGATCGACATGACGTCAGGCGGCCGGGTTGCGTCCACGGTTGGCGGCACTGCGATCCTTCATCCTCTGCTGCATAGCAACGTCTCCGATCTGAGCGAACAGCGCTACAGCTCGACGTTCACCGGCGAGGAATTCTTTCTACGAGATCATCGCGTCAGCACGGATGGCCGGGGCGCGCAGAGAATCCTGCCGGGTGTGGCGTATCTGGAAATGGCACGGGCGGCCATGGAGCAGGCGTCGTCCCGTGAAGCAGGAACGGGAGTCCTCGAGCTGCACAATACCGTTTGGCTCAAGCCGATCGTGGTGGCGGGGCAGAAGCAGGTCACCATCGTTCTGTATGCGAATGACGGCGACAAAGTCGGCTACGAAATACACAGCATGGAAGACGGCCACAAGAGCGTTCACTGCCAGGGTGAGGCGGTCTTCGGTGCCCAATCGGCGCCGAGGCAGCTCGATCTCGAAGACCTCGAGCGGCAGATGGATCGGGGCCGGATGGAGGCCGCCGATGTTTATGCCTTGTTTGCGGCGATGGGCTTCGTTTACGGTCCGTCCCATCAAGGGATCCTCGCCGTCCATCTGGGCGACCAGCAGCTGCTCGCGCAATTGCACCTGCCGGCGATCGTCGAGACCAGCCAGCACGAGTACGTCTTGCATCCCAGCGTGATGGACAGCGCACTGCAGGCTGCCGTCTGCCTGTTCGTCGACGGGGATGACGTCCCGAACCGGCCACCTGTCCCGTTCGCGCTCGAGTCATTGCGCATCGTCTCTGCCTGTACTCGGGAGATGACCGCCTGGGTACGCTACTCGAAGGACAGCAGTCCGGGCGACAGCGCCGTCAGGCTGGATATCGACCTCTGCGGCCGGGAGGGGAGCGTCTGCATTCAGATGCAGGGGTTTGCTTCACGAGCTCTGAAAAACGATCTGCAGGCGGGTCACCAGACGACGAGCAGGATCCTGATCCGCGGGACAGCCGTTCCCTTGGGCGATTTCGATACTGCCTTCTATGAACGCCTGATCACGGACGTCGCTAATCGCGCCGTGTCCGTTGATGACGCGGTGGAACTGGTACAACAGCTCGTAATTTCCACATCCTGATTGAGGAGGGGCGGGCGGGTGTGAGCGAAGGAACTCAACCGACCAAGAGCCTCCTGATCCAACCTCCTGGCCCTCCTCGCCAGACCTCAATTCTCTCCAATTAAGCGAGCCCACGGCGTAATCCATATGAAACGACAACTACGACAAATCTACGACGACTTGATCGGCGGCCGGCTCTCACGAGAAGAAGCGCTGGACAGGATCAGGACCATCACACTGCAGGAGCAAGGCGAGGGAGTCGGCGTATTGCTGGCCACGCCGGTCTGGAAGAGTAGCGCCCTGGAAGCCCGCGAGGCGTCTGGCGAGGTCGAGTACACAGAGCATCACGCGGTCCTTTGCGATTTATCGAATTTCGATGCCGGCAGGCTGGAATCGCTGCTTCCGCTCGGCCGCGCGCTGTCATTGCAAGCAGGCAATGACGTCAACATTGCGCAGCGCTACAGCGACTACGCTCTGGCTTGCTTCGAACGGATCCGGACGATCCTCCGGAGCAAGCCGGCCGGCAGAGTGCTCGTGCAGATCGTTATCGCGGGCCGCCACGAGCAAACGTTGCTCGAGGGTCTCTCCGGACTGCTGCGGACGGCGGCGCTGGAAAATCCGCGGCTCGCCGGTCAACTGATCATTGTTCCGGCAGAGGCTACGGTAGAAGAGCTGGTGGGGCGGCTGGAAGCAGAGAAGACCCGCACGCCGGAGCCGCGTGTCCGATATGAAGACGGTGTCCGGCAGGTGCTTCGCTGGCAGGAGCTGTCGCGGGAAGGGGAAGCTCCGCCCGCATTTCACGATGACGCCGTCTACCTCATCACCGGCGGCCTCGGCGGTCTCGGGACGCTATTCGCGAAGGAGATCATCGAGCAGACCGGCAACGCGCGCGTGGTGTTGACCGGCCGCTCGCCATTGCGCGCCGAAACGCAGCCGATCCTGGACGGGCTGTCCGCGGAGGCCGGGCGTGTGAGCTATCGGCAAGTGAACCTCGGCGATCCCGGTCAGGTCGAGCAACTGATGAACGCGATCGGAGAAGAGTACGGAACGCTGAGCGGCATCCTGCACAGCGCCGGCATGCTGGCCGACCAATTCATCCTGAGAAAGAGTAACGCACAATTCCTGGAAGTACTGGCGCCGAAGGTCGGCGGTACCTTCAATCTCGATCAGGCCAGCCGCGACGTCGCGCTCGATTTCTTCGTGCTCTTCTCCTCGATTGTCGGCTCGATGGGAAATCCGGCGCAGGCCGACTACGCGGTCGCAAATGGCTTCCTGGACCAGTTCGCGGCTTACCGAAACCGGCAGGTGGCCACCGGGCAGCGGCACGGCCGCACGCGGTCGATCGTCTGGCCATTGTGGCAGGCAGGCGGGATGACTGCCGATCCGGCGAGCCGGGAACTGCTGCAAGAGAGCACCGGCATCCAGCCGATGCAGACCGCGACGGGTCTCGCGGCCTTCCATCGCAGCCTGGCGTTGCCGTATGACCAGGTTCTGGTCGCGGAAGGCGATCGCGCGCGGATGCGCAGCGTGTTGTTCGCCGCGCAGCCGGTTCCGGCCGAACCGGTGCCGGCATTCGTGGCGTCGGGTAAGGAGGCGGAGATCGATCCCGCGAGTCTCGTCGAAAAAACCGAAGACTATTTGCGCAGGGAGTGCGCGGAGCTGTTGAAGCTGCAGTTCCACCGGGTCGATCCACAGGCGGCATTGGAAAGGTACGGGATCGACTCCATCCTGGCGATGAAGTTGACCAGCCAGTTGGAGAAGACGTTCGGCCCACTCGCCAAGACTTTGTTTTTCGAGTACCAGACGATTCGGGAGCTGACGAAGTACTTCATCGATGCTCATGCGGTCCGGCTGGCCACGCTGTTCCATCGAACGAACGATGTCGAAAGCCTGCCGCCGGCAAAGGCCGCGGTCCTGCCGGAAGGGATGCCGGCTTCCGCAGCGAAGAGGAGCACCAGGCGTTTCAGCGGGAGCCGGAGTGCGGTCCCGAGCCCGCCCCTCGAGGACGATCCGATCGCCATGATCGGGTTGAGCGGGCGGTATCCCGAGGCGATCGATCTCGATGCGTATTGGGCGAACCTGCGCGACGGGCGCGACTGCATCGTCGAAGTACCGAAAGAGCGGTGGGACTGGCGCGATTACTTCAGCGAAGATCGCACCGAGGGCGGTCGCCACTACAGCAAGTGGGGAGGCTTCATTGCGGGCGTCGATGAATTCGATCCGCTGTTCTTCAACATCTCGCCGAAGGAAGCCAAGCTCATCGATCCCCAGGAGCGCCTGTTTCTCCAGCATGCCTGGATGGCGATCGAAGACGCAGGCTACACCCGCGCCAGCCTGCAGACGCCGAACGGGGATGATCTGCCGGGCCAAGTGGGCGTGTATGTCGGCCTGATGTACAACGAATACCAGCTGTTCGGCGCCGAAGCGAGCATGCGCGGGAAACGGTTGGGCATTCCGAACAGTGCGGCGAGCATCGCCAACCGCGTCTCGTACGTGCTCAATCTGCACGGTCCCAGCATGACGCTGGACACCATGTGCTCGTCGTCTTTGACCGCGATCCACATCGCCTGTCAGGACTTGAGACTGGGGCGTACCAGCCTGGCCATCGCCGGCGGCGTGAACGTCAGTATCCATCCCAACAAGTACCTGCTGCTCAGTGCCGGTCAATTCATCTCCGGCGAGGGTCATTGCCAGAGCTTTGGCGAGGGAGGCGACGGTTACATTCCCGGAGAAGGCGTCGGCGTGGTCGTTTTGAAGCGGCTGTCGGAGGCGAAGCGGGATGGCGATCACATCTATGGAGTCATTCGCGGAAGCGCGCTGACGCACGGCGGCAAGACCAATGGCTATACGGTCCCGAACCCGCAGGCGCAGGCCAGTGCCATCAGCCGCGCACTGACGGAATCGCAGACCGACGCGCGGCACATCAGCTACATCGAAGCGCACGGCACCGGCACGAAGCTGGGCGATCCGATCGAGATCGCCGCGTTGAACCGTGCTTTCCAACCCTATACGCGCGACACCGCATTCTGTCCGATCGGATCGGCCAAATCGAATATCGGCCATTGTGAGTCCGCGGCCGGCATCGCTGGACTGACCAAGGTTCTGTTGCAGATGCAGCATCAGCAACTCGTGCCGTCGCTGCATTCGGCGGAGCTCAACCCGCACATCGATTTCGACTGCAGTCCGTTCGTGGTCAATCAATCGTTGCGGCCGTGGGAGGCGCCGGTGGTCGACGGCCGGACCCTTCCCCGCATCGCCGGGATCTCATCCTTCGGAGCGGGTGGCTCGAATGCGCATCTGATCGTCGAGGAGTATCAGGCGCCGGTCCGCCATCCGATGGCGGGAACAGTGGTCATCCTTCTGTCGGCGAGAACGGCCGGCCAGTTGCAGCAGAGAGCACGCGATCTCCTGCGCTTCGTGCGCCCGCGCATCAGCACGCTCGATCTCGCCTCGATGGCCTACACGCTCCAGGTCGGCCGCGAGGCGATGGACGAGCGCCTAGGGTTCGTCGTGAGCTCCGTCGAACAGTTGGTGGAGAAGATCGAGGCCTTCCTGTCCGGCGACCCGGCCATCGAAGACGCCTATCAAGGGCAGGTGAAACGCAATCAGGAATCGCTGTCGGTGTTCAGCACCGACGCCGACCTGCAGCAGACGGTCGACAAGTGGATCGCCAGCAGGAAACTCTCGAAGCTCGCCGATCTCTGGGTCAAGGGGCTGTCCCTCGATTGGAGCAAGCTCCACGGCGAGGCTACGCCGCCGCGGATGAGCCTTCCGACGTATCCCTTTGCCAGGGAGCGTTATTGGATCGACGTCGAGTCCGGCGCGCAGGTGCACGCAAAGGGCACGGCGACCGCGGTTCTGCATCCTCTCCTGCACAGCAACACCTCCGACCTCGGCCAGCAAAGCTACAGCTCGACGTTCCGTGGCGACGAGGGCTTCCTGGAGAATGGGATTCTTCCCGCGGCGGCGCAGCTGGAGATGGCGCGTGTTGCGGTGCAACATGCCGACCCCGCGTCGCGACACTCCACTGTGGAGTTGTGCGACGTCATTTTTGGGGAACCAATCGCTGTGACCGGCACGACGCAAGTCAGCATCGCGCTGGCAGCGAACGGCGACGGGCGGATCGACTTCGAGATCTACAGCGTCGCCGGCGATCAGGAGGTCGTCTACTGCCAGGGTCACGTGGTGCTGAGCGATGCAGCAACTCCCTCTGTCGAGGAGCTCGCTCTCGCCGCACCGGCGCGCCGGGAGATCGCATTCGTTCCGAATTCACCAGCGTTCACCGCGCCGGTCGAGCGAAAGAAACCGGCGGCTATTTCGCTGGCCGCGCCGGGCGCGTTGGTTTCTGCGGCCGCCTCCTCTGATCACACTGTGAGGCAACCTGCTGCCGGACGGCCACCAATCGCCCTCTCGAACGTAGCACTCGGCGTGTCGTTACCGAGAACCGGGGCCGTCTCCTCGGTGCGGTTGCGTGACGACGGTCGCGGCGTCTTCTCGATCGAGATCGCCACGCCGGTCACTGTCAGCGACACGATTGCCCATGTGCGACAGGCTCTGGAGGCGGTGCGGCAGGAGCTGTCCGTTAAAGTTCTGCTCGTGAGCGGTCTCGATCACGCTCTTCCGGGCGGACGCGAAGCGTACGACGAAGCCGTCGAACAGCAGCTCTTCAAGGCCCTCGCGTCGTTTCCCTCCCCGACGATCGCGGTCCTCCACGGGGATGTCAACGGCGCGGGCTTCATCGCCGCCGCCCTGTGTGACTTCATGGTCTGCAACGAAGATGCGACCTTTGGCTACACGGACGCTCATTTCTATCCCACGACTCCCGTGGCGATGCTGTTCGACGAGCGGTTCGGCAGTGTCCGTGCGCAGGACTTCCTGTACGGATCGGCGGCGGCGGTCTCCGGCAGGGCGCTGCTGGCGAAGGGATGGACGTGTCCGATTCTTCCGGGATCCGAGGTCGAAACGTTCGCCCAAACGCTGGCCTCGACGCTGGCCACGAAGTCGCTGGATGCGCTCCATCTGCTGAAACAGAATCTGTCGCGTCACCTGGTCGTGCTGGTCGACGCGTTGACGCCGATCGAGGCCGCGACGGAAGAAGCGGTCGACGCGATTGCACCGATCGTCGCCACGCCGTCGGAGCGCATCCGTCTCGATGTCCCGGTCGAGAACGTCATCGTCGTCAAGTTCTCAATGGCTGACGCGAAGGAGCTCGTTGCCGATCTCGACGAAGTATTCACAGCCATCCGGCAAGCAGGCGGTTACAAAGCGGTCGTGCTCGCGAGCGACGACGGCGGCTCTCTTCCTGATGTCTCCGGCGATGCCGTGCCGGCGTTGCAGCGCCTGATCGTCGAGTCGGCCATTCCGGTCGTCGCCGCGCTGGGGGGAGATGCCAGAGGCAATGCGTGGCTCATCGCTCAGGCATGCGACGCCTGTGTGTACTGCAGGAGCGGCGTCTACTCCGCGGCAGGCGCGCAAGACCTGCGAGCGGCGGCAGTACTCTTCGCGCATCGACTCGGAAGTGAGGCCGCCAAGCAAATCCTGTTGACCGGCGTGGACTATTCCGGCGACGACCTTCAGCGGCGTGTCGGTACCGTGACCGTGGCAGAACACGGCGGTGTACTCGCTGCCGCTCTGCAGATTGCCGAGTCGTGGGCCCGGCTTCCGCGAACCTCGTCGGCCGCCTGGAAGCGGCACACCGCGACGACGCTGCGGGAGAAGACTCGCAACTTCCCTGTCGTCTCGCAGCATGACGAAATCGCCGACGTCCCGAGCGCGCCGGCCCTGATCCCACCGCGGTCGAACGTCGTCACCGCCACCGCTCTTCCCGGCGGCATCGTGATGGTCAAGATGGAGGATCGCGACGCGAAGAACATGTTCTCCAAGGAGTTCGTCGAGGGCTTGAGAGAAGTGTTTGCACACATCGAGCAGACACCGGCCTATAAGGTCGTCGTCCTCACCGGGTACGACAGCTACTTCGCTTCCGGCGGCACTAAGGAGGCCCTGCTCGCGATTCAGGAAGGGAAGATCAAGTTCACCGATTTCAAGATCTTCCAACTGCCGCTCGACTGCAGGCTCCCGGTGATCGCCGCGATGCAGGGACACGGCCTCGGTGCCGGCTGGACGCTCGGCCTCTTCGCCGATCTCGTGCTGCTGAGCGAAGAGAGCCGCTACGTGAGTCCGTACATGAACTACGGTTTCACCCCGGGCGCCGGCGCCACCTGGATTCTTGCGGACAAGATGGGACAGGATCTGGCGCGTGAGAGCCTGCTCACCGCGCAGCAGTACACCGGCAGTGAATTGCACAAAAGAGGACTGCGGCTGCCCATCCTGCCTCGGGCCGACGTGTTGCCTGCGGCGATGCGCTTTGCTGAACAGATGGTGCGAAGCTCCCGCGATCGTTTGATCGGCCTCAAGCACCTGTTGACAGAAAACGTTCACGAAGCGCTCGATGAGACCTATCGCCTCGAGCTGGCGATGCACGAAAAGACTTTCGTAGGCCACTCGGACACGCTCGCGCAGATTCAGGATCGCTTTCGACCGGGAGCCGGAGCCGCTGCGCCACTACCGCAGCCTGAAGTGGCGCTGCGATCCGTCAACACGGAAGTCCTGCCGGCCGTCGGCGCGAAGCTCCGGACGCTCCTGGCGAACGAGCTGCAGATGCAGGAGAGCGACATCGACGAAAACGTGCAGTTCGTCGATCTCGGCCTCGACTCGATCGGCGGCGTGGCGTGGGTCCGCAAGATCAACGAGGCGTATCAGACGTCGCTCGAGGCGACGAAGATCTATAGCTATCCGACGCTGGCCCAGCTCAGCCGCCATGTGAAGGAAGAAGCCGTGAAGCACGGCACGCTGACGAGCGAGCCCGCGCCTCCACCGGTCATAGAGCCGGTGGCATCGGCGAAGAGCGCGTCGCCGCAGCGGACCATCGCCGCCGGGCCGGCAGCCGGGAAGCTCACGTCGTGGCGCGGCCGGACGGCCACGCGATTCGCCGCGAGCGCTCCCGCCGCCGATCGCTCGCAAGCCATCGCCGTGATCGGGATCGCCGGTCAATTCCCCCAAGCGAAGAACCTCGACGAGTTCTGGCAGAACATCGCAGAAGGGAAGAACTGCATCTCCCAGGTCCCTGCCGGCCGCTGGGACGTGAATGCCTTCTACCAGGCGGGCGATCCTGCATCGGGCAAGACCAACAGTCAGTGGCTCGGCGCGTTGGAAGAATACGACCGGTTCGACCCCCTCTTCTTCAACATCTCGCCGGCCGAAGCGGAGAGCATGGATCCGCAGCAGCGCCTCTTTCTGCAGGCGTGCTGGCACAGCATCGAGAACGCCGGATACAGTGCCCGGTCGCTCTCCGGAAGCCGGTGCGGAGTCTTCGTCGGCTGTGCCTATGGCGACTATCACCTGCTCTCCCGCGAGCAGCAGCTGAGCGCTCAGGGCTTCACCGGCGATGCCACGTCGATTCTGGCCGGGCGCGTGTCGTACCTCCTGAACCTGCAAGGTCCCTGCGTCTCCGTTGATACCGCCTGCTCCTCCTCGCTGGTCGCGATTGCGCAGGCCTGCGACAGCTTGACCTTGGGCGTGAGCGATCTGGCCCTGGCCGGCGGCGTCTATGTGATGGCCGGGCCCGAGATGCACATCAAGACGTCGCAGGTCGGAATGCTCTCGGTCGAGGGGAAGTGCTTCACCTTCGATCAGCGTGCGGATGGATTCGTGCCTGGAGAAGGCGTCGGTGTCGTCCTGTTGAAACGGCTGGCGGACGCGGAGAAAGATCACGACATCATCCACGCGGTCATTCAGGGCTGGGGCGTCAATCAGGATGGCAGAACCAATGGCATCACCGCGCCGAACCCCGAGTCGCAAACCCGTCTGGAGCAGGAGGTCTACGACAAGTACCGGATCGATCCGGCAGGCATTCAGCTGATCGAGGCCCACGGCACCGGAACGAAACTGGGCGACCCGATCGAGGTCGAAGGCCTGAAGAACGCCTTCAAAAAGTACACGCGGAAACAGGCGTTCTGCGCCATCGGATCAGTCAAGAGCAACATCGGACACTGTCTGACGGCGGCGGGAATCTCGGGAGTTCTCAAGCTGGTCCTGGCGCTGAAGCACAAGCAGCTTCCGCCGACCATCAACTTCGAGCGGCTCAATGAGCACATCGACCTCGAGGACAGCCCGTTCTACGTCAATAGCCGGCTGCAAGAGTGGGAGCCGAAAGGGACAGCACCGCGGCAGTCGGCCATCAGCTCGTTCGGCTTCAGCGGTACCAATGCCCATATGGTCATCGGCGAGTATCTGCCTCCGGCCGGGGGCCGGCGCCACGTCTCGGTTCTGGCGGGCGACACAACCGTCATCATCCCGCTTTCCGCCCGAACGGAGATAGGGCTCGAGCAGAAGGCTCGCGATCTGCTGGCCTTCCTTCGCAGAGAGGCGTCCATCGATCTGGTGGAGATGGCCTACACCCTTCAGGCCGGCCGCGAGCCGATGGAAGAGCGCCTCGGTTTCCTCGTGAGCTCGATCGAACAGTTGACGGAAAAGCTCGAGGCGTACGCGCGCGGCGAGCGCCGGATCGCCGATGTGCAGCAGGGCGACGTCAAGCGTGGCAAGGCGGGCCTCACGTTCCTCAGTCAGGATGACGACCTCAGAAAAACCGTCGTCGACAGATGGACTGCCGAGAGGAAACACGCCAGGCTGCTGGAGCTCTGGGTCAACGGCCTGGATCTGGACTGGAGCAGGCTGTATGGCGACGTCAAGCCGCAGCGCGTCAGCCTGCCCGAGTATCCATTCGCAAAAGAACGCTACTGGATCGATGCGGCGGCGAGTCACGCTGCTGCCGGAGCCCCGGCGACGGCGGTCCTGCATCCCCTGCTGCACAGCAATACGTCCGATCTCAGCCAGCAACGCTATCGGTCGACCTTCACCGGCGAGGAGTTCTTCCTCACCGATCATCAGGTGACGGCGAACGGGCTGGCCGGGCGGAAGGTCCTGCCGGCCGTGGCGTATCTGGAAATGGCGCGAGCGGCGATCGAGCAGGCATCGCCGGAAGGGCTGGAGTCGACCGTCATCGAGCTGCACAACACCGTCTGGGTGCAGCCGATCGTCGTCAGCGAGGCGAGGGAGGTCAGCATCGCGTTGCTGCCGGACCAGGACGGCGAAGTCGATTTCGAGATCTACAGTGAGGAAGGCGATCAGCAGGTCGTCCACGCTCAGGGCCGCGCGGTGTTGAGCGCCGAGCCGGCACCGGCCAGGCTCGATCTCGAGCAGCTCGATAAGGAGATGGGCGACGGGCGGCTGGAACCGGACAGCGTGTACGCGGCCTGGGCACGCATGGGATTGCTGTACGGCCCGGCGTTTCAGTCCGTCACGCGGGTACAGCAGGGAACCGGCCAAGTGCTGGCGCGGCTCCGGCTGCCGGAGCTCCTCGCGGCGACCTCGGCCGACTATGTTCTGCATCCGAGTCTCGCGGATGGGGCGCTGCAGGCCTGTGCCGGCCTGCTCGACGACTCTTCGAAACAGCCGCGGCTGCCGTTTGCGCTGGAACGTCTGCGGATCCTCGCGCCTTGTACCCGTGAGATGGCTGTCTGGGCGCGTTATGCGCCGGGGAGTCACGCGGGCGATGCCGTCGTGAAGCTCGACATCGATCTGGCTGACCAGGATGGAAGCGTTTGTGTGCAGATGCACGGCTTGTCCGCGCGCGCGTTGAGCGGAGAGGTCAGAACGGCGCCGCCACAGGTCTTGGCCAGCGGCAGCTTGCTCGCGTTTCCGGTCTGGGAGGCGAGCGACCTTGCGCGCTCCGGCATGACCGGCGTCGGCTACACGGAACATCACGTCGTTCTTTGCGAGCTTCCGCGGGCCGACGCCGAAACGCTGGCGTCCTTGCTCCCGCACGCTCGTGTCCTGCCGCTGCACGCGGAGCCGCAAACGGCCATCGCCCAGCGCTTCACCGACCACGCCGCCGCTTGTTTCGAGCGCGTACAAGCAATCCTTCTGCGAAAGCCGCAAGGCAGCCTGCTCGTCCGGATCATCGTTCCCGATCATCAGGAGCAAGCGCTGCTGGCAGGTCTATCTGGATTGCTGAAAACGGCGGCGCTGGAAAATCCGCGGTTCTCCGGTCAGTTGATTCTCGTCCCACCCGACGCCACCGCCGGAACTCTGGCCAAGCTGCTCGATGCGGAGAAGTCGCGCTCTCTCGATCCGCTGGTCCGCCATGAGAGCGGCGTTAGGCAGGTGCTGCGTTGGCGGGAAGTCGAGACCGGCGCGCAAACGCCAACCGTCGTCTTCAACGAATCGGGCGTCTACCTGATCACCGGCGGACTCGGCGCCCTCGGCCTTCTCTTTGCGCGGGAGATCCTCGAGCAGACGAGACAGGCTCAGGTGATCCTCACCGGACGTTCGGCAATCAGTGCGGAAAAACAGGCCCTGCTCGATGGACTATCCGCCCAGCATCCGCGCGCCACCTATCGCCAGGTCGACGTCGCCGACCTCCGTCAGGTCGAGCGTCTGATCGCCGCCATCGAATACGAACATGGACGGCTCGACGGCATCCTGCATGTCGCCGGAATGCAGGCGGACAACTTCATCTGGAAAAAAGAGGTCAGCGAATTCCGCGACGTGCTCGCGCCGAAAGTCACCGGCACCTGGAACCTCGATTACGCCAGCCGGGAGCTGGAGCTCGATTTCTTCGTACTGTTCTCTTCGCTCGCCGGGGCACTCGGAAATCTGGGGCAGGCCGACTACGCGGCCGCGAATGCGTTCATGGATCAATTCGCCGCATTTCGCAACCGCCAGGTGGCCGCCGGACAGCGGCAGGGGCGGACCCGGTCGATCGACTGGCCGTTGTGGGAAGCCGGTGCCATGGCCATCGGTCCTGATCGCCAAGAGCTGCTGCGCCAGTCCCTCGGCGTTCAGCCGATGCCGTCGGCCACCGGCATCGAGGCGTTCCACCGCAGCTTGGCATTGCCGCATGACCAGCTGCTCGTCATGCAAGGCGACCTGGCGCAGATGCGTGCCGCGTTGCTCGGCAATTCCGCGATACCGGCCGAACCGGCAGTGCAGCCGCCGGTCGTGGCTGCGGTGCCGGCGGGCCTTTCGGAGAAGACGCAGGATTACCTCCGCAATCAACTGGCGGGACTGCTCAAACTGGCGGCCCACAAGATCGATCCGCGCGCAGCGCTGGAGAAGTACGGCATCGACTCGATTCTGGCGCTGAAGCTGACCAACCAGCTAGAGAAGACGTTCGGCTCACTCTCCAAGACGCTGTTCTTCGAATACCAGACCATCGCGGAGCTGACCGAATACTTCGTCCAGTCGCATGCGGCGCGGCTGGCGGCACTGTTCGCCACGGCCGAAACAAACGATCGCCCGACGCCGGCCGTCATGCGCGCGGATGTGCGGCCTGCCACCGAAGCGAAGCGGGTCCCGAATCGCAGGTTCAGCCGCCCGGAGACTGCTGCGCCTCGTTTGACGACGGAGGCCGAACCGATAGCCATCGTCGGATTGAGCGGCCGCTATCCGGAGGCGCTCGATGTCAATGCGTATTGGGACAATCTGCGCGACGGGAAGGACTGCATCGTCGAGGTGCCGAAGGACCGCTGGGACTGGCGGGAGTACTTCAGCGAAGACCGCACCGAGACCGGACGCCATTTCAGCAAGTGGGGTGGCTTCATCGACGGCGTCGCCGAATTCGATCCGCTGTTCTTCAACATCTCGCCGAAGGAAGCGAAGTCCATCGATCCGCAGGAGCGGCTGTTTCTGCAGCATGCCTGGATGGCGATCGAGGACGCGGGATACACGCGCGCCGGCTTGCAGGTGGCCAGCGGAAACGACCTCGCCGGCCAGGTCGGCGTCTACGCCGGCGTGATGTACAGCGAATACCAGCTGTTCGGCGCCGAAGCGAGTGCACAGGGCAACCGCATGGGGGTCGCCGGCAGCGCCGCCAGCATCGCTAATCGCGTATCGTACGCGCTCAACCTGCACGGTCCCAGCATGACGCTGGACACGATGTGCTCCTCCTCGCTGGCGGCGATCCATCTCGCCTGTCAGGACCTCAGACACGGGCGCACCAGCCTGGCGATCGCTGGCGGGGTGAACGTCACCATTCATCCCAACAAGTACCTGGTGCTCAGCGCTGGGCAGTTCATCTCCAGCGATGGCGCCTGCCAGAGCTTCGGCGAAGGGGGCGATGGCTACGTTCCGGGAGAAGGCGTCGGAGTGGTGGTCCTGAAACGGCTGTCGGAGGCGAAGCGCGAGGGGGATCACATCTACGGCATCATCCGTGGCAGCGCGCTCACGCATGGGGGCAGGACCAACGGCTACTCGGTACCGAACCCGCAGGCACAAGCCAGTGCCATCAGCCGGGCGCTGGCGGAATCGCAAATCGACGCGCGCCACGTCAGCTACATCGAAGCGCACGGCACCGGCACGAAGCTGGGCGATCCGATCGAGATTGCGGCGCTGAGCAAAGCCTTCCATCCCTTCACTCAGGACACCGGCTTCTGCCTCATCGGCTCGGCGAAATCGAACATCGGCCACTGCGAGTCGGCCGCCGGCATCGCTGGGCTGACCAAGGTCCTGCTGCAGATGCAGCATCGGCAGATCGTCCCTTCGCTGCATTCGGCGAAGTTGAATCCTCACATCGATTTCGAGACGACGCCCTTCGTCGTCAACCAGTCGTTGCGGCCATGGGAACCGCCGGTGATCGACGGCCGGACGCTGCCACGCATCGCCGGGATCTCATCCTTCGGCGCGGGCGGCTCGAACGCCCACATGATCGTCGAGGAGTACCAGGCTCCGGCCACCCGGCCGATCGCCGACGAGACGGTGATCATCCTGCTCTCGGCGCGGACCGCCGAGCAGCTCCGGCAGAAAGCGCACGATCTCCTCGAATTCGTTCGCATCCGCGCCAACACTCTCGATCTCACTGCCATGGCCTACACGCTTCAGGTGGGCCGCGAGCCGATGGAAGAGCGCCTCGGCTTCATCGTCCGTTCCCTCCCGCGGCTGACCGAAAAGCTCGAGGCTTTCGTGGCCGGCGAGCCGGCCATCGAAGACGCCTACCAGGGACAGGTGAAGCGCAGCAACGAATCGCTCTCGGCGTTCAGCACGGATGCCGACCTCCAACAGTTGCTCGACAAGTGGATCACCAACCGGAAATGGTCGAAGCTGGTGGACCTCTGGGTCAAAGGCCTCGATCTGGATTGGAGCAAGCTGTATGGCGAGACTCGGCCTCCGCGGATCAGCCTCCCCGCCTACCCGTTTGCGAAAGAGCGGTTCTGGATCGACACGGCGCCAGCCGGGCACGTCGTGGTACGCGGTGCCGCGGCCGTGCATCCTCTGCTCCATCGAAATACTTCGGATCCGAGCGAGCAGCGCTATACCTCAATCTTCACCGGAGAGGAGCTCTTCATCGCCGGCCATCAGATCGGCGGCGACAGTGGCACTGGCGGCAAGCTCCTGCCCGCCGCCGTCTATCTGGAGATGGCGCGCGCGGCGGTCGAGCAAGCCTTCCCGGCCTGGCGCGAATCGGCGGTGCTGGAGTTGCGCGACACCGTTTGGGCGGAGCCGATTGTCGTCGGCGATGCGAAGGAAGTCAGTATTGCCCTTGTGCCGAACGGTGACGCGCGGATCGACTACGAGATCTACACACGGGAGCTCGGGCAGGACGTCGTGCATTGCCAGGGGTATGCGGTTCTGAGCCGCGAGCCGGCGCTGGACAGACTCGATCTCGAGCAAATCAGACGGCAGACCGGACACGGCCAGATGCTTGCGCAACTCGGGCAACTCGAGAGCGTGACGGAAACGTCGCGTGACTACGCCTTGCATCCCGGCGTGATGGAAGGTGCGCTGCAGGCCGGACTCGGATTGATCGGCGGGTCGAGCGAAACGTCCGGCGAGCCTCGCTTGCCACGGGCGCTGGAAACGTTGCGCATCATCTCGAATTGCAGCACGCGGATGCTCGCCTGGGTGCGTTACACGCCGGGCAGCGTGGTCGAGCTGGACATCGATCTGTGCGACGAGCAGGGGAACGTGGCCGTGCAGATGCAAGGCCTCAGCTGGCAGCCGGCCTCGTTGATCGCCGGACCGATTCTCGATCGGGTAGCGCTTCCCGCGGCACTCCCGGGGCCCATCATCGCCGCGCCGGCGCGCAGGGAAATCGCATTCTCTTACGCCCAAGCGGCCACTGTTCCCCCGTCCGGAGAGCGAAAGAAGCCGGCGATTTCACTGGCGGCGCCCATTGCGCTTGTCTCGGCGGCTTCCGGACAACCTTCCGCGGGACGGCCGTCGATTTCCCTTTCCAGTGTCCCACCCGGCGGACCTCAGCAGAGCGGCCCGGGACAAGGCCTCTCTCCCGTCCACCTGTACGACTGTGGCGACGGCATCTTCACGATCGAGATCGCCGCGTCGCGGACGAAGGAGATGATTGCCCACGTGCTGCAGGCCTTGCAGCGTGTGCAACAGGAGGCGTCGGTCAAGGTCTTGATGCTCAGCGGCATCGAGCACTGTTTCGGGTGCGGCGAACGGGTGTATTACAACGAAGCCGTCGAGCGAAAGCTCTTTCAGAGCCTCGTCTCCTTTCCTTCGCCGGTCATCGCCGTCCTGCAGGGCGACGTGATCGGCGCAGGCTTGATGGCGGCGGCGCTGTGTGACTTCATGGTGTGCAACGAAGATGCTCAGTATGGATACACGGACGCGGAGTGCCATTTCTATCCCACGAATGCCGAAGCGATTCTGTTCGGCGAGCGGTTCGGCGCGCTCCGGACCCACGACCTCCTCTACCTCTCGGCGGCTACGACCGGAAGGGAGCTGCGCGCGAAAGGGTGGACGTGCCCCGTTCTGCCGTGGCCGCAGGTCGAGGCGTACGCACAACGACTGGCGTCGGCGCTGGCGGCCAAGTCCCACGATGCTCTCCGGCTGTTGAAGGCGAATCTGGCGCGGCATCTGGTGAGCCTCGTCGAGGCATTGACGCCGGTGGAGGCCGCGAAACCAGCGCCGGTGGAATCGACGGGTCGGGTGGCCACGATCGAGCTTAAGGATCTCACCGCCGATCTCGGGAGAGTCTTCGCCAGGCTCCATGAAGCGGGCGGCTACAAAGCGATCGTGCTGACCGGCGAGGACCGCGATTTTCTTCCAGCCGTTGCCGGCGACCTCGTGATGGAGCTTCGACGTTTGATTATCGAGTCGCCGATCCCAGTCGTTGCGGCGCTGACGGGAAATGCGAGCGGCAACGCTTGGCTTGTCGCTCAGTTCTGCGACGCCGTGGTCTACAGCCAGACGGGCGTCTACTCGACCGTCAACCTGGGACCGGGACACGCCCAAACGGCCGCCGCGGTCTTTGCCTACCGGTTCGGGAACGAGGCTGCCAGAGAAATCCTGCTGACGGGCGCTGACTATTCCGGCGTCGAGCTCCGGAAACGCGTCGGTGCAATCGGCGTGGCGGAACACGACCTCGTGCTGCCTGCGGCCATGCGGGTGGCCGGCTATTGGGCAACGTTTCCAATGGCCACTCTGGCTGCATGGAAGCAGCACACCGCAGCCATTCTCCACGCCAAAGTCCGCGGCCCGCTGGCCGAAAAGGATCAGGAAGACCAGACCCCTCTGCTCACGAAGGCGCCGGCCATCATCCCGCTGCGGTCGAGCGTCGTCACGGCCACGGCTCATCCTGACGGCATCGTCGTCGTGAAGCTCGAAGACCGCCATGCAAAGAACATGTTCTCCGAGGCCTTCATCGAGGGAGTCAACGAAGTCTTCACCCATATCGAACAGACGCCGGCGTACAAAGTCGTGATCCTCACCGGGTACGACAGCTACTTCGCGACGGGCGGTACCAAAGAAGGTCTGTTAGCCATTCAGGAAGGCAAGGCCAAGTTCACCGATGTGAAGATCTTTCAATTACCGCTGGACTGCCGGCTGCCGGTGATCGCGGCGATGCAGGGTCACGCCATCGGTGCTGGCTGGACGCTGGGCCTTTTCGCCGATCTCGTGCTGCTAAGCGAGGAAAGCCACTACGTCAGTCCGTACATGAACTATGGATTCACGCCGGGCGCCGGCGCCACGTGGGTTCTTGGGGACAAGATGGGTCACGACCTGGCGCGCGAAAGCCTGCTGGCCGGACAGGAATACGCCGGCAGCGCGTTGAAGGAGAGGGGACTGACGCTGCCCATCCTGCCGCGCGCGGAGGTCGAGCCGGCGGCGATGAGGTTCGCTCGGCAGATCGCGCGAGCGACCCGCGTTCAATTGATCGGCCTCAAACGGCAGTTGACCGAGTATGTGCGAGAGCCTCTGGAGGAGACCTATTGCCTCGAGCTGGCCATGCATGCAAAGACCTTCGTCGGTCGCGCCGACACTCTTGCGCAGATCGAGAGCAAGTTTCATCGGGAACCACAAGCCGCTGTTGCTCCGCCGAAGCCGGTCGCCGAAACGCCCCGGCGGTCCGCTGACCTTCAAGCCCTCCCGAATGTCACCGCGACCCTGAGAACGCTTCTGGCGAACGAGCTGCAGATGCGGGAGAGCGACATCGACGAGAACGCCCAGTTCGTCGATATCGGCCTCGATTCGATCAGCGGCGTGACCTGGATCCGCAAGATCAACGATAAGTTTGGGACGTCGGTCGAAGCCACCAAGGTCTACAGCTTCCCGACGCTGCGCCAGCTCGGCCGGCACATCGCCGAAGAGGCGGAAAAGCAAGGCATGCTGGCGAGGCCCGAGGCACCCGCGGCGGTGGCGATACCGATGGCGGCCGTAGCGGCGCCGCGCCACTCCTCGCCGCCCGACGCGTCAGCTGCCCCGCGTGCCACGCCAGCGCTCCAGTCCAGGCGTAGCCGCGCAGCATCGCCACTCGTCGCATCAGCGCCGGCACTCGCGCCAGCACCCGTCCCGGCTTCTTCACAGCGCATTGCCGTGATCGGGATGGCCGGACAGTTCCCGCGGGCCAATGACCTCGAGCAGTTCTGGCAGAACATCGCCCAGGGCCGCAACTGCATTACGCAGGTCCCAGCCAGCCGCTGGGACGTGAATGATTACTACCGGCCGGGCGACGCCGTTCCCGGCAAGACCAACAGCCAGTGGTTTGGAGGCCTGGAAGAATACGATCTGTTCGACCCGCTCTTCTTCAACATTTCGCCAATCGAAGCGGAGAGCATGGATCCGCAGCAGCGTTTGTTCCTGCAGGCGTGCTGGCACAGCATCGAGAACGCCGGCTACGACGCGCGCGGTTTGTCCGGAAGCAGGTGTGGCGTCTTCGTCGGCTGCGCGAACAGCGACTATCACCAGTTGTCGCGCCAGCATCAATTGAGCGCGCAAGGCTTCACCGGCGGTGCGATGTCGATCCTTGCGGCGCGCATCTCCTACTTCCTGAATCTGCAAGGCCCCAGCATCGCCATCGATACGGCCTGCTCTTCATCGCCCGTTGCCATCGCCTATGCCTGTGACAGTCTGAATTCCGGCGGCAGCGATCTGGCCCTGGCCGGAGGCGTGTGCGTGATGACGGGGCCGGAGATGCATATCAAGACCTCGCAGGCCGCGATGCTCTCGCCCGAGGGGAAATGTTTTACCTTCGATGAACGGGCGGACGGCTTCGTTCCGGGCGAAGGCGTCGGCGTGGTGCTGCTCAAGCGGCTGGTCGACGCAGAACGCGATGGCGACATCATCTACGGCGTCATCGAAGGATGGGGTGTCAACCAGGACGGCAGGAGCAACGGAATCACCGCGCCGAATCCGGAATCGCAGACCCGTCTCGAGCAGGAGGTCTACGACAGGTACGGGATCGATCCGGCGGGTATTCAGTTGATCGAGGCTCACGGCACCGGCACGAAACTCGGTGACCCGATCGAGGTCGAAGGGCTGAAAAACGCCTTCAGCAAGTACACCCGCAAGACCGGCTACTGCGCCCTCGGCTCCGTGAAGAGCAACATCGGTCATTGCCTGACCGCGGCAGGAATCGCCGGCATGATCAAGCTTCTCCTGGCGCTGAAGCACAAACAGCTGCCTCCCACCATCAACTTCGAGCACCTCAACCAGCATATCGACCTGGCCAATAGTCCGTTCTACGTCAATGACCGGTTGCAGGATTGGACTGTCGACGGCGGGGAGAAACGCCAGGCCGCCCTCAGCTCGTTCGGGTTCAGCGGAACCAATGTCCATATGGTCATCGGCGAATATCTGCCTCCGGCTGGCGTCCCGCTCCCGGCCGCGGTGTTCGACCCGGACGCGAAGAGCATCGTTCCTCTCTCTGCCAGAACGCCGGCACAACTGAAGCAGAAAGCCCGCGATATCCTCGACTTTATCCGGGAGTCGCCGTCGATCGATCTGATCGAGATCGCCTACACGCTGCAAGTGGGTCGAGCGGCGATGGAAGAGCGCCTCGCCTTCGTCGTGACATCGGTCCGGCAACTGGCTGAAAAACTCCAGGCCTGGCTCGATGGCGAGCAAGGGATCGAAGACGCGTACCAGGGACAGGTGAAACGCAGCAGGGAGAGCATGAGCATCCTCAGTCAGGATGAGGAAATCCGCGACCTCCTCGTCGACGGATGGGTGGCGCGGCGAACCCTGTCGAAGCTGGTGGACCTCTGGGTCAAAGGGCTAGAGCTCGATTGGAACACGCTGTATGACGGCGTCAAGCCGCGGCGCGTCCGTCTGCCGGTTTATCCGTTTGCGAAGGAGCGGTATTGGATCGAAGCGCCGGAAGGAATCAGCGGTTCGCCGGCGGCGGCCCGCAAACGTCGGCCGCTAACATTGTCCGCTCAGGTGCGGCGACGGGCGCGCGGATTGTCGTCACGCGTTCCGAGCGAAGAGATCGGAACCATCGTCGCACCGGACCAGGCCATTGGCAGTCTGCTCGCCACTCCCGTTTGGCAGACCAGTGCGATCGAGCTTCCCGTTGGCACCGTCGAGTACACGGAGCACCACATCGTCCTCTGCGATCTCATGCAGGTCGACGGCGAGCGGTTCGAGCGCCTGATGCCGCACGGCCGATGTCTGTCGCTTCACGGCGCGGAACACTGGAGTTTGGCACAGCGCTACAGCGATTACGCAGTGGCCTGCTTCGCACAGATCCAGATCATGCTGCAGCGCAAGCCGCGGGGGAAAGTGCTCGTCCAGGTGGTCGTGGCTGGAGATCGGGAGCAATTGTTGCTCGCGGGTCTGTCCGCGCTGTTGAAGACGGCGGCGCTGGAACATCCACAGTTCACCGGTCAGCTCGTTCTCGTTCCGGAAAACACGACGGCCGAGGAGCTGGTGGGGTTGCTGGATGCAGAGAAGGTATGGGCGTTGGATGCGGTGATCCGCCATGAAGGAGGCGCGCGGCAAGTCCTGCGTTGGCGCGAGATCCCGGCTGGCGCGGACGAGCCGCCGATCGCGTTCAAGGACGGGGGTGTCTACCTGATCACCGGTGGGCTTGGCGGTCTGGGCGTTCTTTTCGCCAACGAGATTCTCCGCCAGACCGGTACGCGCGTTGTGCTGACCGGCCGCTCGGCATTGAGTGCGGAAAAGCAGGCCGTGCTCGATGGATGGCCGACGGAGAAGGGGCGGGTCAGCTACCACCAGCTCGATCTCGAAGACGCCGACCAGGTGGAGCATCTAATCGCGGCCATCCAGGAAGAGCACGGACGGCTTGACGGAATCCTGCACGCCGCCGGGATGCTGGCAGACAACTTCATCTGGAAAAAGAGCGACAACGAATTCACTGACGTGCTCGCGCCGAAGGTCGTCGGTACGCTCAACCTCGACCAGGCCAGCCGCGACGTGAACCTCGACTTCTTCGTGCTGTTCTCATCCATCGCAGGTGCGCTCGGAAATCCGGGGCAGGCTGACTACGCCGCCGCCAACAGCTTCATGGACCAGTTTGCCGCGTATCGCAATCGCCAGGTGGCTGACGGGCAGCGTCACGGCCGCACGCGGTCGATCGACTGGCCGCTGTGGCAGTCGGGCGGGATGGCCCTCGATTCCGCGAGCATGGAACTCCTCCACCAGACCACCGGCATCCAGCCGATGCAGACGGCGACAGGGCTGCAGATGTTCTATCGCATCCTTTCGTTGCCCTACGACCAGACGCTTGTCCTCGAAGGCAACCAACCGAAGATCGCGTCCTTCCTGAGGAGGGCGCGCATCTTCGAACCGTCTGTTGCGACGGAACCTGCGGCTCCTCACCGAAACTCAATGGCGGCGGCATTCAGCCTGGAGCAACTGGAGCAGCAACTCAAATCGATCCTCGGCACGGCCCTCAAGATGGAGGCGTCGATGATCGACATCGACCAGCCTTTCGTCGAGATCGGGCTGGATTCCTTCCTCGGCGCGGCGATGGTCGTGGCGGTCAACAAGAAGTATGGAACCGAGCTATCGCACATCAAGCTGTTCGACTATTCGACCATCCGGGCGCTGGCGCTTTTCCTGGAGCAGGAAATCGGCAGCATGCCCACCGAGATCGTCCCGCTGCCCATAGCGCAGCCCGTCCAATCGGCCGCGCCGGCGGCGGGCTCCCATTCGATCCTGAGGAAGAGGCTTAGGGCCGCCCGCGCCACCGCGGGCAGGCAGGCGAGCAGGGACGACAAGGTCGCCATCGTGGGCATGTCCGGGAAGTATCCGAAGGCGGATGATCTCAACCAGTTCTGGGACAACCTGGTCCATGGCAGAAACGCCGTCGGCGAGGTGCCGGCATCCCGTTGGGACATTCATCGGTACTACGATTCCGATCGAACCAGGAGCGACAAGACCTATTCCAAGTGGCTCGGTGCCATCGACGGTGTCGATCGATTCGATCCGCTGTTCTTCCGGATCTCTCCGCGGGAAGCCGAGTACATGGATCCGCAGCACCGCCTGTTCCTCGAGGAGAGTTACAAGGCCTTCGAGGACGCGGGCTACTGTGCCACGACCCTGAGCAACACGAAGTGCGGCGTCTACCTGGGGATCTCGACCAACGACTACACCTCGCTCCTGTTGCGGAGCGGTGCCGTTTCCGCTCCGGTCACGAGCAACAGCTTCTCGATCGCCGCGGCGCGAATCGCGTACCACCTGAACCTGAAAGGACCGGCGGTCTCCATCGATACGGCCTGTTCCTCCGCGCTGGTGGCGATGCACCTCGCCTGTCAGGCAATCCTGAGCGGTGAGATCGACATGGCGCTGGCCGGAGGCGTCAGTCTCTGGCTGACGCCGGAATCCTACGTGGCCATGAGTCAGGCCGGGATGTTCTCCCCATCCGGTCAATGCAAGACCTTCGACGAATCGGCGGACGGTATCGTCAATGGCGATGGTGTCGGTGCCGTGGTGCTCAAGCGCCTGAAAGATGCGGAGAGGGATCACGATTTCATCTACGGCATCATCCTGGGCTCGGGCATCAATCAGGATGGCAAGACGAACGGGATCACGGCCCCGAGCGTCAACAGCCAGATCGAGCTCGAGCGCGGCATCTATGCCCGGTACGGGATCGACCCGGCGACGATCAGCTACGTCGAGGCCCACGGCACCGGCACGAGGCTGGGCGATCCGATCGAGCTGGAAGCTCTCTCGGCCGTCTTCAAGGAAAAGACGAGCAAGACAAACTACTGCGCTCTCGGTGCAGTGAAGAGCAACATTGGGCATACGACGGCGGCCGCCGGTGCTGCCGGCGTGCACAAGGTTCTGTTGTCGATGCAACACGGGACTCTCGCGCCCACCCTGCACGTGACGAAAGAGAACTCGCGCTTCGATCTCGCGAATTCACCGTTCTACATCAGTCAGGAAGCTCACGCGTGGAATCCGCCGCCGGGTTCTCCGCGGCGCGCGGCCGTCAGCTCCTTCGGTTTCAGCGGCACTAATGCTCATCTGGTGATCGAGGAATACCCGTCAGCGGGACAGGCGGTGCTCGGAGAAACCGGCGCCGTCATCGTTCCGCTATCGGCGAGGACCGGCGAGCAACTGCGGCAGAAATCTCGCGACCTGCTGGCTTTCCTGCGCGCCGCGCAGGAGCCAATCGATCTGGCCAGCCTCGCCTTTACGCTTCAGGTCGGCCGCGAGCCAATGGAGGAGCGGCTGGGCCTGGTGGTGAGCTCGATCGAGCAGTTGCTCGAAAAGCTCGGTGCTCATGTCAGTGGCGAAAAACAGATCGATGGCGTGTATCAGGGCCGCGTCGAGCCCGGCAACGAGGGAATGACCGTCATCGGACGCGACGTCGACATGCAGGAAGCGATCGAGAAATGGGTCGCGCGCCGGAAGCTGCCCAAGCTGCTGGAGCTGTGGATCCGAGGACTGCATTTCGACTGGAACAAGCTCCATGGCGCCGTCAAGCCGTGGCGCATCCCCCTACCCACCTATCCCTTCGCCCGGGAACGCTACTGGATCGTGGAGACGCCCTTCATCGAGCTTCCAGATAGCCAGCTCGTCTCCGATGAAGACATGAAGGCGATCGATGACATCATCAATGAAATCGGCGATGACTCGATCGACTCGGAACAGGCCGTCAGCATGCTGAAGATGCTGGTGTAGCGAATCCAGCCGGTGACATCGTTGAGGAGCGGCAACGAAGCCGCGGCCCGCCGGCACGCAAGCCACTCCCAAAAAAGAACCCTGACACCAGCCCTAGTGAAGTACTCCCCGATTGAGAAATTCTCAACCCTAGTGAAGTACCCCCGTTTGAGAGAGGCTCCATGGTCGACTTCATCGAATATGTAGTTGCGGAACTGAAAAGCAAGAGACTGTCGAAGACGAATGCCAAGGCACTCGTCCGGCAGTTTTCCCGCCGTTCCCCGAGCCCTGGACCGGCGGCGGTCGTTCACCCGCTCCTGCAACGCAATACCTCCGATCTGAGCGAGCAACGCTACGGCTCGACGTTTTCGGGAGCAGAGTTCTTCCTCACCGATCATCAGGTGAAGGCGAACGGCAGCGCGGCGCAGAGGGTGCTTCCGGGCGTGGCCTATCTGGAGATGGCTCGGGCGGCGATCGAGGATGCCTTGCCGGAGCGCCAGCAATCGGCGACGTTGGAATTGCTCAATACCGTCTGGGCGCAGCCGGTCGTCGTCAATGGGAGCAGGCAGGTAAGCATCGCGCTCTGGACGGATGAAGAAGGGCGGATCGACTTCGAGATTTACAGCCAGGCCGCGGATGAGGAAGTCGTCCATTGCCAGGGCCGCGCGGTGTTTGGACGCGAGCCGAAGCCCGGCCCGCTCGATCTCGCGCAGCTAGAAGGAGAGATGCGGCGCGGCACGATGGATCCTGCCAGCCTGTACGCGGCGTGCGCCGGGATAGGGCTGATCTACGGCCCGGCGTTTCAGGCGGTCGTGGCGATCCATCAGGGTAGCGGCCAGCTCCTGGCGCACCTGCGATTGCCCGCGGCCGTGGTGAAGAGTGCGGCAGACTACGTCCTTCATCCCAGTCTGATGGACGGCGCACTGCAGGCGGCGGTCGGCTTGATGGAGGGTGAGTCCGGATCCAGCCAGCCCCGGATGCCGTTTGCGCTGGAGACGTTGCGCGTCGTCTCGCCGTGTACCGCGCAGATGGCGGCCTGGGTGCGCTTCGCGCCTGGCAGCCAGGCGGCGGACAACGTGGTCAAGCTCGATATGGATCTTTGCGATGAGCGCGGGAACGTCTGTGTGCAGCTGCGCGGGTTTTCGTCGCGGCTGCTCGGCAAAGGGATCGAACTCACCGCAACGAGCCAGCCGGCGCCCGGTACTCTGTTCGCCACGCTGGTTTGGCAGTCGAGTGACCTCGAGCTCTCTGCTGATACGAGCGACATCGAATTCGCGAAGCACGACGTCGTTCTCTGCGAGCTGCCGAAGGTCGAGCTCGACCAACTGCAGGCGTCGCTTCCGCTGGCTCACTGTCTCTCGCTGCCGGCAGCGCCGGAGAAGAACATCGCGGAACGCTACGCCGATCACGCGCTGGCGTGCTTCGAGCGGATACAGGCGATCCTCCAAGCGAAACCGCGGGGCAACGTGCTCGTGCAGATTGCGGCCGCCGGCGATCATGAACAGGCGCTTTTTGCCGGGTTGTCAGCACTGCTGAAAACGGCGGCGCTCGAGAATCCGCGGCTCATCGGGCAGCTCGTACTCGTTCCGGGAGACACGGCCGCCGCGGAGCTCGCCGATCGGCTGCGGGCGGAGCAACTTCGCCCGCTTGACTCGCTGATCCGATATGAAGACGGCAGCCGGCGGGTGTTGCGCTGGCAGGAGGTCGCGGCTGACCGCGGCAAGGCGCCGATCGCGTTTCAGGACAACGGCGTCTACCTGATCACCGGCGGGCTCGGCGCACTCGGCCTTCTGTTCGCGCAGGAAATCCTCGGACAGACTCGCCAGGCCCGCGTCGTCCTCACCGGGCGCGAGGCGTCGAACGGAGAGATCGAAGCTCGTCTCGATGGGCTCTCCGCGCAACCCAGCCGGCTGAGCTATCGGCAGGTCGATCTCGGCGACGTCGATCAGATCGAACAGCTCATCACCGCCATCAACGAAGAGTACGGGCCGCTGAACGGCATCCTCCACGGCGCCGGAATGATTGCCGACAATTTCATCCTGAAGAAGACCGGCTCCGAATTCAGCAAGGTGCTGGCGCCGAAGGTCGCCGGGACGTTCAATCTCGATCGGGCCAGCCGGAACGTGGAGCTCGACTTCTTCGTGCTGTTCTCTTCCATGGCCGGTGCGCTGGGAAACCCGGGGCAGGCCGATTACGCGGCCGCGAACGGTTTCATGGATCAGTTTGCGGCGTATCGCAATCGGCAGGCCGCCGGCGGCCAGCGGCACGGGCGCACGCGGTCGATCAATTGGCCGATGTGGCAGGCGGGCGGAATGGGGATCGACGCGGCCAGCCGGGAACTGCTGCAGCAGACCACCGGCATGCAGCCGATGCAGACGACAACCGGGATAGACGCGTTCCATCGAAGTCTGGCCTTGCCGTACGACGAGATTCTGGTCGTGGAAGGGGATGTCGCGCAGATCCGCCGCGCCCTGCTGGAAGCTCCGGCACCACCGGCGGCATCGGGTATCGAACCGACGGCGATCACGGGAATCGATCCGGAGAGCCTGGCCGAAAAGACGCTGGACTACCTGCGCAGGCAATTGTCGGAATTGTTGAAGGTTCCGGCCCTCGAGATCGATCCGCGCGCCCCGTTGGAGAACTACGGCATCGATTCCATCCTGGCGATGAAGTTGACCAACCAGTTGGAGAAGACGTTCGGCTCGCTCTCCAAGACCCTCTTCTTCGAATACCAGACGATCCGACAGCTGGCGGAATACTTCATCGCTCATCACTCGGCGCAATTGACGGCGCTGCTGGCGCCCGCTGTGGAGCGTCCTCGTGGAGCCGTACCGTCGATGGCGCCAGCGCGCCTTTCCGTGCCGGCCAAGGCGGTCCGGAGCCGGCGCGCTGGCCGTCAACGGAGCGTGGCTTCGGCCGCGAAAGAGGCCGATCCGATCGCCATCATCGGCTTGAGCGGCCGGTATCCGGAAGCGGTCGACATCGAAGCTTATTGGGAGAATCTCCGCGACGGCAAGGACTGCATCGTCGAGGTGCCGAGAGAGCGTTGGGACTGGCGCGAGCACTTCAGCGAGGACCGCCATCAGGCCGGACGCCATTACAGCAAGTGGGGCGGCTTTATCGCCGGGGTAGATGAATTCGATCCGCTCTTCTTCAACATCTCGCCCGCGGAAGCGGAGCTGATGGATCCGCAGGAGCGGCTCTTTCTGCAGCATTCCTGGATGGCGCTGGAAGACGCCGGCTACACGCGCGCGAGCGTGCAGGTGGCATCGGCGGACGACCTCCCCGGGCAGGTCGGCGTGTATGTAGGCGTGATGTACACCGAGTACCAACTGTTTGGCGTCGAAGCCAGCGCGCAGGGCAAATCGCTGGGGATCGCCGGCAGCGCGGCCAGTATCGCCAACCGCGTGTCGTACGTCCTCAATCTGCACGGCCCCAGCATGACGCTGGACACGATGTGCTCTTCTTCGCTGACCGCCATTCATGTCGCCTGTCAGGATCTGCAACAGGGGCGAACCAGCCTGGGGATCGCGGGCGGCGTCAACGTCACGGTTCACCCCAATAAGTACCTGGTGCTCAGCGCCGGGCAGTTTATCTCCAGTGACGGCGCCTGCCAGAGCTTTGGCGAAGGTGGCGATGGCTACATCCCCGGAGAAGGCGTCGGGGTGGTCGTTCTGAAGCGATTGTCCGAGGCGAAGAGAGACGGCGACCACATTTACGGGATCATTCGCGGCAGCGCCCTCAATCACAGCGGCAAGACCAATGGCTACACCGTGCCGAACCCGCAGGCGCAAAGCAGCGCCATCACACGGGCGCTGAAGGAATCGCATACAGACGCGCGGCACGTCAGCTACATCGAGGCGCACGGAACAGGCACGAAGCTGGGCGATCCGATCGAGATCGCCGCGCTGAGCAAAGCCTTTCATCCCTACACGCGGGACACTGGTTTCTGTCCGATCGGATCGGCCAAGTCGAACATCGGGCATTGTGAGTCCGCCGCGGGGATCGCCGGACTGACCAAGGTTCTGTTGCAGATGGAGCATCGGCAGCTCGTGCCCTCGCTGCATTCGGCGCAGCTGAATCCCCATATCGATTTTCAAACGACACCGTTCGTGGTCAATCAGGAGTTGAGGCCGTGGGAGCCGCCGGTGATCGACGGCCGGACGCTGCCACGCATCGCCGGAATCTCCTCCTTCGGCGCGGGCGGGTCGAATGCCCACATGCTCGTCGAGGAATATCAGCCGCCGGTGCGGCAGCCGATGGCGTTTGCGGAGGTGGTCATCCTGCTCTCGGCGAAGACGGCCGGGCAACTGCGGGAGCAAGCCCGCGATCTCATGGAGTTCATCCAGCCGCGGTCGAGCACGATCGTTCTGACCGACGTCGCCTACACCCTGCAGGTTGGGCGGGAGGCGATGGAGGAACGGCTGGGCTTCCTCGTGAGCTCGATCGAGCAGCTGCTCGGGAAGCTTCAGGCTTTCGTCGACGGCGAGCAGGGGATCGAAGACGTGTATCGAGGACAGCGGAAACGCAATAACGAAACGCTCTCCTTGTTCAGCACGGATTCCGAGCTGCGGCAGGCGGTGGACCGCTGGATCGCCGGCAGGAAGCACTCCAGATTGCTCGACCTGTGGGTCAAAGGCCTGGAGGTCGATTGGAGCAAGCTTTACGGCGAGGCGAAGCCGCAACGCGTCAGCCTGCCGGCATACCCGTTCGCCAAAGAGCGCTATTGGGTTGACGTGAAGGCTGGCCGGCCGGTGGCCGTCAAAGGCGCGGCGGCCGCCGTGCTGCATCCATTGCTGCACAGCAACACCTCCGATCTGAGCGAGCAGCGCTACAGCTCGACCTTCACAGGCGACGAGTTCTTTCTCGCCGATCATCAGATAAAGATGGATGGTGGCGAGGGGCGGAAGGTCCTGCCCGGTGTGGCATATCTGGAGATGGCACGCGCGGCGATTGAGAACGCCTTGCCGGTGCGGCCGGAATCGATGGTGCTGGAGTTGCGCAACACCGTGTGGGCGCAGCCGATCGTCGTCAGCGGGAAACAGCAGGTCCACGTTGCGCTGCTGGGTAACGATGACGATCAGATCGACTTCGAGATCTATACCCGGGAGGCCGGGACGCCGATCGTCCATTGTCAGGGCCGCGCGGTACTGAGCCATGTATCGGCGCCAGCGGCGATCGATCTGGCGCAGCTCGAGAGCCAGATGGAGGAGGGGCGGTTGGAGCCGGCCGGCGTGTACGCCGCGTGCGCCCGGATGGGCCTCGCGTACGGACCGTCGTTTCAGGGAATCACCGGCATCGCACGGGGCCGCGGGCAAGTGCTGGCGCAGTTGCGGCTGCCGGACACGGTGTCGAACACTTCGGCAGACTATGTCCTGCATCCGAGCGTCATGGACGCCGCGCTGCAGGCCGCCATCGGCTTGATCGAGGGTGAGCCCGAATCCGATCGGCCCCGCCTGCCGTTTGCGCTGCAAACGTTGCGCGTCGTGGCGCCCTGCACGCCGGTGATGGCAGCGTGGGTGCGTTACGCGGCCGGCAGCCAGGCGGGCGACAGCGTGGTCAGGCTGGATGCCGACCTGTGTGATCCGCGCGGAAACGTCTGTGTCCAGATGCACGGATTGTCTTCGCGTCTGATCGGTAACGCCTTCGGTACCTCGGTGCAAGGCCAGTCGATCGGCAGCATACTTGCCGTGCCGGTATGGCGTTCTCGGGAGCTGGAGGAGACCGCTGCCGCGAAGGCAGTGTACGCGGAGCATCACGTGCTCCTGCTCGAGCTGCCGGACATCGACGCAGACAGGCTCGCGGCAGCGCTTCCCCACGGTCGATGTCGATCGTTGCCCGCGGCCGAACAGGAGAACATTGCGCAGCGCTACGGCCGCAACGCACTGGCGTGCTTCGAGCAGATCCAGACGATTCTGCAGAGCAAGCCTCGAGGCAGGGTGCTCGTGCAGGTCGTCGTTGCCGGCCATCAGGAGCAGGCCGTGCTCGCCGGTCTCTCGGGATTGCTGAAGACGGCGGCACTGGAAAACCCGCTGCTGGCCGGCCAGGTCATTTTCGTGTCAGCAGATACGACGACCGAGGAACTGGTGGCGCAGCTGAGCGCTGAGCAGGCGCACACGGTAGATGCTGTCGTCCGATATGAAGCACGCGAACGGCAGGTCCTGCGATGGGAAGAGGTATCGGTAGAGCAGGAAAAGGCGCTGATGGCCTTCAAAGACCGCGGTGTCTACCTGATCACCGGTGGACTCGGTGGCCTGGGGGTTCTCTTCGCCGGTGAGATTCTCGCGAAGACCCGCGACGCGCGAGTGGTGTTGACGGGACGTTCGGCGTTGGGCGCGGATAAGCAGGCGCTCATCGACGGACTATCCGCGCAGCCCGGCCGGGTAACCTACCGACGGGTGGATCTTGGAGATCTCGATGAGGTCAGGCAGCTCATCGGCGGCATCACAGAGGAGCACGGCCGGCTCGACGGTATCCTGCACAGTGCCGGAATGATCGCCGACGGCTTCCTCCTGAAGAAGAGCGGCGCGCAATTCACCGAGGTACTGTCGCCGAAAGTCACCGGAACATTCCATCTGGACGAGGCCAGCCGGGATGTGGAGCTCGACTTCATGGTTCTGTTCTCGTCCATCGCCGGCGCGCTGGGAAATCCGGGACAGGCCGACTACGCCGCGGCGAATGGCTTCATGGATCAGTTCGCGGCGTATCGCAACCGGCAGGTGGCCGCCGGGCAGCGGCACGGGCGCACGCGATCGATCAACTGGCCGCTGTGGCAGGCCGGCGGGATGTCGATCGATCCGGCCGGCCAGGAGCTGCTGCAACAGACGACCGGCATTCAGCCGATGCAGACGGCAACCGGCATGGATGCCTTCCATCGCAGCCTTGCGCTGCACTGTGACCAGATGCTGGTCGTGGAAGGCGAGCTGACGCAGGTGCGGCGCCTCCTGTTCGGCGGCCCCGCGCTCCCGGCACAACCACAAGCAGAACGGTCGGTGCCAGCTGTCGCGATCGACACCGAGAGCATCGCCGAGAAGACGCTGGACTATTTGCGCCAGCAACTGTCGGGTCTCCTGAAAATGCCGCCCCACAGGATCGATCCGCAGGCGGCGCTCGAGACCTACGGCATCGACTCCGTGCTGGCGATGAAGTTGACCAACCAGATGGAGAAGACATTCGGCTCGCTCTCCAAGACTCTCTTCTTCGAATACCAGACCATTCGCGAGCTGACCGATTACTTCGTCGCTCATCACGCAACACAGTTGACGGCGCTGCTCGCTCCGGTCGCGGATGGGCACGTTCCGTCCTTGCTGTCGCCCACGCTCTCGACCTCTTCCGCGCCCGCGAGGCTCGTTTCCAGCCGGCGATTCAGCCGAACGGGAAGTCCTGCGCCTGGTGTGGCGGGGGAGACCGATCCCGTCGCCATCATCGGCTTGAGCGGCCGCTACCCGGAAGCCGTGGACATCGAAGCCTATTGGGACAATCTGCGCGACGGGAAGGATTGCATCGTCGAGGTGCCCAAGGAGCGCTGGGACTGGCGGGAGTACTTCAGCGAGGAGCGGGGCCAGCCCGGACATCACTCCAGCAAGTGGGGCGGCTTCATCGCCGGAGTCGACGAGTTCGACCCGCTGTTCTTCAACATCTCGCCGCTGGAAGCGGAGCTCATCGACCCGCAGGAGCGGCTGTTCCTGCAACACGCCTGGATGGCGATGGAAGATGCGGGCTACACCCGTGCGGGAATGCAGGTACCGCACGCGCACGATCTGCCGGGCCAGGTCGGCGTATACGCCGGCGTGATGTACAACGAATATCAGCTCTTTGGCGCCGAAGCCAGCGTGCAGGGCAAGCGCATGGGCATTCCCGGCAGCCCGGCCAGCATCGCTAATCGTGTCTCGTACGCCCTCAACCTGCATGGTCCCAGCATGACGCTGGACACGATGTGCTCTTCGTCGCTGACCGCGATTCATATCGCCTGCCTGGAGCTGAAGCTGGGGCGGACCAGCATGGCCATCGCCGGCGGGGTCAATGTAAGCATCCACCCCAACAAGTACCTCGTGCTCAGCGCCGGACAGTTCATCTCCGGCGACGGTAGCTGCCAGAGCTTCGGCGAAGGCGGCGACGGCTACATCCCCGGCGAAGGTGTCGGAGTGGTCGTCCTGAAACGGCTCTCCGAGGCGAAGCGGGACGGCGATCACATCTACGGAATCATTCGAGGCAGCGCGCTCACTCATGGCGGCAAGACCAACGGCTACACGGTCCCGAACCCGCGGTCACAGACCAGTGCGATCAGCCGGGCGCTGGCGGAATCGAACACCGACGCGCGGCACGTCAGCTACATCGAAGCCCATGGCACGGGCACGAAGCTGGGCGATCCGATCGAGATCGCCGCGCTCAGCACGGCCTTCCATCAATACACCCAGGAGACCGGGTATTGCCTGATCGGATCGGCGAAATCGAACATCGGCCATTGCGAGTCCGCGGCGGGCATTGCCGGACTGACGAAGGTCCTGCTGCAGATGAAGCATCAGCAGGTCGTTCCCTCGCTGCATTCGGCGCAACTCAATCCGCACATCGATTTCGACAGCAGTCCGTTCGTCGTCAATCAGTCGTTGAAAGCGTGGGCCCGGCCGGTGATCGATGGCCGGACGCTGCCGCGCATCGCGGGGATATCCTCCTTCGGCGCGGGCGGCTCGAACGCCCACATGATCATCGAGGAGTACCAGCCGCCGGCGACGCAGCCGGTCGTCTTCGCCAAGGTGGTCATCCTCCTCTCGGCGAGGACGCCCGAGCAACTGCGCGAGCGAGCCGGCGATCTCCTCGCCTTCGTTCGCACGCGGATCGGTGCCCTCGATCTGATGGCCATGGCCTACACGTTACAGGACGGCCGCGAGCCGATGGAAGAACGCCTCGGCTTCGTCGCCACCTCGGCCGAACACGTGGTGGAAACGCTCGAAAAGTATCTCGCCGGCGAGTCGGCAATCGATGTCTACCTGGGGCAGGTGAAGCGCAACCACGAAGCGCTTTCGGTGTTCAGCACCGATGCCGATCTTCAACAGACGATCGACAAATGGATCGCGAACAGGAAGCTCTCCAAGCTCCTGGACCTGTGGGTCAAGGGTCTGGAGATCGACTGGAGCAAACTGTACGGCGAGGTCAGGCCGCAGCGCATCAGCCTCCCCGTCTATCCCTTCGCCAAAGAGCATTACTGGATCGACCTGTCCGGCGCGCCGGCGGCCACCAGGAGTGCCGCCGCGGCGGTGCTTCATCCGTTGCTGCATAGCAACACGTCTGATCTCGGCGGGCAGCGCTATCGCTCGACGTTCACTGGCGACGAGTTCTTTCTCGCCGGCCATCAAGTGAAGCTGGACGGCCGTTCGAGTCGGAAGGTGTTGCCCGGCGTTGCGTATCTGGAGATGGTACGGACGGCGATCGAGCACGCCTTGCCGGAGTGGCCGGAGCCGGCGGTGCTTGAGCTGCGCGACACGGTGTGGCTACAGCCGCTCGTGGTCGATCGGGCCAGACAGCTCGACGTGGCGATCGTCGCGAATGACGGCGATCGGTTCGACTACGAGGTTTACAGTCACGACGGCGACGGCGAGATCCTGCTTTGTCAGGGTCGCGCGCTGCTGAGCCATGGGGCCGTTCCCGCCAGGCTCGATCTCGATCAGCTCGAGGCACGGATGGGGCAGGGGAGCCTCGAGCCGAGCCGCGTGTACGCGGCGTGCGCCCGGATGGGCCTCGCCTACGGGCCCGCGTTTCGAGGCATCGTCGCCGTTCATCAGGGGAGCGGCGAGGTTCTGGCGCAGCTCCGGCTGCCGGCAAGCGTGGCGCAGACATCGGAAGAGTATTTCCTCCATCCAAGCCTGATGGACAGCGCCCTGCAGGCGGCCATCGGTTTGACCGGCAACGGGCTGGCCGGCGACGGGTCCGAGCTTCTCGACCAGCCGCGGCTCCCCTTCGCGCTCGACTCCCTGCGCATCGTTTCTCGTTGTACTCCGGAGATGTTCGCCTGGGTGCGGTACGCGCCGGGCAGCCGGGCGGCAGATCCCGTCGTCCGGCTGGACATCGATCTGGCCGATGCGAGCGGCAACGTCTGTGTGCAGATGCGCGGATTGTCGTCGCGCCTGCTGAGCCGGGAAATCGGTGGGGTTGCCGCACAGGGGGAAACGACAGAGACTCTGCTGGCGGTCCCGCTCTGGCAAGCGAGCGCGGTCGAGGCGAGCGCGGTCGAATACGCAGAACACCACATCGTTCTGTGCCAGCTCTCGCGGGTCGACGCCGGGACACTGGGCTCTTTGATTCCGAACAGCCGATGCCTCTCACTCCAGTTCGGGCAACCGGAAGACCTCGCGCAGCGCTACAGCCACTATGCGCTGGCGTGCTTTGAACGGATCCAAAGCATTCTCCGGAACAAGCCCAACGGCCGAGTGCTCGTGCAAATTGTCATCGATCAGGAGATGGACGTGCTTGCCGGCCTGTCCGGGTTGCTGAAGACGGCGGCACTCGAGAATCCGCGGTTCGCCGGCCAGCTCGTTCTGGCACCGGCGGAAACGACCACCGAGGAATTGGCAGCACAGCTGAGCGCGGAGCTGTCTCCTCTGTTGGATGCAGTGGTCCGATCGGAACGAGGCATCCGTCAGGTTCTGAGCTGGGAAGAGATCCGCGTCGGACAGGAGAAGGCGCCGCTCGCGTTCAAAGATCACGGCGTCTACCTGATCACCGGAGGCCTCGGCGGCCTCGGAGTGCTCTTTGCCAGGGAGATCCTCACCCGGACCCGCGAGGCGCGGGTGGTGCTGACCGGACGCTCGGAGCTCTCCACGGAAAGGCAGGAGCTGCTGGATGGCTTGCCGGCGCAGGCCGGCCGTGTGAGTTATCGGCGGATGGATCTCACCGATATCGAGCAGGTCACGCGCCTGATTGCCGCGGTCAGGAGCGAGCACGGACAGCTCGACGGCATCCTGCACAGCGCCGGAATGATTGCCGACGACTTCATCGTCAGGAAGACGGCTGCTCGATTCGCGGACGTACTGGCGCCGAAAGTCAGCGGCACGTTCAACCTCGACGAGGCCAGCCGCGATGTGGAGCTCGACTTCTTCGTGCTGTTCTCGTCGATCGCCGGCGCGCTGGGGAATGCGGGGCAGGCCGGCTACGCAGCGGCGAACGGCTTCATGGACCAGTTTGCGGCGCATCGCAATCGGCAGGTGGCATCCGGAGAGAGACACGGGCGCACGCGGTCGATCGACTGGCCCTTGTGGGAAGCCGGCGGAATGTCGATGGATCCGGCCAGCCAGGCGCTCCTGAAACAGACCACCGGCATGCGGCCGATGCAGACGGAAAGCGGCATCGACGCCTTTTATCGCTGCCTGGCATTGCCGTACGACCAGATTCTGGTGGTCGAAGGCAACCCGGCGCAGATTCGCAGGGCTTTGCTCGCCGCGCCGGCGCTGCCGGACCAGGCGCGCGTGCAGATCCCGGCAGGCGTCGAGATCGACGCGGAGAGCCTTGCCGCGAAGACGCAAGCCTATTTGCGCAAGCAGTTCTCGGAGTTGTTGAAACTGCCCTCACACAAGATCGATACACACGCGGCGCTGGAGCAGTACGGAATCGACTCGATTCTGGCGATGAAGCTGACGAGCCATCTGGAGAAGACGTTCGGCCCACTGTCCAAGACGCTGTTTTTCGAATACCAGACCATTGCCGCGCTGGCTGGGTATTTCGTGAAAGCACATCCGTCCGTCGTGCGGGAAGAGGTTGGTCTCGGCCGGCAACAGACCTCGGCGAAGACCGCGGCTTCCAGCGCGATGGATGAGAAGCGGCCGGCGCCGTCACGGCGTCCATCGCGCGCCCTCGTCTCCAGGCCCAATCATCAGCAGGACATCGCCATCGTCGGGCTTAGCGGACGATATCCGCAGGCGGAAAATCTCCAGGAGTTCTGGAGAAACCTTCAGAGCGGCCGCGACTGCATCACGGAGGTTCCGCCGGAACGGTGGGATCACAGTCTCTACTTCGATGCCGATCAGACCAAGGTGGGCAAGAGCTACAGCAAGTGGGGCGGTTTCATCGACGACGTTGACAAGTTCGATCCCCTGTTCTTCAACATTTCACCGAAAGAAGCGGCACTGATCGATCCGCAGGAGCGCCTGTTCCTCCAAACGGCATGGGAAGCCATCGAGGACGCCGGATACAGCAAAGAGAGCACCTCTGGGAAACGTGTCGGCGTTTATGTCGGAGTGATGTGGGGACAGTACGAGCTGTTCGGTGCCGAGGCTGTGCTTCGGGGGAATGGCTCCTTCCCCGGCTCTTCGTACGCGTCCATCGCCAACCGGGTCTCGTATTTCTTCGATTTCCACGGCCCCAGCATCGCGCTGGATACGATGTGCTCATCATCCCTGACCGCCATTCACATGGCGTGCGAGGAGCTCCGGAAGGGAGAGATCGAGGCCGCGATTGCCGGTGGCGTCAATGTCACGATCCATCCTTATAAGTATCTGAGCCTGAGCCAGGGAAAGTTCGTCGCGAGCGACGGCCGGTGCAGAAGCTTCGGAGAAGGTGGGGATGGCTACGTACCGGGGGAAGGGGTGGGTGCGGTCCTGCTCAAGCGGCTGGAAGATGCTCTCCGCGACGGCGATCAGGTCTACGCGGTCATCAAGTCGAGCACGATCAATCACGGCGGAAAAACGAACGGCTATTCGGTCCCCAACCCGAATGCCCAGGGCGACCTGATCATCGACGCGCTCAGGAAAGCCAACGTCGATCCCTCTACGCTCAGTTATGTCGAGACTCACGGAACAGGCACCTCCCTCGGAGACCCGATCGAGATCACGGGGTTATTGAAGGCGTTCGAAGGCTCGGCCGCGCAGAAGCAGTGCTGCCCGATCGGATCCGTCAAGTCGAACATCGGACATCTCGAATCGGCAGCCGGGATTGCGGCTGTGACCAAGGCTGTGCTGCAGATCAAGTACGGGCAGCTGGTCCCGTCGTTACACGCCGATCCTCCGAATCCGAACATCGATTTCGGCGAGACGCCGTTCTACGTGCAGACCGAGCTGACGGACTGGAAGCACTCCGCCGCCAGGCCAAGACGTGTGGGGGTGAGCTCGTTCGGCGCCGGCGGGGCGAATGCGCATCTCATTCTGGAGGACTACGGCGATGGACGGGAGCTGGCGAATGAGTCGCAGGCGATCGCGCCGGAAGCCTTCGTTCTTTCGGCAAGAGACGAGGAGGCGCTCGTCCGCTATGCCGGGAGAATGGCCGATTTCCTGCTGCAGGACGGCGGCGTTTCGCTGGCCAACCTGGCGTATACCTCCCAGGTGGGGCGGACACCGATGTCTGCGCGGCTGGCGATCATCGCGTCGAGCATCCAGGACCTCCGGACCAGGCTGAATCTATGGATCGCTCTGCGGAAGGGCGGCCGCAGCAACACCGCCGACCTGGAGAACGTCTTTCATGGAAACCTGAAGGAGGCGGCCTTCAACACGGGCAATCTCATCGAAGGAGCGGCAGGGAGGTCGTTCCTCGAGAACCTGCTGATGAACAGGGATCTGGAAAAGATCACCATGTTCTGGACTCTGGGCGTTGACATCGATTGGTCTCTCATGCACCGGCCGGCAGTTCCGAGGAGGGTTTCCCTACCGACGTATCCGTTCGCCAAAGAGCGATGCTGGATCGATCAGGGAACTCTATCCCTTCGAGCGGCTCCTGCCATTGCGGCGGAGGCCAGGAAGGTTGCAGCGCCCGAGCAGGCGGAAGAAAAGCAAAGGATGTACTACCGCCCGCAAGAGTCGTTGAAGAGCCTTCCTGCCGCGGAAAGACGGCCGGTGGTTGGTCCGATCCTGCTCCTGGATGTCGGGGATGGGCTGGCCGCGGCGCTGAACGCGGAACTACAGAACGATTCGGCGAATGGTCCGGTCGTCGTGGTGAAACCGGGGAAAGCGTTCCAGGAGATCGAGCCGAACGTTTTTGTGCTCGATCCCGAACAGGAAGAACAATTCCGTGAGCTCGTGGAGACTCTCGAGAGCCGATCGTTCCTGCCTGAGCTGGTCCTGCATCTCTGGGCCGGGCCTTGCCGTTTCGAAGACCAGCCGAAGGTGACGCAGCAGTTGCATCACTCCGTCTATACGCTTCTGTATTTGTGCCGGGCCTTGATGCGGCAGCAGCGTCAGGCGCCGCTGAGAATCATCTCCGCCTTCTCCGGGATTGGAGAGGCGGCAGCCCCGCTGGCGGCAGCCACCGCCGGTTTCTTCAAGACTCTCACGCTGGAGAACCCCCGGTATCTCGGCAAGGTCGTGGAGTTTCAGGAAAGCGGCGAGACATCCATCGCGCAAAACGCCGGTCTCCTGCTCGACGAATTCCACGACAGCGACTGGATGTCGGAGGTTTCCTATCGCACCGGATTGCAGCGGGAGCATTCCCGATCTGTCAGGGGTTTTGTGCCGTTCGTCCCTGCGAGCCGCGATGCCCACGATTTGCCGTTGAGGCAGAAGGGGGTGTATCTGCTCACGGGTGGTCTGGGCGGGCTCGGATTCATCTTCGGCGAGTATCTGGCCAGGAACTTCCAGGCGCGGCTGGTCCTCGTCGGGCGCTCCCCTCTTACCCCACGGCACGAAGAAAGGATCGAGCAACTGCGAGGCTTCGGCGCCGATGTACTGTATTTGCGGGCCGACGTCTCCGAGCGGGAAGACATGCAACGCGTCGTGCAGGAGGCCAAGGCCCGATTCTCCGAGATCCATGGCGTGATCCATGGCGCGGGTGTGAATCGCGACGCCTTCATCGCCAGGAAGACGAAAGAAGAGGTGGCCGCGGTGCTGGCACCCAAGGTTCACGGTGCCATCAATCTCGATCTCGCGACGAGCGGTGAGAATCTCGATCTCTTCATCCTCTTCTCCTCCGTTGCCGGCGTCATGGGCAACTTCGGTCAGTGCGACTACGCCTACGCGAACCGCTTCCTCGATTCCTTTGCCGGGAGCCGGGAGAAGCTGAGAGCGGCCGGGCGTCGCTCGGGCCGCACGTTGTCGATCGACTGGCCGCTGTGGGAAGAGGGAGGGATGAGCATTTCCCCCGGGGACATTGCCCGCCTCGAAGAGCAGACCGGGATCTGCCCCTTGCCGGCGCCCGAAGGCATCCGATTCATGGAAGACTTCCTGCGATCGGATCTGGTCGAGGGTGTGGCTCTCTATGGATTCCCATCCAGGATCGCCGCCTACCTTGCGCAGAAGCCGGTGAAGGTTTCCGAACGAGCGCCCACGCCCGTGCGGGACGTCGATCCCGCGACGCTCGCGGCCAGGACCGAAGCCTATCTGAAGGCGCTCATCGGCAAGGAGCTCGAGTTGCTTCCCGAGCGGATCGGCTCGTCCGAGCGTCTCGAATCGTTCGGGATCGATTCGGTGATGATCAATCGGCTCAATGCCACGCTGGAGAGGGATCTCGGCGCACTGCCGAAGACCATGTTTTATGAGCACGAGACGGTCGCCGGCCTGACGAGATTCCTGCTTCATGAGGTTTCGGCCGCGTTGACCGCGCTGTTTGGCGCGGGCAGTACGGCCGGCGTCCCGGTGGCTTCATGGGCGGCGGCCGCAGTCGAAGAGGAACCCGTTCACGTGTCAGCAGCGGAGAAAAACGATGCTTACGAGCCTATCGCCATCATTGGAATCCATGGCTACTACCCGCACTCGGCGAATCTGAGTGAGTACTGGGAGAACCTGAAGAACGGCCGGAACCTGATCGATCTCGTGCCGCCGGGCCGCTGGAACTACGAGGAGCTCTACGATGCCGATCCGGCCGCCGCCTCCGACGGCAGGATCTACTGCAAGTGGGGCGGGTTCCTCGACGACCACGACAAGTTCGACCCGCACTTCTTCAACATCTCTACGGAAGAAGCGCGGATGACCGATCCTCAGGAGCGGCTGTTCCTGGAGTCGGTCTGGGCGGCCATCGAGGACGCCGGCTACACGAGAGAGAGCCTCAAGAAGCGCTTTCCCAAAGCCAAAAGCGCGGACGTCGGCGTCTTTGCCGGCGTCACCACCAATTCTTACAATCTCCTGTCGTCCGGCGAAGGCGGCATTCGTCCCAGCGCCATGCCGTGGTCGATCGCAAACCGCGTCTCCTATTTCTGCGATTTCAACGGACCGAGCATGCCAGTCGATACCGCCTGCTCGTCTTCACTCGTCGCCGTCCATCTCGCCTGCGAGAGTCTCCGGAGCGGCGAGTGCCAGGTGGCGATTGCAGGCGGCGTGAACCTGTATTTGCATCCTTCGAAATACCAATCGCTCTGCCAGAGAAGGATGCTGTCCCTTGATGGGAAAACTCACAGCTTCGGCGCCGGTGACGACGGTTTCGTTCCCGGAGAAGGAGTCGGATCCGTGGTGCTCAAGCGGCTGAGCCGGGCCATTGCCGATGGGGACCACATCCACGCCGTGATTCCAGGGAGCGCTTACGAGCACGCTGGCCGCTCGAACGGCTATTCCGCGCCGAATCCGAGCTCCCAGGCCAATCTGATCAGCCGCACGCTCGTCAAGGCCGGAATTCATCCGGAGTCGATCAGCTATGTCGAGGGTCATGGCACTGGTACGCAGCTGGGGGACAGCCTCGAGGTTACCGCCCTGACCCAGGCGTTCCGGATGCAGACCGCTGATCAGCACTTCTGTTCGATTGGTTCCGTCAAGGCCAATCTCGGTCATTCGGAATCGGCCGCGGGAATGGCGGGCCTGGCGAAGGTCATCCTGCAGATCAAGCATCGTCAACTCGCTCCCTCCATCGATTCGGACGCGGTCAATCCGAATATCGAATTCGAGGGCTCGCCGTTCTACCTGCAGCACGGACTGTCGGAGTGGGAGTCGTCCTCAGCTCATCCACGGCGCGCGCTGATCAACTCGTTCGGGGCCGGCGGAGTGAACGCCTGCCTGGTGGTGGAAGAGTACGAGAACGCCATCCAGCCGGAGGAGGCTCGATTCACGGGGCCGTTCGTGTTCACGCTCTCGGCAAAGAACGAGGAACGGCTGCGCGACTACGCGAAGCGTCTGCTCGCATATTTGAGAGAAGACGAGGATGTCGAGCTCGCGGACCTCTGCTACACCCTCCAGACCGGCCGGGAAGCGATGAAGGAGCGGCTGGCTCTCGACGTCACGACCATCGATGACCTCATCAGCCGCCTCGGCGACTGGAGCAAAGGCGGTTCGCCGCCCCAGGTTCATCGCGGAAGCCTCGATCCGCGGAAGGGATTGCGGCACTCGCAGACGGCGGTGGGAGATCACAGCCCGGCCGAGCTGGCCGCGATGTGGGTTGCCGGAGACGAGGTGGATTGGAAGCGTCTCTATCCTCTGAGGACACCCCGCCGGATCGCTCTGCCAACCTACCCGTTTGCCCGGGAGCGCTACTGGGTCTCCGATTCTCCCGCTCCGGAAAAGACCGCGCCGGCGAGCGTGCAACTGCATCCGTTGCTCTCCTACAACTCCTCGACCATCGATGAGGTCAGCTTCAGTACCATCTTGCCCGATACCGCGTTCTATGCCGTGGATCACAAGGTGAACGGCGAGAGCATTTTCCCCGGCGCGGGATTCGTGGAGATGGCATGCATCTCCGGAAACGTCGCCGGCAAGGAGCGCGTCCGGAAGATCAAGGACATCGTCTGGATCCGGCCTCTGAGTTTCCGGACAGGCTCCCAGACGCTGCGGACCACCCTGAAGCGCATCGGCGAGAGTGTCGAATACGTGATCGCATCGCTCGACGACGAGAGCGAAAACGTGGTGCATTCAGAAGGGCGTCTGGAGCTCGGCCGCGGCATCGCCAATGCCGCCGGCACCGAAGACCGCGTTTCGCTCGGGGAGCTCAGGTTGCAGTCGGACAGACGCGAGGAGGGAGAGGCGTTCTACGAAAAGCTTGCCGGTATCGGCCTGCAGTACGGGCCGGCCTTCCGGACGGTTCAGGAGATGCATATCAACAGCTCGTTCGCCCTCGCGAAGCTGAAGATCGCGGATCATCTGCAGGGCGAGTTCCGCCGGTTCATTCTTCACCCCAGCCTGATCGACGGTGCGTTGCAGACGGTCGCCGGTCTGGTCGGAGATCTCGAATCGCCGGCGCCGCACCTGCCGTTTGCGCTGGACGAGATCGAGATCCTCCGTCCCTTGCCTCAGACCTGTTACGCGTACGCCCGATTTGCCGGCCCGCACGCGAACAATCACTCGGGAGTCAAGAAGTTCGACATCCAGCTCCTGAACGAACGTGGAGAGGTGTTGATCCGATTCAGGAACCTGTACGTCAGACCGCTGGCCAGGCCGGTGCAGAGCAGCTCCGCCGCCGCGGCACAGAGTGGCCGTTCCCCGGGACGGCTGCTCAGTCTGAGCCGCGGTGCATCGAATGATTGAGTGAGTGATGGACATTAAAAGAGCGCGAGCTCATGCCGTGAATCAGTTTTCGTAACGCTGAGCGGAATCGATCGGAAGGAGTCCCGAATGACCGTCGTAGGAATCGAGGCGATCAATGCCTTTGCTGGCAGCGCCTTTGTGAACGTGGAAACGCTTGCCAGGCATCGCAAGTTGGACATGACCCGATTTTCGAACCTGCTGATGAAGGAGAAGACCGTCTCGCTGCCGTATGAAGATCCGATCACCTTTGCGGTCAACGCTGCGAAGCCGCTGGTCGACGCTCTCAGTCCGGAGGCGAGAGACCGGATCGAGATGGTCATCACCTGTACGGAATCGTCTTTCGATTTCGGCAAGTCGATGAGCACGTATTGCCACAAACTGCTGGGACTCAATCGGAACTGCCGGCTGTTCGAGCTGAAGAATGCCTGCTATTCGGGTGTCGCCGGATTGCAGATGGCGATCGGCTTCGTGCTCTCGCAGGCTTCGCCGGGCGCGAAAGCGCTGGTGATCGCGACCGACGTCTCCCGCTTCATGCTCGCGGAGGGGGGGGACGCGCTGTCGCTCGACTGGTCCTTTCTCGAGCCGAGCAGCGGAGCCGGCGCGGTGGCGGTGCTCGTCAGCGAATCGCCGTACGTCTTCCAGATCGACGTCGGAGCCAACGGCTACTACGGATACGAGGTGATGGATACCTGCCGTCCGATTGTCGATGGTGACGCCGGCGATGCCGACCTGTCGCTGCTCTCCTACCTCGACTGTTTCGAGAACGCCTTCCTGGAATACAGGAAGCGGGTCCCGGGAGCGGACTTCGTCACGACGTTCGGCTATCTGGCGATGCACACCCCGTTCGGAGGGATGGTCAAGGGGGCGCATCGCGACCTGATGCGCAAGGTCGTCAAGGCCAATCCAAAAGAGATCGAGGCCGATTTCGAGCGCCGCGTGATGCCGGGTATGAACTATTGCCAGCGTGTCGGCAACATCATGGGGGCGACCACGATGCTGGCGCTGCTCAGCACGATCGACAATGGTGATTTCAGCACGCCGCAGCGCGTGGGTTGTTTTTCCTACGGATCCGGCTGCTGTTCCGAGTTCTTCAGCGGCGTCGTGATGAAGGAAGGTCAGGACCGCGTGCGTGCACTCCGCGTCAAGGATCAACTGGCTAAACGATACGAGCTCTCGATGGACGAGTACGACCGCCTGCTCGTGACCAACAACTCCGTGAAGTTCGGTACTCGCAACGTCGTCCTCGACACCAGTTTCATTCCTCAGGCCAGGATCGCTCAAGGGAAGGAAACGCTGTTCCTGTCGGAGATCAAGGAATTCCAACGACAATATGAGCGGATCGCCTAGACGCGCCATTGGTCCCGATCGGCGAAGGCGGCGAGCTCCCGCTCTCGAGACGAACGGCGGTTCCTCACAGAAAATGGCGGGCTCCGAGACCACCGCAACACCCAACCGAGCTCCTGAAAGGCCGCGGTTCTCCGCGGCCTTTCTTTTGCCTCAGAGCGCGGCGTATTGAAGGCGGCCGAGAAAAAGCTTGCGTCAGCGTTAGTGTTGTAGTTAGATACATCACTAGATATGTTGACACAACCGCTTCATGCTGAAGTACCGGGTAACCGGCCCGATGACCGAGGCGTTCGTCATCGCACCGGGCTCCAATACTGGCCGAGACATCGATCGGCTGGCGCAACTCGATCCGGCGAGATTCCTGAGCGCGCCAGGTCTCTGGACCGGTCGGGCCTTCGCCGCGGCATTCCTCGCCTCGGCGGTGCGGCTCCGCCGCAATCGCGAGCCGGTTTGATTCGCCCGCACTTGATTCAATCACCCGCCTGGGAGGACTCTATGGGCAGAGCAGCACTGAGGGAACGATTCGCAGCGGCGTCGCGGCTGCAGGGAGGTTCTCCATGCGCATGACGCTGATCGCGCACATCCTGGCCGGTGGAGTCGGGCTCGTTTCCGGCTACGCCGCGCTCTATTCCGCGAAGGGAGCCTCGCTGCATCGCAAGGCGGGAAGGCTGTTCGTCTGGGCTATGCTCACGATGTCCGTCCTCGGGTTGACCATCGCCATCGTGAGGAGCGCGGCGCCGGCGATCAACGTCCCGGCGGCGTTGCTGACGGCATCGCTGGTGATCACCGGACTGACCACGGTCCGCCCCCCTTCCGCGGGGACGCGCTTGTTGGATCGGAGCGCCACGCTGGTGGTCCTGGTAGTCTGCGTGACCTGCCTCACGTTCGGGCTCCAGGCGCTCGCCCGTGGCGGCTCGAGAGATGGGATGCCGCCCTCTCCGTTCTTCATGTTCAGCGTGGTCGGATTCCTGGCGGCGGCCGGCGACTTTCGGGTGATGCGCTCGGGACCGCTCGAGGGCGCGTCGCGGCTGGCAAGGCACCTCTGGCGCATGTCGTTCGCGCTCTTCATCGCCGCGATGTCGTTCTTTCTTGGCCAGGCGAAGGTGATCCCGAAGCCGATCCGCATCCCGGGCCTGTTGGCGCTTCCGGTGCTGGCCGTCCTGGTGACCATGCTGTACTGGCTGTGGCGCGTCCGGAGGAAACGGGCCTTTCGCGGCATCGTCGCCGCCACGCCGCTCGAAGCGGCCTGAAACCGCACCGAGAGATCTGGCTTAGAACCAATTGTCGCCGTGACTCGGCGAGAGTGCGTCTGAGCATGTATTCTGGGCCGGGCCGGCGTGGGGGGAAAAGAATGGCCCCCCCCCCCACATCCCCGCGCTGCGACTCCGGTTGGTCTGGTGGATGGATGCCAGGGTCACGACAGATCTCATGCCCGAGCTCGTCGCGGATCTCCGGATGGCGAGGGACGGCGGAGCGGCTGCCCCACGGCCAGGCGCAAAGCCACAGTGTCAGGCCCTCGATTCACTGATCCGAGGGGACGCAGCTTCCCACGACCAAAGAGAAGGCCCTCGTGAAGAGTTTGCTACAGTATTTGCTCGAAATGAGGTAGTGGGTCAGTTTGATGTTACAGCCCTTCACGCCCGTACGATCTCCTCACCCGTCGCCCATTCGCCGGTGCTGATCGACTCCCGCGCTTCGATGAGCGCGACCAGATCAGACATAGACCAAAGCTGATCCGTCACTCCCGCTGCCATCGCCGGAGTGCAGCGGATGGTCTGGTGGATGCGGATGAAATTGTAGTGGAACATGAAGAGCGAGATTGAATGGCAGTGATTCTCGTACTTCTTCGAGAAGCCGTTCGTGAGCCGGGTGAACCGGCGCATGCTCATCCGCATCGTCAGGTTGGCTCGCTCCACGTACGAGGTGCTGATGTGCTTCCGGTCAGGATCGCCCGCGATGATGGCCGTCTCCATGCCTTTGATCCGTCCCGGTGAGTACGCGTCTCCGGAGACTTGTCGTCGCCGCTCGCGCCGTACAACTTTGTCAGCATGGCGTAATCGATGTCGCCACCGAACGCCCCTTCGATGGCGTTGAGGTAGAGCTTCAGGCCGTCCGTGGTCATCTGCACCTTGTCGGCGAGACGGGATGCGAGGTCGCGGATGAACTGCTCCGCGCTCCACTCGTCGCGCGAGCCGACGAACCACGACAGCATCAACTTGCTGTCGCAGTCGATCGCCGTCCACGTCCACACGCTGCCCACCGTGAACGGCGACGACTCGCGAATCTCGCGCGGGATGTTCCGGTCCTTGCCGTAGACGAAGGACCAGATTTCATCACACTGCACCCGCTTGGACGGCAGGTTGCGGAGGATCGCATCCTGGTACTCGGCGGCGACCTTTCCCGCATCCGCGAGGAGCCGGGGGTTAGCTTGTTCATGAGCACGCTGTATATACATTCGCTGCACATGTCGAGAGCAATCATTGATCTTGTGTAGCGAATCGCTATACACTTCCGCCCATGTCAGGCATAGAGCGGGAGCGAAAAGAACAGGTCGTCATGATGCGTCTCTCGGCTACGGAGAAGGCCGGGTTCCAGGAAGCGGCGGAACTGGCTGGCATCGGACTCTCGACGTGGATTCGTGAACGGTTGCGCCGCACGGCCATCCGCGAGCTGGAGGAAGCCGGGCGCATCGCGCCATTCATTCGGCGGCGTACGTAACCCTTCTCGGTGCGGGGCATCCTGTTCGCGGCAGACTCGCTGAGCAACGTTTCGGATGGTACAATCGCTCGTAATTTCATGCGCCGAACGAGAGGGCCACGAGTACAGAAACAACGACCGGCGATCGTCGATCTCTTCTGCGGGGCGGGTGGGTTGTCGTATGGATTCGAAATGGCTGGCTTCCAAGTGGTGGCCGCTCTCGATTTCGACCCGGTCGCTGCCGCCACCTACCGGCTTCGAAATCCGCACGTCCCATTCTTCGAAACGGACATCGCCATGGTTACCGGCCGTTCCCTCGTAGAAGCGGCTGGCTGCGAGATCGACGTAGTGATCGGCGGACCGAGTTGCCAAGGCTTCAGCACCCACGGGAAGCGTGACGCGAACGACCCTCGAAACCTTCTATTCAAACACTTCGTCCGGATCGTCAACGAGATCCGCCCTCTTTTCGTGGTCATGGAGAATGTGCGAGGTCTCTTGACGTATGACAAAGGTCAGTATCGTGAAGAGATACACGTAGCATTCCAGAAAATCGGCTACCGTATCGAGTCCCGCGTTCTACGAGCTGTAGAGTACGGCGTTCCCCAAATGCGTGAGCGCGTCTTTTTTATCGCCACGCGAACAAACGCGGAGATCGCCTTTCCGGCTCCGACCCATTGCCCGCCGGATATGACCACGCTCACCGGCCTCCAACCGTACGTCACGGTTCGAGATGCGTTGAGCGACCTCCTCGACATCGGTGACAAAGGAAGCTCAACCGCGTACGCCACGCCGCCTCAAACCGATTTCCAGCGATATGTCCGCGAGTCGGCCAAGGCTGGCGGACTGACCCTGCACCGCGCGCGCCCCGTTTCTCCGCTGGCCTACAGCATCATCACGAAGATTCCGCCGGGACAAGGTCTAAGATCGATTCCGCCGCATCAGTTGCCCGAGCGATTTCAGCGAATGCGCACGATCAGTACTGGAGCGTTACGTCGAGACTGCACGACGCTCTACCATCGTTTGAGTTGGAACAAGCCGGCGTACACGATCACGTGCAACTTCAACAACGTTTCATCGGGACCGTTCGTTCATCCAGACGCTCACCGCGCTCTGACGCCGCGTGAGGGTGCAAGGTTACAGTCGTTCCCCGACGACTACGTATTCGTCGATAGGCAGTTATACCGGCAGATTGGCAACGCGGTGCCACCGCTACTCGCCGCTGCCGTCGCGAAGCGAGTTCGGAAATCGCTTCGCGGGGTTCTGTTCAGTTCACTTCCTCTAGCGGTATGACTTGGGTCGCGAGTGACCAGCTCTTGGACGGCATCCGCAGGATGGCCGCGTTTCGCGATGCCGTAAACAAGCAACTCGCCCAACATGTCTTCGGGTTTCTAGCGCTGAAGTGGGCGAATGTCGGAACTGCCGAGTTCACACCGTACTCCGAGGCGGACGATTATAAATTTGCCGACACGTTTCTGAAGGTGCGGTCAGGCGATTTTCCGTACTTCGATCCGATAGCGTGCAGCTTCAGAATCAAGACCCATCCGCACTCGAACATCGCCACGGCGAGGAAGGGCACGTTCTTTCACTCGTGGGGCGCAGGCCAGTTGCAGGTCGACGATGGCACTGAAAAATGGCAGTTTGGCCCGAACTACATCGATCTTCTTCGTGGCAAAGCGCTGACGAAGGGCGGGAATACAACACTCGTTCCAGCCGAAGCGTTGGCCGCGTTCTTGTTTCGGGGCGAGGACATTCCAGAAAAGATATCGCTGACGAGTCATTTCATCAAGGTGTTTCATCTGACGAACAAGGAAGCGACAAACCTGTTCGACTCAAGCGCTATCATCGGGCCGCTCCACGGAGCCGGCCGCCTCACCGACGCTGAGGTCTTGACGGCTCTCGACGCGAGCGGTGTTGTCGCTCAAGAACGTGAGGCGCATGAGGATTTCACCGGACTCGAAATTCCTACTGACGACAAGTATCTAGTTCTGGCTCGCCAGCTACTTTTTGAAGATCACTACTCCGGCGTGGTAATCGTTGGCCCGCCTGGAACCAGCAAGAGTTGGTACGCGCAGCAGATCGCGCTTAGTTTGACGGACGGCGACGCGTCTCGAATTTCCAAGATTCAGTTTCACAAGTCGTATCAGTACGAGAACTTCGTGGAAGGATTTGCGCCGACCGAAGCCGGCCACTTTGAGATGCGCCCTCAGCTCATTCGGAACGTAGCGGCGAACGCTCAGGCGGAGCCGACGAAGCAGTTCGTGATTGTGATCGACGAGTTGAGTCGCAGCGATCCCGCGCGTGTTTTCGGCGAGCTGCTGACCTACATCGAGCCTAGCCGCCGTGAAGAAGAGTTTTTGCTCGCGTCTGGTCGAACGTTCGCTCTCCCGATTAACATTGCGTTCATCGCCACGATGAATTCCAGAGACAAGGCGGTATCGGAAATCGACGACGCATTCGACCGCCGGATGGGAAAGATCGAGCTTGGCCCCGACCCAGAACTCCTTCGGAAACTGCTCAGCGATGGGGGTCTCGATGTGGCGCAAACTGATCGTGTCGTGGCATTCTTCAAGTGGGTCAACAACGGCATCTATCCGCTCGGCCACACGTTCTTCCTGGGGGTGCGCGATGAGCCCTCGCTCGCAAGACTCTGGCAGACGCAGTTGCGATTCGTCTTCGAGAAACAATTCAAGTATGAGCCGGAAAAGCTGACCGAGATCAAATCCAAGTTCGTCACGATTACCGGCGCAAAACTGCCATCGTGAGGATCTTCACTCTGAAGGAACGCGAACAAGTCGTCATCCCGCTGGATGTCGTCATCCGTGATGGCAGAATCGATATCCTAGAAGACGTTCGTTCCGGCCGCTTTTTCGAGCTGAGGCTCAAGCCCGACGGTCTGGCGCTTCGCGCCAAGGGCTTTGTCGGTTTCGTACCAATCAACCGGAATGCGGCACTGGAGGTGACGCCGAAAGCTCCACTGGTGAACGTTGTTCGCATGCTGAAGGTCGCAGGGAACACGGTAACTTCCCTTGAACAATTTGAGCGTCTCTACTCGCATGCGGATGACGAGTTGCCCGGACTTCTGCGGATTCTAGGTGGTGCACTCGTCAGAAGTCTCCAACTCGTCGAGATCGAAGGTCTTTCGAAACAGTACGAGGAGCGCCGATTCGAGTCCCTCGTCGGTGGCCGTCTCGATATAGCTGGATCTTTCCGACACTGGGCGATCGGCGCTCGGCACCGGGCATCGGTAGACGCTCACGATCAGACTAGCGATACCTCGCTCAACCGTGTTCTGCGAGCCGCGTGCAATCGAGTGATCCAGCACATCGCCTTCCTAGAGAAACAAGAAAGTAAGCTTCTTAAATCGCTCGTCGAATATGACGAGTTCCTCGCCGATCGTGGCGTTTCCTTGGTCCAACCGTCAGAACTCCGCTTCCCAGATCGCCACGACATTGGCCCACCATATGCGGCGGCGCTAGCCGTTGCACGGACGATTCTGACTCAACGCGGTGTTGAACTTCCTGCCGAAGGAACCGACGTGCCTCTTCCATCTCTGCTCATCGATATGGATACGCTCTTCGAGGACTACGTTCGCGCTGTTCTTGCCCGAAGTTTCAAGGTGCTGAACGGGAATACTAACGGGATGAGGCCGCTGTTCGACGATGTCGCGGAGCCGCCGGCCAAACCTGACGTGGTACTACTCGGCTCCAACTCAAACGCGGTAGCGGTCCTCGATGCTAAGTACAAAGCTAATGTAGGTCGTGACGACCTGAATCAGCTCATCGCTTACGCAGTGACATATAGAGTCGAAAACGTTTTAGTGGTCGCGCCCCAAATGGACGGGGAAGCTACGAGCGTCGAACTCATCGGACGTATCGGACTGCTGCGGTTACTACTCGTCCGAGTGAACCTCGCAAGCGTTGACGCCGAGGCGCAGGAGCGGCGACTCGTGGAGATAGTCGGAGCAGAGTTGGCCGAGCTTACGCCACAAACGTCAACTGCCGCGACGGACACGGCAGCCTAAGTTCCCGCCTCAGCGCCTTCGCGATCTTCACGAGGTTGACGATGGCCGGATTCCGCTACTTGGTCGTAACGTTCTTTTTCGCGTGAGAGGGCGGAACCATTTTCAGGTTCCCGCGGTTGGGCGGTTGCTCGGATCGCTTGATCATCTCTTCGAAGACGCGATGAGCGTTCTCGGTCACGTCAAACGTCGCACGCTTCGGCTTCTGTGGCATCAGCACCAGTCTACTCCACTGGCCGCGCTCACCCGAACATCCGCCGCAACTCCTCACGCGTGAACCCGGCGAAGAGATCGGCCGGCGTCGTCCCGAGAGCCCAGGCCAGCCGTGCCACGTTCTCCACGCCTGGGTTCCGCGCTCCACGTTCGACATCGCTCACGTAGTGCCGGTGGAGTCCCGACAGTTCAGAGAGCGCGGCCTGAGTCATCTTCCGAGCGAGGCATTTGAGTTGGGGTCGGATCTGGAAAATCAACTTAACGGACTGAGGCGATCCTGCGTGAGTTGACTTCCCAGATCCGGCCCCAAGTTACGATACGTTTGTCATCGATGACCGAGCGCTTCAGGAAATTCGATGATCTGCGTCTGACGCCCACCATGTCGCCGCTCTGCGCGAGGTCCCCGAGGATCGTTTAGCCAGATGGGTGGCCAGCGAGTTGGCACCGCGGGACGCTGATGTGATCGAAGTGGGCATCTCTCTCCCTCGAGGGCGTCCGCCGGGAGCCGTGGCGGGACGACGACGATCACACCGAGGTGCTCGCCAGCGTCGATGCGCTGAGCCGCTGAGCCGGTGAGAGAGGGACGCGCTCGGCGCGTCCCCTCTCTGGCTATTTCACTTCTCCCCCTTCGGCTGCAGCAAGGCGATGAGGTTGCCCTCGGGGTCGGCGATCCAGGCGAACTGCCCGGTGGGGATCGGCACCGGCGGAACCACAGTCTTCCCTCCAAGCGCCGCGGCCTTCTCGAGGGCGGCGCGGATGTCGTCGACCTGGACGTAGACGGTCACGTAGTTGTGCGGCTCATGACCGAGCGACGTCATGTGCCCCTGAATTCCTTCGCTCGAGCCTGTGCTGATGGACGCCGCTGCAGCG